>NZ_JBVIEE010000009.1:63605-141453 GCF_055572015.1 Streptomyces sp. NPDC030840 | reverse complement strand
TGCGACATGTGGGGGACGACCCCCACACCCCCAGCCGGAAACCGAGCCACCGCGCCCCGATGCGTCAGACGCGACGACGCTTCGGCGGACGGCACCCGTACTGCGACATGTGGGGGACGACCCCCACACCCCCAGCCGGAAACCGAGCCACCGCGCCCCGATGCGTCAGACGCGACGACGCTTCGGCGGACGGCACCCGTTGTGCGGGGTGGGCGTCACGTCCTGGATGGAGCCGACCTCGAGACCGGTCGCCTGCAGCGAACGGATGGCCGTCTCACGACCCGAGCCCGGGCCCTTGACGAAGACGTCGACCTTGCGCATGCCGTGCTCCTGCGCGCGACGGGCGGCCGACTCGGCGGCCATCTGCGCGGCGAAGGGGGTCGACTTGCGCGAGCCCTTGAAGCCGACGTGGCCGGCGGAGGCCCAGGAGATCACGTTGCCGGAGGGGTCCGTGATCGAAACGATGGTGTTGTTGAACGTGCTCTTGATGTGCGCGTGGCCGTGAGCGACGTTCTTCTTTTCCTTGCGGCGCACCTTCTTGGCAGCGCCCTGACGTCCCTTGGGGGGCATCTCTTAACTCCTACGGGAGGTGGTCGGTCCTACAGCGAAGACCGCTGGACGGCGAGTGTCGCTGCGGACTACTTCTTGCCCGGCTTCTTCTTACCGGCGATGGCGCGACGCGGGCCCTTGCGGGTGCGGGCGTTGGTGCTGGTGCGCTGACCACGGACGGGCAGACCACGGCGGTGGCGCAGACCCTGGTAGCAGCCGATCTCGACCTTGCGGCGGATGTCGGCCTGGATCTCGCGACGGAGGTCACCCTCGGTCTTGATGTTGTTGTCCACGTACTCGCGGATCTTGACGAGCTCTTCCTCGGTCAGATCGCGAACACGGGTGTTCGGGTTGACGCCGGTCTCGGCCAGCGTCTGCTGCGAGAGGGTCCGGCCGATGCCGAACACGTAGGTGAGGGCGACCTCCACGCGCTTGTCGCGCGGGATGTCAACACCGGAAACGCGTGCCACTTCTATGGCTCCAGTTGATCCTCGGAGGTCTTCAGCAGAACCGCCTCCCAGTCGCCGTACCAGGTACGAACTGGGTCCCCGGCCTCCGAACCGGGGGTGTCGGGCGCCTGGGCGCCCGGGTCCTGCGTATGAACATATTCAGCTCGCGTCGCGCGAATCCCTGCGATACCGATGCAGAGGGATCGATCGATCGTGCGTCAGCCCTGGCGCTGCTTGTGGCGCGGGTTCTCGCAGATGACCATGACCCGACCGTGACGGCGGATCACCCTGCACTTGTCGCAGATCTTCTTGACGCTCGGCTTGACCTTCATGGGATGTGAGGTTCTCCGGGTCAGTTGCCGGCGGCCCTGCGGGGAACGCGGGACCTGGGCAAGATCTACTTGTAGCGGTAGACGATCCGGCCACGCGTCAGGTCGTACGGAGAGAGCTCCACCACGACCCGGTCGTCAGGGAGGATGCGGATGTAGTGCATACGCATCTTGCCGCTGATGTGTGCCAGGACCTGGTGGCCGTTCTGGAGCTCGACCTTGAACATGGCGTTCGGCAGAGACTCGACGACAGTGCCCTCGATCTCGATGGCACCTTGCTTCTTGGCCACGCTTCGCCCTTCGGAATCGACTACCTTGATCGGCCTCACGCACCCTGTATGCGGACACACGGGTACACGAGAGCCGACGAGTCAGTCTACGTCAGCGTCCCGAGAAACACGAATCGAGAGAGACTGCCCACGCGAAGAGATCGTTAAGCGCCCCGAAGGGGCGCGGAGCTGTGTCGAACATGCGGCTCCGCCGCGTGGGCGCGATCAGCCCACACACCCGCGGCCGCCCACGAAGCCGAAGGGCCGTCCCCGGACGGCCCTCAACCCAACGGATCAGGCGCCGGAGCGCATCCCTGGCTTCGAGCGGCTGCGCCGGCCTCCGACCGGCGGCACCGGGCCCAAGCCCGCTCAACCCAACGGATCAGGCGCCGCGGCGACCCCGTACTCCGCCAACTTCGCCCGGCCCCCGTCAGGCGCCGTCAGGACCAGCGGCCCCGCCTCCGTCAACGCCACCGAGTGCTCCCAGTGCGAGGACCACGTACCGTCCGTCGTGATGACCGTCCAGTCGTCCTCGAGGACCTCCGTCTTGGGCGTCCCCAGCGACACCATGGGCTCGATGGCCAGGCAGAACCCCGGCACCAGCTTCGGCCCCTTCCCCCGCCGCCGGTCGACGTAGTTCAGCAGGTGGGGATCCATGTGCATCTCCGTGCCGATCCCGTGCCCGCCGTAGTCCTCGACGATCCCGTACTTGCCCCCGCCGGGCTTCGGCTGGCGCCGGATGTACGTCTCGATCGCCTTCGAGACGTCCACGAGCCGGTTCCCCTGCTTCATCGCCGCGATACCGGCCCACATCGACTCCTCCGTCACCCGGGAGAGCTCGACGAGCTCCGGAGCGTGACCGGAGCCCACGAAGGCGGTGTACGCCGCGTCCCCGTGCCAGCCGTCAACGATCGCGCCGGCGTCGATCGAGATGATGTCGCCGTCCTTCAGGACGACCTCGTCGCTCGGGATCCCGTGGACGACGACCTCGTTCACCGAGGTGCAGATGGTCGCCGGGAAGCCGCCGTACCCCAGGAAGTTCGACTTGGCCCCGTGCTCCGCGATCACCTTGCGGGCCACCTCGTCGAGGTCCTTGGTGGTGGCACCCGGCACGGCCGCCTCACGGGTGGCCGCGTGGATGGCGGCGACGACCAGCCCCGCCTCGCGCATCTTGGCGATCTGCTCGGGGGTCTTGATCTGCACCATGAGGACTACGGCCTTTCTGGACCGGAAAGAAACACGGACCCTTCAACGATACGGGTGACGACACGCGCGGCTTCCGCCCGCACGCGCACTTCGGCCGCGACCCCCACCAGGGGGCCGCGGCCGAGGCAAAGCGCGCCTACTTACCGTCGTCCTTGCGCTGCAGCGCTTCCATCGCCCGCTCGGTGACCTCTTCCACCTTCCCGAGCGCGGAGATCGTCACCACGAGGCCCTGGGCCTTGTAGTAGTCGATGATCGGCTCGGTCTGCGTGTGGTAGACCTCCAGCCGCTTGCGCACGGTCTCCTCGGAGTCGTCGTCGCGCTGGTACAGCTCCCCACCGCACACGTCGCAGACGCCCTCCTGCTTCGCCGGCTTGTACGACACGTGGAAGACGTGCGCCGAGTCGTTCCGGCAGATGCGGCGGCCGGCGATCCGCTTGACGACCTCGTCCTCGGGGACCTCCAGGTCCAGCACCGCGTCGAGCTTCATGCTCTCGGTCGTGAGCGTCTCGTCGAGCGCCTCGGCCTGCGACACGTTCCGCGGGAAGCCGTCGAGCAGGAAGCCGCCCACGGCGTCCGGCTGCTCCATGCGGTCCTTGGCCATCGCGATGGTGACCTCGTCCGGCACCAGCTCGCCCTTGTCCATGTAGGACTTCGCGAGTTTGCCGAGCTCCGTCTGCCGGCTGATGTTCGCACGGAAGAGGTCGCCCGTGGAGATGTGCGGGATCGACAGGTTCTGGGCAAGGTACGCGGCCTGCGTTCCCTTGCCGGCACCGGGCGGCCCGACGAGGACGATTCGCATCAGCGGAGGAACCCTTCGTAATTGCGCTGCTGAAGCTGGCTCTCGATCTGCTTCACCGTCTCCAGACCCACACCCACGATGATGAGGATGCTGGTTCCGCCGAACGGGAAGTTCTGGTTTGCCCCGAAACCAGCCAACGCCATCGTCGGGACGAGAGCGATCAGCCCCAGATACAGCGAGCCCGGCCAGGTGATCCGGTTGAGCACGTACGAAAGGTACTCAGCGGTCGGCCGACCAGCCCGGATGCCCGGGATGAAGCCACCATACTTCTTCATGTTGTCCGCGACTTCCTCGGGGTTGAACGAGATGGCCACGTAGAAGAAGGCGAAGAAGACAATCAGGAAGAAGTAGAGAGTGATGTGCGCGGGCGCCGCCGTGTCCGCCAGATTCTGCTGGATCCAGGTCGCCCAACCCGCCTGGGAGTTGGAGAACTGGACGATCAGCGCGGGAATGTAGAGCAGCGACGAGGCGAAGATGACGGGGATCACACCCGCCTGGTTCACCTTGAGCGGGATGTAGGTCGAGGTGCCGCCGTAGGAGCGGCGGCCGATCATGCGCTTCGCGTACTGCACGGGGATACGGCGCTGGGCCTGCTCGACGAAGACCACGAGCGCGACCATGACCAGGCCGACCGCGATGACGGTGCCGAACTCGATCCAGCCGCCCGCCAGGTCGCCCTGCTTCTTGATGGCCCACAGCGCGGACGGGAAGGTGGCGGCGATCGAGATGAACATCAGGATCGACATGCCGTTGCCGATGCCGCGGTCGGTGATGAGCTCGCCGAGCCACATGACGACGGCCGTACCGGCGGTCATCGTGATCACCATGGTGATCGTGGTGAAGATCGAGCGGTCCGGGACGATGGAGCTCGCCAGGGTGCAGTTGGAGAACAGCGAGCCGCTGCGTGCGGTGGCCACCAGACCCGTGCCCTGGAGGATCGCCAGCGCCACCGTCAGGTAACGGGTGTACTGCGTGATCTTCGCCGTACCGGCCTGGCCCTCCTTCTTCAGGGCTTCCAGGCGCGGAATCACCACGGTCAGCAACTGAAGGATGATGCTCGCCGTGATGTACGGCATGATGCCGAGCGCGAAGACCGTGATCTGGAGCAGCGCGCCGCCACTGAACATGTTGACCAGACCGAACAGGCCCTGGTTGGCGTTCGCCTGGTCGATGCAGAACTGGACGGCGGTGTAGTCGACGCCCGGGATCGGGATGTGCGTACCGATCCGGTAGACCACGATGATGCCGAGCGTGAAGAGCAGCTTCTTGCGCAGGTCGGGCGTCTTGAACGCCCGGGCGAACGCGGTGAGCACGGTGCCTCCTGCGACCCCCGCGCTACTGCGTCAAGGGTGACGGTCTTGAGGTTCGACGAATACGTAACGGTCAACTGCCGCTCAGAGTGCCTCATGTGAAGCATCCTGTGAAAGTTGGCAGTGCTGGCCACCTTACCGGCGAGACTGCCCCCTCGGAACGACCAACCGGGGATACCCCTTTTGTGGGGCATCCCCGGTGGGATCGTTCAGGTCATCAAGACGCCTGCCGTGATGGTCAGACGAGCTCGGTGACGGTACCGCCGGCGGCGGTGATCTTCTCCTTGGCGGAGCCGGAGACGGCGTCGACCGTCACCTGCAGCGCCACGGAGACCTCGCCCTGGCCGAGGACCTTGACAAGGCTGTTCTTGCGGACGGCACCCTTGGCGACCAGGTCGGCAACGGTGACCTCCCCACCCTCGGGGTAGAGGGCGGCGAGCTTGTCCAGGTTCACGACCTGGTACTCCGTCTTGAACGGGTTCTTGAAGCCCTTCAGCTTCGGGAGGCGCATGTGGAGCGGCATCTGGCCACCCTCGAAGCGCTCCGGAACCTGGTAGCGGGCCTTGGTGCCCTTGGTACCACGACCGGCCGTCTTACCCTTCGACGCCTCACCACGACCGACGCGGGTCTTGGCGGTCTTGGCGCCCGGGGCGGGACGGAGGTTGTGGATCTTGAGCGGGTTCTGCTCCGCCATGATCAGTCGACCTCCTCGACCGTCACGAGGTGGCGGACGGTGTGCACCATGCCGCGGAACTCGGGGCGGTCCTCCTTGACGACCTGCGTGTTGATGCCCTTGAGACCAAGGGAGCGCAGGGTGTCACGGTGGTTCTGCTTGCTGCCGATGTAGGACTTGACCTGCGTGATCTTGAGCTGCGCCATGATCACACACCCGCCCCGGCACGCGCACGGAGGAGAGCCGCGGGGGCGACGTCCTCGAGCGGCAGACCACGGCGGGCCGCGATCTCCTCGGGACGCTGCAGACCCTTGAGGGCCTCCACGGTCGCGTGCACGATGTTGATCGCGTTGTCGGAGCCGAGCGACTTCGACAGCACGTCGTGGATACCGGCGCACTCGAGCACGGCACGCACCGGACCACCGGCGATCACACCGGTACCGGGGGACGCGGGCTTGAGCAGCACGACGCCGGCAGCCTTCTCACCCTGGATGGGGTGCGGGATGGTGCCCTGGATCCGGGGGACCTTGAAGAAGTGCTTCTTGGCCTCCTCAACGCCCTTGGCGATGGCGGCCGGCACCTCCTTGGCCTTGCCGTATCCGACACCCACGGTGCCGTCACCGTCGCCCACCACGACCAGCGCGGTGAAGCTGAAGCGACGACCACCCTTCACAACCTTGGCGACGCGGTTGATCGCGACAACGCGCTCAACGTACGCGGTCTTCTCGGCGGCAGCTGCGCCGCCGTCACGGCCCTTCCGGTCCCGCCGCTCGCCGCCACCGGCACCGCCACCGCGGCGCTGGGGTCCAGCCATTGGATTTACCTCTCTCTGTTTCCGCTAGCTTCGGAAGCGGCTCAGAACTTGAGCCCGGCTTCGCGGGCGGCGTCGGCGAGAGCCGCGATGCGACCCGCGTACCGGTTGCCACCGCGGTCGAACACGACGGCCTCGACGCCCGCGGCCTTGGCGCGCTCGGCGACCAGGGCGCCGACCTTGCCGGCCTGCGCGGACTTCTCGCCCTCACCACGGATCGAGGCGTCCAGGGACGACGCCGACGCCAGGGTGTGACCCTTGATGTCGTCGATGACCTGGGCGACGATGTGGCGGTTCGAACGCGTCACGACCAGGCGGGGACGCTCGGCCGTACCGTTGACCTTCTTACGGATCCGGATGTGGCGGCGCTTGATCGCGGCGCGCTTGTAGGCGTCACCCTTGGCGATCTTCGTACCGTATGCCATGGCTTACTTACCCGCCTTTCCGACCTTGCGGCGGATGACTTCGCCCTCGTACTTGACGCCCTTGGCCTTGTACGGGTCGGGCTTGCGGAGCTTGCGGATGTTGGCCGCGACCTCGCCGACCTTCTGCTTGTCGATGCCCTCGACCGAGAAACGGGTCGGGGCCTCCACCTTGAAGGTGATGCCCTCGGGGGCCTCCACGAGGATCGGGTGGCTGTAACCGAGCGCGAACTCGAGGTTCGATCCCTTGGCGGTCACGCGGTAACCGACACCACTGATCTCGAGCTTCTTCACGTAACCCTGGGTCACGCCGGTGATCATGTTCGCCACCAGCGTGCGGGACAGGCCGTGCAGGGCCTTGTTCTGACGCTCGTCGTTCGGGCGGGTCACCTGCAGGGTGCCGTCCTCGCCCTTGGCGACCTCGATGGGCGCCGCGACGGTGTGGGTCAGCGAGCCCTTGGGGCCCTTGACCGAGACCGTCCGGCCGTCGATGGTGACGTCCACGCCGGCGGGAACCGCGATGGGGAGCTTGCCGATGCGCGACATAGCTGTTTCCTCCGTTCCCTTCCGCTACCAGACGTAGGCGAGGACTTCCCCACCCACGCCCTTCTTGCCGGCCTGCTTGTCGGTGAGGAGCCCGTGCGACGTGGAGATGATCGCCACGCCGAGGCCGCCGAGCACCTTCGGCAGGTTGGTGGACTTCGCGTACACCCGGAGACCGGGCTTGGAGATCCGCTTGATGCCCGCGATGGAGCGCTCACGGTTGGGGCCGAACTTCAGCTCCAGGACGAGGTTCTTGCCGACCTCGGCGTCCTCGACCTTCCAGCCCGTGATGAAGCCCTCCTGCTGGAGGATCTCCGCGATGTGCGACTTGATCTTCGAGTGCGGCATCGCCACGGAGTCGTGGTACGCCGAGTTCGCGTTCCGCAGACGCGTGAGCATGTCTGCGATCGGATCAGTCATGGTCATGAATTGGCCTTCGGCCTCTCTCGCCGGGGTTTCCTGGTGCGCCATCCCTCTCCCCGATCCGAGACGGGGCGGGTGCGGCGCGGTGGACCTACGGCGTAGTAAGTCGTGTGGGCGTCAGGCGCCCAACCCTCCTAGCCTAAGCCATGGAGAGGTGGGCACCTGACCGAACCCTTTACTTACCGAGAGCTTCCAGAATCCCTGAAGTGGGGGATTACCAGGAGCTCTTGGTCACGCCCGGCAGCTCGCCACGGTGAGCCATCTCACGGAGGCACACGCGGCACAGGCCGAACTTGCGGTAGACGGAGTGCGGACGGCCACACCGCTGGCAGCGGGTGTAGCCGCGCACGGCGAACTTCGGCTTGCGGGCAGCCTTCGCGATCAGAGCCTTCTTCGCCATCTCGCTCACGCCTCCTTGAAGGGGAAGCCGAGGTGACGAAGGAGCGCGCGGCCCTCAGCGTCGTTGGTCGCCGTGGTCACCACGGTGATGTCCATACCCCGGACGCGGTCGATCTTGTCCTGGTCGATCTCGTGGAACATGACCTGCTCCGTGAGACCGAAGGTGTAGTTGCCACGGCCGTCGAACTGCTTGGGGGACAGGCCGCGGAAGTCGCGGATGCGCGGCAGCGCGAGCGACAGGGTGCGGTCCAGGAACTCCCACATGCGGTCGCCACGGAGCGTGACGTGGGCACCGATCGGCTGGCCCTCACGCAGCTTGAACTGCGCGATGGACTTGCGGGCCTTGGTGACGGCCGGCTTCTGACCGGTGATCGTGGTGAGGTCGCGGATGGCGCCCTCGATCAGCTTGGAGTCGCGGGCGGCGTCGCCCACACCCATGTTGACCACGATCTTGACGAGGCCGGGGATCTGCATGACGTTCTCGTACTTGAACTCGTCACGCAGCTTGCCCGCGATCTCCTCGCGGTACTTCGTCTTCAGACGCGGAGTGGTGGTGGTAGCCATCAGATGTCCTCACCCGTCCGCTTGGCAACGCGGATCTTGTTGCCTTCGTCGTCGAAGCGGTAACCGACACGCGTGACGACCTTCTTGCCGTCCTTCTCCACGACCAGCTGGACGTTGGAGACGTGGATCGGCGCCTCGGTCGTGACGATGCCGCCTGCCTGCGAACCGCGAGCGGTCGGACCGGCCTTGGTGTGCTTCTTGACCCGGTTGACACCCTCGACCAGGACACGGTCCTCGCGGGGGAAGGCCGCGATGACCTTGCCCTGCTTGCCCTTGTCCTTGCCGGTGATGACCTGGACCAGGTCGCCCTTCTTGATCTTCATGCTTACAGCACCTCCGGCGCGAGCGAGATGATCTTCATGAACTTCTTCTCGCGCAGCTCACGGCCGACCGGGCCGAAGATACGGGTGCCGCGAGGGTCGCCGTCGTTCTTCAGAATGACGGCGGCGTTCTCGTCGAAGCGGATGTACGAGCCGTCCGGACGGCGGCGCTCCTTGACGGTGCGAACGATGACCGCCTTGACGACGTCACCCTTCTTCACGTTGCCACCGGGGATCGCGTCCTTGACGGTGGCGACGATGACGTCACCGATGCCCGCGTAGCGGCGACCGGAGCCACCGAGCACACGGATGCAAAGGATCTCCTTCGCACCAGTGTTGTCGGCGACACGCAGTCGCGACTCCTGCTGGATCACGTCTATCTCCTGTTTGTCTGCCGGTTCCCTCCGGGGTTGAGCCGGAGAGCCTGGCGGAACCGTCCTGCGAGTTGCTCCCGCAGGAATTACTTGCGCCTCTGGAGGCGGAAACCCTTGCCGCCGGGGGCGTGCGCCGTCCGGGCCGATGGCCTCGACGACGCCCCTACGGGGTGGGCCGGCGCCGGACCGGCCGAGCCGCCCGGCGGGCTCGCGCTGACGCGCGGGCCGCCCGCGGCCGCGGGCCGTCCGGCCGGTGTCCGCGAGTTTCCTCGCGGCCCGACCGACGGCCTGGCACAGGCCTTCCGGTGCCTCGCCCGCCGACCGGGGCCGGGGGCGATGTCCCAGTGGGTCCGGGCGCAGGCCTTTCGGTCGGGACCGCGATGCACTCGCGGACCGGCCGTCGGGCCCGGCGCCGGGTCCCTCTGCCCGGGGCTGCCTTCCCGAAGGAGGAGGCCCCAGCGGGTGCCGGGGACAAGCCCCGGCGGGGGCAGCGGGGGCGGGGCCCCCGCTTGTATTACTTCGCCTTCTCGAGGATCTCGACGACGCGCCAGCGCTTCGTCGCGGAGAGCGGCCGGGTCTCCATGAGGAGGACGCGGTCGCCGACACCCGCGGCGTTCTGCTCGTCGTGGGCCTTGAGCTTGTTCGTACGGCGGATGACCTTGCCGTACAGGGCGTGCTTCACGCGGTCCTCGACGGCGACGACGACGGTCTTGTCCATCTTGTCGCTGACGACCAGACCCTCACGGGTCTTGCGGAAGCCGCGCGCTTCAGCGGTGTTCTCAGTCACGTTGCTCTCGCTCATCAGGCGCTCTCCACCGTTTCGATGCCCAGCTCACGCTCGCGCATCAGGGTGTAGATCCGCGCGATGTCCTTGCGGACCGCCTTCAGACGGCCATGGTTCTCGAGCTGACCGGTCGCCGCCTGGAAGCGGAGGTTGAACAGCTCTTCCTTGGCCTCGCGAAGCTTCGCGAGAAGCTCCTCGTTGCCCAGCTCGCGCAGCTCGGACGCCTTGGTACCGGCCGACATCACGCTTCACCTGCCTCGCGCTTAACGATCTTGCACTTCATCGGCAGCTTGTGAGCCGCACGGGTCAGGGCCTCGCGCGCGATCTTCTCGTTGGGGTACGACAGCTCGAACATCACACGTCCGGGCTTGACGTTGGCGATCCACCACTCGGGAGAACCCTTACCGGAACCCATGCGGGTCTCAGCGGGCTTCTTGGTGAGCGGACGGTCCGGGTAGATGTTGATCCAGACCTTGCCGCCACGCTTGATGTGGCGGGTCATCGCGATACGAGCCGCCTCGATCTGGCGGTTCGTCACGTAGGCCGGGGTCAGCGCCTGGATGCCGTACTCGCCGAACGCAACCTGCGTGCCACCCTTGGCAGCGCCACCGCGCTTCGGGTGGTGCTGCTTGCGGTGCTTGACCCTACGTGGGATCAGCATGGGTCAGCTCTCCTTTCCAGCAGCGCTGGGCTCGGCGGCCGGTGCCGCGGGCGCCTCGGCCGTCTGGGCCTCGGCCGCCGCGGCGGACTGCTGCGGCTTGCGACCGCGCCGCTCGCCACCGCGGCCACCACGGGCCGGGCGGTCGGCACCACCGCGGGCCGGGCGGTTACCCGCACGGGCAGCGGCGTTCTCGGCGCGGACCTCGGCGATGTTCTTCACGTCGCCCTTGTAGATCCAGACCTTCACACCGATGCGGCCGAAGGTCGTCTTGGCCTCGAAGAAGCCGTAGTCCACGTTCGCGCGGAGCGTGTGCAGGGGCACACGGCCCTCGCGGTAGAACTCCGAGCGGGACATCTCGGCGCCGCCGAGGCGGCCACCGCACTGGATCTTGATGCCCTTGGCGCCCGCCTTCATCGCCGACTGCATGCTCTTGCGCATGGCGCGGCGGAAGGAGACGCGGGAGGAGAGCTGCTCGGCGACGGCCTGGGCCACGAGCTGAGCGTCGGTCTCGGGGTTCTTGACCTCGAGGATGTTCAGCTGGACCTGCTTGCCCGTGAGCTTCTCGAGGTCACCGCGGATGCGGTCGGCCTCGGCGCCACGGCGGCCGATGACGATGCCCGGACGAGCGGTGTGGATGTCCACACGCACGCGGTCACGGGTGCGCTCGATCTCCACCTTCGAGATGCCGGCGCGCTCCATGCCGGACGTCATCATCCGACGGATGGCGACGTCTTCCTTGACGTAGTCCTTGTACAGCTTGTCGGCGTACCAGCGGGACTTGAAGTCCGTGGTGACACCGAGCCGGAACCCATGCGGGTTAACCTTCTGGCCCATTACCGGGTTCCTTCCTTGCTGCTGACGACCACGGTGATGTGGCTGGTCCGCTTGCGGATCCGGTAGGCACGGCCCTGGGCGCGCGGACGGAACCGCTTCAGGGTCGGGCCCTCGTCGACGTACGCCTCGCTGATGAACAGCGAGGAGGCGTCCGGGTGGTCGTAGTTGTGCGCGGCGTTGGCGATGGCGCTGTCGAGCACCTTGCCGACCGGCACGGAGGCTGCCTGCGGAGCGAATCGCAGAACAGCCTGGGCCTCCGTGGCGTCCATGCCACGGATGAGGTCCACCACACGGCGGGCCTTCATGGGCGTGACGCGGATGTACCGCGCCTGGGCCCTGGCTTCCATGGTTGTCCCTTCAGAGTTACTTATGTCTGAATGCGATCCGCTACTAGCGGCGCTTCGACTTCCGGTCTTCCTTGACGTGACCCCGGAAGGTGCGCGTCGGCGAGAACTCGCCGAGCTTGTGGCCGACCATCGACTCGGTGACGAACACCGGGATGTGGGTCTTGCCGTTGTGCACCGCGAGCGTGTGGCCGAGCATGGCCGGCACGATCATGGAGCGACGGGACCAGGTCTTGATGACGTTCTTGGTGCCGGCCTCGTTCTGAGCATCCACCTTCTTGATGAGGTGCTCGTCGACGAAGGGCCCCTTCTTGAGACTGCGCGGCATCTAAACCCGCTCCTAGCGCTTCTTGTTCGTCTTGCGGCGGCGGACGATGTACTTGTTCGACGCCTTCTTGGGCGAACGAGTACGACCTTCCTTCTGACCCCAGGGGCTGACCGGGTGGCGACCACCGGAGGTCTTGCCCTCACCACCACCGTGGGGGTGGTCAACCGGGTTCATCGCCACACCGCGAACGGTCGGGCGGACGCCCAGCCAGCGCTTGCGGCCGGCCTTGCCCCAGTTGATGTTGCTCTGCTCGGCGTTGCCGACCTCGCCGACGGTGGCGCGGCAGCGCACGTCGACCAGGCGGATCTCACCGGACGGCATGCGGAGGTGGGCCATCGAGCCCTCCTTCGCGAGCAGCTGCACGGAGGCACCGGCGGAGCGGGCGAACTTGGCGCCGCCGCCCGGACGGAGCTCGATCGCGTGCAGCGTCGTACCGACCGGGATGTTGCGCAGGGCGAGGTTGTTGCCCGGCTTGATGTCGGCCCCGGGACCGTTCTCGATGCGGTCGCCCTGCTGCAGGCCGCGCGGCGCGAGGATGTAGCGCTTCTCGCCGTCGGCGTAGTGCAGCAGCGCGATGCGCGCGGTGCGGTTGGGGTCGTACTCGATGTGCGCGACCTTCGCCGGCACGCCGTCCTTGTCGTGACGACGGAAGTCGATCACGCGGTAGGCGCGCTTGTGGCCACCGCCCTGGTGGCGGACGGTCACACGACCGGAGTTGTTACGGCCACCCTTGCTGTGCAGGGGGCGGACCAGCGACTTCTCCGGCGTGGACCGCGTGACCTCGACGAAGTCGGCGACGCTGGAGCCACGACGGCCCGGAGTCGTCGGCTTGTACTTGCGGATACCCATTGTCTCTCAGTCCTCGGAAGTTCTTCCGAAATCTGGACGCTCTGACCTCCGTCAGGAGGTCGGACCGCCGAAGATGTCGATACGGTCGCCCTCGGCAAGGGTCACGATCGCGCGCTTCGTGGCGGCGCGCTGGCCGTAACCCGTGCGGGTCCGCTTGCGCTTGCCGATGCGGTTGATCGTGTTGACCCCGGTGACCTTGACCTGGAAGACCGACTGGACGGCCTCCTTGATCTGGGTCTTGTTGGCACGCGGGTCGACGACGAACGTGTACTTGTTCTCGTCGAGGAGCGCGTAGCTCTTCTCCGACACGACCGGCTTCAGCAGGACGTCACGGGGGTCCGTGTACGCCTTGCTCGCCGGGGTGACGACGGTGTTCTTGCCCTCGGTGGCGTGGCGACGCGCCTTGGCGACGCGCGCGGCCTTGGCGGCCTTGGCGGCCTTCGAGGCGATGGAGGGGTGACGGATGGCCATCAGACCTCAGTCCCTTCGGTGTCGTTGGCCTTCTTCGGGCCGGCGACGAAGGACTCGAGAGCGGCCTGGGTGAAGACCACGTCGTCCGAGACGATCACGTCGTACGTGTTCAGCTGGCCCGGCTCCAGGATGTGGACCTGGGGCAGGTTGCGGGCGGACAGCCACGCGGCCTCGTCGGCGCGCTCGACGACCAGGAGCAGGTTCTTGCGCTCGCTGATCTTGCCGAACAGGCTCTTGGCGGCCTTCGTGGAGGGGGTGTCGCCCTCGATCACGCCGGTGACGACGTGGATGCGGTTGGCGCGGGCCCGGTCGGTGAGGGCGTGACGCAGGGCGGCAGCCTTCATCTTCTTCGGGGTGCGCTGCGAGTAGTCGCGCGGCACGGGACCGTGCACGACGCCACCACCGGCGAACTGCGGCGCGCGGGTCGAGCCCTGGCGGGCGCGGCCGGTGCCCTTCTGGCGGTAAGGCTTCTTGCCACCACCGCGGACCTCGCCACGGGTCTTCGTCTTGTGCGTGCCCTGACGGGCAGCGGCGTTCTGCGCGACGACGACCTGGTGGATCAGCGGGATGCTGACCTTCTCCACACCGAAGATCTCCGCGGGGAGCTCGACGGTACCGGCCTTCTCGCCGGCAGGCGAAAGGATGTCAACAGTGCTCATCGGTTACCTCAGGCCCCCTTGGCCGCGGTGCGGACCAGGACGAGGCCGCCGTTCGGACCGGGAACCGCGCCCTTGATGAGCAGCAGACCCTTCTCCGCGTCAACGGCGTGGACGGTCAGGTTCTGGGTGGTGACCCGCTCGTTGCCCATGCGACCCGCCATGCGGAGGCCCTTGAACACGCGGCCCGGGGTGGCGCAGCCACCGATCGAACCGGGGGAGCGGTGCTTGCGCTGGGTGCCGTGTCCGGCGCCGAGGCCACCGAAGTTGTGGCGCTTCATGACACCGGCGAAGCCCTTGCCCTTGCTCTTGCCGGTCACGTCGACCTTGACGCCGGCCTCGAACACCTCAGCGGTGATCTCCTGGCCCAGCGTGTACTCGGAGGCGTCCGCGGTGCGGATCTCGACGAGGTGGCGACGGGGGGTGACGTCGGCCTTGGCGAAGTGGCCCTTGAGGGGCTTGTTCACCTTGCGCGGGTCGATCTCGCCGAAGGCGATCTGGACCGACTCGTAGCCGTCGGTGTCGTTCGTACGGACCTGGGTGACGACGTTCGGGCCGGCCTTGACGACGGTGACCGGAACAACGCGGTTGTTCTCGTCCCACACCTGCGTCATGCCGAGCTTCTCGCCCAGGATGCCCTTGATCTGCTTGGTCATTCTCAGATCACCGGCCTCAGAGCTTGATCTCGATGTCGACACCGGCCGGGAGGTCGAGTCGCATCAGAGAGTCAACGGTCTTGGGGGTCGGGTCGAGGATGTCGATCAGGCGCTTGTGCGTGCGCATCTCGAAGTGCTCGCGCGAGTCCTTGTACTTGTGCGGCGACTTGATGACGCAGTACACGTTCTTCTCAGTGGGCAGCGGCACCGGGCCCGCGACCGACGCACCAGTGCGGGTCACCGTCTCGACGATCTTCTTCGCCGAGGAGTCGATGACCTCGTGGTCGTAGGCCTTGAGCCGGATGCGGATCTTCTGTCCCGCCATGGCTACTTCGTAGTCCTGTCTCTCTACAGCTCTGGAACCCGGTGTTCCATTGACTTCCTCCGACCCACGCGGTCGGGCGTGTCGCGCATCCGCTGACACAGATGTCCCTTGTCCGAACATCCCTGCCGGGGAACGCGGAGCCCTACCAGATCCGCGGGCCGGGAGCGAAATCGCCCACCGGGTGCCTGGCCGGTGCCGCGCCCACGCTTCCCGGAAGATTCCCGTACGTCCGCCCCAGCGCTGCCGTGTGGCAGTTGGGACGACGAGTACTGTGGGACTCGCTTCCGGTCCTCCCGGCGGGAGGCGCGCAGCATCAACACTCGACCGAGCAACCCCGCTAGTCTGCCATACGGGGCACGGCACTGGCCAATCGAGCCGAAGAGGGTACCCGGAGGGTGACGTAGATCAAACCTGGCTCGTCCGAGCCCCCCGGAGCCCGCTCAGCGCGCTCCTTCCCCCGGCGGCCCGCCGCTAATCCGCTGGCTCGCCCCTCCCCCGCGCTCCTACGCTGATCGTGTACGTCGGTTGCCACGGGGGGACGCTCATCATGCGTACGCAGTACCCACGCACCCGGCATCTGCCCTGGTCGCCCGGCGCGACGGCGGACGATCTCCGGGTCACGGACCTGTCGGGCCTGCGGGGACGCGAGGTCGTCGTGACCGAGAAGCTCGACGGCGAGAACACCACCCTGTACGCCGACGGCCTGCACGCCCGCTCGCTGGACTCGGCCCACCATCCCTCCCGCGCCTGGGTCAAGGGGCTCCAGGGCCGCATCGGTCACGCCATCCCCGAGGGCTGGCGTGTGTGCGGCGAGAACATGTACGCACGACACTCGATCGCGTACGAGAACCTGGAGAGCTGGTTCTACGGCTTCTCGGTGTGGGACGCCGACGGCCGCTGCCTGGACTGGGACCGGACGGTCACGTATCTGCGCGGGCTCGGCGTTCCCGTGCCGCCGGTGCTGTGGCGCGGAGTGTTCGACGAGAGGGCGCTGCGTGCTCTGCGGCTGGACCTCGGGCGGCAGGAGGGATACGTCGTCCGGGTCGCCGACGCCTTCGACGCGCGGGAGTTCGGGCAGCGGGTCGCCAAGTGGGTGCGGGCCGGGCACGTGCGGACGGACACGCACTGGATGCACGCGGCCGTCGTGGAGAACGGGCTCGGGCCCGGGGCCGCTCTGTGGGCGGTGCGTTCGGGAGCGGCGGTCGACGCGGACGCTCTGCTGCGCGCGGTGGGCCTGTCGGGCGAGGGGGACCCGGAGGCCGTGGCCCGGTTCGATCCGGCGGGGCGGTCCGGGGACGACCGGCTCGCCGGTGTCCTGGCCGCGCTGCTGCACGGGGGCCGGCGGGCACGGATCGCGCCCAGGATCGCCGGGGCCGCGGGCATGCCGCTCGCACGCCGGGTCGCCGATCTCGTAGGACTGCACCCGGCGCTGCGGCGCCCGTATCCGGACGGGGAGCGGCGGGCGGGCCTGGTGCGGCTGTCGTACGCCGCCGATCTCGGGCTCCTGCACGCGGTGGCCCGGGCCACGGCGGACACGGACGAGGCACGCGAACAGGTGGAGTGGTCGGCGCTGCACGCCGAGGACGTCGGCGGCCTGGACGAGGACGGGCTGCGGGAGGCCTTCGCGGATCTGCCGGGGGACGCGGCCGTCCGCTGCCGGGCCGAGGCACGCGAGGCGTACGCGCGGGGACGGATCGGCGGTCTCGACGAGGCGGTGGCCGCGACCTGGCGCTGGCGCTCCGGCGCCTTTCCGAGCCTGATCCAGATGGTCGGCCCGGCGGGCAGCGGCAAGAGCACCTTCGCCCGGAGCCTCCCGGGCGTGGACACGTACATCAGCCTCGACGACCTGCGCGAGGCCCGCGGTTCACGTGCCGACCAGCGGGCCAACAAGGACGTCCTGCGCGAGGGGCTCGGCCGGCTGGACAGGGCCCTGGCCGCCGGAGGGACCGTGGTGTGGGACGCCACGTCCCTCAACAAGCAGCAGCGCTCGGTCGTCCACACGCTCGCCCACCGCCACGACGCCCTGCTCACCCACGCGGTGGTCCTCGTCGACGAGGAGGAGCTGGTACGGCGCAACGCCCGCCGTGAGCACCGGGTACCGCCCGAGGTGCTCACCGCCCAGGTGTGCCGCTTCGGCCCGCCGTATCCGGGCGACGCCCACCGCACCTGGTACATCGGGGCGAGCGGGACGGTCGAGGAGGAGGTCTGACCGGTGCGTACGAGCGAGGAGATCTTCCACCGGGTGCGCTGGGACGCGCGTTTCGACCCGGCCCGCTTCGTGCTGGGCGTGCTGCAGCGCGGCGCGGAACCCCAGCGCGTCCCGCTGCCCGACTTCGTGCCGGGCGGCGAGATCCCGTGGCACCGGGTGCTGTTCTTCGAGGCCGACGGCGAGGTGGTGTGGGACCGGGCCACGGGTGTGGACCGGATGGACGCGACGGAGGCCGGGCGGGTGCGGGAGGCGCGACGGCTCCGCGCGCCGTTCTTCACGGCCCGTACGCCCCATGCGTGGGACGGGGAGGACTGGCGCCCCGTGCGCTCGCCACACCACGCCACCGGTCCCGGCTCCGGCTCCGGCTCCGGCTCCGGCTCCGGCGATGTGCGGGTGCTGACCTGGAACACCCTCTGGGACCGGTACGACGCGGACCTGATCCACAGCGCCCGGCGCCGACCGCCGCTCCTGCGGGCCTTGCGTGAGGCCGACGTGGACGTGATCGCGCTGCAGGAGGTCGAGGCGGACCTGCTGGCCATGCTGCTGCGGGAGCCGTGGGTGCGGGCGGGCTGGACGCTCGGCACCGATCCACGGGGCCGGGACGTGGACGACTGCGGTCTGCTGCTCCTGAGCCGGTTGCCCGTCCGGGAGGCCGCGCACCACGCGCTCGGCCCGCACAAGGCGGTGACCGCCCTGGTCGTGGAGACGGGCACTGGGCCTCTCGTCGTCGCCGCGACGCATCTCAGCAGCGACCACTCGGAGAACGGCGCCGACCGGCGCGAGGGCGAACTGACCCGTATCGCCGAGGGCTTGGCGGGCCTGGAGGACGGCCTCGTCCTGATGGGCGACTTCAACGACGGCGGCGACACACCACAGGTGACCCTCGGCATGCGGGACGCGTGGAGCGAGACGCACGGAGCCGACGACGCGACGCCGACGTTCGACCCGGGCGCCAACCCGCTGGCCGCGGTCTCCTCCCTGACCGGCCGGGCCTCGCGGCTGGACCGGGTGCTGCTGCGCGCGGAGGACCTGCGGGTACGGCGGGCCGAGCTGTACGGCGACAAGCCCTCGGCCGAGGGCCTCCACATCTCCGATCACTACGGGGTGCGGGTGGAGCTGGCGCCGGACTCGGCCGAGCCGGTGACGTACGACGTCCTGGACGCGCGGCCGACTCCCCGTACGGCCCTCGCGTGGATCCCGCCCCGGGAGCTGTGGCCGCCGCTCCAGGACGTCCGCCGGGACCACGACCCGCAGATCCACCGCTGGTCCCCGCACGTCAACCTGCTCTTCGGCTTCGTACCGGAGCACATGTTCGAGCAGGCGGCACCGGCACTCGCCGTGGCGGCCGCCGCCACGGCTCCCTTCGACGCCCGCCTGGAGGGCGTGCACTGGTTCGGCCACCGGGACGCCGCCACCGTCTGGCTCGATCCCGCCGCCGAAGGCGAGGAGCCATGGGCCGCCCTGCACCGGACGCTGGTGCGGCGCTTCCCCCGCTGCCGTGGCCGCCACGCGGGCTTCACCCCCCATCTGAGCCTGGGCCGCACGACCGATCCGAACGCCCTGGCCGCCGAGTGCGCGCCCCGTCTCCCCCCGATGCCGGTCCGCGTGGGGGAGCTCGCGCTGCTGTCCCGCCGCGGGGACGAGCCGATGCGCGTACGGGCGACGGTGACGCTGGGGACGGGAGAGGTCCGCTGGGCCGAGGAGTCCGCTCGGTACGCGGACGAGGCCGTCCCCACCGAGAGCGCCTCGGCCGAGAGCGCCACCGCCGACCGGATCGTCACCCGCGTCGCGGAGGCGCTGTCCGACGGTGTCGTCCACCTCGTCGGCTCCCGGCGCATGGGCTGCGCCCTGCCCGGGGCGGATGTGGACCTGGTGGCGGCACTGCCGGGCACGGTCGGGCTCACCGCCGTGCGGGAGCGACTGGCGTCCGCGCTGCCCGAGGCGACCGGTCCGCGCGAGGTGGTCGGGGCGCGCGTCCCCGGGCTGCGGTTCCGGGTCGGCGGGCTGAGCGTGGACCTCGCCGTCGTCGCCACCGGCTCGATGGACCCGGCTGAGGCGGTGGCCCGCCGGTCCGAGCTGGACGAGGCGTCGGCGGTGGCCCTCAGCGCGGTGAGCGACGCCGACGCGCTCCTGGCGTCGGCCGGCCCCCACGGGCCGGCATTCGCCCTGCTGGCCAAGCGGGTCAAGGCGTGGGCGAGGGCGCGCGGTCTGGACTCGGCCCCGTTCGGCGGGCTGCCGGGCCTGGCCTGGTCCGTCCTGGCGGCCCGTACCGCGGGCGAGGCCGGCGACCTGCCCCCGGACGATCTCCTACGGCACTTCTTCGCGACGTGGGCCGCCTGGGACTGGCGCGAACCGGTGGGCGTACGGGGCTCTCAGGCTCTCCCCCTGACGATCACGACACCCTCCGCCCCGGTACGCCCCTGCACGGACCAGGTGACGGAGGGCATGCGCGACCTCGTCACCCAGGAGCTCTTCCGGGCCTGGGAGCTGCTGGACTCCGCCGCGAGCCCGTTCCCGTGGCCCGAGCTGCTGTCCCCTCCCCCGCTGCACCGCCGCCACGCGGCCTGGGCGGTCGTGACGGTGGGCCCCGGCGCGGACGAGGGCCGGGTGCGCGGCAGGATGCGGGCCCTGCTGACCGACCTGTCGGACACGGCTCCGGCCACCCACGCCTGGCCCCGCCCCTTCACCACGGACCCGCTCCGCTACGCCATCGGCCTGGGCCTCACCCCACCGGCTCCCGACACCCTCACGGCCGTCGCGGAACGCCGGCTGCGCGGCCTGCCGGGAGTCACGCTGAGGAGAGCCGAGGGCGGCGAGATCCCGACGTTGTACTGACCCGGGCCTCGTCCTGACCCGGGCCCTCGTACTACCCCGGCCTCCTACCGACCGGCCTCGTACCGACCCGCCTCGTACCGACCGCCCTGCCGATCAGCGGTCCGCCGCCAGCAGCCCATCCCGCAGCGCCCCGTACGCCGGCTTCCGCCCGAACTCCTCGTCCATCGGCGTCGCCGCGCCCTGGCCCTCGAAGACCCCGGGCACCCACGAGTACTTGTCCGTGTAGCCCCACACCGTGAACGAGCTGCAGCCATGGGCGCCGAGGCACGCGTCCAGCAGCCTCCGGAAGTAGCTCGCCTGGGTCGCGAGCTTCGTCTCGTCCGCCGGCATGATCATGCGGACGTCGACCTCCGTGAACGCCGTCTGCATGCCCAGGGCCTCGAAGCGGGCCAGGTTCTCGGCGACCTGCCCCGGGAAGCCGTACTGGATCGCGAGGTGCCCCTGGATGCCGAAGCCCTGCACCGGGACGCCCTGGGCGCGGAGTTCCTTCGCCAGTTCGTAGTACGCCGTGGACTTCGCGTTGACGCCCTCGACGTTGTAGTCGTTCAGGAAGAGCTTCGCCTTGGGGTCGGCCGCGTGGGCCCAGCGGAAGGCGTCGGCGATGTACGAGGGGCCGAGCTTCTGGAGCCAGATGGAGTCGCGCAGACTGCCGTCCTCCTCGAAGACCTCGTTCACGACGTCCCACTGCTGGATCTTCCCCTTGTAACGCTTGACCTCCGTGGTGATGTGCTTGCGCAGAATCGTGCGGAGTTCGGACGTGCCGATCGAGCCGTCCGCCACCCCCGCCGTCAGCCACCCCGGCAACTGGCTGTGCCACACGAGCGTGTGGCCGCGCACCACCTGGCCATGCGCGCGGGCGAAGCGGACCAGGTCGTCGGCGGCCTTCCAGTCGTAGACACCTCGCTGCGGCTCCACCGACTCCCACTTCATGACGTTCTCGGCGGTCACCGAGTCGAACTCGCGGGCGGTGGTTCTGCGGTACGTCCTGTCCTCGGCCAGTGCCGTCATGTCCACGGCCGTACCGATGCGTACGTCGGCCCGGTCGGCGAGGACGCGCAGCGGGGCCGGGGAGTGGGCGGCGGCGGGCTGCGTCACGGTGCCCGTGACCAGGAGTGCCGTACCCAGCAGGGCGACGGTGGTGGGCAGGCGGAAGCGGTTCATGTGCGGGTCCTCTCTCGTCAGCGAACGCGGTAGCTCTCCAGTGGGCCCAGGTACGTCGGCGTCAGCCCGCCCGTGTCGATCACCAGCCGTTGCAGGACGACCGTCGGATCGACCATCCAGAACTTCAGCCGGTGCACACCGGCCCGCCCGATCGTGTGCCTGGTCGCGGTCACGTTGACGTTGTCCGAGGTGTTGCGGGCCCACTGCTTGTTCATCAGGCCGTCGTCGGCGCCCGTGACCGCGTGGATGTCGACGACCTGCGGCTCACCGTCGTCGAACGACACCCCGTACCGCAGCCCGCCCGTCACGAGCGTCGGGTTCCGTGGCGAGAGGTACGACCAGACCGTCACGTCGCCCGCCGACAGCAGCGTCACCTCGTACTCCAGGCGTGGCCCGGAGCCGCCGGGCGTCTGCCGGGGAGCCGTGACCGGCCACGCGGTCATCCCCGCTCCCGTACGGCCGATGCGGTCGATCCGCCTCCAGCGCACACCCTGGGAGTCGACGACCCTCGTGGCGTTCTCGGCGTCCATCGCCACGTACCCGCCGGCTTCCACGAAGCCCCGCAGCCCCCGCCGTGCCGGTTTCTCGGCGACCGCCCTGACGGTCACCGAGGCTCCCGCGCCGCTCACCACCAAGGCCCCCTCCGCACCGCCCGCCGGCACCCGCGCCCAGTCCACCGTCAGCGTCACCCGCACCTGCTGTCCGACCCGGCCGCGCGGACGGTCGGCCCGCAGCCACGGCACCGACGACTCGATCCGGTACTCGAAGGGTGTGCGGCCCCGGTTGAACACCTCGACGTACTGGTCGGGGCGGGTCTGGTACGGGCTGAACACCGGGAGCACGGCCACGCCCTGCGCGCCCCCGGGCCACCACTCCCCCGCGTCCTCCGCACCGTCCACCGACACCCCGAGGCCGGCCGCTTCGGGCACCTCGACGCGTTTGACCTTGGGGAAGATCTCGTCCGGCAGGGCCACGTGGTCCTTCTCGGGCTGCTGCCAGCCCGCGTTCGGCCCGTACCGTTCCACGTCCCCGTAGCCGATGTGCGGCTGGGTCTGGAAGCCGTCCCATTTGCCGCCCGCCACCTCGGTGTTGAAGCGCCGGGCCAGGGCGAAGTCGCGCTCCAGGCCGGCCTCCGCCTGCGTCGCCCGGTCGTTCGTGGCGGCGCGCCCCTGAGCCGCGTACAGCAGGTTCTCGAACTCGGCCTCCCGCAGCGCGTACACGTTCGCGGTCGCCTGCACCTGGTAGCCGACCAGCTCGAACCACGCGTCCCGTGCCCTCGCCGGAAGCCGTCGCTCGATCCGCTCCGCCGCCTTCGCCAGCTTCCGCCACTCCCCCGTGACCCGCTCCAGCTCGCGGTGGCCGAAGAAGAAGGGCGTCTCCTGGTCGTCGTACACGACCGCCGACTCCTCCTTCGCCGGGTCCTTGGCCGGGTCGAGCGTGATCCGGCGGTTCAGCAGCTCCGGCTTGCGGCGCGCCTGGAGCTGCCCGTACTCGGCGAGCACGGCGGCGATGGCCTCCGCCTGGGCCGCGCCGAAGTTCTGCCGCGCGTACCGCCGCTCCCACTGCTCCAGCTCGGACAGGCCCAGGCGGTCCGGGTTCCAGGCGTAGTTCAGGAAGAACTCGGTCGGCAGCTCGTTTCCCTTGAGGTCGCCGACGTTCGTCACCCACAGGCCGTGGTTGCCGTACGCGTGGGCCTGGTGGAGCTGGTCCCAGAGGTTGGCGAGGTTCGCCGTGTCGACCCACTTGTAGTTGCGGCCGACGCCCACGTAGTCGAAGTGGTAGTACAGGCCGTAGCCACCGCTCCGGGGCTCCTTCGGGTCCGGGTGCTTGCGGATGTTGCCCCAGTTGTCGTCCGTGAGGACCACGGTCACGTCGTCGGGCGCGCGCAGTCCGCGGTCCCAGTAGCGCTGGACCTCCTTGTAGAGCGTCCAGACCTGCGGGGTCTCCTCCACCGGCCGCCCCGTCACCTCGGCGATGATGTCCCGCTGGGTGGCGATGATCTCCCGCATCAGTTCGATGCCGTCGCCGTCGGGGAGGCTCGTGTCGCCGTTGCCCCGCATCCCGAGCGTGACCACGCCCTCGAAGTCCTGGTCGACCATGCGCCGGATACCGTCGCGCCAGTAGGCCTTGACGGCCTCGGCGTTGCGCCGGTACGACCACTCGCCCGTGCCGCCGTAGGGGTCCCGTCCAGGTGTGACGATCTTCCCGGAACTGTCCCGCACCGCGGGCACGGCGTGCCGGTTCCACTCCTCGATGCCCCTCATCATGGGCGCCTCGTGAGACGTGCCCATGACAATCCCGTACTGCTTGGCCCGCGCGTGGTTCTCCGGATCGTCCTCGGCGAAGGCCCTCCCCCACACGGCGGGCCAGACGTAGTTCCCCTTCAGCCGCAGCACCACCTCGAAGACCTTGGCCCAGAAGTCCGCGGTGAAGCCCCCGGGGTGACCCGGCGCCTTCCCGGGGCCGAAGTACTTCGGTGCCCACGTCCCCAGCGCCGGGTTCTCGTCGTTGATGAAGACACCCCGGTACTTCACGGCAGGCGTGCCCTGGCTGAACCGGCCCGGCCGCACGTAAACCTCGTCCCGGTGGACCGGCGGCACGTCGTCCCACCAGTACCAGGGCGAGACCCCGATGCCGTACGAGACGTCGTACGCGCCGAAGATCGTGCCGCGCGGATCGCTGCCCGCGATCACAAGGGCCCGCTCGACCCCGGGCATCGGGTCCTCCACGACGGTCTGCAGCGAGGTCTCCCACCGGCCGCGCACGCCGCTCACATCGAGCTTGCCCGACGCCACCAGCCCGTCGATCAGGGGGCTGCGGCCGATCGTTCCCACCAGCACGGCCTCCCGCGCGACCGTGCCGCCGGGCCGCACACCCGTCACCCGCTCGATGTCGTCGCGCAGGTCCCCCGCGACCCGTACGACCCCGGGGTGGTCCTCGGGGCTGACGACGACCGGGGCACCCACGAGCGAGAAGACCCCACCGGTGAAGGAGATGTACGCGCCGGGGTCGGTGGGCCGTAAGCCCACATCCGCCTCCGCCACCGAAGTCGACGCGGGCAGCGCCAGGAAACCGATCCCCGCCCCGGCCCCCGCACCCAGCACGGCTCTACGGCTGACGCCTCCGGACATGCCTCACCCCTCCGTCGGTATGTGATCGGCGGTACTGATCAGCTGTGTTTGCTCAGCTGTATTTGCTCAGCGGCATGACAAATGGTGAGGGGAGTGCACGGTGGGGACAACGGGTCGTCCGTGTCGAATAGTTTCGTTACAGCGAAAAGGCCCGTACGACCGAAGTCGTACGGGCCTTTTCAGGTCAACTGACCGTCAGGCGAGCGAACTCACTTGTTGATCTTGGTGACCTGGCCGGCGCCCACGGTCCGACCACCCTCACGGATGGCGAACTTGAGGCCCTCCTCCATGGCGACGGGCTGGATGAGCTCCACCTTCATCTCGGTGTTGTCACCCGGCATGACCATCTCGGTGCCCTCGGGGAGGGTCACGACGCCGGTCACGTCCGTCGTACGGAAGTAGAACTGCGGGCGGTAGTTGTTGAAGAACGGCGTGTGGCGGCCACCCTCGTCCTTGGAGAGGATGTAGGCCTGCGCCTCGAACTCGGTGTGCGGGGTGACCGAGCCCGGCTTGATGATGACCTGGCCGCGCTCGACGTCCTCGCGCTTGATGCCGCGGAGCAGCAGACCGACGTTCTCACCGGCCTGGCCCTCGTCGAGCAGCTTGCGGAACATCTCGATGCCGGTGACCGTGGTGGAGGTCTTCTCCGGCTTGATGCCGATGATGTCCACGGTCTCGTTGACCTTCAGGACACCACGCTCGATACGGCCGGTGACGACCGTACCGCGACCGGTGATCGTGAAGACGTCCTCGATCGGCATCAGGAACGGCTTGTCGACGTCACGCTCGGGCTCCGGGATGGACTCGTCCACGGCCTTCATGAGCTCGAGGACGGAGTTGCCCCACTCCTTGTCGCCCTCGAGCGCCTTGAGCGCCGAGACCTTGACGACCGGAACGTCGTCGCCCGGGAACTCGTACTCGGAGAGCAGCTCGCGGACCTCGAGCTCGACGAGCTCCAGGATCTCCTCGTCGTCCACCATGTCGGCCTTGTTCAGGGCGACGACGATGTACGGAACGCCGACCTGGCGGGCCAGGAGCACGTGCTCCTTGGTCTGCGGCATCGGGCCGTCGGTGGCGGCGACCACGAGGATGGCGCCGTCCATCTGGGCAGCACCGGTGATCATGTTCTTGATGTAGTCCGCGTGACCGGGGCAGTCGACGTGGGCGTAGTGACGGGTCTCCGTCTGGTACTCGACGTGCGCGATGGAGATGGTGATACCGCGCTGGCGCTCCTCAGGAGCCTTGTCGATCTGGTCGAACGCCGAGGCCTCGTTCAGGTCCGGGAACGCGTCGTGCAGCACCTTGGTAATGGCGGCCGTGAGGGTCGTCTTACCGTGGTCGATGTGACCGATGGTGCCGATGTTGACGTGCGGCTTAGTCCGCTCGAACTTCGCCTTCGCCACTGGGGTCCTCCTGTGGAGTGGTTCTGAACGCCTTGCTTCATCGGCGCCAGGTGATCTTTGCTGGAAAGCCCGGGCCCCGGGGCATCCCCCCACGAATGCGGGTGAATGCCCCTCAAGGCTCCGGAGTCAAGCCTACGGCGTGAGAACGCGGTGCGTTACTCGCCCTTGGCCTTCGCGATGATCTCCTCGGCGACGTTCCGCGGAACCTCGGCGTAGGAGTCGAACTGCATGGAGTAGCTGGCGCGGCCGGACGTCTTGCTGCGCAGGTCGCCGACGTAGCCGAACATCTCCGAGAGGGGCACGAGGCCCTTCACGACGCGGGCACCGGCCCGCTCCTCCATGGCCTGGATCTGGCCACGGCGGGAGTTGATGTCGCCGATGACCTCACCCATGTAGTCCTCGGGCGTGGTGACCTCGACGGCCATCATCGGCTCGAGCAGCACAGGGCTGGCCTTGCGCGCGGCCTCCTTGAAGGCCTGCGAACCGGCGATCTTGAACGCCAGCTCGGAGGAGTCGACCTCGTGGTAGGCACCGTCGTGCAGGATGACGCGCACGCCGGTCATCTCGTAGCCCGCGAGGATGCCGAACTGCATGGCCTCCTGGCAGCCGGCGTCGACCGAAGGGATGTACTCCTTCGGGATACGACCACCGGTCACCTTGTTCACGAACTCGTACGACGCGTCGCCGCCCTCGAGCGGCTCGATGCCGATCTGCACCTTGGCGAACTGGCCGGTACCACCAGTCTGCTTCTTGTGCGTGAAGTCGACGCGCTCGACGGGCTTGCGGATCGTCTCGCGGTAGGCGACCTGCGGCTTGCCGACGTTGGCCTCGACCTTGAACTCACGGCGCATACGGTCGACCAGCACCTCGAGGTGCAGCTCGCCCATACCGCCGATGATGGTCTGGCCGGTCTCCTCGTCCGAGTGGACCTGGAAGGACGGGTCCTCCTCGGCCAGGCGCTGGATCGCGACACCCAGCTTCTCCTGGTCGCCCTTCGACTTGGGCTCGATGGCGACCTGGATGACCGGCGCCGGGAAGTCCATGGACTCCAGGATCACCGGCTGCTTGTCGTCGCACAGCGTCTCACCGGTCGTGGTCTGCTTCAGACCCATGACGGCGATGATGTCGCCGGCGCCCACCGACGCGATCTCCTCACGCTTGTTCGCGTGCATGCGGTAGATCTTGCCGATGCGCTCCTTCTTGCCCTTGACGGAGTTCAGCACCTGGGTGCCGGACTCCAGACGGCCGGAGTACACGCGGACGAAGGTGAGCTTGCCGAGGTGCGGGTCGCTCATGATCTTGAACGCCAGCGCCGACAGCGGCTCGTCCTCGGACGGCTTGCGCTTCACGACCTCTTCGGGGTCGCTCACCGCGTGGCCCTCGATGGCCTCGATGTCGAGCGGGGAGGGCAGGTAGCGGACCACCGCGTCGAGCAGGGGCTGAACACCCTTGTTCTTGAACGCGGTACCACAGAACACCGGGGTGACCGTGGTGTCGCTGGACTTGCCGGAGGCGATCGTGATGCGGCGGATGGCCGCGTACAGCTGCTCCTCGGAGGGCTCCTCGCCCTCCAGGTACAGCTCCATGATCTCCTCGTCGTTCTCCGCGACGGCCTCGAGCAGCTTGCCGCGCCACTCCTCGGCCGCCTCGGCGTGCGTGGCCGGGATGTCGACGGTGTCGTACATCTCGCCCTTGGTGGCCTCGGCGGACCAGACGAGCGCCTTCATGCGGACCAGGTCCACGACGCCCTTGAAGTCGGCCTCGGCACCGATCGGGAGCTGCATGACGAGCGGCTGGGCACCCAGGCGGTCGCTGATCATGTCGACGCAGCGGTGGAACTCGGCGCCCGTGCGGTCCAGCTTGTTGACGAAGCAGATACGCGGAACGCGGTAGCGGTCCGCCTGACGCCACACCGTCTCGGACTGGGGCTCGACGCCGGCGACGCCGTCGAACACCGTCACGGCACCGTCGAGCACACGCAGGGAGCGCTCCACCTCGACGGTGAAGTCGACGTGGCCCGGCGTGTCGATGATGTTGATGGTGTGGTCGACGTCTTCCAGCGGCCAGTGGCAGGTGGTGGCAGCAGAGGTGATCGTGATGCCACGCTCCTGCTCCTGCTCCATCCAGTCCATGGTGGCAGCGCCGTCGTGGACCTCACCGATCTTGTAAGACACACCGGTGTAGAACAGGATCCGCTCGGTGGTGGTCGTCTTGCCCGCGTCGATGTGGGCCATGATCCCGATATTGCGGACCTTGGCCAGGTCAAGTGAAGTGGTAGCCATAAGGCTTCAGTCTTCTCTCGGTCTCGATGTGGGTAGCGACTACCAGCGGTAGTGCGCGAAGGCCTTGTTGGACTCGGCCATCTTGTGCGTGTCCTCGCGCTTCTTCACCGCGGCACCGAGGCCGTTGGAGGCGTCGAGGAGCTCGTTGAGCAGACGCTCGGTCATGGTCTTCTCGCGACGGGCGCGGGAGTAGCCCACGAGCCAGCGCAGCGCCAGGGTGTTGGCACGGCCGGGCTTGACCTCGACCGGCACCTGGTAGGTGGCGCCACCGACGCGGCGGGACTTGACCTCGAGGGTCGGCTTGATGTTCTCGAGAGCGCGCTTCAGCGTGATGACCGGGTCGTTGCCGGTCTTCGTGCGCAGGCCCTCCATGGCGCCGTAGACGATGCGCTCGGCGGTGGAGCGCTTGCCGTTCAGCAGCACCTTGTTGATGAGCGAGGTGACCAGAGGAGAACCGTAGACCGGGTCGATGATGACCGGGCGCTTCGGGGCGGGGCCCTTACGAGGCATTCTTACTTCTCCTTCTTGGCGCCGTAACGGCTGCGGGCCTGCTTGCGGTTCTTGACACCCTGGGTGTCGAGGGAACCGCGGATGATCTTGTAGCGAACACCCGGCAGGTCCTTCACACGGCCACCACGCACGAGCACGATGGAGTGCTCCTGCAGGTTGTGACCCTCACCCGGAATGTAAGCAGTGACCTCGATCCCGCTGGTCAGACGCACACGCGCGACCTTACGCAGGGCCGAGTTCGGCTTCTTCGGGGTGGTCGTGAACACACGCGTGCAGACGCCCCGACGCTGAGGGGAACCCTCGAGTGCGGGCGTCTTGTTCTTCTCGACCTTGTCCTGCCGGCCCTTGCGGACCAGCTGCTGGATCGTAGGCACTACTTCTCCGGTTTCTGTGTGCCGATGGGTACAGCTAACCTGGAACGTCACCGACCCACGCGGTCGGGTGTGTCGAATCCGGCAGACTCCCACCGCAAGGCAGAAAGGGCGCAGATTACGGTGGCCGCTTACGGCTCCCCTCGCGGTCTGAAGGCACGCACGAGAGCCAGGGCACACCCCAGGCACAAGGTCTGAGCGTACCTAGCGTACGGACTCCGGTCAAAACAAATGGGGAGCGCATGACAGGCCGGAGGTTTAAGCGGGTGCGCGGCGGGTCAAAAGGGGGCTCTGCCCCCCGTGCTCGGTGCGGATGTCCGCTGTCGCGGTCGGCCGTCAACCGTCGGCCGTCGGCCCACAGGGCGCTCCGTGACCGCTGGAGGCCCGCTGCCGGGAGCAGGGCGGAGAGGAAGCCCGGAACCGGCGAACTCCCTCTGCGCGGCGCCAGAGAGCGTTTTCGACGGGCCGACGGAGCGGTAGACCGCCGAGCGGGCCAGGAGGCGAGCACCGAGCCAGGCCGGGCCCGAAAGCCGAGCCGACCGAGGCGAGCGCCGAACCGGCCGAGTCCCGAGCCGACCGAGCACCGAGCCCGGAGCCGACCGACCGCCGAGCCGACCGAGAGGCGAGTGCGCCGAGAGCCGAGCGCGAGCCGGCCGAGCACCGAGCCAGGAGCCGACCGACCGCCGAGCCGGCCGAGAGCCAGGCCGACCGAGAGCCAGGCCGACCGAGAGCCAGGCCGACCGAGAGCCAGGCCGACCGAGAGGCGAGCGCGAGCCGGCCGAGCACCGAGCCGCCGACCGACCGAGAGGCGAGCGCAAGCCGGCCCAGGCGAGCGCAAGCCGGCCGAGGCGAGCGCCGAGCCGACCAAGAGGCGAACCGGTCGAGAGCCAAGCCCGGAGCCGACCGAGCGCCGAGCCGGCCGAGAGGCGAGTTGCGCCGAGAGGCGAGTGCGCCGAGAGCCGAGTGGGCCGAGAGCCGAGTGGGCCGAGAGCCGAGTGCGCCGAGAGCCGAGCGCGAGCCGGCCAAGGCGAGCGCCAAGCCAGCCGAGCCCCGAGCCCCGAGCCCCGAGCCCCGAGCCCCGAGCCCCGAGCCCCGAGCCAGGGTCGCGCCTCGTCCGCGTACGGGCCATGGCTGTGCGCCCCGCAGGCGAGCGTGAGAGGGGGAGCAGAGCCGGTCTCCCCACGCGCCGGGGCCGGAGAACGCCGAAGGGCGGCCACCCCGGAGGATGGCCGCCCACGGCTCAGGCGACTCGCTTACTGGTTGTACGGACCGTAGTCGTAGTCCTCCAGCGGCACGGCCTGGCCGGAGCCCGTGCCGAACGGCGAGTAGTCGATGTCGTCGTAGCCCACGGCCGAGTACATCGCGGCCTTGGCCTCCTCGGTCGGCTCGACCCGGATGTTGCGGTAGCGGGACAGACCCGTACCGGCCGGGATGAGCTTACCGATGATGACGTTCTCCTTGAGGCCGATCAGGGAGTCGGACTTGGCGTTGATCGCCGCGTCCGTGAGGACCCTGGTCGTCTCCTGGAAGGACGCCGCCGACAGCCACGACTCGGTCGCCAGCGAGGCCTTGGTGATACCCATCAGCTGCGGACGGCCGGAGGCCGGGTGACCGCCCTCCTGGACCACACGACGGTTCTCGGTCTCGAACTTCGAGCGCTCCACGAGCTCACCGGGCAGCAGCTCGGCGTCGCCCGACTCGATGATCGTCACACGGCGCAGCATCTGCCGGATGATGATCTCGATGTGCTTGTCGTGGATCGACACACCCTGCGAGTTGTAGACCTTCTGGACCTCGCCGACCAGGTGGACCTGGACGGCACGCTGGCCCAGGATGCGCAGCACGTCGTGCGGGTTGGTGGCACCCACGGTGAGCTGCTGGCCGACCTCGACGTGGTCGCCCTCACGGACCAGGACCTTGGCACGCTTCGAGATCGGGTACGCCGTCTCGTCGCTGCCGTCGTCCGGGGTGACGACGATCTTCTTGGTCTTCTCGGTCTCCTCGATCCGCACGCGGCCGGAGGCCTCGGAGATCGGGGCGACACCCTTCGGGGTACGGGCCTCGAAGAGCTCGACGACACGGGGCAGACCCTGGGTGATGTCGTCACCGGCCACACCACCGGTGTGGAAGGTACGCATCGTCAGCTGGGTACCGGGCTCACCGATGGACTGGGCGGCGATGATGCCGACCGCCTCACCGATGTCGACCAGCTTGCCGGTGGCCAGCGAGCGGCCGTAGCACATGGCGCAGGTGCCGACGTGGGACTCGCAGGTCAGGATCGAGCGGGTCTTGACCTCCTCGACACCGTGGTGCACCAGCTGGTCGATGAGCACGTCGCCCAGGTCCACGTTGGCCGGCGCGATCACCTTGCCGTCGATGACGACGTCCTCGGCGAGCATGCGGGCGTAGACGCTGGTCTCGACGTCGTCGGCCTTGCGCAGCACACCGTCGGCGCCGCGGTGGGCGATCTTCAGCTTCAGACCGCGCTCGGTACCGCAGTCCTCCTCGCGAATGATGACGTCCTGGGAGACGTCGACCAGACGACGGGTGAGGTAACCCGAGTCGGCGGTACGCAGAGCGGTGTCCGCCAGACCCTTACGGGCACCGTGCGTGGAGATGAAGTACTCCAGCACGGAGAGGCCCTCACGGAACGACGCCTTGATGGGCCGCGGGATCGTCTCGTTCTTCGCGTTCGACACCAGACCACGCATACCGGCGATCTGACGCATCTGCATCATGTTGCCTCGTGCACCCGAGTTCACCATCATGAAGATCGGGTTGGTCTTCGGGAAGTTGTCGTTCATCGCCTCGGCGACCTCGTTGGTCGCCTTGGTCCAGATCGCGATGAGCTCCTGCGTGCGCTCGTCCTTGGTGATCAGACCGCGCTCGTACTGCTTCTGGACCTTCTCGTCCTGCGCCTCGTACCCGCGGACGATCTCCTTCTTCGCCTCGGGAACGACGACGTCGGAGATGGCCACGGTGACGCCGGAACGGGTCGCCCAGTAGAAGCCGGCCGCCTTCAGGTTGTCGAGCGTCGCCGCCACGATGACCTTGGGGTAGCGCTCGGCGAGGTCGTTGACGATCTCGGAGAGCTGCTTCTTGCCGACCTCGTAGTCGACGAACGGGTAGTCCTCGGGCAGCAGCTCGTTGAAGAGCGCGCGGCCCAGCGTGGTGGTCAGCCGGAAGCTGTCACCCTGCTGCCACTCGGGCTCGCCCTCCTCCTGAGCCGGCGGGGTCCAGCCGCGCGGCGGGATGGTGCCCACCGGGAAGCGGATGTCCACCTTCGACTGCAGCGAGAGCTCGCCGGCGTCGAACGCCATGATCGCCTCGGCCACCGACGAGAAGGAGCGCTCCTCGCCCTTGACCTCCCGCATCTCGCCGTCGGTGGTGAGGAAGAACAGACCGAGGACCATGTCCTGGGTCGGCATCGTCACCGGACGGCCGTCAGCGGGCTTGAGGATGTTGTTCGAGGACAGCATCAGGATGCGGGCCTCGGCCTGCGCCTCCGCGGACAGCGGCAGGTGCACGGCCATCTGGTCACCGTCGAAGTCCGCGTTGAACGCGGTGCAGACGAGCGGGTGGATCTGGATGGCCTTGCCCTCGACCAGCTGCGGCTCGAAGGCCTGGATGCCGAGGCGGTGCAGCGTGGGCGCACGGTTCAGCAGAACCGGGTGCTCCGCGATGACCTCTTCCAGCACGTCGTACACGACCGTGCGGCCGCGCTCGACCATGCGCTTCGCCGACTTGATGTTCTGCGCGTGGTTCAGGTCGACCAGGCGCTTCATCACGAACGGCTTGAACAGCTCCAGCGCCATCGCCTTCGGCAGACCGCACTGGTGCAGCTTCAGCTGCGGACCGACGACGATCACGGAACGCGCGGAGTAGTCCACACGCTTGCCGAGCAGGTTCTGACGGAAGCGGCCCTGCTTACCCTTCAGCATGTCGCTGAGGGACTTCAGCGGGCGGTTACCGGGACCGGTCACCGGGCGGCCGCGACGACCGTTGTCGAAGAGGGCGTCAACAGCCTCCTGAAGCATGCGCTTCTCGTTGTTGACGATGATCTCGGGCGCGCCGAGGTCGAGCAGCCTCTTCAGACGGTTGTTGCGGTTGATCACACGGCGGTACAGGTCGTTGAGGTCGGAGGTCGCGAAGCGGCCACCGTCCAGCTGCACCATCGGGCGAAGGTCCGGCGGGATGACCGGCACGCAGTCGAGCACCATGCCCTTGGGGCTGTTGGACGTCTGCAGGAACGCGGAGACGACCTTCAGGCGCTTGAGCGCACGGGTCTTCTTCTGCCCCTTGCCGGTACGGATGATCTCGCGGAGGCGCTCGGCCTCCTCGTCCAGGTCGAAGGACTCCAGGCGCTTCTGCAGCGCCGCGGCACCCATCGAGCCGTCGAAGTACGTGCCGAAGCGGTCACGCAGCTCGCGGTAGAGGAGCTCGTCGCCCTCCAGGTCCTGGACCTTGAGGTTCTTGAACCGGGTCCACACCTCGTCGAGACGGTCGATCTCGCGCTGCGCACGGTCACGCAGCTGCTTCATCTCGCGCTCGGCACCCTCGCGCACCTTGCGGCGCACGTCGGCCTTGGCGCCCTCGGCCTCCAGCTCGGCCAGGTCGGTCTCGAGCTTCTTGGCGCGGGCCTCCAGGTCGGCGTCCCGGCGGTTCTCGATCTGCTGCCGCTCGACGGAGACGTGGGCCTCCAGGGAGGGCAGGTCGCGCGTACGGCGCTCCTCGTCGACGTACGTGATCATGTATGCCGCGAAGTAGATGACCTTCTCGAGGTCCTTGGGAGCCAGGTCGAGCAGGTAGCCCAGGCGGCTCGGGACACCCTTGAAGTACCAGATGTGCGTGACGGGAGCGGCCAGCTCGATGTGGCCCATCCGCTCACGGCGCACCTTGGCGCGCGTGACCTCGACGCCACAGCGCTCGCAGATGATGCCCTTGAAGCGGACACGCTTGTACTTGCCGCAGTAGCACTCCCAGTCCCGGGTCGGACCGAAGATCTTCTCGCAGAAGAGTCCGTCCTTTTCGGGCTTGAGGGTGCGGTAGTTGATGGTCTCGGGCTTCTTGACCTCGCCGTGGCTCCACTGACGGATGTCGTCAGCGGTGGCCAGGCCGATCCGGAGCTCGTCGAAGAAGTTGACGTCGAGCACTATGCGTCAATCCCTCTCAGGGTTGTAAGTCTTGGGGTCTGAAACGGGGGTCCCGGGGCCGGCGGGCCTTGATCGCTCAAGGCCCGCCGAGTTCCCGTCAGACCTCTTCGACGCTGCTCGGCTCGCGCCGGGACAGGTCGATGCCGAGCTCCTCCGCAGCGCGGAAGACGTCCTCGTCGGTGTCACGCATCTCGATGGACATACCGTCGCTGGACAGCACCTCCACGTTCAGGCACAGGGACTGCATCTCCTTGATGAGCACCTTGAAGGACTCGGGGATGCCGGGTTCGGGGATGTTCTCGCCCTTGACGATGGCCTCGTAGACCTTCACGCGGCCGGTGACGTCGTCGGACTTGATGGTCAGCAGCTCCTGGAGGGCGTACGCGGCACCGTATGCCTCCAGCGCCCACACCTCCATCTCACCGAAGCGCTGGCCACCGAACTGGGCCTTACCACCCAGCGGCTGCTGGGTGATCATCGAGTACGGACCGGTCGAGCGGGCGTGCAGCTTGTCGTCGACCAGGTGGTGCAGCTTGAGGATGTACATGTACCCGACCGAGATCGGGTCCGGGAACGGCTCACCGCTACGGCCGTCGAACAGCCGCGCCTTGCCGGACGGGAGCACCATGCGCTCGCCGTCGCGGTTCGGAATGGTGTGCTGCAGCAGACCCGCGAGCTCGTCCTCACGCGCACCGTCGAAGACGGGGGTGGCGACGTTGGTGCCGGGGGCGACGCTGTCGGCACCGATGGCCTGCAGGCGCTGTGCCCACTCGTCGGCGAGACCGGAGACGTCCCAGCCACGGCTGGCGAGCCAGCCGAGGTGGATCTCCAGCACCTGTCCCGGGTTCATTCGGGACGGGACACCGAGCGGGTTGAGGATGATGTCGACCGGGGTGCCGTCCTCCAGGAACGGCATGTCCTCGATCGGCAGGATCTTGGAGATGACACCCTTGTTGCCGTGCCGGCCGGCGAGCTTGTCACCGTCGGTGATCTTGCGCTTCTGCGCCACGTACACGCGCACCAGCTGGTTCACACCGGGGGGAAGCTCGTCGCCCTCCTCGCGGTCGAAGACGCGGACGCCGATGACCTTGCCGGTCTCGCCGTGCGGCACCTTCAGCGAGGTGTCACGGACCTCACGGGCCTTCTCACCGAAGATCGCGCGCAGCAGCCGCTCCTCGGGCGTCAGCTCGGTCTCACCCTTGGGCGTGACCTTGCCGACGAGGATGTCACCGGCGATGACCTCGGCACCGATACGGATGATGCCGCGCTCGTCGAGGTCGGCGAGGACCTCCTCGGAGACGTTCGGGATGTCCCGGGTGATCTCCTCGGGGCCGAGCTTGGTGTCACGGGCGTCGACCTCGTGCTCCTCGATGTGGATCGAGGAGAGGACGTCGTCCTGCACGAGGCGCTGCGACAGGATGATCGCGTCCTCGTAGTTGTGACCCTCCCACGGCATGAACGCCACGAGCAGGTTCTTGCCGAGCGCCATCTCGCCGTTCTGGGTGGCCGGACCGTCGGCGAGGACCTGGCCCTCGATGATCCGGTCGCCCTCGTTGACGATGACCTTCTGGTTGACCGAGGTGCCCTGGTTGGAGCGGGCGAACTTGGCGAGGCGGTACGTGATGTACGTGCCGTCGTCGTTGGCGGTGGTGATGTAGTCCGCGGAGACCTCCTGGACCACACCCGCCTTCTCGGCCTTGACCACGTCGCCGGCGTCGACGGCGGAGCGGTACTCCATGCCGGTGCCGACGAGCGGGGACTCGGACTTGATGAGCGGCACGGCCTGGCGCATCATGTTCGCGCCCATGAGGGCACGGTTGGCGTCGTCGTGCTCGAGGAACGGGATCATGGCGGTCGCGACCGACACCATCTGGCGCGGCGAGACGTCCATGTAGTCGACGTCCTCGGGGCTGACGTAGTCGACCTCACCGCCACGGCGGCGCACCAGGACACGCGCCTCGGCGAAGCGGAACTCGTCGTTCAGCGTGGCGTTGGCCTGCGCGATGACGAACCGGTCCTCTTCGTCGGCCGTGAGGTAGTCGACCTCGTCGGTGACCTGCCCGTCGACGACCTTGCGGTACGGCGTCTCGATGAAGCCGAACGCGTTGATGCGGCCGTACGAGGCGAGCGAACCGATCAGACCGATGTTCGGTCCTTCCGGCGTCTCGATCGGGCACATGCGGCCGTAGTGCGAGGGGTGCACGTCACGGACCTCGAAGCCGGCCCGCTCACGGGAGAGACCACCCGGGCCGAGGGCGTTGAGACGACGCTTGTGCGTCAGGCCCGACAGCGGGTTGTTCTGGTCCATGAACTGGGACAGCTGGCTGGTGCCGAAGAACTCCTTGATGGAGGCGACGACCGGCCGGATGTTGATCAGGGTCTGCGGCGTGATCGCCTCGACGTCCTGGGTGGTCATGCGCTCGCGCACGACGCGCTCCATACGGGCGAGACCCGTACGGACCTGGTTCTGGATCAGCTCTCCGACGTTGCGGATACGACGGTTGCCGAAGTGGTCGATGTCGTCGGTCTCGACGATGATCTCGCGCCCCGACTCGGCGATCGTCTCCGTCTCACCGGCGTGCAGCTTCACCAGGTACTTGATGGTGGCGATGATGTCGTCGGTGGTGAGCACGCCGGCGTCCAGCGGCTCGTTCGCACCGAGCTTCTTGTTCACCTTGTAGCGGCCGACCTTCGCCAGGTCGTAACGCTTGGGGTTGAAGTAGAGGTTCTCCAGCAGCGTCTGCGCGGCCTCACGGGTCGGCGGCTCGCCCGGGCGCAGCTTGCGGTAGATGTCGAGCAGCGCGTCGTCCTGGCCCTGGGTGTGGTCCTTCTCCAGGGTGGCGCGCATGGACTCGTACTCGCCGAACTCCTCGAGGATCTGCTCGGTGGTCCAACCGAGAGCCTTGAGCAGGACGGTGACGGACTGCTTGCGCTTGCGGTCGATGCGGACACCGACCATGTCGCGCTTGTCGATCTCCATCTCCAGCCAGGCACCCCGGGACGGGATCACCTTGGCGGAGAAGATGTCCTTGTCGGACGTCTTGTCGATCGAGGAGTCGAAGTAGACACCCGGCGAACGGACCAGCTGCGAGACCACGACACGCTCGGTGCCGTTGATGACGAAGGTGCCCTTGTTCGTCATGAGCGGGAAGTCGCCCATGAAGACCGTCTGGGACTTGATCTCGCCGGTCTCGTTGTTGGTGAACTCGGCCGTGACGAAGAGGGGCGCGGCGTAGGTGAAGTCGCGCTCCTTGCACTCGTCGATGCTGTTCTTCGGCGGCTCGAAGCGGTGGTCGCGGAACGTCAGCGACATCGACCCGGAGAAGTCCTCGATCGGGGAGATCTCCTCGAAGATCTCCTCGAGACCGGACTTGGTGGGGACGTCCTGACCGGACTCCAGAGCCTCCTCGACCCGACTCTGCCAGGCGGTGTTCCCGAGCAGCCAGTCAAAGCTCTCGGTCTGCAGCGCGAGCAGGTTGGGAACCTCGAGAGGCTCCTTGATCTTTGCAAAAGAGATGCGCAGCGGGGCGGTGCTGGCGCCGTTGTTCGTATTCGCGGTCGAGGCAGTGCGCGAGGCGGCCAAGAGGGGGTCCTTCCGAGGGCTCGGACTCACTACGCGCGTACCGGCCCCTCGAGCGGGCACAGAGATAGATGTCCCAGGTCGGAGACAGTTCTATCGTCGGTGCTCGAGCGAGGGCATGTTCCTGGTGACGGGCAGGAAGCAGCTAACAGGCAGCGCAAAGGGTCAGTGTAGCCACTTGGCTCACTGATGTCCAGTGCGGGTTTGCGGACCCTCGGAAACCCTCGTTGTTCGTCAACACCTGCGGCAAGCCACGCCCTCGATGCACACCGATACTTCCCTCTCCGCCGTCGATCCATGCCTCGGATTGCGGATCGTTGTGACGACGCGTCCTGAGAATTGCGCGCTGCGTGCGGTTCGTCAAGGCCCCCCAAGCCCGAGCCAGGTGCTGCGATCGTCACTCGCAGCGGGTCACCGGGGGTGCCCGGAGGCACAACGAAGATCACCATACTCGTCGGAACCCACAGTGCAAGGCAGCCGTCCGACAACGTCAGGAAACGCCGAAGGGCGACCACCCACTTGGATGATCGCCCTTCAGTGCGTTTGCGTTACAGCCCTACGGAGAGAGCTGCGCCGCGCACGAGAGTCCGTGCGGACCCGCGAAGGTCTTACTTGACCTCGACGGAGGCGCCGGCGGCCTTGAGGGACTCGGCAGCCTTGTCCGCGGCCTCCTTGTTGACCTTCTCGAGGACCGGCTTCGGGGTGCCGTCGACGAGGTCCTTGGCCTCCTTCAGACCCAGGGAGGTCAGCTCACGCACGACCTTAATGACCTGGATCTTCTTGTCGCCGGCGCCGGTGAGGATGACGTCGAACTCGTCCTTCTCCTCGACGGCCTCGGCGGCGGCGCCACCAGCGGCACCACCGGCGACCATGACCGGCGCGGCAGCGGCGGCGGTGACGTCGAACTTCTCCTCGAACGCCTTCACGAACTCGGAGAGCTCGATGAGGGTCATCTCCTCGAACTGCGCGAGCAGGTCTTCCTGGCTGAGCTTCGCCATGACGGGCGATCCTTCCACTAAATCGGCTGGTGCCGGATGTACATGTCTGGCGGGCGTGCGCCTTGCGGCGTTACTGCGTAGACGTTCGGCCCGCTACGACCGTCGCGTCAGGCGGCGGTCATGTTGCGAGCCGAATTACTCGGCACCGCCCTGCTCGTCCTGCTTGGCGCGCAGCGCGTCCACGGTGCGGACGAGCTTCGACGGCAGCGCCTGGAAGACAGAGGCAGCCTGGGACTGCTTGCCCTTCAGAGCACCGGCCAGCTTGGACAGCAGAACCTCGCGGGACTCGAGGTCCGCAAGCTTCTTGATCTCGTCGGCGGACAGCGCCTTACCGTCAAGGACACCGCCCTTGATGACGAGAGCGGGGTTCTCCTTGGCGAAGTCACGCAGACCCTTCGCCGCCTCGACCGGGTCACCGGTCACGAAGGCGACGGCCGTCGAGCCACTGAGGTGCTCGTCCAGCACGGAGATCCCGGCCTCCTGGGCCGCGATCTTGGTCAGCGTGTTCTTCACCACTCGGTACTGAGCGTTCTCGCCGAGAGAACGGCGCAACTGCTTGAGCTGCGCCACGCTCAGCCCGGTGTAGGACGTCACAACAGCGGCGTTGGAGCCACGGAGCTTCTCCGTAATCTCCTCCACGGCTGCGACCTTGTCGGGCGTCGCCATGAGCCTCGGCCTCCTTCCGGGTGATGAGGACCGCTCGGAAGGGGCTGGGACAAACGAAACGCCCTGGCGCAGGCGCACAGGGCGTAGCTCGACCGGACGAATTCCATCGGAGAACGGAACCGGCCCAGGAGCACTTCCACAGTCACCTACGCGGGTCGTCCGCAGTTCAGCGGATCCTTCGGCCACCGGGCCCTCTCACGAGTGCACGGCAACGACCAGCGGTCTTTGGCTTCCCCGGAAGGGTACGGGACCGGATCGCTGTCAAGCAAATCCGCTCGGGGTCCAGGGCCGGGACTGCCCCAGGGCCGTCCGGCCGACCGCCCTGGGGCCTCAGGTGTCAGGCGCCCGAGTTCGCCTCGAGCTCCTTCAGCTCCTTCTCGAGCTCTTCCAGCTCCTTGAGCTCCTCGTCCACCGTGCTGTCGTCCACGGTGCCCTCACCCGAGGCGGCTTCCTCCCCGAGGCCGCCCTCGCCCAGGCCCTTGAGCATCTCGAAGAGGTCGAAGGTGTCAGCAGCGGGCGGGACCTCGACGTCCGCCTTCGCACCGTAGTCCGACATGGTCATGGTGATTTCGACGGCACCCTCGGGGCTGTCGATGCCCACGTCCATCCGCACCGGCAGGTCGTCCTCGTTGACCCAGACCTCGGTGTCGTAGCCCTTGATGCCCGCCTTGTCGATGCCGTCCAGGAGCTGCTTCCGCTCCTTGGCGTCGAGGACGTCCAGCCCCTCGTTCGAGTCCAGCATCTCCTTGACACTCAGTGTGCCCTTGTAGTGCTGGGTCTCCTCGCCGTCGATCTTCTCGCTGCCCACGTGCTTGAGGTTGGGCGAGTCGAGGAGCATCGCCAGCTGCTGCGCCGGGTCCTGGTTCATGTTCTCCAGGCCGGAGGTCATCTGCTCCATGGCCTTCTCGTCCCCGGAGGCCTTCGCCGCGGCCTCCAGGTCCATCTTCATCCAGCGCTTGCCGTCCATGTCCTTGGCGGCGGCCGCACCCATGTCCATGTACATGACGTTGTCGCGCCAGATCATGCGTATGCGGTCCGGGGCGGCCGGTTCCGCCGCGAGCGCGGAGCCCTCCATCGTCACATCCATGACGGTCGGGTCCCAGCCCATGACCCCGGACATCTTCATGTCGCCGCCGCCCTTCATGGAGTCCGGCATCGACAGGGTCATGCTGATCTTGGCGGACTTGGCCTCCGCCGTCTTCTCGTACGCTGCGGTGATGACCTGCGCGGCTGAACGCTTCGTGGCCGCACCGCCACTCTCCCCGCCCCCGCACGCCACAGCACCGCCGAGCAGTGCCGCTGCGCCGACGGCGCCGGCCGTGGTGCGGCGGACGGTGCCACGCGCGGAATACCTCATGAGTCCCCCCAGGAACGTATGACTCCTGTGCGGAGCCTGTGATCAGGAGGCGACCTTACCCCGCGCCGGTCGTGCGCCCCCACGGATTTCAGGCCGCCGGCTGGCTCTGTATCAGCTTTGTGAAGTCCACCGTGTCCCCCGCCGGAGGCACCTCCGTGGCGACTTTCACGCCATAGTCGCTGTAATACGCCGTCTGCGACATCGTGCCGGACGTCATCTCGCCCTTCTCGACCTTCTTGACCAGCAGATCCCTGTCGTTGACCCAGATGTCGATGGTCTCGGTGGTGATCCCGGCCTGCTGCAGCTGCTTCTTCAGGTCGTCCAGCTGGCTCTCGGTCAGGCCAGAGTTCTTCTCGGCGAGGTCCGCGACCTCGACCGTGCCCGAGTAGTGCGTGGTCTTCTCACCGCGCACGGTCTCCTCGCCGACCTTCTTCACGTCGCCGGAGGCGAGCAGCAGCTTCACCGACTGGTTCGGCGTGGTGTTCTGCATCTGGTCCTTCATGTACGCGCCCGAGCCGCCGGCCGCTTCCGCCAGGGCGTCGTAGTCGTACTTGATCCAGTGCTTGCCGCCCGCCTGCTCGGCGAACGTGTCGCCCATCTGCGCGTAGTAGGCGTCGGGCAGGTAGCGGGCCTCCATCTTGGTGGCGCCCATCTGGCGCATCTGGTCGGCCATCGTTCCGCCGGTGTACTCGATGGTCATCGTGCCGGTGTAGCCGTCGGACCAGTCGAGGGCGCCCTCGGCCTCCATGGACATCATGGTGCCCATCGTGGTCGTGGACGTCACCCGCGCGGAGTCGGCGCTGCTGGTGGACTTCTCCGCCAGACGCAGGGCCGCGAGGGGACTGACGGCCGCCCCGCCCTTGCGGCCCGCCTTGTCGTCCTTGCCGGAGCCGCCCGAGGACTCCGCGGACGTGCAGGCGGCCGCCCCCGCCAGCGCGGTCACCACAGCGATCGAAAGAGCCATCCGGCGCACGGTCGTGCTGGTCATTCGTCCCAACCCCCCATGAGATTCCTGTGCTTCGCACGCTAGCGCAGAGCACTGACACTCGTACGTATGCCAGATATGGGACGAGCCCCGCACCTCGAAAGGTTGCGGGGCTCGCTGACCAGAACGCTTGCGCGACCGGCTACCGAAATCGGCGTAGGCCTCAGACGGCGGCCGGGTCCTCCTCGACGAGGAGGTTCCGGGTGCGGTTGGGGTCGACGGGAATGCCGGGGCCCATCGTGGTGGTGATGGCGGCCTTCTTGATGTAGCGACCCTTCGCGGCGGACGGCTTGAGACGGGTGATCTCCTCCAGCGCCGCGGCGTAGTTCTCCACCAGCTTCGTGTCGTCGAACGACGTCTTGCCGATGATGAAGTGCAGGTTCGAGTGCTTGTCGACGCGGAACTCGATCTTGCCGCCCTTGATGTCGTTGACGGCCTTCACGACGTCCGGGGTCACGGTGCCGGTCTTGGGGTTCGGCATGAGACCACGGGGACCGAGCACGCGGCCGAGGCGGCCGACCTTGCCCATGAGGTCCGGGGTGGCGACGACGGCGTCGAAGTCCAGACGGCCCTTCGACACCTCGTCGATCAGCTCGTCGGAGCCGACGATGTCGGCGCCGGCGGCACGAGCGGCCTCGGCACGGTCACCGGTCGCGAAGACCAGGACCCGGGCGGTCTTACCGGTGCCGTGCGGGAGGTTCACGGTGCCACGGACCATCTGGTCGGCCTTGCGCGGGTCGACACCCAGACGGAAGGCGACCTCGACGGTGCCGTCGAACTTGGTCGTGGAGGTCTCCTTGGCGAGACGGACGGCCTCGAGCGGGGCGTACAGCTTCTCCCGGTCGACCTTGGCGTCCGCAGCGCGGAGAGCCTTGCTGCGCTTGCTCACAACTGCTCCTGTGTGTTCTGAAAGGAGTCGTGGTACGGGCCGAGCAGGCCCTGCCACGTGCGGCGGGTGATCAGGGGATCACAGCCGCATGGTACGAAGGTGGGGTTCAGCCCTCGACCGTGACGCCCATGGAACGCGCGGTACCGGCGATGATCTTCGCGGCGGCGTCCAGGTCGTTGGCGTTGAGGTCGGGCAGCTTGGTCTGGGCGATCTCGCGGACCTGCGCCTCGGTGATCTTGGCGACCTTGGTCTTGTGCGGCTCGCCGGAGCCCTTCTCCACGCCCGCGGCCTTGAGGATCATCTTGGCGGCCGGCGGCGTCTTGGTGATGAAGGTGAAGGAGCGGTCCTCGTAGACCGTGATCTCCACCGGGATGACCCAACCGCGCTGCGACTCGGTCGCGGCGTTGTAGGCCTTGCAGAACTCCATGATGTTGACGCCGTGCTGACCCAGCGCCGGGCCGACCGGCGGGGCCGGGTTCGCGGCACCGGCCTGGATCTGGAGCTTGATGAGCCCCGTGACCTTCTTCTTCTTGGGAGGCATTGCTCTCCGGGTCCTTTCGATTCGAGTGCGCCTCCGACCGGGTCGCGTCCCGGATGGAGGCATACCGCACAACGATAACGGGTATAGATGCGCGGCCAAAAACCGAGCAGGTCAGACCGGCCACGAGAGCCCGCCTGACCTGCTCGGAAGCGACAGTTCCAGAAGCCGGGGCTCCCGGCCGCCGAACCAGTCCTCGAACCAGTCCTCGAACTAGTTCTTCTGGATCTGGTCGAAGCTCAGCTCGACCGGCGTCTCGCGGCCGAAGATCTCGACGAGGCCCTTGACCTTCTTCGAGTCGGCGTTGATCTCGTTGATCGTCGCCTGCAGCGTGGCGAACGGGCCGTCGGTGACGGTGACCGAGTCGCCGACCTCGAAGTCGAGCACCTGAACCTCGACCTTGCGGGCCGGAGCCGGCTTGCCCTCGGCCTCTGCGGCCTCGCGGGCGGCCTTCTCCTCGGCCTCGGGGGCGAGCATCTTGACGATCTCGTCGAGCGTCAGCGGGTACGGGTCGTAGGCGTTGCCCACGAAGCCGGTGACGCCGGGCGTGTTGCGGACGACACCCCAGGACTCGTTCGTCAGGTCCATGCGCACCAGGACGTAGCCCGGGAGCTTGTTCTGGCGGATGGTCTTGCGGTCGCCGTTCTTGATCTGGACGACCTCCTCCTGCGGCACCTCGGCCTGGAAGATGTAGTCCTCGACGTTCAGCGAGACGGCGCGCTGCTCCAGGTTGGTCTTCACGCGGTTCTCGTAGCCGGCGTAGGTGTGGATCACGTACCACTCGCCGGGCAGGGTCCGCAGCTCCTCGCGCAGGGCGGCGACGGGGTCGACGGGCTCGGCCTCCTCCTCGGCGGCCTCCTCCTCGACCTCGTCCTCGACGTGCACGGCGGCTTCCTCAGCCGGCTCCCCCGCCTCGGCCTCGGCAGCCTCGAACTCGTCGACCTCGTCCGCTCCCTCGACGATGTCGAGCTCGTCGTCCGCGGACTCGACACCTTCTCCACGAGGCTCGATGGCGTCGTTCACGTTCGGGTCAGACACGGTGGCTGCTTCTTCCTGGATTCATGGCGGTGGAACACGCGAAAGGGGCGCCGGGTACGGCGCCCTTCGCTTTCGGCTCAGCCGAAGACGTACTTGGCGGCCTTGTCGAGTCCGAAGTCAATCACAGTCACCAGACCGATCATGATGACGACGAAGACAATCACCACGGTCGTGTACGTCGTCAGCTGCGAGCGGGTCGGCCAGACGACCTTGCGGAGCTCCGCGACGATCTGGCGGTAGAACAACGCCAGGCGCTTGAAGGGGCCCTTCTTGCCGCGCTTGCCGCCCTTGCGGGTCTTCTTCTTGGACTCCGGCGCCTCATCCTGGGCATCAGGCATGTCGATGGAGCCCACGGCGTCCGTCACTCGTCCTCACCTGATTCCGGGTCGTGGCCGTGCCGCGCCCGGTCTGAGCCGCACGGCGGTGCATTGCTGCTGTACGTACATGCGCACACATCCTGGCGTAAGGAGTGTGTAGCAGGGCCGGAGGGACTTGAACCCCCAACCGCTGGTTTTGGAGACCAGTGCTCTACCAATTGAGCTACGACCCTTTGGTTCCCCACAAACGTACCGCATCCGCCTGAGTGCTCGGTGTGCACCGGGTGAGCGCGGCCGGTGGAGGCCAACGAGGTGAGAGTGTACGTGGTCCGGAGCCGGTCGTCGAACAGAAAGTGTTCCCACGGGCGTTGTCGGTTGCGGTTTCGCCGCTGCGCCGCCCTCGCACGGGCGTGTTTTTCGGTCGTACACGCCGCAGCCGCCCGTGGGGCGGCAGGGCTCGTACGCGCCCCGGGCCCGCGGCCCGGTCCGCCTGTGCCACGGGCCCGTCGGGCGTCTGTTCACCCGCGTGACCAGTCTGTGAAACCCGCGTGCCGCGGGCGTTTCGTGTCTGAAACGATGGGGTCCATGAGCGCTGCAACCCCTCCCACCGAGCGCCGGGTCTCCGCCCGAGTCGGCGCGATCTCCGAGTCCGCCACCCTCGCCGTGGACGCCAAGGCCAAGGCCCTCAAGGCCGCCGGGCGTCCGGTGATCGGCTTCGGCGCCGGTGAGCCCGACTTCCCGACGCCGGACTACATCGTCGAGGCGGCCGTCGAGGCCTGCAAGAACCCGAAGTTCCACCGCTACACGCCGGCGGGCGGCCTGCCCGAGCTGAAGGCCGCGATCGCCGCGAAGACGCTGCGCGACTCGGGCTACGAGCCCGACGTCTCCCAGATCCTGGTCACCAACGGCGGCAAGCAGGCCATCTACGAGGCCTTCGCCGCGATCCTCGACCCGGGCGACGAGGTCATCGTCCCGGCGCCGTACTGGACGACGTACCCGGAGTCGATCCGCCTCGCCGGCGGCGTCCCGGTCGAGGTCGTCGCGGACGAGACCACGGGCTACCGGGTCTCGGTCGAGCAGCTGGAGGCCGCCCGCACGGAGAAGACCAAGGTCGTCCTCTTCGTGTCACCGTCCAACCCGACCGGCTCCGTCTACAGCGAGGCCGAGACCGAGGCGATCGGCCGCTGGGCCGTCGAGCACGGCCTGTGGGTGCTCACGGACGAGATCTACGAGCACCTGGTCTACGGCGACGCGGTCTCCGTGTCCCTCCCCGCGCTCCTGCCTGAGCTGCGCGACAAGTGCATCGTGGTCAACGGCGTCGCCAAGACGTACGCGATGACGGGCTGGCGCGTCGGCTGGGTCATCGGCCCGAAGGACGTGGTCAAGGCCGCGACGAACCTCCAGTCGCACGCCACGTCCAACGTCTCGAACGTCGCCCAGGTGGCCGCGATCGCCGCCGTCTCCGGTGACCTGGACGCCGTCGCGACGATGCGCGAGGCCTTCGACCGCCGCCGCCGGACCATCGTCCGGATGCTCAACGAGATCGACGGCGTGCTCTGCCCGGAGCCCGAGGGCGCCTTCTACGCGTACCCCTCCGTGAAGGCCCTGATCGGCAAGGAGATCCGCGGCAAGCGTCCGCAGAACACCGTCGAGCTGGCGGCGCTCATCCTGGAGGAGGCCGAGGTCGCGGTCGTCCCGGGTGAGGCGTTCGGCACGCCGGGGTACCTGCGGCTGTCGTACGCGCTGGGTGACGAGGACCTCGTCGAGGGCGTGAGCCGCATCCAGAAGCTGCTGGCGGAGGCGCGGGACTGAGGCGTTCTCGTACGAGCGGGTGAGCACCTCCCGAGTGCGGGAGGTGCTCACCCGTTTTTTCGTGTCCGAGTGCGAGCAAGACCACGATCGGGGAAAGCGGTACCGATACGTAATCCGTGTACGGCAGGATCCTCGGATGGAGCACGTACGTGATGTCTCTGAGCTGCCCAAGGCTCATCTGCACCTGCATTTCACCGGGTCGATGCGGCCCGGAACCGTCCTCGAACTCGCCGACAAGTACGGCGTGCGGCTGCCCGAGACCCTCACCGAGGCACTGACCAGCGGGGAACCGCCCAGGCTGCGGGCGACGGACGAGCGGGGCTGGTTCCGCTTCCAGCGGCTGTACGACGCCGCGAGGTCCTGCATCAGAGAGCCCGAGGACATCCAGCGGCTGGTGCGCGAGGCGGCCGAGGAGGACCTCAGGGACGGCTCCGGCTGGCTGGAGATCCAGGTCGACCCCACGTCGTACGCGCCGCGGCTGGGCGGGCTCATCCCGGCCCTGGAGATCATTCTGGACGCGGTGGACACGACCGTCCGCGATACCGGCCTCGGGATGCGCGTCCTCGTCGCCGCGAACCGCATGAAGCATCCGCTCGACGCGCGCACACTGGCACGGCTGGCCGTGCGCTACAGGGACCGCGGCATCGTCGGTTTCGGGCTCTCGAACGACGAGCGGCGGGGCATGGCGCGGGACTTCGACCGGGCGTTCGCGATCGCGCGGGACGGGGGGCTGCTGTCGGCGCCGCACGGCGGTGAGCTGACCGGCCCGTCGTCGGTCCGGGACTGCCTGGACGACCTGCACGCCTCGCGGATCGGACACGGGGTGCGCGCGGCGGAGGATCCGCGGCTGTTGAAGCGGCTGGCCGAGCGGGGGATCACCTGCGAGGTGTGCCCGGCCTCCAACGTCGCGCTGGGCGTCTACGAGAAGCCCGAGGACGTCCCCTTGAGGACTCTGTTCGAGGCGGGGGTCCCGATGGCGCTCGGTGCGGACGACCCGCTGTTGTTCGGTTCACGCCTCGCGGCCCAGTACGAGATCGCCCGCGATCACCACGGTTTCACGGACGCCGAGCTGGCGGAGCTGGCCCGCCAGTCGGTACGCGGTTCGGCGGCCCCGGACGACGTCAAGGAGAAGCTGCTGTCGGGCGTCGACGACTGGCTCGCGGCGTGAGGCCGCGGTGGACGCGGCGGGCAGGGCCCGCTCTCAGAGGCTGACGCCCACCGTCACGGGCTCGTTCACCAGGGTGATCCCGAAGGCGTCCCGGACGCCGGCGACGACCTCCCGGGCGAGGGCGAGCAGGTCCTCGGTGGTGGCATCGCCGCGGTTGGTGAGGGCCAGCGTGTGCTTGGTGGAGATGCGGGCGGGTCCGGTGCCGTAGCCCTTGGTGAAGCCCGCCTTGTCGATCAGCCAGGCCGCGGAGGTCTTGGTGTGGCCGTCGCCCGCGGGGTAGGCGGGCGGGACGGCGCCGTCGCCCAGCCGCTCCCGTACGCGCGCGTGGAACGCGGCGAAGTCCTCGTTGGTGAGGATCGGGTTGGTGAAGAACGATCCGGCCGACCAGGTGTCGTGGTCCTCGGGGTCGAGGACCATGCCCTTGCCGGAGCGCAGTTTCAGCACCGCCTCGCGGGCGGCTGCGAGGGGGACGCGGTCGCCGGGTTCGACGCCGAGGGTCCGTGCGGCCTCCGCGTACCTGATCGGAGCCGACAGACCGTCCGCGTCCTCCAGCTCGAAGCGGACGCGCAGTACGACGTACCGCTCGGGGTCGCCCTTGAAGCGGCTGTGCCGGTACGAGAAGGCGCACTCGGCGTTCTGAAGGGTGACCGTCTCGTGGGTGACGCGGTCGTAGGCGACCACTTCGGTGATGGTGGAGGAGACCTCCTGGCCGTACGCCCCGACGTTCTGGATCGGTGTCGCGCCCGCCGAGCCGGGGATTCCGGCGAGGCACTCGACCCCCGCGAGTCCGGCCTCGACGGTGCGGGCGACGGCGTCGGTCCACACCTCGCCGGCCGCCAGCTCCAGCCGTGTGCCGTCGAGCGTGAAGCCCTTGGTCGCGATGACGAGTGCGGTCCCCGCGAAGCCCTTGTCGCCGATGACCAGGTTGGATCCGCCGCCGATGAGCAGCAGGGGTGTACCGGAGTCGTCGGCCTCGCGGACGGCGGCGATCACTTCGGCATCGGTCGTCGCGGTGATCAGCCGGTCCGCGGGGCCGCCGAGCCGGAAGGTGGTCAGCGGAGCGAGCGGGGCGTCGTGGAGTTCCAGCACGGGCACAAGGGTACGAGACGGCGCTGGGGCTTCCCCGCGCGCGTGCACGCCACGTGCGTCGCTTCGGCGTGTGTCCGGTGTGTCCACGAAGCTGGTGCCCCAGGGAGTACGACGCGTAAGGGGTGCCCCACCTGGATGGGCACCCCTTACGTGAACAGGCGCGGCTCACGCCAGGCGTACGACCGCCCGGGACATGCCGAGCACCTTCTGGCCGGCGCTGGTGACGGTCAGGTCGACGCGGACGGTGTCGTCGTCGAGCTTGGCCGCGACCTTGCCGCTGACCTCGATGGTGGCGCCCTCGTCGTCGTTCGGGACGACCACGGGCCGGGTGAAGCGGACCCCGTACTCCACGACCGCCGCCGGGTCGCCCGCCCAGTCGGTGACCACTCGGATCGCCTCGGCCATGGTGAACATGCCGTGCGCGATGACGTCCGGCAGCCCGACCTCCTTGGCGAACTTCTCGTTCCAGTGGATCGGGTTGAAGTCGCCGGAGGCGCCCGCGTACCGCACGAGCGTGGCCCGGGTGACCGGGAACGTCTGTCCGGGCAGTTCCGTGCCGACCTCGACGTCCGCGTACTTGATCTGTGCCGTCATCGGCTCACGCCTGCCCTTCTGCCGGGGCCTCGTCGTCCTCGGCGCGGGCGACGAGCTTGGTCCAGGCGGTCACCACGTGCTCGCCCGCCTCGTCGTGGACCTCACCCCGGATGTCCAGGAAGTCGTTGCCGGCCATGGACTTGATCTTCTCGATGGTCGAGGTGACCGTGAGCCGGTCGCCCGCGCGCACGGGGCGCGTGTACGCGAACTTCTGGTCGCCGTGCACGACGCGGCTGTAGTCGAGCCCCAGCTTGGGGTCCTGGACGACCTGCTCGGCCGCCCTGAAGGTGATCGAGAACACGAAGGTCGGCGGGGCGATCACATCGGCGTGACCGAGCGCCTTGGCGGCCTCCGGGTCCGTGTACGCCGGGTTGGTGTCCCCCACGGCCTCCGCGAACTCGCGGATCTTCTCCCGGCCGACCTCATAGGGATCGGTGGGCGGGTAGGACCGCCCCACGAAGGACTGGTCGAGCGCCATGGGCTCGGCACCTCCTGATGTGTGCTGTGGTTGACCGGTGAACGACGGCTCTGCAGGATCCTGCCTGATAACGAGCGTTCGCCACAGTGGCCGAAACGACGCGAGGCCGCCCCCTGTTACGGGGGCGGCCTCGCGTACGAGCCTGTTTTATCGCGTCTCGCGGTGCGCGGTGTGCGCGTTGCAGCGCGGGCAGTGCTTCTTCATCTCAAGACGGTCCGGGTTGTTACGCCGGTTCTTCTTGGTGATGTAGTTCCGCTCCTTGCACTCCACGCAGGCCAGCGTGATCTTCGGGCGGACGTCGGTGGCAGCCACGTGAGTGCTCCTTGACGAACAGAATGGACTGAATTAACGCAAGAAGAGTAGCCGATCGAAGGACCGACCCCGCAATCGGCTACTGTCTGTAGCGGTGACCGGACTTGAACCGGTGACACAGCGATTATGAGCCGCTTGCTCTACCGACTGAGCTACACCGCTGCGATGCGATCGATCCCCGCCTCACGGCGGGAACCCTTCACATCAGAGCCCCAATACGGAATCGAACCGTAGACCTTCTCCTTACCATGGAGACGCTCTGCCGACTGAGCTATTGGGGCGAGCGATGAAGACATTACACGCCCCACGGCCGATCGCCCAAATCGGTTTCGCGGCACCCACCCCGGACTGTTCCCGGATGCTTCATCGCCCTCCGTCACCTCACGTGTCACGGCCGCCGCACCGCCTGGACCAGGAGGGCAAGCCGTCGGGGCCGCGCCGATCACGCCCCCCGCCGACGGGGAGGACCACACCGGTACGACTATTCCGCTCCTCCCTGAAGCGGGCGGTCGGCCGCCCTAGGCTCGACTCACTCCGCGTGATCTTGCGTGTCCTCCTCGCGCAGCGGCCTACCCCAGGAGTGCGATGCCCGACAGTCAGCCGCAGCCCTCCCCTTCCTCGTCGGACCCCTCACCGGGCTTCTCGTCGGGACAGCCCGAGGGAACCGCCCTGCTGTTGTGCGGGGCGCGGCTCACCGACGGCCGGACCGTGGACGTACGGCTGTGCCGCGGGCGCATCGAGGCGGTGGGCACGGCGGGAAGCCTGGCGGGCGGAGGGGCCTCGGGCCCGGGCGGGCACGCCGCGCGCGTGGACCTCGGCGGCTACCTGCTGCTGCCCGCTCCGGCCGAGCCGCACGCACACGGCGACACGGCTCTGTCCGCCGACGCCGACGGACCGGTCCCGCACGACGCCGAGGACGTCCAGCGGCGGGCCACCGAGGCGGCGCTGCTCCAGCTCGGGCACGGGACGACGGCGCTGCGCTCGCACGTGCACGTGGGAGACGTACAAGGGCTCGGCGCGCTGACGGCCGTGCTCCGTGCGGGGCGGGCGCTGCGCGGCCTCGTCGAGCTGACGACGGTGGCGATGCCGCGGCTGCTGACCGGCGTCGCCGGTGCCGACGGGCTCGCGATGCTGCGGGACGCGGTGAAGATGGGCGCCTCCGTAGTGGGCGGCCGTCCGGATCTGGACCCCGATCCCACCGGGTACGTGGAAGCGGTCCTTGACGTCGCCTCCGAGCAGGGCTGCCCGGTCGACCTGCACGTCGACGGCTCCGATCCCGCGCGGCTCGGCCGGCTCGCCGCGATGGCGGGGGGCCTGCGGCCCGGCGTGACGCTCGGCCCCTGTGGTGGGCTCGGGCGCCTGCCCGCCGAGGCGGCGGCGCGAGCGGCGGACCAGCTCGCGGCGGCGGGGATCAGTGTCGTGTGCCTCCCTCAGGGCGGCTGCGGGGGCGCGGACGACCGGGGCACGGCTCCCGTACGGCTGCTGCGCGCGGCCGGCGTACGGGTCGCGGCGGGCAGCGGCGCCCTGCGTGACATGTCGAACCCGGTGGGGCGCGGCGACCCCCTGGAAGCGGCGTACCTGCTGGCCTCGCGTCACGGTCTGCGGGCCGAGGACGCCTACGACACGGTGAGCACGTCCGCGCGCAGGGTGCTCGGGCTCCCCGAGGTGCGGGTGGAGGCGGGCTTTCCCGCGGAACTCCTCGCTGTGCGGGGCGACCGGCTCGCGGGGGCGCTCTCACTGGCGTACAGCCGGATCGTGGTGCACCGGGGGCGCGTGGTGGCACGTACCAGCGCGGTACGGGAGTACTGCAACTCGTCGGCGGCCGCGGCACTGGACCTGCCCCGGCAGGGCCGGGGCGAGCCGTCGTAGGGCTCCCGGGTCGGGAGGCATGGGGCTTCCGGGGCGGCGGAACCCGCCGGGAAGCCATGCGGCGCACGGGGCCGGTCGGGCGTACGGTCGAAGACATGCGCATTGTTATCGCTGGAGGTCATGGTCAGATCGCGCTGCGGCTGGAGCGGTTGCTCGCCGGGCGCGGCGACGAGGTCGCGGGCATCATCCGCCGCCCCGAACAGGGCGACGACCTGCGGCGGGTCGGTGCCGAACCCGTGCTGTGCGACCTGGAGTCGGCCACGGTCGAGCAGGTCGCCGCGCATCTCCAGGGCGCGGACGCGGCCGTCTTCGCCGCGGGCGCGGGCCCGGGCAGCGGAGCGGCCCGCAAGGACACCGTGGACCGCGACGCCGCGGTGCTGTTCGCGGACGCCGCGGTACGGACGGGCGTGCGCCGTCACATCGTGGTGTCGTCGATGGGCGCCGACCCGGGTCACCAGGGCGACGAGGTCTTTGACGCGTACCTGCGCGCAAAGGGCAAGGCCGACGAGCACGTCCGGAACCAGAGCGCTCTGGACTGGACGATCCTGCGCCCCGGATCGCTGACCAACGACCCGGGCACGGGCCTGGTTCGCCTGGAGGCCTCGACCGGCCGCGGCTCGATCCCGCGTGACGACGTGGCCGCCATCCTCGCGGAACTGGTGGACACCCCGGCCACGGCCGGCCTGACCCTGGAACTGGTCAGCGGCTCGACACCGGTGTCGGTGGCGGTGAAGTCGGTGGCGGGCAACTGAGGGGCTCCTGAGGGGTCTTCGAAAGGTCCGTGGGGCATCGGAAGGTCTGTGGGGCGTCCCGCCTGCGGGGGCTTCGGAAAGCGCCTCAGAACAGCGGCAGTTGTCCAGGGAACTCCGGAACCACGTACCCGTCCAGCGTCGGCTGAGCCGCTCCCACCTCCGCCGGCCTGCGCGACCCGGCACACGACACCAGCCCACCGTTCGCACCGGGCGGATCATGCCGCGCGAACCGCCCGGCGACCACAGCGATCTCGCGACGACACTCAGGGCACCTTCTGCGACGGGACGACATGCTCTCAGTGTGCCCGGAAGCCCGTGCCGGCCACCGTGGTTGCGAAGCCGCCGGTCGAAGGACGGGCCGTGGCCAAGGAGTTGGAACACGGGGCCGGACAGCGGATCAGCAAACGGTGTCCGTCGAGTTGGCCCAGAAAACCAGGAAGGACCACGTCTGGGCCCCGACCACCCCGTCCACGACGATTCCGGCACAGCGCTGGAACCGCTGTGTCGCCGATTTGGTGACCGGTCCGAAGTCCCCGTCCACGTCCAGGTTCGCGCCTGTCATGGCGTTGTTCAGATAGCACTGGGCCTGTTGGACAGCGCTTCCTGACGACCCGTTCTTCAGCGTTGGACGCTGCTTGGTGAAGTTGCAGACGTCCCGGGATCCGTGCTCGGGCAGCGCGGCACTCGCCGGCTTCGCACGAGGCGCCTCCGGCTGGGCGCTGTGAGGTACCGCCAAGGCCGTGCCTCCCCCAAGGACGAGAGAGGCGACCACAGCCACGCTGGGAAACAGGTGTCGCATGCCCATCACCTCCAAACGACGCACCCCCAGTACCACCGTGCACTTTCACCCCACTGGTCGCATCTCGGAAGGTGCAGGACGCGACCCCCAAGTCGTGGCGGAGCGCACGGGCACCGAGCCGGAGTGAGAGGGCCCTTCCTTCCCTGGTGCCGCTCTCGGGAGACACATCGGGGAGGAGAGAATTCATGCGCGCACTGGCCAGGATGGCCGCAGTGTCCGCTCTCACGGCTGGGCGTCCACTTCGGTACAGCCTCAGCCCGCTTCTGCCGCACCGTCACGGCCATCGTGCAACGGCACTGTCCTCACCGTCACGGCCGCGGCATCTCCGTCATAGAGGAGGCGCGGATCGTCTGCCTGAGGAGGAACGAACCGGGTGCGGTATCGCTGGAGGCCGTCTTCGGAGAAGTCATGGCGGAGACGGCATCGTTGCCGGCCCGCCGTCCCTACGACCTGTGGCACGTCACGGTGTCGTTCCGGCTCAGCTCCGGCGTGAACGCCATGGAGTGCGCCCGCCGTGCCGGGCACAGCATCGCGGTACTGCACCAGGTGTACGCCAAGGTGCTCGACCAGACCCGGGAGCGCGCGAACAGCCGGATCGACGCAGCACTTCGGGAGTGGAACGAACCCGAGTGATCATGCTCACCCCCGGGGGACACCTGGGGGACACGCACTGATCAACGGTGGGATACGGGCGATACGAGGTGAGACACGTCCGCGCCCCGTCCACAGCCAGTCGAACCGAGGTGATCAACGAGAAACCCCCTCCGATCAGGTGCTATCCCTGATCGGAGGGGGTCTTCCCCAGTGTGGCGGCGCCAGGATTCGAACCTGGGAAGGCTGAGCCGGCAGATTTACAGTCTGCTCCCTTTGGCCGCTCGGGCACACCGCCGGGGTTTGCTGCCCGTCGCACCGCCTTTCGGCGCTGCTCCGGTGGCAACGACGTAAACGATACCTGATGCGCGGGGGTGCTTCGCCACCCGATTGATCTGCGCTCCGAGGGGAGGGGGTGGCTAGGCTTATGCGGATGCGGCCCGGGATCGACGCCGGGCTCGGCGACCGCCCCCACGTACGCCGATACGCACCGATTCACACCCTGATACAAGGAGCCACAGGACATGGCCGACTCCAGTTTCGACATCGTCTCGAAGGTCGAGCGGCAGGAGGTCGACAACGCCCTCAACCAGGCCGCCAAGGAGATCTCCCAGCGCTACGACTTCAAGGGCGTGGGTGCCTCGATCTCGTGGTCCGGCGACAAGATCCTGATGGAGGCGAACTCCGAGGACCGGGTGAAGGCGATCCTCGACGTCTTCCAGTCCAAGCTGATCAAGCGCGGCGTCTCCTTGAAGGCGCTGGACGCGGGCGAGCCCCAGCTGTCCGGCAAGGAGTACAAGATCTTCGCCTCGATCGAGGAGGGCATCTCCCAGGAGAATGCCAAGAAGGTGGCGAAGATCATCCGCGACGAGGGCCCCAAGGGCGTGAAGGCCCAGGTCCAGGGTGACGAGCTCCGGGTCAGCTCCAAGAGCCGCGACGACCTGCAGGCCGTGATCGCCCTCCTGAAAGGCAAGGACTTCGACTTCGCCCTTCAGTTCGTGAACTACCGGTGAGCCGACCGCGTCGGTGGTGAGCAACTGAGCGCTGCCGAGCCGATGGTGGTGGCACGCGCCGCGGGAGCCCGCGCTGCGGGCCGTGCTCGCCGGGGACGGACACGAAGAGGGCCGGTCCGGCGCTCACCAGCGCCGGACCGGCCCTCTCGCCTGCTGACTGCGGGCTCGGGGTATCTGATCAGCGGCGCGAGTGGCCGAAGAGTATGCGGTAGGCGATCAGCAGAACGAGGGAGCCGCCGATGGCCGCGGCCCAGGTGGCGCCGTCGTAGAAGTCCCTGCTGATGGGGTGGTCCATCCAACGGGCCGATATCCAGCCACCGATGAACGCGCCCGCGATACCGATGAGGGTCGTGCCGAAGAAGCCGCCCGGGTCGCGCCCCGGCAGCAGGAACTTGGCGATGGCTCCGGCCAACAGCCCCAGAATGATCCAGCTGATGATGCCCATGCCGTGAACCTGCCCTTCCGTTCTGTCTGTGCGCTGTACTCCTGCTCCGGCCAGGCTGTTTTCACACATGTCGCATCTGTCACATGTGTCGCAGAGGACACAGGTGCCTTGTGCTCGTGACGCCTGTACCGGTGCCCCGCTCGTCCCGGTGTGTCGCTCTCTTCGTGTCGTGTTGTGATGCAGGACGTCTCCGCGGTGCCTGCCGGTTGCACAGATCAGTAGGGTGCGGGCCATGACACAACCCGGTTCGAACACCAGCCTGCGGCGGACCCTCGGGGTAGGGGACGCCGTGGTCATCGGTCTGGGATCGATGGTCGGGGCCGGCATCTTCGCCGCCCTGGGACCGGCGGCGGCCGCTGCTGGGCCGGGACTCCTTCTCGGTCTCGGGGTGGCTGCCGTGGTCGCCTACTGCAACGCCATGTCCTCGGCACGGCTGGCGGCCCGCTACCCCGCTTCGGGCGGCACGTACGTGTACGGGCGCGAGCGGCTCGGGGACTTCTGGGGATACCTGGCGGGCTGGTCGTTCGTCGTCGGCAAGACGGCATCGTGCGCGGCGATGGCGCTCACCGTGGGTGCGTACGTCTGGCCTGGCCAGGCGCACGCCGTGGCCGTCGCGGCCGTGGTGGCGCTGACCGCGGTGAACTACGGCGGCGTCCAGAAGTCCGCCTGGCTGACGCGGGTGATCGTGGCGGTGGTGCTCGCGGTCCTCGCTGCCGTGGCGGTCGTGTGTCTCGGGTCCGGGGAGTCCGACGCCAGTCGGCTGGACATCGGCCTCTCGTCAGGCGCCGGCGGTGTGCTTCAGGCGGCCGGCTTGCTGTTCTTCGCTTTCGCCGGGTACGCACGGATCGCGACCCTCGGCGAGGAGGTGCGGGATCCGGCGCGCACCATCCCCCGCGCGATCCCGCTGGCCCTGGGTATCGCCCTCGTGGTGTACACAGCCGTGGCCGTCGCTGTCCTTTCCGTGCTGGGGCCCGGCGGGCTCGGGCAGGCCTCGGCGCCGCTCGCCGACGCGGTCCGGGCCGCGGGTGTCCCGGGGCTCGTTCCCGTGGTGCGGGTCGGTGCCGCCGTGGCCGCGCTGGGGTCGCTGCTCGCGCTCATCCTGGGTGTCTCCCGAACGACGCTCGCCATGGCCCGCGACCGGCATCTGCCGGGCGCCCTGGCCGCCGTGCACCCGCGCTTCCAGGTGCCGCACCGGGCCGAGCTGGCCGTCGGCGCGGTGGTCGCCGTCCTGGCCGCCACCACGGACGTGCGGGGTGCGATCGGTTTCTCCTCCTTCGGTGTGCTCGCCTACTACGCCGTGGCCAACGCGTCGGCCTGGACGCTGAGTCAGGCCCCGTTGGCACGGGTCGTACCGGTGGTCGGGCTCCTCGGCTGTGTCACGCTGGCGTTCGCGCTGCCCGGGGTGTCGGTGGCCGTGGGTGCGGCCGTCCTGGGCGTGGGGGCCGCCGCGTACGGGGTACGGCGGTGGTGGGTTTCGCGGCAGCGCGGGGCAACGGGGGCCTGACGGACGGAGATGGCTCCGGCACGCTCACGGGCATCAGCTCAGCCTCGCGGGCATCGGCTCAGCCTGTCGTGCCGCTGGGGCGCGCCGTGCGGTTACGACGCCTGCGCCGCCCTCGTCCGTATCTGGAACTCGGTCCAAGGGGCCAAATCCGTCCCCTCGTTGGGCTCCTCGTACCAGCCTGTGCCGTCCAGCCAGGTGTGCAGCCACTCCGTGAGGGTGGGAGCGTCGACGTACCAGGCGTGGTCCGCCTCGTGGGCGTTCGGCTCGTAGAGCAGCACCGTGCCCTCGGGGGTGTCGCAGTCCACGCAGGCGTACATGCCGCAGCCCCAGTGGGATATCGGCAGTACGTGCTCGGGCCAGGGCCATTCGGGGTCCTTACGGCCGCTCTTGCGGTTGGCCAGGTACTGCGTGACGGCGGCGGGCTCACCGGCGGGCGGGCTGTCGAGCAGGGGCAACAAGCCGTACTCCGGACCGAATCCGCCGTCTCCTATGCGCAGGTAGAGCGCGGCCAGCAGCGGCGGCAGGGCGAAGCCGAGGGCGGACTCGGCGCGGGCGACCGTCGCCTCGTCCACAGGCGCGGGGAGCGAAGGCCAGCCCCACGGCCGGGTGGTGCGGGCCTTGTCCGCCACCCTGTCCAGCAACTGCTCGAACTCGGTCATGGGTTCATGATGCAGGCCGGCACTGACAGTCGGGGCAGGCTGTGGACAAGCCGCGACAGGACGCATTCCGGGCGGCTTGCCCGAGCCGCTCTACCAGCTCTGCGTGAACGGCTGGTCCGTGGGCACGATCTCGCGTCCCAGGGGGAACAACGAGACCGGGATGAGCTTGAAGTTGGCGATGCCCAGGGGGATGCCGATGATCGTGGCGCACAGGACGAGGCCCGTCACGATGTGGCCGAGCGCCAGCCACCAGCCCGCGAGGACCAGCCACAGCACATTGCCGACGCAGGAGGGCGCACCCGCGTCGCGACGCTCGATGGTCGTGTACCCGAAGGGCCACAGGGCGTAGACACCGATACGGAACGACGCGATGCCGAACGGGATGCCGATGATGGTGATGCACAGCAGCAGGCCGGCGAGGAGGTAGGCGAGGAACAGCCAGAAGCCGCTCACGATGAGCCAAATGACGTTGAGGATTGTCTTCACTGGTGACGACCTGCCATCTGCTCGAGACGGGCGATGCGCTCCGCCATCGGTGGGTGTGTCGAGAACATCTTGGAGAGCCCCTGACCTCGGCGGAAAGGGTTCGCGATCATCATGTGGCTCGCCGTCTCGATACGCGGTTCCGGGGGCAGCGGTAGCTGTTTGGTGCCTGCTTCCAGCTTGCGCAGGGCGCTGGCCAGCGCCAGGGGGTCGCCGGTCAGCTGGGCACCGGACGCGTCCGCCTCGTACTCGCGGGAGCGGCTGATGGCCAGTTGGATCAGGGATGCGGCGAGCGGGCCCAGGATCAGGATCAGCAGCATGCCGAGGATGCCGGGTCCCTCGTCGTCGTCGGAGCGGCCGATGGGGATCAGCCAGGCGAAGTTGACCAGGAACATGATCACCGATGCCAGGGCGCCGGCGACCGATGAGATCAGGATGTCCCGGTTGTAGACGTGGCTCAACTCGTGGCCGATGACTCCGCGCAGTTCGCGCTCGTCCAGGAGGCGGAGGATGCCGTCGGTGCAGCACACCGCGGCATTGCGCGGGTTGCGCCCGGTCGCGAACGCGTTGGGCGCGTCCGTCGGGGAGATGTACAGGCGTGGCATGGGCTGGCGGGCCTGGGTGGAGAGCTCGCGGACCATGCGGTAGAGGGCGGGGGCTTCGAACTCGCTCACCGGGCGTGCGCGCATCGCGCGTAGAGCCAGCTTGTCGCTGTTCCAGTAGGCGTACGCGTTCGTGCCGAGCGCGACGACCAGCGCCACGATGAGCCCCGTACGGCCGAAGAAGCTGCCGATGAGGATGATGAGTGCGGACAGCCCCCCGAGGAGTACGGCGGTCCTGAGCCCGTTGTGCCGGCGGTGCACGGTACGCCCTCCAAGTCGTGCGGCGGGGAACCCTTGCTTGCGGATGCTGTTGACGCCACTTCTCAGTGGACCCTCCCGTACTGGTCAACGCCAGGCGGGGACCCCTAGTTCCCTTGTGCGCGCTGGGGCGCCCTCGGCCGTACGGGTGAGGGACGCCAGGCCGGGCCCACGCGCGCCGTCGGCTCGGGTGCCCCACTCGCGCGCGTGGATGCCGTAACGGTCAGAACAGGCCGGTGTCGGAGAAGCGCAGGATCAGCTGGGGCGCTCCGGACAGGGCGATTCCAAGGGCGCCGGTCAGGGCGATGGCAGCGGTCAGCGGGGCCGGTACGCGGTGCTTCTCGGGCTCGCCCTCCGGGGCGCGGAACAGCAGGGCCGTCCATTGGAGGTAGTAGAAGAGGGCGATCACGACGTTGGCGGCCATGACGACGGCGAGCCAGCCGAGGCCCGCGTCGACGGCTGCCGAGAAGACGGTGACCTTGGCGAAGAGGCCGATGATGCCGGGCGGGAGTCCGGCGAGGCAGAGCAGGAAGAAGCCGAGGAGCAGGGCGGTGAGGGGGCTGGCCGCGTACAGGCCGCGGTAGTCGCTCAGACGGTTCAGCGGCTTCGAGCGGGCCACGAGCGCCGCCACCGCGAAGGCGCCGAGGTTCACCGCCGCGTACATCAGGGCGTAGGCGACGGTGGAGCCGATGGCCTTCTCGGAGTCGTCGGTGTACGCGGCCGCCGCTATCGGCACCAGGAGGTAGCCCGCCTGGCCGACGGAGGACCACGCGAGGAGCCGTACCGCGCTGTACGCGCGCGTGGCCTGCTGCCGGAGGGCGCCGACGTTTCCGACGGTCATGGTGAGGGCGGCCAGCACGGCGAGGGCCGGGCCCCAGACGTCGGCGTATGACGGGAGGGCGACGACGGTGACGAGGATCAGGCCGGAGAAGCCGACCGCCTTGCCGACCACCGACAGGTAGGCGGCCACGGGCAGCGGTGCTCCCACGTAGGTGTCGGGCACCCAGAAGTGGAACGGTACGGCGGCCGTCTTGAAGGCGAAGCCGATGAGAGTGAGGACGACGCCGGCCTGGGCGAGTGTGTGGAACTGGCCGTCGACCTGACGGATCTCGTCGGCGATCTCGGTGAGGTGCAGGGTGCCTGTGGAGGCGTACACGAAGCTGATGCCCATCAGGCTCACGGCGGTCGCCGTGACCGACGACAGGAAGAACTTCAGGGCGGCTTCGGAGGACCGCTTGTCGCCGTGCCGGATGCCGACGAGGGCGAACGCGGGCAGGGAGGCGACCTCCAGGGCGACGATGAGGGTCGCCAGGTCGCGTGACGCGGGCAGGAGGGCGGCTCCCGCGGCGGACGACAGCAGCAGGAACCAGAACTCCCCTTCGGGGAGTTCCCTCCTGGCGTCCTTCAGGGTCGTCATCGACAGCAGGGCAGCGAGGAGGGCGCCGCCGAGGACGAGGAACTGGATGGCCAGCGCGAACCGGTCAGCCGTGTAGCTGCAGACGTTCGCGTCACCGGTCAGGCAGAAGGTCGAGCGGTCGCCGTCGAGCAGGGGCAGCAGGGCGAGGGTGGAGGCGGCGAGACCCGCGACCGACGTCCAGCCGAGCAGCGCCTTCTTGCTGTCGTCGACGAAGAGGTCCGCTACGAGTACCAGGAGTCCGACGACCGCCGCGATGGTGGGCGGCGCGATCGCGACCCAGTCGACGGACTGGACCACGGACTGGGCCAGGGAGCTCATCGGGTGCCTCCTGCGAGGAGCTGCTGCACGGCCGGATCGGTCAGGCCGAGGAGTGCCGCGGGCCAGAGGCCGGCGAGGACGGTGAGGGCGACGAGCGGGGTCCAGGCGGCGTACTCGTATGTCTGAACGTCGGTCAGGCGCGGGCCTTCCTGCGGTACGGCGCCCATGCAGACGCGGCGTACGACGACGAGCAGGTACGCGGCGGTGAGCAGTGTGCCGAACGCGGCGATCGCCATGAAGGTGAGGAAGGCGGGGCGGCTGAGGCCGTCGGCGGGCTTGAACGCGCCGAACATCGCGAGCATCTCGCCCCAGAACCCGGCGAGGCCCGGCAGTCCGAGTGAGGCGACGGCGCCGAAGGCGAGCAGGCCGCCGAGGCGGGGCGCCTTGCCGTAGAGGGCGGCACCGGTCTCCTGGGCAAGGGTGTCGAGGTCGGAGGTGCCCGTACGGTCCTTGAGCGCGCCGACCAGGAAGAAGAGCAGGCCGGTGATGAGGCCGTGGGCGATGTTCGCGAACAGCGCGCCGTTCACGCCGGTCGGGGTCATCGTCGCGATGCCGAGCAGGACGAAGCCCATGTGGCCGACGGAGGAGTAGGCGATGAGGCGTTTGAGGTCGCCCTTGGCTCCCTGCTTGGCGAGGGCGAGGCAGGCCAGCGAACCGTAGATGATGCCGACGACGGCGAAGGCGGCGAGGTAGGGCGCGAAGGTCCGCAGGCCGTCGGGCGTGATCGGCAGGAGGATCCGGACGAACCCGTACGTACCCATCTTCAGCAGCACTCCGGCCAGCAGGACCGAGCCGATGGTCGGCGCTGCGGTGTGGGCGTCCGGCAGCCAGCTGTGCAGCGGCCACATCGGCGTCTTGACCGCGAGCCCGATTCCGACCGCCAGAACGGCGATGACCTGCACGGATGTGGTGAGCGACCGGTCGTTGTCAGTGGCGAGTGCCACCATGTCGAATGTGCCGGCCTTGATTCCGATCAGGAGCAGGCCCAGCAGCATGACCACGGAACCGAGCAGTGTGTAGAGGATGAACTTCCAGGCGGCGGGGGTCCGTCGCTCACCGCCCCAGCGGGCGATGAGGAAGTACATCGGGATGAGCACCATCTCGAACGCGAGGAAGAAGAGCAGCAGGTCGAGGACGGCGAAGGTCGCGAGGGTGCCGGACTCGAGGACGAGCAGGAGCGCGACGAAGGCCTTCGGGGACGGGCCCTTGGGCATCTTGAAGTAGGAGTACAGCGCGCAGAGGAAGGTCAGCAGCGCGGTCAGGACCACAAGGGGGAGGGAGATGCCGTCGATGCCGAGGTGGATGCGCACGTCGAGTGCGGGGATCCAGCTGATGTCCGTGCTGGCCTGCATCTTCGACGGATGGTCGTGGTCGAAGCCGAGCGCGAGGACGATCGCGGCGATGAGGACCGCGCCGGTCACGGTCACGCCGTGGCGGAGCACGGCCTGCTCGGGTGACTTCCCCTTCAGTCCTGGTGGGGCGGGCAGGAGAGCGGCGACGGCGCCGAGGAGCGGGCCGACGACGGCGAACGCCAGAAGGAACTGCATCACGGACTCGCTGATATCGATCACGCCTGCTCACGCTCCCGTGGCGACGAGGACGACGGCGACCGCCAGGACGACGGTGCCGGCGAGCAGCGCGCTCACATAGGTCTGCACATTGCCGGTCTGGGCGCGCCGCACGGCCGCGCCGAGCACGCGGGGTACGGCGCCGGCACCGTGTACGTAGGTGTCGACGACCTCGCGGTCGAGGAACCGGACAAGACTCGCTCCGGCCTGGACCGGTCGGACGAAGAGCGTCCTGTACACGGCGTCGAGGTGGAAGCCGAGGGCCGCGTGGCGGTGGAGCGGGCCGAGCAGCAGCCGTCCCGGGTCCGCGGGGTCGGGTGCGGCGGCCACGTCTCCGTACGCGGGTGCGTGGCTCGCGATTGCCTCGGCCTCGACCTGGGCGGCGTCGCCCTCGGGGTGGGCGGCGACCGCGCCCAGTGGGACGCGTGCCGCGAGTGCGGTGGTGTGCTTCCAGGCGCCGTAGGTCACCAGTCCGCCCACCAGGGCGAGGCCCGTACCGAGGACGGCCGTCGTGAGAGTCGGGGTGAGGTCTCGTCCGTCGAACCAGTCGGGCAGCGGGCCGGTGACCAGTCCGAAGGCGAGGGAGGGGACGGCGAGGAGCCACAGCACGGCGTTCATGGCCGGCGGCTGTTTGCCGTGGTCGGGGGCGTCGGCACCCCGGCCGTGGAAGGCGAGCAGCCACAGGCGCATGGCGTACCCGGCGGTGAGCAGGGCAGTGAGCAGGCCGGAGACGAGGACGATCCAGCCCGCGGCGCCGGGGATGCCCTCGGCGTGGCCGGTGGCGACGTGTTCGGCGGCGCCGAGGACGGCCTCCTTGGTGAAGAAGCCGCTGAAGGGCGGGATCGCCGCGAGGGCGAGGAGCGCCACGGTCATCGTCCAGTAGGCGTCGGGGACGCGGTCGCGCAGGCCCTTCATACGGGACATGGCGGCCAGCGAGTTGGTGCCGGCGGCGTGGATGATCACGCCGGCCGCGAGGAACAGCAGCGCCTTGAAGGCGCCGTGCGCGAGGAGGTGGAAGACGGCGGCTCCGCGGTCGCCGACGGCGAGGGCGCCGGTCATGTAGCCGAGCTGGCCGATCGTCGAGTAGGCGAGGACGCGTTTGATGTCGTCCTGGGCGAGCGCGGCGACGCCGGAGCCGACCATCGTGGCCGCGGCCATGACGGCCATGACGAGCAGGGCCGCCGAGGAGGCGGCGAAGACCGGGAGGAGCCGGGCGATGAAGTAGACACCGGCGGCGACCATCGTGGCGGCGTGGATCAGCGCGGAGACGGGTGTGGGGCCCGCCATCGCGTCGGGGAGCCAGGTGTGGAGCGGGAACTGCGCCGACTTGCCGGCCACACCTGCCAGGAGCAGCAGGGCGATGAGCGTCGGGTGGTCGAGTCCGCCGCTCGCGACCGCGCCCAGGACGGTCGTGATGCGGAAGGACCCGGCCTCCACGGCGAGGGCGAACAGGCCGATGAGGAAGGGGACGTCGCCTAGCTTGGTGACCAGGAAGGCCTTGATGGAGGCGGCTCGGGCCTCCGGGGTCTCCCAGTAGTGGCCGACCAGGAAGTAGGAGCAGATGCCCATGATCTCCCAGCCGACCAGCAGCACCATGAGGTCGCCGGAGTAGACGACGAGCAGCATCGCGGAGGTGAACAGGGAGACGAGAGCGGCGTACGAGGGATAGCGCGGGTCGTCGCGCAGGTAGCCCGTCGAGTAGATCTGCACGCAGGTCGCGACCAGGCCGACGAGGACGGCGACGAGGGCGGCGAAGCCGTCGATGTGCAGGGCGAGTTCGATGGGCACCGAGCCGGTGGGCGTGAGCTCGGTGGCGGCGTCGATGGCCCGGCCCCCACCTTGGCGTACGGCGACGAGCACGGCGAGCGCGAAGGCCGTGAGGGTCGGCAGGACGGCGAGGGGCCGGACGAAGCCGGGTGCCGTACGGCCCAGGAGCAGGCCGGCGGCGGCGCCGAGGAACGGAAGGAGAGGGACGAGGACGGCGAGGGTGGTCGTGGTCACGCGGTGGCCTCAGCCTTCTGGGCCGCGGGGGCTTCGCCGTCGGGGCCGTCGCTGTCACGGCCGTCGGTTTCGTGGCCCTCGGCGGTGTCGCGGAGCTTGTCGATGTCCGAGGTGCCGCGGTTGCGGTACACGGCGAGCACGATCGCCAGACCGATGCCGATCTCTGCGGCGGCGATGGCGATGGTGAACAGGGTCAGGGCCTGGCCGGAGTGCAGGGTCTCCTCGGTGGCCCGGCTGAGCCAGACGTCGAAGGCGACGAGGTTGAGGTTGACAGCGTTGAGCATCAGCTCGACCGACATGAGGACCAGGATGGCGTTGCGGCGGGCGAGGACGCCGTACAGGCCCGTGCAGAAGAGGAGGGTGGAGAGCACGGCGGGGTAGGCGAGGTGCATCAGCGCGGCTCCTTCGCACGCGGGGTGCCGGACTCGGTGCGGGCGCCCGGACGGTCGGTGGTCGCCTTCGCCTTGCGGGACAGGACAATCGCGCCGACGAGGGCGGCGAGGAGGAGGACGGAGAGAGCCTCGAAGGGGAGCACCCAGTTCTGGAAGAGGGCCTCGCCGGTGACCTCGGTGGAGCCCGCGGCGGCGCCGTCCAGGTCGATCCATGTCGTGCGGAAGGCGTCGACGACGACCCAGACCAGGGCGGCGGCCGAGGCGACGGCCACCGTGAGTGCGGCCCAGCGGTTGCCGGAGTCGGCGTCCGGGGAGCGGCCGATGGGGGCCTTGGTGAGCATCAGGCCGAACAGAAGGAGGACCACGACGGAACCGACGTAGATGAGGACCTGCACCCAGGCGATGAACTCGGCTGTGAGCAGGAGGTACTCGACGGCGAGGCCGCCGAGCGTGACCACCAGCCACAGGGCGGCGTGCACGAGTTGCCGGGTGGTGACGGTGATGATCGCGGCGCCGAGGGTGACCAGACCGACGAGGAGAAAGGCGATCTCGACACCGGTCGGGGAGAGAAAGCCGTGGGTGTCGGCGGCAGTGGCGGCACCGGCCGCTGCGGCCGCTGGGTGCGCCACCGTGGCGGCGGCTGCGGCGAGGCTCACGACTCTCCTTCCTGGGGCTTTCGGGGAGTATCGGGGTCGGCAGTATCGGGGTCGGCAGTATCGGGGTCGGCGGGCTCAGGCCCGGCAGCGGTCCCGGGTCCGGTCCCCCCTCCGGCCCCGGGACCGGTCCCCCCTCCGGCCCCGGGACCGGTCCCCGGTCCGGTCGCGGTAGGGGGCTCGGCAGTGGCTCGGGGCCCGGCGCTGGAACGGGGCCCGGGCTCGGGGTCACGACGGGGCTCGGTCGCGAGCCGGGGCCGTGCCTGAGCCGCCGGCGCTGCCTGGGTGTGGGCATCCGGCGCGGCCTGCCCTGACGGGGGCTTCCCGTCGGACGCGGTCTGCCCGGCGGACGTGGGCTCGGCGGCCGCGGCGAGTTTCTCCGCGGACTTGCGGGCCGCGGTGATCTCCTTCGGTTCCTCCGCGCCGGGGTCGAGGGCGGGTGGGGCCGGGACGGTCCACATCCACTCGCGGAGCTTGTCGCGTTCGTGGGTGAGGTCGCGGATGTCGGTCTCGGCGTACTCGAACTCCGGGGACCAGAAGAGGGCGTCGAAGGGGCAGACCTCGATGCAGATACCGCAGTACATGCAGAGGGAGAAGTCGATGGCGAAGCGGTCGAGGACGTTGCGGCTTCGCTCGCGGCCGCCCGGGGTGGCGGGCGGGACCGTCTCCTTGTGGGAGTCGATGTAGATGCACCAGTCCGGGCACTCGCGAGCGCACAGCATGCAGACCGTGCAGTTCTCCTCGAACAGGCCGATCACGCCGCGGGTGCGGGGCGGGAGGTCGGGCTGGGCGTCCGGGTACTGCTCGGTGACGGTCTTCTTCGTCATCGTGCGGAGGGTGACGGCCAGGCCCTTGGCCAGGCCGGAGCCGGGGATGGGGGCCATGGTTACTGGTTCACCACCTTGACGATGCCGGTGAGGGCGATCTGGGCGAGGGAAAGGGGAACGAGGAGGGTCCAGGACAGCTTCTGCAGCTGGTCCTCGCGGAGACGGGGGTAGGTGACGCGCAGCCAGATGACGAGGAAGGCGAGGATCGCGGTCTTCAGCAGGGTCCAGACCCAGCCGAGGCCGTCGGCGCCCCAGGGGCCGTGCCAGCCGCCCAGGAAGAGGACGGTGGTCAGGCCGCACAGGACGACGATTCCGGCGTACTCGGCGAGCAGGAAGAGGGCGAAGCGGAGGCCGGTGTACTCGGTGTAGGCGCCGAAGATGATCTCCGAGTCGGCGACGGGCATGTCGAACGGGGGCCGCTGCAGCTCGGCGAGACCGGCGACGAAGAAGACGATCGCGCCGACGATCTGCCAGGGCAGCCACCACCACTCGAAGGCGTCGACGATGCCCGGGAGGGAGACGGTGCCGGCCGCCATCGCTACGGAGGCGGCGGTGAGCAGCATCGGGAGTTCGTAGGCGAGGAGCTGAGCGGCGGTGCGGAGGCCGCCGAGGAGGGAGAACTTGTTGGCGGAGGCCCAGCCGGCCATGAGGGAGCCGAGGACGCCGACGCCCATGACGGCGAGGACGAAGAAGACGCCCGCGTCGACGACCTCACCGACGGCGCCCTCGCCGGGGCCGATCGGGATGGCGAGGAGGACGAGCAGGTAGGGCAGGAGGGCGACGGCCGGGGCGAGCTGGAAGACACGGCGGTCCGCGCCCGCCGGGACGACGTCTTCCTTCTGGGCGAACTTGACGCCGTCGGCGACGAGTTGGGCCCAGCCATGGAAGCCGCCGGCGTACATGGGGCCGAGGCGGCCCTGCATGTGGGCCATGACCTTGTGTTCTGTCTGGCCGATGATCAGGGGGAAGGTGAGGAAGACGGCGAAGACGACGAGGAGTCGCAGGGCGACGTCGAGTGCGTCGTTCACGGCGTGCCTCCTGCGGGGTCTTCGGGGGTCGCGTCCGGGTCCGGGGTAGGGGTCGAGTCAGGGGCAGGGGTCGAGTCAGGGGCAGGGGTCGAGTCCGGGGCAGGGGTCGAGTCCGGGGCAGGGGCCGGGTCGGCCTGCGGCGTCGCGTTCGGTGGTGAGTCCGCGCTCGGCTTCGGGGTGGGTGGTGAGTCCGCGCTCGGCTTCCGGGTGGGTTCGGCTTCGTCGTGGGCTGGACGGGCGTGGTGCCAGGGAGCGTCGGTGCTGCGCGAGGACGTGGATGCCTTCGGGGCGGAGCGCTCGGGGCGGGGCTCGGTCGATGCCTCCGGCCGCGCGGCCCCCGTGGAGGGTGCCGCCTTGGGGGACCCCGTGGGGGACTCCGTGGGGGACTCCGTGGGCTCGGTGGATCCCGAGCGCTGGCTCGCCGAACCCTCGCCCGCGCTCCGTGAACGCCGGGTGGGGGTGGTACCGGAGGGAGCCCCGGTCTGGCTGGCCGAGCCCTCGCTCGCCGAGCGGGTGCGGCGGACCGGGCGGTCGCCTGCGGCGCGGGCGGGGCGGGCAGGGCGTTCTCCGGCCGCGCGGGACGGGCGGTCGCGACCGGGGCGGGAGGGGGCCGGGGGCAGCTGCCCCTTCAGGGGCCCCCACTCGTTGGGGTCGGGGACGCCCGGGGGGAGCATCTGGCGGCGCTTGGGGCCGCCGTGGTCCGACTCGCCCGGTTCCTTGGCGCCGGGCCAGGCCTTGGCCACGCGCGCGGCCAGGACGAAGTCCTTGCGCAGGGGGTGCCCCTCGAAGCCCTCGGGCAGCAGGAGCGGGTCGAGGGCGGGGTGGTCCTCGAAGGTGACGCCGAACATTTCGTGGGTCTCGCGCTCGTGCCAGGCCGCGCCCGCGTACACGCCGGTGGCGGTCGGCAGGACGGGGTTCTCGTGCGGGACCGTGGTGCGGAGCAGGAGGCGGCGGACCGGGGACAGGGCGACGACGTGGGCGGCGACGCGGAAACCCGTGCCGGGTTCGTCGACCGCGCTCAGCCAGTCGAAGTAGGTGCAGCTCAGCGCGGAGTGGGCCGTGCGGAGCGCGTCGGTCCAGGAAGCGGACGGGACGTCCACGGTGAGGACGCCGTAGGACTCCTCTGCCATGGCCTCGGGGCCGAAGAGTTCCTCGACGGGTGCGGGGAGCCAGCCGGTCACCGGTCCCCCTCCCCCGCGGCAGCCGGCGGCGTCACGAGTCCGCTCTGCAGCGCGGCCGCCGAGGGGCGCGCCCCATGGCCGTACCGCTCCCCCAGGGACTCGCGCGCGATCTTCTCCTGGAGCTTCAGGATGCCCTGGAGCAGGGCCTCCGGGCGGGGCGGGCAGCCGGGGACGTACACGTCGACGGGGATGATCTGGTCAACGCCCTTCGTGACGGAGTACGAGTCCCAGTAGGGGCCGCCGCAGTTGCTGCACGCGCCGAACGAGATGACGTACTTCGGCTCCGGCATCTGCTCGTACAGGCGCTTCACGGCCGGGGCCATCTTGTCCGTGACCGTGCCGGAGACGACCATCAGGTCGGCCTGGCGCGGGCCGGGCGCGAAGGGGATCACGCCGAGACGGATGAAGTCGTGGCGGGCCATCGACGCGGCGATGAACTCGATCGCGCAGCAGGCGAGGCCGAAGTTGAACACCCAGAGCGAGTAGCGGCGGCCCCAGTTGAGGATGACCTTCATCGGCTCCGGGGCGAGGCGCGCGAGCGCGCCGAGGCGCTTCGGCTCGGGCAGCAGCACGGGCTCAGCAGGAGCGGGGTTCACGTCCATGCCAGGACGCCCTTCTTGTATGCGTAGAGCAGGCCGACGGCCAGGAAGCCCAGGAAGATGAACATCTCCACGAGCGTCGTCGCGCCGTAGCCGGGGGCGGCGAACACCGTCGCCCAGGGGAACAGGAAGATCGAGTCGACGGCGAAGATCACGTACAGGAAGGCGTACACGTAGTAGCGGACCTGGGTGTGCGCCCAGCCCTCGCCGACGGGATCGACCCCGCACTCGTACGTGAGGAGTTTCTCGGGGGTGGGGACGACGGGGCGCAGCAGGCGGCCCGCGCCGAAGGCGACGGCGACGAACAGCACGCCGATGACGGCGAGCAGTCCGACGACGGAGTAGGACTGGAAGTAGTCCGCCGCGACCACGGTCACGGTCCCGTGTTCCGCGACAGCGGCAACGGCTGCGACGACCGTCGGTTCCGGCACGTCCGTCCCCTCACTCCCTGACTTCGCTGACTGCGCCCCTGGTGGATGCCGACCGGTCGGCATCGGCCCGCCGGTGCCGGCCTGCCGATCCTGACCTGGCGGTTCCGGCCCGCCGGCCGGCCGGCGGGAACGCTGTGGTTCGGTGATCTGTACGCACGGGAGTCTAGGCCCTGCTAAAGAAACGGTAAGCAGCCCGTCACAGCTTGAACGGTAACGCGGGCCGGCTCGACGTGCGGAGGCTGCCCGCGCTGCCGGGGATGGTGGGGTTTTCCCCAGGATGGCCGGGCGGCCCGCAGCATGGCGCTGGCGGGGCCCGCCGGGCAGGCTGTGGAGCATGACCGCTCGTATTCCCGCCGACTCCGCCCAGCCACGCCCTTCGTGGGACAGACAGAACCCACGGGGTGCGGAGAACTCAGGCAGTAGACAGCACTCATCGGACGGGCAGCGCCAGGGGGTCCCGCCCACCGTGCGGCGGCTGCCCGCCGGCCGGGCGCCGTCCGATCCGTTACCGCCCGCACGGTTCGCGTTCGGCGGACAGACGTGGCGGGAGATCGCGCATCTCCTGGCCAATCTGCCGCTGGCGGTGGTCGGGTTCACGTACGTCACGACCGTGCTGTTCACTTCGGCCTTTCTGACGGTGACGGTGATCGGCTTCCCGTTGCTCGCTGCCGCGCTGATGGGTGCCCGGCAGCTGGGGAAGCTGGAGCGGCGGCGGGCCCGGGCGCTGCTGCGGGTGCGCGTGGACGAGCCGAGTCCGCTGCCGTTGCGCGGGGGCGGCGGGTTCGTCTCGCAGGTGTGGATGAGCGTGAAGGACCCGGTGGGCTGGCGCACGATGCTGTACGAGTTCATGCGGCTGCCGTGGGGGATCGTGACCTTCACCGTCACGATCACCTCGTTGTTCGTGGCGTGGCCGGTACTGCCGTACATCGCGCGGGGACTGACGCACGTGGACCGGGCCATGGTGCGCGGCCTCCTCTTCCCCTCCGAGGAACTGGAGCGCCGTATCGCGGAGCTGGAGTCGGACCGCGGGATCGTGGTCGACACGGCGGCGGCCGACCTGCGCCGCATCGAACGCGATCTCCACGACGGCGCCCAGGCCCGTCTGGTGAACCTGGCGATGGGCCTCGGTCTGGCCAAGGAGAAGCTCCTGGAGGACCCCGACGCGGCGGCGGCGATGGTCGAGGAGGCGCACGGCGAGGTGAAGCGTGCGCTGCAGGAGCTGCGGGATCTTGCGCGGGGAATCCATCCGGCGGTGCTCACCGACCGGGGGCTGGACGCGGCGCTGTCGGCCGTCGCCTCGCGGTGTACGGCGCCCGTGAAGGTGACCGTCGACCTCGACAGCCGGCCGGCCGCGGCGATCGAGGGCATCGCCTACTTCACCGTCTCCGAACTCCTGCAGAACGTCAGCAAGCACAGTGGTGCCCGGTCCGCGGCGGTCGACGTGTGGCGCTCGGACGAACGGCTGCTCATCCAGGTCTCCGACGACGGCCGCGGCGGTGCCCGCCTCGACGGCGGCACGGGGATGGCGGGGCTCGCGGAACGGCTGGGCGCGGTGGACGGGCTGTTCGTCGTCGACTCGCCGGTCGGGGGGCCGACGACGGTGACGGCGGAGCTGCCGTGGCGGGACCGGGGAGCCGAGGCGACCGACAAGCGGTGAGGGCGGCGGCGCCCGTGGGGGCGCGTGGGTGGGGAAAACCCCCGCCTCAAGACGCCGACGGCCTTCATGGTCCGGTCGGCCCGGTGCAAGCACTGTGGAACCACGACGGAAGCACGGCGGAAGCACGCCGGAACCACGGCATCCGAAGTGCGGAATCCGAAGCGACGAAGAGGAACGGACGGCGGCCATGGCCACGGAGTACGGACACGGGTACGGGAGCTGGGGTGGCTCCGGGGCGGTCGAGGAGCGGCGGCGCCGGCTCCCGGCGGGTCTGCGGGCACCGTTCGAGGCGCGCAGTTGGCGGGAGTTCGTGTATGTGTTGCTGAGTCTGCCGATCGGCATCCTGATGTTCGTGTACGCCGTGACGATGGTGTCGCTCGGAGCGGGCCTGCTGGTCACGTTCCTCGGCGTGCCGGTGCTGGCCGGCGCGCTGGCGGGTGCCCGGGGGCTCGGCGCGATGGAGCGTGCGCGGGCGCGTGGGCTGCTCGGGGTGGAGGTGGCCGCGCCGGAACCGCTGCGGGTGAAGCGGTCCGGGGCGATGGCGTGGATGGGGGCCATGCTCAGGAGCGGCAGTGCGTGGCGGCACATGCTGTACGCGATGGTGCAGTTCCCGTGGGCGGTGTTCTCGTTCGTGGTGGCGGTGAACCTCTGGGTGTTCGGGTGGGGGATGCTCACGTATCCGCTGTGGTTCTGGGTCTTCCCCCTGTGGGCGGGCCAGGACGGGATCCAGCTGTACGGCGACGAGACGCACCACGTGTACCTGGACAACCCGTTCGAGATCACCGTGACGGCGCTGGTCGGGCTGCTGTTCACGATGGCCACGCCGTGGATCGTGCGGGCGCTGACGACGGTGGACGGGCTGATGGTGCGAGGGCTGCTGGGGCCGTCCCGGCTGGCCACGCGGGTGGTGGAACTGGAGTCGGACCGGGGGGTCGTGGTCGACGCGGCGGCGGCGGACCTGCGCCGCATCGAGCGCGATCTGCACGACGGGGCGCAGGCGCGGCTGGTGGCGCTGGCGATGGACCTCGGGCTCGCGCGGGAGAAGCTGGCGGAGGATCCGCAGGCGGCGGCGCGGATGGTGGACGAGGCGCACGGTGAGGTGAAGACGGCGCTGCAGGAGTTGCGGGACCTGGCGCGGGGGATCCATCCGGCGGTGCTCACCGACCGGGGGCTGGACGCGGCGCTGTCGGCGGTGGCGTCCCGGTGCGCGGTGCCGGTGCGGGTGGAGGTGGATCTGCCGGCGGCTCGGCCGGCGCCCGCGATCGAGGGGATCGCCTACTTCACGGTGTCCGAGCTGCTGCAGAACGTCAGCAAGCACTCGAGGGCCACTCGGGCGACGGTCGATGTGTGGAAGGTGGACGACCGGTTGATGCTCCAGGTCGTGGACAACGGGGTCGGCGGGGCCGACACGTCCGCCGGGTCGGGGCTGGCGGGGCTCGCGGAGCGGTTGGACGCCGTGGACGGGATCCTGGTGGTGGACTCGCCGGTGGCGGGGCCGACACGGGTTACGGCGGAGCTGCCGTGGCGTCGGGCGTAGCCCGCTGACGGATTTACGGGTTCGTCAGGCTGACTCGGCGTGGGCTGGGCGCCCCTCGTTCGTGCGGTGGCACGGGTGGGGGGCGTTGTGCTGTGCCCCGGGCGGGGCCGGGGCGGCCCAGGTCGGCCCTCGGGGCGGGCCCCGGGTCGGGCCGCAGGTCGGGCCCCAGGCGTCAGCACCCGGGGCCCCAGTCGGCCGCCAAGCCGCCCCCGGCTCGGCCCCGGGGGCGGCCCCCGGGTCTGGTTGACCTTCACGGCGCCCGTCGTGGGCAGCCTCGGGGCAGGTCCCAGGCGCCAGCACCCGGGTCGGGCCCAGTCGGCCGCCGGGCCGGCCGACTGGCCAGCCCCAGGCTCGGCCCCGGAGTCGGCCCCCCGGGTCTCGCCGACCTTCACGGCGCCCGTCGTGGGCAGCCTCGGGGCAGGCCCCAGGCGCCAGCACCCGGGTCGGGCCCAGTCGGCCGCCGGGCCGGCCGACTGGCCAGCCCCAGGCTCGGCCCCGGAGTCGGCCCCCCGGGTCTGGTTGACCGTCACGGCGCCCGTCGTGGGCAGCCTCCCGCCGTCGGCGGCCTTTCCGCCGCAGGCGGCGTGCCTGCGCCTTGGTCGTGGGTCGGGGGCGCGCCCCCGAGGTCTCCGTCCTCGGGCCGGCGGTTCTGTGGGCCGTATGCCACTCGACGGCGGACGCCGGCCGCTGCGGGCGGACACCTCCCAGCACGCCCCCTTCCGTGCGTACGCGCCTGCGGCCCGGTGGGGGCGTGCGTCACTCCCGCTGCCCTCGGCTGCACGAGGGAGCCTGGTGCGGGCGGTACGTCGTGTTACCGGCTCTCCAGGGGCGCGGGGAACTGCGCGACGAGCCGTGACGAAACCCGCACTCGGCCACCGACAAGAACCCGGCAGACGTAAACCGCCCAACCGCCGGAGGCACCACGCGGGATACTGGTGTGTCGAGGGGCGGCCGGAGCACGGCCGCCCGATGGGGATCGTCCGATGCGCGGGGCGGGCGGCCGGACACAGGGCTCGGGGGGCCGGGGAATCGTGGAGGACAGGGTGCGCGTGGTCATCGCCGAGGATTCGGTGCTGCTCAGAGAGGGGCTGACCCGGCTGTTGACCGACCGTGGGCACGAGGTCGTCGCGGGGGTCGGGGACGGAGACGCGCTGATCAAGACCATCACCGAGCTGGCGGCGCAGGGTGAGCTGCCGGACGTGGTGGTCGCGGACGTGCGGATGCCGCCGACGCACACGGATGAGGGGGTGCGGGCGGCCGTGCACCTGAGGCGGGAGCATCCGCGGCTCGGTGTGCTCGTGCTGTCGCAGTACGTGGAGGAGCAGTACGCCACGGAGCTGCTCGCCGGTTCCAGCCACGGTGTCGGCTACCTGCTGAAGGACCGGGTGGCCGAGGTGCGTGAGTTCGTGGACGCGGTGGTGCGCGTGGCCCAGGGGGGCACGGCGCTGGACCCGGAAGTCGTCGCGCAGCTGCTCGGGCGCAGCCGCAAGCAGGACGTGCTGGCGGGACTCACTCCGAGGGAGCGGGAGGTCCTGGGGCTGATGGCCGAGGGGCGCACCAATTCGGCGATCGCACGACAGCTCGTGGTCAGTGACGGTGCCGTGGAGAAGCACGTCAGCAATATCTTCCTGAAGCTCGGGCTGTCCCCGAGTGACGGGGATCACCGTCGCGTTCTGGCGGTACTGACCTATCTGAACTCATGAGGAGCTGACACCGTGTCAGCTAGAGGGCGGTTCCGGCGCCAGAGGGCCGTTGGGGCGAGAACCGAGGGACAAGTACGGAGCGTCTTCACCGTAATCGGCGAGTAAATCGTGACAAGTCGGGGCGTCAGGCGGTCTCATATGTGCGTCCATCATGCGAATGGTCGAGGGAAGGCGACCCTTACAGACGTAGGGTTGACCTTGGGACGGCCGGCGGGACGGCCACTCCCAGACAGCCGCCTCAAGGGAGGTCCAGTTCAGTGACCAGCCAGGTCAGCAGCCCAGCGGAGCCGGCCGACGAGGCCGTCGTGGGAGAGCAGCGCAATCCGGCGGGAGCGAAGGACGTCCGCCGGCTGGATCGGGTGATCATCCGTTTCGCGGGGGACTCGGGTGACGGCATGCAGCTCACCGGCGACCGTTTCACCTCGGAGACGGCGTCCTTCGGCAACGACTTGTCGACCCTGCCGAACTTCCCCGCCGAGATCCGCGCCCCCGCCGGCACCCTGCCCGGGGTTTCGAGCTTTCAGCTGCACTTCGCCGACCACGACATCCTCACCCCGGGTGACGCCCCGAACGTCCTGGTGGCCATGAACCCCGCCGCCCTGAAGGCCAATATCGGCGATGTGCCGCGGGGCGCGGAGATCATCGTCAACACGGACGAGTTCACCAAACGGGCGATGCAGAAGGTCGGGTACACCGCCAATCCCCTGGAGGACGGCTCCCTCGACGGCTACCACCTCCACCCGGTGCCGCTGACCACGCTGACGGTGGAGGCGCTGAAGGAGTTCGCCCTCAGCCGCAAGGAGGCCGAGCGCAGCAAGAACATGTTCGCGCTGGGTCTGCTGTCGTGGATGTACCACCGGCCCACCGAGGGCACCGAGAAGTTCCTCAAGGCCAAGTTCGCCAAGAAGCCCGACATCGCGGCCGCCAACATCGCCGCCTTCCGCGCCGGCTGGAACTTCGGCGAGACCACCGAGGACTTCGCCGTCAGCTACGAGGTCGCGCCCGCGGCCACGGCTTTCCCGGTCGGCACCTACCGCAACATCTCCGGGAACCTGGCCCTGTCCTACGGGCTGATCGCCGCCGCACGCCAGGCCGACCTGCCGCTGTTCCTGGGTTCGTATCCGATCACGCCGGCCTCGGACATCCTGCACGAGCTCAGCAGACACAAGAACTTCGGTGTGCGCACCTTCCAGGCCGAGGACGAGATCGCCGGTATCGGTGCCGCTCTGGGGGCGGCCTTCGGCGGTTCGCTGGGGGTGACCACGACCTCCGGCCCCGGCGTGGCGCTGAAGTCCGAGACCATCGGGCTCGCCGTCTCCCTGGAACTGCCGCTGCTGGTCATCGACATCCAGCGGGGCGGCCCGTCGACGGGTCTGCCGACCAAGACGGAGCAGGCGGATCTGCTGCAGGCGATGTACGGCCGCAACGGCGAGGCGCCGGTTCCGGTGATCGCGCCCCGCACTCCGGCCGACTGCTTCGACGCCGCCCTGGAGGCGGCCCGGATCGCGCTGACGTACCGCACGCCGGTCATGCTGCTGTCCGACGGTTACCTGGCCAACGGCTCCGAGCCCTGGCGCATCCCCGAGCCGGACGAGCTGCCGGATCTGCGGGTCCGTTTCGCCCAGGGTCCCAACCACACGCTGGACGACGGCACCGAGGTCTTCTGGCCCTACAAGCGTGACCCGCAGACCCTGGCCCGCCCGTGGGCGATTCCGGGCACTGAGGGCCTGGAGCACCGCATCGGCGGCATCGAGAAACAGGACGGCACGGGCAACATCTCCTACGACCCGGCCAACCACGACTTCATGGTCCGCACCCGCCAGGCCAAGATCGACGGCATCGGCATCCCCGACGTCGAAATCGACGACCCGCACGGCGCGAGGACCCTCGTCCTCGGCTGGGGGTCGACCTACGGGCCCATCACCGCCGCCGTACGACGCCTGCGCACGGCCGGGGAGTCCATCGCCCAGGCCCACCTGCGCCACCTCAACCCGTTCCCGCGGAATCTCGGCGCGGTGCTGCGGCGTTACGACAAGGTGGTGATCCCGGAGATGAACCTCGGCCAGCTGGCCACGCTGGTCCGGGCGAAGTACCTGGTGGACGCCCACTCGTACAACCAGGTGAACGGTATGCCGTTCAAGGCGGAGCAGCTCGCCACGGCTCTCAAGGAGGCCATCGATGGCTGAGACGTCCACGGAAGGCACGGGCACGATCGAGGCGCTCTCCCTCGTGCCCAAGGCCGAGGCCAGGCAGTCCATGAAGGACTTCAAGTCCGATCAGGAAGTGCGCTGGTGCCCCGGCTGCGGCGACTACGCGATCCTCGCGGCCGTCCAGGGCTTCATGCCCGAGCTCGGTCTCGCCAAGGAGAACATCGTCTTCGTCTCCGGTATCGGCTGCTCCTCCCGCTTCCCGTACTACATGAACACCTACGGGATGCATTCCATCCACGGCCGCGCACCGGCCATCGCCACGGGGCTGGCGTCCTCGCGCCGGGACCTGAGCGTGTGGGTCGTCACCGGTGACGGTGACGCGCTGTCGATCGGCGGCAACCACCTCATCCACGCCCTGCGCCGCAACGTCAACCTCAAGATCCTGCTCTTCAACAACCGGATCTACGGCCTGACCAAGGGCCAGTACAGCCCCACCTCCGAAGTCGGCAAGATCACCAAGTCGACGCCGATGGGGTCGCTGGACGCGCCCTTCAACCCGGTGTCGCTGGCGATCGGCGCCGAGGCGTCCTTCGTGGCCCGCACCGTCGACTCCGACCGCAAGCACCTCACGGAGGTGCTGCGCCAGGCGGCGGCCCACCCGGGCACGGCCCTGGTGGAGATCTACCAGAACTGCAACATCTTCAACGACGGCGCCTTCGAGGCCCTGAAGGACAAGCAGCAGGCCGAGGAGGCCGTGATCCGCCTGGAACACGGGCAGCCGATCCGCTTCGGCGCCGACGCGTCCAAGGGCGTGGTCCGCGACCAGGCCACCGGTGACCTGAAGGTGGTCACCGTGACCCCGGAGAACGAGCCGCGGATCCTGGTCCACGACGCGCACGCCACGTCGCCGACCACCGCCTTCGCCCTGTCGCGGCTGGCGGACCCGGACACCCTGCACCACACCCCGATCGGCGTGCTCCGGTCCGTGCGACGGCCCGTGTACGACGACCAGATGGCGGACCAGCTGGACACCGCGATCGAGCGGAACGGCAAGGGGGATCTGGCGGCGCTGCTGGCCGGCGGGGACACCTGGACGGTCGTCGGCTGACGGGCTTCACCGGCCGGGGGCTTCGCCGGCCGACGGGGACACCCGGACGGCCATCGGCCGACGGGCTTCACCGGCCGAC
>NZ_JBVIEE010000009.1:0-63507 GCF_055572015.1 Streptomyces sp. NPDC030840 | reverse complement strand
CCGGGGACACCCGGACGGTCGTCGGCTGACAGGCTTCCCCGCCCGGAGGCCTTCCTCGGCCGGAGGCTTCGCCAGCCGACGGGGACACCCGGACGGTCGTCGGCTGACAGGCTTCCCCGCCCGGAGGCCTTCCTCGGCCGGAGGCTTCGCCAGCCGACGGGGACACCCGGACGGCCATCGGCTGACAGGCTTCCCCGCCCGGAGGCCTTCCTCGGCCGGGGGCTTCACCGGCCGACGGGGACACCCGGACGGCCATCGGCTGACAGGCTTCCCCGCCCGGAGGCCTTCCTCGGCCGGGGGCTTTACCGGCCGACGCGGACACCCGGACGGTCGTCGGCTGACGCTCCCTCGGCCGACAGGGACACCCGGAGAGTTGTCGGCCGACGGACTTCCTCGGCCGGGGGCTTCGTCGGTCGGCGGTCGGAACCCTTCCTTGAGGGCCTGGGGTGACGTACGGCCCCCAGGCCCTCGCTCGGTCATGCGTCGGGGATGTCCCGCTTGGCTCGGACGAGGGTCTCTCGGGTGATGACGACGATGCGCTCGTAGTCGGCTCTGGCCGCGTCGGAGGGAAGGTGGGGTTCGAGGGCGGCGGTGGCTTCGGTTCCGATGACGGCGAAGTTGCCGTCGGTGAGTTCGAAGAGGTCCGGGCAGGACTCTCCGGTCAGGCTCCCCCGCTGGCGGGGAGAGTCACCGAGCCGACGGGTGATGCGGGCGGAAGAGAGCTCGATGCGCAACGGGCGGTCCCCTCTCACTCGGGGCGGTGACGCCCCGGGTCGGGGGGTGACGCCCTATAACGACTGACGCACCCCCGGGGTCACGGCGACCCCGGATAAAATAAATGACCACACGCGTTCCTCCCCAACCCTGCCGAACCCCACGATCGCTCCCGGCGGACGGCGTACCGAAGCAGGGGTCAGGAGCGGCTCTCGCCGGGGGGCTCGGGGGCGTGCCCGGGGGCGGTCCCGGGCGTGGACGCGGTGCCGGGCGCTTGCTCGGGCGCGGGACCCACCACCCACCATTCGTCCGGGTCGTCCGCCAGCTCTTCCATGATCGTGTCGACGGCTCTGCCGACCCGGGCCTCCAGGGACTCCTCGGGCAGGCTCCTGCGGTGCTCGGCCGTGCGCTCCCAGTACTCCGCGAAGACCTCGTTGCGGGACAGCATGCGCAGATGGCCGACCAGTTCGTTCCAGTCGACGTACCCGATGCGGTGGGCGAGCAGGATCGTGCCGTACTCGCGGTTCGCGAACATCAGCTGGCGGCGCTTGACGTCGGAGATCCCGTTCAGGGTGCTCAGGGCGGCGGCGAGCGAGGGGTCGTCGATCGCGCGGTCCAGCTGCTGCGTGACGAGGCGGTGCTGCTGGATCAGGTTCGCGCGGTGGATCTCCTGCACCATGTGCTCGATGCCCTCGGCGATGAACGTGAGCTTGGCGAGAAGCTCCACGGTGAGCTCCTCCTGACGCCGACGGCGGTTGCCGCGCGCCGTGAACGGCACCCGCACCAGGCCGAGAGCCGACACCACCGCGGACCCGATCCGCCGCACAACCGGAGTCAGTGTGGCCATGTCAAGGTTCTCCCCGGACGGTAGCCGTACGCTCCGGCCGGTGGCATGGGCGGGCCGGCGCACGGTGGGCGTAACCGCCCCTCCCACCAGCGTGCCCGGCGGTTCGATCGCGCGTGAGAGGCAAGAGGGGGGCGCACGGGTGGACATGGCTTGTACACGGACCGGAGCCCTGACCCATGTGTGCCCCACGGGCGCCGTTCACGCGCGCCGGACCGGGGCAGGACCAGGCAAGGAACAGCAAGGAACGCCAAGGGTCAGGCGAGGAACAGCAAGGGTCGGGCGAGGACCAGGTGGGCCCTCCCCGCTCAGGGGCGCGCCTTCGCCGCGTCGTACGCCTCCCGCGCCTTCTGCACCTCCCCCATCCGCTCCGCCGTCCACGCGGCCAGCGAGCGGACCTGCTCCGCGGCCTCCCGGCCCAGATGGGTCAGGGAGTAGTCGACCCTCGGCGGGATCACCGGCTTGGCGTCGCGGTGGACAAGGCCGTCGCGCTCAAGGGTCTGGAGCGTCTGCGTCAGCATCTTCTCGCTGACCCTGCCGATCGCCCGGCGCAGTTCGCTGAAGCGGTACGGGCGGTCCAGGAGTTCGATGAGGATCAAGACGGCCCAACGGCTGGTGACGTGCTCCAGGACGAGGCGGTGCGGGCACATCTCCTCACCCGTGGCGTACTTGCCGACGGGGGCGCTCGTCGCGACGGTACTTACGGTCATGCCAGTACCTTACTTCAAAGTGGGTACTTTCGGAGAGTTAGCGCACGCCTTAGGGTTAGCGGCAGAGCCACCCCACCTAGGAGTTGTCTGCATCATGAGCATCATCGTCACCGGCGCCACCGGGAACCTGGGCCGCTTCGTCATCGAGGGCCTGCTGGAGAAGGTTCCGGCCGAGCAGATCACCGCTGTCGTGCGCAGCGAGGAGAAGGGCGCCGGGTTCGCCGCCCGCGGAGTGAAGCTCGCGGTCGCCGACTACAACGCCCCCGAGACCTTCGACGGCGTCTTCTCCGCCGGTGACAAGGTGCTCCTCATATCCAGCAGCGAGGTCGGCAACGACCGCGTCGGCCAGCACAAGGTCGTGATCAACGCCGCCAAGGCCGCCGGTGTCGCGCTGCTCGCCTACACCAGCGGCCCGGGCGCCCTGAAGGCCGCCCTCGCCGACGACCACCGCGGCACGGAGGAGGCGCTGCTGGCGTCCGGCCTGCCGTACGTGCTGCTGCGCAACGGCTGGTACAACGAGAACTACACCGAGAACCTCGCTCCCGTGCTGGAGCACGGTGCCGTCGTCCAGGCCGCCGGCGAGGGCCGGGTCGCCTCCGCCGCGCGCGCCGACTACGCGGCCGCCGCCGTCGCCGTACTGACCGGTGAGGGTCACGAGAACAAGACGTACGAGCTGAGCGGCGACACCGCGTGGGGCTTCGCCGAGTACGCGGCCGAGGTCGCCAGGCAGTCCGGCAAGGAGATCGTCTACAACGCGGTACCCGCCGAGGTGTACGTGGGCATCCTGACCGGCGCCGGGCTGCCCGAGCCGCTCGCCCAGATCCTGGCCGGAGTCGACGAGTCCGTCGAGAAGGGCCAGCTGGCCGGCACCCCCGGCGACCTGTCCCGCCTGACCGGCCGGCCCACCACGCCGATCGCCGACTCGATCGCGGCCGCGCTGAAGGGCTGAAGCCGGACCGCTCTGCGGGCTGAAGCATGACCGCTTCCGCGGCCTGAAGCATGACCGCTGGAGCAGCTTTCTCCTGAGACCCCCGTCGGTCATGACCGTATAGCGATACGGGCATGACAGGCGGGGGCGGCCGGCGTTACCTTCGACGGGGCTGTGCCAGTGCGGCCCCGCGAGTGAGGGAGGGCCGTTGAGCGGGAAGTCAGGGCGAGAGCATCGAATAGGCCTGCTGAACGGTTTCGCCGCGTACGGCATGTGGGGCGTCGTCCCCCTCTTCTGGCCCCTGCTGAAGCCCGCCGGGGCGGTCGAGATCCTCGCCCACCGGATGGCCTGGTCCCTCGTCCTGGTCGGCGCCGCGCTGCTGGTGCTGAGGCGTTGGTCCTGGGCCGGTGAGCTGCTGCGGCAGCCGCGCAGGCTGGGGCTCGTCACCGTGGCCGCGGCGGTCATCACCGTCAACTGGGGTGTCTACATCTGGGCCGTGAACGCGGGTCAGGTGGTCGAGGCCTCCCTCGGGTACTTCATCAACCCCCTGGTGACCATCGCCATCGGTGTGCTGCTGCTGAAGGAGCGACTTCGGCCGGCGCAGTGGGCCGCGGTCGGCGTCGGCTTCGCCGCCGTCCTGGTGCTCACGATCGGGTACGGGCGGCCACCGTGGATCTCCCTGTGCCTGGCCTTCTCCTTCGCCACCTACGGCCTGGTGAAGAAGAAGGTCGACCTCGGGGGCATCGAGTCGCTGGCCGCCGAGACCGCGATCCAGTTCCTGCCCGCCCTGGGTTATCTGCTGTGGCTGAGCAGTCAGGGTGACGCCACCTTCGGGTCCGAGGGCCCCGGGCACGCCGCACTGCTCGCCGCGACCGGGGTCGTCACCGCGCTGCCGCTGGTGTGCTTCGGCGCGGCCGCCATCCGGGTTCCGCTGTCCACGCTGGGGCTCCTGCAGTATCTGGCACCCGTCTTCCAGTTCCTGCTCGGCGTCCTCTACTTCGGCGAGGCCATGCCGCCGGAGCGCTGGGCGGGCTTCGCGCTGGTCTGGCTGGCGCTGTCGCTGCTGACCTGGGACGCGCTGCGTACCGCGCGCCGGGCGGCCCGCGCGCTCAGGAACGGGATCAGTGCCGCGGGCACCACCACGCCCGCCCCCGGCGCCATGCCCGTCGCCGGCGCCATGCCCGTCGCCGGCGCCGTGGGCGCCGCGTCCGATGCCGGTGTCGGCGCCGGCGCTGTGCCCGATGCCGATGCCGATGCTGGTGCTGTGCCCGATGCGGTTGCCGGTGCTGTACCCGATGCCGGTGCCGGTGCTGCGCCCGATGCGGTTGCCGGTGCTGTGCCCGATGCCGGTGCCGGTGCCGTGTCCGGTCCGGCGGACGCCAAGCCGTAGACCGCCGGGTGGTTTCCAGGCCCACGCCCGGTGACCGGACGAAGTCAACCAGACCGTCCGCTAGGCGAACACCCCTGACCGGATAGCACTCTTGACGGTCAGTCAGCCACACCAGCACCATCCGAGGCACCCCATTCACTGTGGACTCACCGTGCGTCCGCCATGAACCCCGTGGCGGTGGCCGGAGTCCCTACGGAATCCGGAGCCCCCCACTCATGAAGCTCTCCGTTCCCGGGCGTGCCACGGCGACTGCCGTCGTCGCAGCCGTCACGCTGCTCACCACCGGGTCCATGGCCGGGGCGGCCCCCGCCCAGGAGGCGGCGGCCGCCGCACCCGATCTGCCCGTGGCGAACGTCAAGGCCCATCTCACGCAGTTCCAGTCCATCGCCGCCGCGAACGGCGGCAACAGAGCGCACGGGCGCGCCGGTTACAAGGCGTCTCTCGACTACGTCAAGGCCAAGCTGGACGCGGCCGGGTTCACCACCACCGTCCAGCAGTTCACCTCCGGTGGCGCCACCGGTTACAACCTGATCGCCGACTGGCCTGGCGGCGACACCAACCAGGTGGTCATGGCGGGATCGCACCTGGACAGCGTCACCTCGGGCCCCGGCATCAACGACAACGGTTCGGGCTCGGCCGCCGTCCTGGAAGCGGCCCTCACCGTCGCGCGGACCAACTACCAGCCCACGAAGCACCTCCGGTTCGCCTGGTGGGGCGCGGAGGAGCGGGGCCTGGTCGGTTCGCGGTACTACGTCAGCAACCTCTCCTCCGCGAACCGCGCCCGCATCAGCGGCTACCTGAACTTCGACATGATCGGCTCGCCCAACCCGGGCTACTTCGTGTACGACGACGACCCGGCCATCGAGAAGACGTTCAAGGACTACTTCACGGGTATCGGCGTCGCCACGGAGATCGAGACCGAGGGCGACGGCCGCTCCGACCACGCCCCCTTCAAGAGCGCGGGCGTCCCGGTCGGCGGCCTCTTCACGGGCGCGAGCAACACGAAGTCGGCCGCACAGGCCGCCAAGTGGGGCGGTACGGCCGGTCAGTCCTTCGACCGCTGCTACCACTCGTCGTGCGACACGACGTCCAACATCAACGAGACGGCGCTGAACCGGAACGGGGACGCGCTGGCGTACGCGGTGTGGGAGCTGTCCTCGTAGCCAACGCGGCTCCCGGAGCCGGTCAGACCAGGCCAGGCCAGGTCAGTGCTCTGTGCCGGTGGCCGGTTCCGGGGACGCGCTCGCCTGCGCGCGGCTCGCCAGACGGCCCATGCGGGTGCGGGCCGACTCGAGTTGCTCGATGTCCTCGGCCGCGGGGCCGGCTTCCGCCGTGAGGTCGGTCCACACGTCGATGAGGTCGCTCCCCAGGCGCAGGCCCTCGTGCGGGTCACGGACGGCACGCCAGGCGGCGGCCGCGCTCTGGACGTCGCCGTACGCGGCCCGGGCGTCGTGCCGGCGGTGGCGGATCCGGGCCAGGTCCAGGGAGAGTTCGAAGGACCTGGGCATGTCTCCGCCCAGGTAGGCGATGTAGGCGGCCAGTTCGCGCAGCCACAGGACCTCCGGGTGCTCCGGGCCGAGGGCCGACGACGCCTGGGTGGTGGTGAGTTCGGCCAGGGCGGCGGCCTCGTCGATCCGGCCCGCCCTCACGGCCTCGTTGATCCGTCCGATCGGCTCCGCGTACGGCGAGGGCTCCGCCCCGTCCGCGTCCACGGTGCCCATCACGGCCTCGGCGATCTCGAACTCCGTTACGGGGGGCGGCTTGGGCCCGGAGTCGTCGTCCTCGGCGGCGGGGACGGGTGCGGTGACGGGCGCGGAGACCGTGCCGGAGCCAGTCGCCGCGGCCTCCCGCGTGGAACTCCGGGCGCCGAACACCGCACCCCCTCCGGGCTCGTCCACTCGTACGGGCTCGTCCACCCGCACCGGCTCGTCCACGAAGCTGCTGGAGCCGTCCTCGGAGATCCGCAGGGGCACGGCGTAGCCGATGCGCTCGTCGTGGACGGTGGCGAGCACGGAGTGGCCCGAGGCGAGGGCGATGCGGTGGAGGTAGTCGAGGACGGTGTCCTGCAGGGGCTCGTCGGGGAGGGCCGCCACCAGCATGCCGCCCACCGACGCGCCGTCACCGGACGCCGGTACCCGCACGTCGATCGGCAGCATCCCGGACTCCGGCCCCGGACGCTCCGCCCAGTCGAAGTCCCGCTGCTGTTCGCGGCTGAGTCGAGACATGGTTCCTCACTCGGGTCGGAAGTAGGACATCGGCAGGGACGCCGGAAGGGAAGGGCAGCGGGACATCGGGACATCTGGACATCGGGCGGAGCCGCGCCCCGGGTTGTCACGGACGCCACGAAGGGCGCCGCGGAAGACACAGCCCCGCCCCCACGAGTCTCTCCGATCTCCCCCGCTTCCCGCGTCACCACAGCGTCACAGGCTCGTCCCAGGAGCGGGTATCCGGCTTCCGGGAACGTCCGCGCACCACGAAGATCGGTAACGGACGAGGAGGAGAGGGCGATGCAGGGGCAGCGAGAACAACTGACGCCGAGCGGGCCGGAGATCTGGGTACGCGGTCCGGTCGTCGAAGGGGAGCAGCGGCGACCTCAGCAGCGGCGACCTCAACAACAGCCGCAGCCGCAGCCGGAGCAGCGGCAGCCGGAGCCGAACGCCCGGCTGGTCGCCGCTCCCCGGCGGTTCGCCTGGGTCGCCACGCACGGCGGGGCGGGCACCACGACCCTCGCGACCGTGTTCGGCGGCCATGACACCGGGCGGAACTGGCCCCGGCCCGAGCACGGCGAACCCGAGTCGATCCTGTTGGTGGCGCGGACCCATGCCACAGGACTCAACGCCATCTCGTACACCCTCGACACCTTCCGGCGCGGCGACGCACCACCGGGACTCGACCTCAACGCCGTCGTCCTGGTCGCCGACGCGCCCGGCCGCCTGCCCCGCCAACTGGCCGAGCACGTCAAGCTGATCAGCTCCGTCATCGACGTCTACCACGTCCCCTGGATGCCGGCCTGGCGCATCGGCGATCTCACCGCCCCACTGCCACGGGAGAGCGCGGACCTGGCCCGCCTCACCGGGACGGCCGCGGTCTGAGACCGGCCGCCCCCGCAGTCACCCGGCAGACCCGGCCCCCCCCCCCCGGCTCACTCGGCTCACCCGGCTCACCCGGCGGAGCGCTTACGCCGTGATGTCCTTCGAGGTGAACCTCGCCCACGCCGCCGACCCGAACACGGCCGCGTACAGGCACTGCAGGCCCAGGTTGCGCTGCAGGTCGTCCCAGTAGACCGGGTCTCGCATCAGGTCGGCGAAGGACAGCCAGTAGTGCGAGAAGAAGTACGGCTGCAGGGCGTCGAGTTGCGGGATCTGGTCGAGGATCTGCACGGTGATGAGCAGGCCGACCGTCGTGGCCATCGCCGCGATACCGCTGCTCGTCAGGGTCGACACGAACAGGCCCAGGGCGGCCACACCGATCAGGGACGCGGCCACCACCAGGGCGATGAGCAAGGCCCGGCCCAGCCCCTCGGCGAAGCTGATGCGCGTGCCCGAGATGGTCGTCAGCTCGCCGAGCGGGAAGAGCAACGCGCCCACCGCGAGCGCCGACACCGCGACGACCAGCGTGGCGACCAGACAGAACGTCATCGCCGTCGCGTACTTGGTGAGCAGCAGCCGGGTGCGGCCCGCGGGCGCGACGAGGAGATAGCGCAGCGTCCCCGCGTTCGCCTCGCCTGCGATGGCGTCCCCGGCGATCACCCCGATCGCCATCGGCAGGAAGAAGGGCAGGGTCGCGGCCAGCGCCGTGAACACCAGGAACAGACCGTTGTTGGTGATCTGGGCGATGAAGGCCGGGCCCCCGCCGCCCCCGCCATCGACCGACGAGCCGTCACTCGTCTCGATCTTCACGGCCACGCCCACCAGGACGGGCACGCCCGCGAGCACGGCCAGCAGCGCGAGGGTGCGCCAGCGGCGGAAAGTGGTGACGAGCTCGTTGCGGAACAGGCCGAACGTCCACAGCGGGCTCGGAGCCCGTACCTCCGCGGCCTCCCCAGGCGCTGCCCTGTCAGCCCGCGCCGTATCAGCCTGCGCCCTGTCAGCCCGCGTCGTATCAGCCCGCGACACCGAAGCCCTCCCCCGTCAGCGCCACGAACGCGTCCTCCAGCGAGGCCCGTTCGACCACGAAACCGCGTACGCGGACCCCGGCCGCCACCAGCGCCGCGTTCACCTCGGCGAGGTCACGGTCCGGAGGCTCGCCCGTCACCTGTTCGTCCGTCACGACGACATCGCCGACCCCCTGCTCCTTGAGCACCCGGGCCGCGTCCCCGGCGTCCGGTGTGGTCACGACCAGCCGCCCTCGCGCCCCGGCCGCCAGGTCGGCCACCGCACCCTGGGTGATCAGCCGCCCCTGGGCCATCACCGCGGCATGCGTGCACACCTGTTCGATCTCGTCGAGGAGGTGGGAGGAGAGGAAGACGGTGGTGCCGTCGGACGCCAGCTCCCGTACCAGGGACCGGATCTCCCGCATCCCCTGCGGGTCGAGCCCGTTCGTCGGCTCGTCGAGGACGAGCAGCCTGCGGGGCTGGAGCAGCGCCGACGCCAGCCCCAGCCTCTGCTTCATGCCCAGCGAGTACGCCTTGGCCTTCTTGCCCGCGGCAGCCGTCAGCCCCACCCGGTCCAACGCGGCGGCGACCCGCGTACGCCGGGTGCGCGGGTCGGCGGTGGGGTCGGCGGCGTCGTACCGCAGCAGGTTGTCCCGGCCGGAGAGGAAGCCGTACAGCGCGGGCCCCTCGATGAGGGCGCCCACCTGCGGCAGTACGGTGCGGGCGGCGGCCGGCATGGGTCGGCCGAGCACGCGGGCGGTGCCCGACGTGGGCTCGATCAGGCCCATCAGCATGCGGATGGTGGTGGTCTTGCCGGAGCCGTTGGGCCCGAGGAACCCGAAGACGCTCCCGCTGGGAACCGTGAGTTCGAGGTGGTCCACGGCCACCTGGCCGCCCCGGAAGGTCTTGGTCAGACCCTGGGTGTGGATGACACTTGCGTCCGTCATGGCTCCCCTCGGGTGCGGCTGCGGGCCGGGACGGCGTCCTCCACCGTCCCGGCCCGCCCGCCGGTGTCCTGGCCGACCGTGTCCTGGCCGACCGTGTCCTACTTGGCCGCGTTGGCCGCCTTCACCAGCGCGTCCTTGGTGACCGCGCCGGCGTACGCCTTGCCGTCGTCCGTGATCAGGACGTTGATCAGGCGGGTCTTGAAGACCGTACCGGAGCCGAACTCGCCGCTGACCTTGTCGCCGAGGGAGTTCAGGAACCCGTCGACGGCGCTGCTGCCGGTGGCGGCCCCCGACGGCACGCCCTGGCCGCCCGCGTCGAACACGGCGATGGAGTTCCAGCCCTCGCCGATGGTCTTCAGACCACCGCCCTCGAACTCCTTGCCGAGGTCCTCGCCGGACGGCGCCGCGTTGTCGTGGTGTCCCCGGGCCTCGGCCTCGTCCCCTTCGGTGACCTTCGCGCCCTTCGGCGGGGTGAAGTCGAACGTGGAGGCGCTCGGCTTGGAGAAGTCGACCTGGGTGAAGCCCGCGTCCACGACGGCCGCGCCCCCGCTCGCCGGGGTGAGCGTGAACTTCAGCGGCAGCCCCGTCCTGGAGTCCACCGCGATGGAGATCGCGCCGACCGTGGAGCCGGACTCCCTGGGCTTGATGAGCAGCTTGTACGCGTCCCGGCCGGCGACCTGGGCGGTGCCGTCCACGGTCACGGACGTGGTGTCGTCGACCGCCTTCAGGGCCTCCTCGGCCAGCTTCTGGGGCGTGGCCGGGATGTCCTCGGGCACGTCCTTGCCGGACTTGTGGTCCCTGCCCTTGCCCTCGGAGGCGCCGGTCGTGTGGAAGACCTCGTTCGAGCTGCTGTCGTACGCCCACACCTCGTCGCCGTTGTGGATGACGCTGTACTCGGAGGCCTTGTCCAGCAGCGAGAGCTTCTGCTTGTCCGGGCCGTCGGCCGCGACGCGCACGGTGTGCGTGCCGGAGGCGAGTTCGAGCAGTTTGGAGGAGGGGTCGGCGGACGAGCCACCGTCGTCGCGGGAAGGCCCGCCGGACCCGCCGGCCCCGCCGAGGCTGCTCTCCAGACCGCCCAGGTCCGGCAGCCCGAGGTTCGTGCTGATCTTCACCGTCCCGGACACCTGCTGTACGTCCGACGCGGCGATCTTCTCGACGAGTTCCTGTGCGCTGATCTTCGGCAGATCGGGGTCGCCCGAGCCGGCGAACGCCGGGACCAGCCCGATCGTCGCGGCCGCCACCCCCACCACCGTGACGGGGACGACGTACCGCGCGGCCTTGCGGCGCCCGGCAGGCACGTCGTCGGTCTCGCCGGCCTTCGCGCTGTCGTCGGTTTCGTACGGTGCCATGTGTGCCTTACCTCCGTAGTAGGCGGCGGCTTGTTCGTCGTAACTCGCACTCGTCGTCGTCCACCCCGAGCCGCCATTCTCACCCGAATCGGTGAGGAGTGGTGCTTTCCATCTGACCAAATCGGCTACCCAGAAGCGTCAGACCCCGGAATCAACTCCATGTACTGCTGTGGGATGACATGGAGAGGCGACGCCTCCCCCGACCCGTAGGGGTCCGCGGGGTCTCCAGGGGTCTCCGGAGGTCTCCGAGGGGCCGAAGGTGGCGTTCTTCACAGGATTCTTCACATGATTGGTCACAAAATAAGAGCCCGTCCTGCGTTCCAGGACGAGCCCTCAGGGCGATCGGGGGTCTGAGGGCGAAGCCCCAGGGGGCACTCACCCCGCTCGGTGCACCACGGCATCGCAGAGCTCGACCAGCGCGGCCTTCGCATCGCACTCGGGCAGTGGCGACAGCACCGTCCGCGCCTCCTCCGCGTACCGCACGGTGTCCCGCCGCGCCTGCTCCAGCGCGGGATGGGTCCGCAGCCGGGCCAGCGCCTCCGCGTGCCGCGCGTCATCGCTCAGGTCGGAGGCCAGCAGCTCGCACAGCGCGATGTCCTCGGCGAGCCCCAGCCGCTCGGCCCGCTCGCGCAGCCGCAGCACCGGCATCGTGGGGACGCCCTCGCGGAGGTCGGTGCCCGGGGTCTTACCGGACTCGTGCGAGTCGGAGGCGATGTCGAGGACGTCGTCGGCGAGCTGGAAGGCGATGCCGAGCCGCTCTCCGTACTGCGTCAGCACGTCCACGACGGTCTCGTCGGCCCCGGACATCATCGCGCCGAACCGCCCGGACACGGCCACCAGTGATCCGGTCTTGCCGCCGAGGACGTCCAGGTAGTGGTCGATCGGGTCCCGCCCGTCGCGCGGCCCCGCGGTCTCGAGGATCTGCCCGGTGACCAGCCGCTCGAAGGCCTCGGCCTGGATGCGGACCGCCTCAGGCCCGAGGTCGGCCAGTATGTGGGAGGCCCTCGCGAACAGGAAGTCGCCGGTCAGGACGGCGATGGAGTTCCCCCAGCGGGCGTTCGCGCTGGGTACGCTCCGCCGCACCTCGGCCTCGTCCATCACGTCGTCGTGGTACAGCGTGGCCAGGTGTGTGAGCTCGACCACCACGGCCGACGGGACGATCCCAGGGGCGTACGGGTCACCGAACTGCGCGGCCAGCATCACGAGCAGTGGCCGAAAACGCTTCCCGCCCGCCCGCAGCAGGTGCTGAGCGGCCTCCTGGATGAAGGGGACCTCGCTCTTGGTGGCTTCGAGCAACCCTTCCTCGACAGCCGCCAATCCGGCCTGGACATCGGCTTCCAGAGCCTGGTCCCGCACGCTCAGCCCGAACGGCCCGACGACGGTCACGAGGGGTCTCCTGTCTGCTGACGTCTACTGACGGTTACACGGTCGGTCTCAAAATCGGTCTCACGGTCGATGACACGGATTGTCGATCTGTCGCTGCCATCACTCGAGTCAGCGTATCCGGTCACCTTTCGATCACCACGGGCACCCACAGGTCCAGCGCGGGCTGTATCGGATCACGCCCGGTATGTTCTTGATCAGGTGATACAAGCAGACATGTAACGACTCCCGAGTCGACACCTTCACCCGTGACCACTGGATGCGCCGAGCCCTCGCGACCACGGAGATCACTCCGATGGGCCCGTCGAACTCGCTCATCCGTACGCCCTTCCCCCACGCCGCTTCTCACGAGGCCTCTCCCGTCACACCTCCGCACACGCCGACGCCGCTCTCGGACCCGAGCCACTCAGGGTGGTCACCGCGGCCGGCTCACCGGGCGACCGCTACGACAACGACGCACCCCGCACGCAAGGTTCCGGCCACACGACGAGGGGCGGCACCCGCTTCCGCACGACCTCCCCACTCCCCACGCACCCCGCGTACCTCGCGCCCTCCACATGGAGTTGGATGGCGAGTTCCCCGAACACCGCACGTATGCCCCGCACTCAGCCCCGCCATCGGGCCGGCGCACCCCGAAAGGGAGTCGGACCACACCTCACCGACCGGCCCGACCGGCAACCCAACCAGCGGACGACTTGTCCGAATTGCCGGATTGCCAGCGCTTCATCCGATCCGTTCCGTGAATTGAGTCACGCCGACCGAACGGCACCCCTCGCGCCCACCTTCTCGACTCTTCCTTTGCAGAAGGCAAGTTGAGCGTCGCCTTCCGGAAATCTGGCAGGCCCATTGACCAAAAAGAGCCGATCAACGGCAGTTCTGCCGCGCTTTGGGCCTTGTTCCTGACATGTGCTCTCGCATACGTTCACGGTCCATCCGGACGGGACGCCGAATCCTGCCGCCGCCCGGAATCCCCACTGACCAACACTCACGCAGGCAGGAGCGGGGGACCCAGGTAAGCCGCCGGCCCGCACGACGGGCCGGCTCGGGGTGAAGCCGCGCACGGAACGCACGACGCGTCGCCGGACACGGCCGGGCACCTCCCCGCCCGAACCCGACAGCTCACCTCGCAGGCGCCGGAGAGGAACAGCGCCATGGCCGCACGAGGCAAGCACCGCCGCCCCAGAACCAACCCGTTCACCCGAGGAGCCGTCGTCGCCGGAACCGGCACCGCCGCCCTCGCCCTCCCGCTCCTGAGCGCGACCGTCGCGAGCGCCGCACAGCCCGCCCAGGCCCCCGCCGCCGCACAGGAGGTCCAGACCGCGCCCCGGCTCAAGTCCCTGACGTACACGGTGGTCAAGGGCGACACGCTCTACCGCATCGCGGACAAACACGACACCCGCGGTGGCTGGCGGACGATCTACAAGGACAACCGCAAGGCCATCGGCGACGACCCGCACATGATCCACCCGGGTCTCCACCTCAAGCTGAGGACGGCCAAGGCCGGCACGGCGAACACCTCGGGCACCGCGGGCAAGGAGAGCAAGCCGAGCGGGACGGCCGACAAGACGTCCACGGCCACCGAGAAATCGACCCCGCCGACCCCGTCCACTCCGTCGGCCTCGTCGACCCCGTCCGCCCCGTCCAACCTGTCCCCGCAGACCGTCGCCGACGCCACCGAGGTCGCCGACACCACGTACACGGACGACCTCGACGGCTGGATCCGCGAGGCGCTGGACATCATGGCGAAGAACGGAATCCCCGGGTCGTACGACGGCATCTACCGCAACATCATGCGCGAGTCGTCCGGCAACCCCCAGGCCATCAACAACTGGGACTCCAACGCCGCGGCGGGCACCCCCTCCAAGGGGCTCCTGCAGGTCATCGACCCGACCTTCCAGGCGTACCACGTGGAGGGCACGGCGAACGACCCGTTCGACCCGGTCGCGAACATCGTGGCGGCGTGCAACTACGCCGCCGCGCGCTACGGCTCGATCGACAACGTCAACGGGCCCTACTGATCCCGGACATCGCCGAACACCTACCGGCCGGGCCGAGCGGGCGACGAGCTCCGCCGGCCCGGCCCCGGTACGGAGCCGGGCCGGGGGCCGCCCGGGACAGCCCCGGACCGGGGTCCCCCCGGTACAGCCCCGTACCCGGCCCCGGACCCTGATTCGGACCGGGGCCGGGGCATCGGGTCCGCGCCGGTGCCCGGGAACAGCCGCTCCAGTACCACCGCGATCCCGTCCTCCTCATTGGACGACGTCACCTCGTCGGCGACGGCCTTGAGTTCCGGGTGGGCGTTGGCCATGGCGACCCCGTGCGCGGCCCAGTCGAACATGGGGATGTCGTTCGGCATGTCCCCGAAGGCGATGGTGTCGGCCGGGCCCAGCCCGAGGTGCCGGGCGGCCAGGGCGAGGCCGGTCGCCTTGGTGACCCCGCATGGCTGGAGTTCGACGGTGCCGGGCCCCGACATGGTGACCGTCGCGAGGGAACCGACCGCCCCGCGGGCCGCCGCCGCCAACTCGTCGTCGGACAGGGACGGGTGGCGCAGCAGCACCTTGCTGACGGGCTCGCACCACAGGTCCTCGCGCCGCAGGACCCGTACGGCGGGGAGGGTCGGGTGCGGCATCAGGTAGCCGGGCTCGATGAGGGTGAGTCCGTCCACACCGTCCTGGTCGACGGCCGCGTACACCTGCCCGACCTCGGCCTCGATCTTGCCGAGCGCGGTCTCCGCCAGCTCCCGGTCCAGGGTCACCGACCACAGCAGCCCGTCCGCGCCGGCGTCGTACAACTGCGCGCCCTGCCCGCACACCGCGAGCCCCTCGCTGCCGAGGTCCTCCAGCAAAGGGCGTACGCGTGGCGCGGGGCGTCCCGTCACCACCAGGTGGCGCGCCCCCCCGGCCACGGCTCCGGCCAGCGCCGCACGCGACCTGTCGGAGAGCGTGTCATCGCCGCGGAGCAGCGTTCCGTCCAGGTCAGTGGCGATCAGGGCATATGCGGTGCGCGGGTTCATGATCAGAGAATACGGATCGGCGGGGCCCGCCTGTCCGGCGTGAACCGGCCGACGTACCTCGGCCGTTGGGGCGTCACGGGCATCCGGTCCAGCCACGCGTCGCCGCGCGAGGGCGAACCGGGCGTCAGGACGAATCGCCCACCGGGCCGGCCCCGCTCCGCCCCTCCCCGCAGGACACCCGGCAACAGGCGGCCCCGCCCGCGTTCCCTCCCCCGCCTCGTCCGGACTCCGGGCGGAGCCGGGGCTGGTCCGGGCGGCGCCCTGAACGCCACCTTGCCGCGGCCGCGCGAGACCACCCGTACGCGTGCCCCGGCCTCCGCGGCCGGCGCCGCCGTCTCCCGGGCGGAGCCCGCGCCGACGACGAGGAGTTCCTCACCGGAGAACCGGCTCAGGTCATGGTGCCGCGCGCTGTGCGGGGCGGGACCCGTGGGGCTGGGCCCGTGGGTGGCCGCTCCCGCGACTACCGACTCCGATCACATATATTCCGGTCGCGTATATCCAGACATTACGAGTTCTTCAGGCATTGGCGACCACTGCCCGCTCAGGTCACTCCCCCGTAACGTGTGCCGCAGGACCCCGGCTTCATGAAGGCCGGACCGGACGGGCCACCAGGGCCTCATACGACGGTTGGACGTAGCGCACGGAAAGCGAGGCACACCCCCATGCCCCCCTTCGACGTCCCCGAGGGCGACCCCTTCGGTCCGCACAACCTGCCCTACGGCGTCTTCTCCCGGCCTGGCTCCGGGACCCGGAACGTCGGTGTCCGCCTGGGCGACCACGTCCTCGACGCCGGCGCCGCGGCGCGCGCCCTGGCCTCCCCCTACGCCGCCGTCCTCGCCCAGCCGACCCTGAACCCCCTCCTCGCCGCTGGCCGCACGACATGGTCGGACGTCCGCCGCGCCCTCACCGCCTGGCTGACCGTCCCTTCCCACCAGGAGACGATCGCCCCCCACCTCCACCCCCTGACGTCCGTCACTCTCCATCTCCCCTTCGAGGTGGCGGACTACGTCGACTTCTACGCCTCCGAGAACCACGCCCGGAACGTCGGCCGGATCTTCCGCCCCGACGCCGCGGACTCCCTCACCCCCAACTGGAAGCACCTGCCGATCGGCTACCACGGCCGGTCCGGCACCGTCGTCGTCTCGGGCACCGAGGTGGTGCGCCCCGCCGGCCAGCGCAAAGCGCCCGCCGACCCCGCCCCCGTCTTCGGCCCCTCCACCCGCCTGGACATCGAGGCGGAGGTCGGCTTCGTGGTGGGAACGCCCTCTCCCATGGGCGCCTCCGTCCCGCTCGCCTCCTTCCGGGACCACGTCTTCGGCCTGTGCCTGCTGAACGACTGGTCGGCACGGGACATCCAGGCCTGGGAGTACGTCCCCCTCGGCCCGTTCCTCGGCAAGTCCTTCGCCACGTCCGTGTCGGCGTGGGTCACCCCGCTCGACGCCCTGGACGAGGCCCGGGTGACTCCTCCGGAGCGGACGCACGACCTGCTGCCCTACCTGGACGACTCCTCCGAGGAGCCCTCCGGCTACGACCTGCGCCTCTCCGTGGCCATCAACGGCCACGTCGTCTCCGAGCCGCCGTTCTCGACCATGTACTGGACGGCCGCGCAGCAACTGGCCCATATGACGGTGAACGGCGCGTCCCTTCGTACGGGGGATCTGTACGGCTCGGGGACGGTCAGCGGGCCTTCGGAGCGTGAGCGCGGTTCCCTGCTCGAACTCACCTGGAACGGCCGCGACCCGCTCGACCTCCCTGACGGCAAGCGGGCCTTCCTGGAGGACGGCGACGAGGTCACCCTCACGGGGTGGGCCCCCGGGCCCGGCGGTACGCGGGTGGGGTTGGGTGAGGTGAGGGGCCGAGTGGTGGCCGGCCGCTAGTCCTCCCCTCCGGCGGCGCCGCCGGGTGCGTCGCGTCCGCCGGGTTCCGCCGGAGGGCGGCTGCGGGTTCGTCGTGGCGGGTCGCGCGGTGCGGCGCCCCCGCACCGCTCTCGCCCCAGCCACGAAGGACTCCGACGGGGATGTGACGGCGTACACACCGCGTTACCTACAGAGCGTTCCCGAAGAACTACGGTCCGTGCGATCCGACGGGGCGTCAATTTCCTGACAGAGCGCGGAGTTGACGAGGTGTAAGAGCACAGCGGGTTACCGGCGGCCCGGACGGACGCGAATCTCCCCTTATTGATTAGTCGATATTCCGAAAATCGAGGACACGACTTCGAGGGCATCCGGCCCGGCCTTTCACCCACCCGGCATATCCCACTCCGGCCGCATACCTGGAATTCACCTTGGGACCGCCGGAACAATCTCGCATGACCCCGCCTTCTATACCGCGAGGAAGATTAAGTGACGCGGTTTTGCGCGCTTTACCGCGCACTTTCCAGGTGGTTGAACGCTTGAGCTTGTGGCCCGACCGGCCCACCCCGCCCACCTTGTCCGGTCAAACAGCGACCCAGGGATGGTCATTATTCACTTTTCTAGCGCCGGTTCGAAAGTTGAACGGCGTCACCGGCGAGACAAAAGGAACATAGCCTGATCAATGCAACAAACCCCCTGGCGATACGGAACGTCTCGCCTCAACGGGCAAGCGCCACCAAATAGCGCCCCCGAACCCCTCGCCAGAGGGAGTGCCCAGCGCCAGCCTCCTTGTCACAGTTACCTTTTCGCAGTTCATGGTGTTTACTGGCTGCAGGTCTGAGCCTTGGTGGGTCCAGGCCCTTTCCTGGAGACCCTGGGGGTGGTTCCCCAGGGTCTCCTTGTTTTCGGTGGCGCCGCTCCCCACGCACCCTCGGACCATCTGCAGGAATTTCCCAGCGGCCTTGCGCACGACCTTTACGAAGTCACCTGCTTCAACTTGGCGTGAAGTACAGAACACTGACGGTGACAGCGCTCGAACGCGCGCGCACGGGGGCCGCAAACCTGGTGCAAATCCCTCCCGTGAAGGGTTTGATTTCCGCTCTCCGGCGGATACCGCGACCCGTAGTGAATTACCGCGCTCTCACGCATGCTTGACTGGCGATTTACTCTCACCGAGATGTAACTTGGTCGACCTGACGTCTTCGCCTCGCACCGGACCTAAACCAGCCGGATGATCACGCGAAGGAGAGGGCGCTGGACCCACCAACCCGGGTGCGCCCGCGATCGCGGGCGCACCCGGGCCCCCGTCCCCTCCCCTCCGGAAGGACTCAGACCCCGATGCAGACCGCCGTCCATGATGGCGTCGTCGCACAGCGCACGCCCTGCTTCCAGGGAGCCGGCGCCCGTCGGCTGACGAACCGTCACCGTTACGCGCTGTCGCGGCCGTACGCCTCCGTACCGCCCAACGACACGACCACGGCGGGAGGCTGACCGTGCCTCCCAAGGTCGACGCGTTCCGCACCCTTGACGTCCTCAAGGGCCGTCAGACGATGCCCGGAGGAAGCTTTCTCGACCACCTCCCGAACGACACCTGGCCGCGGCTCGTCAGCGCCTGGGGATCGGACGCCCGTGTGTACGAGCGTGACGAGGAACTTCCGCTCGGACCGGAGCACCGGCACGTCCACATCGTCCTCGGCGGCTGTGTCCTCCAGGAACGCTTTCCCTTCGGCACCAGGATCACGAGGTTCCGTGGGGTCGGCCAGCTCCTGGGCGAGGCCAAGCTCATCGAACCGGAGGCGTCGGTCAGGACCGTCTGCCTCGCCACGACCTGGGTCATGCCCTGCCCCGTCCAGCGCATGAACGTTCTCCTCCACCAGCAGCCCGACGCCCAACTGGCCCTCCTGCGCAGCCTGGAGGACCGCAACCGCAGCGACGAACGGATCTACGGCACGGTCACCCGCCCGCCCGTCCAGCGCGTCGCTGCCCTCCTGCTGCACCTCGCCGATGTCGCCGGCACGAGGAGCACCACGCGGCCCGACCACATCACCATCCTGGGGCCGACCCAGAGGGACATCGCCGACGCCTTGCAGATGGGCATGTCCACCGTGGAGAACGCGATCCGCTCCCTACGCCACACCCACCGCGCGATCACCAGCAAGTACCGGCAGTTCGTGGTGACGGACCCCTCCGCTCTCCGCGACATCGTCATGCCCGCGTAGGCGCTCCGAGCCGCCGTCGGCACAACGACCGGGCCCGACCCACCCACCACGACTTCCTGCAGCGTCGCAGGGACCCACGAGGGTCACGCACGCTCGCGCATCGAACGGATCGGACCACGATGACCCTCAGCTCGACCTCCTTGGCGATCGGCACCAGTGCGGGCTCCCTGCTGGTGTCCGCCGTGTCCGGCGCTCTCATGACCGCCCTCACCTTCCTCGGGATCCGCCACCACGCCCGGGTGTTCGCGTGGATGAGGAAGACGCACGACACCGACGAGGACGCCAAGGACCTCGAGGACGCCGCGAGCTACCTCAAGGAGACCTTCGAGAAGCTCTGCGAACTCGCCCAGAAGCCCTGCCGGGCCGGCGAACTCGAGCCGCTCAGGCGGCTGCGTCACCTCATCAACGCCTCCGGTGCCCAACTGGAGGTGCTCCACACCGAACTCCGGGCCGTCGTGGACCACCTCGACGACTACCTCTCCACGGGCCTCCCCGAGCCGGCCGGCACGGCGCGGGTGCCGTGCGCGGAGCTCGACGCCCAACTGGAGCGCGCGATGAAGCAGGAACACGCCCGCATCGAACTCGAACGCGCCGTCAGCAGAGCCCAGCAGCGGATCCGGGCCCTGCGCAAGCCCTGAGCGCTTCACGTGGGGGCGCCCTGTACAGCGCCCCCACCTTCATATCTTCGGCAGGATCCGCTCGAAGAACTCGCGGTCCTCGGCGAAGGTCGGTTCCAACTCCAGGAACTCCCCCACCGTCACCCACCGCGCGTCACTCACCTCGCCAGGCTGCATGACGATCTCCCCCTGCGCCACGTCCGCGGTCCACCAGTGCAGCCGGAACCCTCGGTCGTCCGTCTCCGACTCCCACACCTTCGCCAGCGGCACAACCTGAAGTCCCACCTCCTCGCGGACCTCCCGGACCAGTGCCTCCGCCTGGCTCTCGCCCGGCTCGACCTTCCCGCTGAGCGGCGCCCAGTAGCCCGCCCGCCGGGCCTGTGGGCCGCGCTCGATGACGAGTAGGCGGTCGCCCCTCCGCAGCACGGCGACGATGGCGTCGCGCTGCGGTGACTCGGCCGGGCGCACCGCCTGCTCCCGGTGATCCATCACACCCCCTGCGCCCAGTCGTCCGGCTCGGGGTCCGGCTCCTGGTCCGGCCCGCCGAAGCCGTCGTCCGCATCGCCCTCCACCGGGCCTGCCGAGTGGGCGGAGCCGGCCGAGCCTCCCGGTCCGCCGAGGGCCGGAGCGCCATCACTCGCCCCGCCCAGCGAGGCGAGCACCTCCAGCACCCCTTCCCCGTACGTCGCCAGCTTCTTCTCCCCGACCCCGCTGATCCCGCCCAGCTGGTCCACGGACGTCGGCCGCACCGTGGCGATCTCGCGGAGTGTGGCGTCATGGAAGATGACGTACGCCGGAACGCCCTGCTCGCGCGCCTGCTCGGCACGCCAGGCACGCAGCGCCTCGAAGACCGGGAGCAGTTCCTCCGGGAGCTCGGCCACCGCGGTCTTCGCCCTGCGGTCGCCCCGGCCGGAGGACGACGAGCCTCCCGAAGCCGTTCCCGAGGCGGCCCGCGGGGTCACCGCCTTCTTCGGCTCCTTCCGCAGCGGTACCTCCCGCTCCCGCCGCAGCACGGACCCGCTGGCCTCGGTCAGCACCAGCGTCCCGTACTCGCCCTCCACGGCGAGCAGCCCCTGCGCGAGCAACTGCCGTGCGACGCCCCGCCACTCGACCTCACTCAGCTCCTCCCCGATCCCGAAGACGGACAGCTGGTCGTGGTCGAACTGGATGACCTTGCCGGTGCGCTTCCCCAACAGGATGTCGATGATCTGCCCGGCCCCGAACTTCTGCCCGCGCTCCCGCTGCAACCGCACCACCGTCGACAGCAGCTTCTGCGCGGCGATGGTGCCGTCCCATGTCTCCGGAGGGTTCAGGCACGTGTCGCAGTTGCCGCAGCCTCCCGGCGTCGGCTCCTGCCCGAAGTAGGCCAGCAGCTGCCCTCGCCGGCACTGTGCCGTCTCGCACAGCGCCAGCATGGAGTCCAGGTGGGCGGCGGCCCGGCGGCGGAACGCCTCGTCGCCCTCGCCTGTCTGGATCAGCTTCCGCTGCTGGACGACGTCCTGGAGCCCGTACGCCATCCATGCCGTGGACGGCAGCCCGTCACGCCCGGCCCGGCCGGTCTCCTGGTAGTACCCCTCCACCGACTTCGGCAGGTCGAGATGTGCGACGAACCGCACGTCCGGCTTGTCGATGCCCATGCCGAAGGCGATGGTCGCCACGACGACCAGGCCCTCCTCCCGGAGGAACCGCGCCTGGTGGGCCGCGCGGGTGCCGGCGTCCAGACCGGCGTGGTACGGCACGGCCTCGATGCCGTTCCCGCTCAGGAACTCGGCCGTCCTCTCCACCGAGTTCCTTGAGAGGCAGTACACGATCCCCGCGTCGCCCGCGTGCTCCTGTTTGAGCAGGGACAGCAGCTGCTTCTTGGGGTCGGCCTTGGGGACGATCCGGTACTGGATGTTGGGCCGGTCGAAGCTGGCCTCGAAGTGGCGGGCCCTCGGCATGACCAGCCGCTCGGTGATCTCCCGGTGCGTGGCGCGCGTGGCCGTCGCGGTCAGCGCGATCCGGGGGACGTCCGGCCAGCGCTCGCCCAGCAGCGACAGCGTCAGGTAGTCGGGCCGGAAGTCGTGGCCCCACTGCGACACGCAGTGCGCCTCGTCGATCGCGAACACCGAGATCTTGCCTCGCCCGAGCAGGTCCCGGGTCGCATCGAGCCGCAGCCGCTCCGGCGCCAGATACAGCAGGTCCAGCTCGCCGGCGAGAAACTCCGCCTCCACCACGCGCCGCTCGTCGAAGTCCTGCGTGGAGTTCATGAACCCGGCGCGCACTCCCAGCGCCCGCAGCGCGTCCACCTGGTCCTGCATCAGCGCGATCAGCGGGGAGACGACCACGCCCGTGCCGGGCCTGACCAGTGCCGGGATCTGGTAGCAGAGCGACTTGCCGCCGCCGGTCGGCATGAGCACGACGGCGTCGCCGCCCGCCACCACGTGCTCGATGATCGCTTCCTGCTCACCGCGGAAGGCGTCGTACCCGAAGACGCGGTGCAGCACGGCCAGCGCCTCACTGTCGGCCGAGCGCCCTGCCTCGGTGCCTGCCCCGGCGACCGCCCCGTCCACTTCCATCACACCCGTCCCGCCCATCCCAGTCATCACCCGTCCCCCGTACGTCGTCCGCGGCATCCGCGTCGCCCGCGTTTCCTCCAGCCCTTGCCACGATAGGGGTCCGCACCGACAGCCTCAGAGTTATCCACAGGCTGCACCCATGAGTGCCCGCACAGCGCCACACATGACGGGACCCGGCCCCCCGCAGGAGACCGGGTCCCATCCGTGTCCGGGCCGCTCAGCGGAGCGTCACCGCACGAACACTCCCGCCTGCCCCGCCAGATCCAGGAAGTACTGCGGCGCCACACCGAGCACGAGCGTGACCGCCACACCCACCCCGATCGCCGTCATGGTCAGCGGCGAGGGGACGGCGACCGTCGGCCCCTCGGGGCGTGGCTCGCTGAAGAACATGAGCACGATCACGCGGATGTAGAAGAACGCCGCGATGGCCGACGAGATCACACCGATCACGACGAGCGCTCCCGCCCCGCTCTCGGCCGCCGCCTTGAACACGGCGAACTTACCCGCGAACCCGGAGGTCAGCGGAATGCCCGCGAAGGCCAGCAGGAACACCGCGAACACGGCCGCCACCAACGGGGACCTGCGCCCCAGCCCGGCCCACTTGGACAGGTGGGTGGCCTCGCCGCCCGCGTCCCGTACGAGGGTGACGACCGCGAAGGCGCCGATCGTCACGAACGAGTAGGCGCCCAGGTAGAACAGCACCGACGAGACGCCGTCCGGCGAGGTCGCGATGACACCCGCGAGGATGAATCCCGCGTGCGCGATCGACGAGTACGCCAGAAGTCGTTTGATGTCGGTCTGCGTGATCGCGACGATGGCGCCGCCCAGCATGGTGACGATCGCGACGGCCCACATGACCGGCCGCCAGTCCCAGCGCAGGCCGGGCAGGACGACGTAGAGAAGCCTGAGCAGGGCGCCGAAGGCCGCCACCTTGGTCGCCGCCGCCATGAAGCCGGTGACCGGGGTCGGCGCGCCCTGGTAGACGTCGGGCGTCCACATGTGGAACGGCACCGCGCCCACCTTGAACAGCAGGCCCATGACGACCATCGCGGCGCCGATGAGCAGCAGCGCGTCGTTGCCCATGGTGTCGGCGAGCGCCGGGTTGACGTCCTGGACGGTGCCGTCGACGACCTGGGCGATCGTCGCGTACGACACCGAGCCCGCGTACCCGTACAGCAGCGCGATGCCGAAGAGGGTGAACGCGGAGGCGAAGGCGCCCAGCAGGAAGTACTTGACCGCGGCCTCCTGCGACATGAGCCGCTTGCGGCGGGCCACGGCGCACAGCAGGTACAGAGGCAGCGAGAAGACCTCGAGGGCGACGAACAGGGTCAGCAGGTCGTTCGCCGCCGGGAAGATCAGCATGCCGCCGATCGCGAAGAGCAGCAGCGGGAACACCTCGGTGGTGGTGAACCCGGCCTTCACCGCGGCCTTCTCGCTGTCGCTGCCGGGCACGGAGGCGGCCTGCGCGGCGAACGAGTCGACCCGCTTGCCGTGCGCCGCCGGGTCGAGGCGCCGCTCGGCGAAGGTGAACACGCCGAGCAGTCCGGCCAGCAGGATCGTGCCCTGCAGGAACAGGGCCGGTCCGTCGACGGCGATGGCGCCCATCGCGGCGATGCCGGCCTTCGTGGTGCCGTATCCGCCGGCCGCCAGGCCGATCACGGCCGCGAAGGAGGCGGCCAGTGCGACGACGGCCACGAACACCTGGGCGTAGTAGCGGGACTTGCGCGGCACGAAGGCCTCGATCAGCACCCCGACGATCGCCGCCCCGATGACGATCAGGGTGGGCGACAACTGCCCGTACTCGATCTTCGGCGCGTCGATCTTCTCGATCGGATCGGCCGCCATTGTCCACAGGCTGTGGACGGCTGATGCGCTCACTTGGCCGCCTCCACCTCGGGCTGGGGGTCCTTCTTCTGGACGTCGGACATGGTCTGCTTCACCGCCGGGTCGACGATGTCGGTGACCGGCTTCGGGTAGACACCCAGGAAGATCAGCAGTACGACCAGCGGGGCGACCACCACGAGCTCCCGCACCCTGAGGTCGGGCATCTTCGCCACCTCGGGCTTCACCGGGCCCGTCATCGTCCTCTGGTAGAGGACGAGGGTGTAGAGGGCGGCGAGGACGATGCCGAAGGTGGCGATGATCCCGATCACCGGGTAGCGCGCGAACGTGCCGACGAGGACCAGGAACTCGCTGACGAACGGGGCGAGCCCGGGCAGGGAGAGGGTCGCGAGACCGCCGATCAGGAAGGTGCCGGCGAGCACCGGGGCGACTTTCTGGACGCCTCCGTAGTCGGCGATGAGCCGCGAGCCGCGCCGCGAGATCAGGAAGCCCGCCACCAGCATCAGCGCGGCGGTCGAGATCCCGTGGTTGACCATGTAGAGCGTGGCGCCCGACTGGCCCTGGCTGGTCATCGCGAAGATGCCCATGATGATGAAGCCGAAGTGCGAGATCGACGCGTACGCCACCAGGCGCTTGATGTCGCGCTGGCCGACGGCGAGCAGCGCCCCGTAGATGATGCTGATGAGAGCGAGGACGAGGATCGCGGGCGTCGCCCACTTGCTGGCCTCGGGGAACAGCTGGAGGCAGAAGCGCAGCATCGCGAAGGTGCCCACCTTGTCGACGACCGCGGTGATCAGCACGGCGACCGGGGCGGTGGCCTCCCCCATCGCGTTCGGCAGCCAGGTGTGCAGTGGCCACAGGGGCGCCTTCACCGCGAACGCGAAGAAGAAACCGAGGAACAGCCACCGCTCGGTGCTGGTCGCCATGTCCAGCGAGCCGTTGGCGCGGGCCTCGGCGATCTCCGTGAGCGAGAAGTTCCCGGCGACCACGTACAGGCCGATCACCGCGGCCAGCATGATGAGGCCGCCGACCAGGTTGTAGAGGAGGAACTTCACGGCCGCGTACGACCGTTGGGTGGCCGCCGTCTCCTCGCCGTGCTCATGGGCGCGGTCCCCGAAGCCTCCGATGAGGAAGTACATCGGGATGAGCATGGCTTCGAAGAAGATGTAGAAGAGGAAGACGTCGGTGGCCTCGAAGGAGATGATCACCATCGCCTCGACGGCCAGAATCAGGGCGAAGAAGCCCTGCGTGGGCCGCCACCGCCTGCTGCCCGTCTCCAGCGGGTCGGCGTCGTGCCAGCCCGCGAGGATGATGAACGGGATCAGCAGGGCCGTGAGCGCGATCAGCGCGACCGCGATGCCGTCCACGCCCAGCTCGTACCGCACCCCGAAGTCCTTGATCCAGGCGTGGGACTCGGTGAGCTGGTAGCGGTCGCCGTCCGGGTCGAAGCGCACGAGCACGGTCACGGCGAGGGCGAGTGTGGCCAGCGAGACGATCAGCGCCAGCCATTTCGCGGCCGTACGCCGGGCGGCCGGTACTGCGGCCGTGGCGATCGCCCCGAGGGCGGGGAGCGCCGCCGTCGCTGTCAGCAGAGGAAAGGACATCGGTATCAGACCGCCCTCATCAGCAGGGTCACGGCGATGAGGACCGCCGCACCGCCGAACATCGAGACCGCGTACGACCGCGCGAAGCCGTTCTGCAGCCTGCGCAGCCGTCCGGAGAGGCCGCCCATCGTGGCCGCCGTGCCGTTGACGACGCCGTCGACCAGCGTGTGGTCGACGTAGACCAGGGAGCGCGTGAGGTGTTCGCCGCCGCGGACCAGGACGACGTGGTTGAAGTCGTCCTGGAGGAGGTCGCGCCGGGCGGCCCGGGTGAGCAGGGACCCGCGCGGGGCGACGACCGGGACGGGACGGCGCCCGTACTGGACGTAGGCGAGGCCGACGCCCAGGACCATCACGGCCACCGTGGAGAGCGTGATGGCCAGGGCGCTGATCGGCGGGTGTCCGTGCTCGAACTCGGTGACCGGCTCCAGCCAGTGCACGAACCGTTCACCGATGCCGAAGAACGCGCCCGCGAAGACCGACCCGAAGGCCAGTACGATCATAGGGATCGTCATGACCTTGGGCGACTCGTGCGGGTGGGGTTCAGCGTGAACGCCGCGGGTCTCGGCAGCGGGCTCCACGTCGGGCTCGGCCGGGGACGGTGTGGGGGCGTGGCGCCAGCGCTCCTCCCCGAAGAACGTCATCAGCATCACGCGCGTCATGTAGAAGGCGGTGATGGCCGCGCCCAGGAGGGCCACTGAGCCGAGGATCCAGCCCTCGGTGCCGCCCTTGGCGAACGCCGCCTCGATGATCTTGTCCTTGGAGAAGAAGCCGGACAGGCCGGGGAAGCCGATGATGGCGAGGTAGCCGAGGCCGAACGTCACGAAGGTGACCGGCATGTACTTGCGGAGGCCGCCGTACTTCCTCATGTCGACCTCGTCGTTCATGCCGTGCATGACCGAACCGGCGCCGAGGAACAGCCCGGCCTTGAAGAAGCCGTGCGTCACCAGGTGCATGATCGCGAAGGCGTAGCCGATGGGGCCGAGGCCCGCGGCCAGCACCATGTAGCCGATCTGCGACATGGTCGACCCGGCCAGCGCCTTCTTGATGTCGTCCTTCGCGCAACCGACGATCGCACCGAACAGGAGCGTGACGGCACCGACCACGGTGACCACCAGTTGCGCGTCCGGCGCGGCGTTGAAGATGTCCGCGGAGCGGACGATCAGGTAGACGCCGGCGGTCACCATGGTCGCGGCGTGGATGAGGGCCGAGACCGGGGTCGGGCCCTCCATCGCGTCCCCGAGCCAGGACTGCAGCGGCACCTGGGCGGACTTGCCGCAGGCGGCGAGCAGCAGCATCAGACCGATGGCGGTGAGCTTGCCCTCGCCGGTGTCACCGGTGGCCTCCAGGACCGGCCCGAAGGCGAAGGTCCCGAAGGTGGTGAACATCAGCATGATGGCGATGGACAGACCCATGTCGCCGACGCGGTTGACCAGGAAGGCCTTCTTCGCGGCCGTGGCGGCGCTGGGCTTGTGCTGCCAGAAGCCGATCAGCAGGTAGGAGGCGAGACCGACGCCCTCCCAGCCGACGTACAGCAGCAGGTAGTTGTCGGCGAGGACGAGCAGCAGCATCGCCGCGAGGAACAGGTTCAGATAGCCGAAGAAGCGGCGCCTGCGCTCGTCGTGCTCCATGTACCCGATCGAGTACACGTGGATGAGGGAGCCGACTCCGGTGATGAGCAGGACGAACGTCATCGACAGCTGGTCGAGCTGGAAGGCGACGTCCGCCTGGAAGCCCTCGACCGGGATCCAGCTGAACAGGTGCTGCATCAGAGTGCGGTGTTCGGGGTCCTTGCCCAGCATGTCGGCGAAGAGGACGACACCGAGGACGAAGGAGACGGCCGCGAGAGCCGTGCCGATCAGGTGACCGACGGCGTCGAGGCGCCGGCCGCCGCACAGCAGGACGGCCGCTCCGAGCAGGGGCGCCGCCACCAGCAGCGCAATCAGGTTCTCCACGATTCTTCCGACCCCTTACAGCTTCATCAGGCTGGCGTCGTCGACCGAGGCCGAGTGGCGGGCACGGAACACCGACACGATGATCGCGAGCCCGACCACGACCTCCGCCGCGGCGACGACCATCGTGAAGAACGCGATGATCTGGCCGTCGAGGTTGCCGTGCATCCGGGAGAAGGCGACGAACGCGAGGTTGCAGGCGTTGAGCATCAGCTCGACGCACATGAACACCACGATCGCGTTCCGCCTGATCAGCACGCCGGTCGCGCCGATCGTGAACAACAGGGCGGCCAGATACAGGTAGTTGACGGGATTCACTTCGACCCCTCCCCGCTGTTCGAGCCTCCGCTGTTCGAGCGCTCCAGGCGGTCCTCGGCGCGCTGCTCCAGGGCCTTGAGGTCCTTGAGCGCCTCCGTCGACACGTCACGGACCTGACCGCGGTCCCGCAGCGTCTTGCTGACGGTGAGGTCGGACGGGGTGCCGTCCGGGAGGAGGCCCGCGATGTCCACCGCGTTGTGCCGCGCGTACACGCCGGGCGCCGGCAGCGGCGGTACGTGCTTGCCCTCGCGGACACGCTGCTCGGCCAGCTCGCGCTGGGTCTTGGCGCGCTCGGTGCGCTCGCGGTGGGTGAGCACCATGGCGCCGACGGCGGCCGTGATGAGCAGGGCGCCGGTGAGCTCGAAGGCGAACACGTACTTGGTGAAGATGAGGGCGGCGAGGCCCTCCACGTTGCCGTTCGCGTTGGCCTGGCCCAGGCCGTTGAACTCCTTCAGCGCGGCGTTGCCGATGCCCGCGATCAGCAGGATGCCGAAGCCGAGGCCGCAGAGAAGGGCCAGCCAGCGCTGGCCCTTGATGGTCTCTTTCAAGGAGTCCGCCGCCGTGACGCCGACAAGCATCACCACGAACAGGAACAGCATCATGATCGCGCCGGTGTAGACGACGATCTGCACGATGCCCAGGAAGTAGGCGCCGTTGGCGAGGTAGAACACCGCCAGGACGATCATGGTGCCGGCCAGGCACAGCGCGCTGTGCACGGCCTTCTTCATGAAGACGGTGCACAGGGCGCCGATCACGGCGATGGTGCCGAGCACCCAGAACTGGAAGGCCTCACCGGTGGAGGTCGTGTACGCGGCGAGCTGCGCGGTCATCGGCCGATCACCTTCTTCGACGCCGGCTCGTCCTCACCGAAGGTGGAGGCCCCCTCCTGCGGGACCTCGCCCTTGGAGAGGGCGACCTGACGCTCCGTACCGGGCGCCGCCTCGGTGACGAGCCCCCGGTAGTAGTCCTGCTCGTCCATGCCGGGGTAGATCGCGTGCGGCGAGTCCACCATGCCTTCTTCGAGGCCGGCGAGCAGTTGTTCCTTGGTGTAGATGAGGTTGGCCCGGCTGGAGTCGGCCAGCTCGAACTCGTTCGTCATCGTCAGCGCGCGCGTGGGGCACGCCTCGATGCACAGGCCGCACAGGATGCAGCGGGCGTAGTTGATCTGGTAGACGCGGCCGTACCGCTCACCCGGCGAGTAGCGCTCCTCGTCGGTGTTGTCCGCGCCCTCCACGTAGATCGCGTCGGCGGGACAGGCCCAGGCGCACAGCTCGCAGCCGACGCACTTCTCCAGGCCGTCCGGATGGCGGTTGAGCTGGTGCCGGCCGTGGAACCGCGGTGCGGTGGTCTTCTGCTGCTCCGGGTACTGCTCGGTCAGCCGCTTCTTGAACATGGCCTTGAAGGTCACGCCGAAGCCGGCGACGGGGTTCTGGAAACCGGGCTTGGTCTCCTTCGGCTCATCAGCCATCGGACGCCTCCTTTCCACTCGAAGATCCGTCACTGTCAGTATCGGACCCACCACTGACAATCAGCTCCCGCTCGCGGCGCGGGCGCCTGCGCGGCACCGGCGGCAGGGTCTGTCCGGGCAGGGGCGGTACGGGGAATCCGCCGGCCATGGGGTCGAACGCGGCGGGTTCGGCGGGCTTCTCCCGCTCCTCGGCCCGGCCGCGGAACATGTCCGCGACGAACGAGAGCAGCAGCAGGACGAGGACTGCTCCGCCGACGTACAGCGCGATCTCGGAGAAGTCGTAGTTCTCGTTGCGCAGGGTCCGCACGGTCGCGACCAGCATCAGCCAGACCACGGAGACCGGGATGAGGACCTTCCAGCCGAGCTTCATCAGCTGGTCGTAGCGGACGCGCGGGAGCGTGCCGCGCAGCCAGATGAAGAAGAACAGCAGCAGCTGCACCTTCACCACGAACCAGAGCAGCGGCCACCAGCCGTGGTTGGCGCCCTCCCAGAAGGTGCTGATCGGCCAGGGCGCCCGCCAGCCGCCGAGGAAGAGCGTCACGGACACGGCCGAGACCGTCACCATGTTCACGTACTCGGCCAGCATGAACATCGCGAACTTGATCGACGAGTACTCGGTGTTGAAGCCGCCGACCAGGTCGCCCTCGGACTCCGGCATGTCGAAGGGGGCGCGGTTGGTCTCGCCGACCATGGTCACGATGTAGATCACGAACGAGACCGGCAACAGGATGATGTACCAGCGGTCCTGCTGCGCCTCGACGATCGCCGACGTCGACATCGACCCCGAGTAGAGGAACACGGAGGCGAAGGCGGCGCCCATGGCGATCTCGTACGAGATCATCTGCGCGCAGGAGCGCAGACCGCCGAGCAGCGGGTAGGTCGATCCGGAGCTCCAGCCCGCCAGCACGATGCCGTAGATGCCCACCGAGGCGACCGCGAGGATGTAGAGCATCGCGATCGGCAGGTCCGTGAGCTGCATCGTGGTGCGCTGGCCGAAGATCGAGATCTCGTTGCCGGCCGGTCCGAAGGGGATCACCGCGATCGCCATGAAGGCCGGGATGGCCGCGACGATCGGTGCGAGGACGTAGACCACCTTGTCCGCGCGTTTGACGATGAGGTCTTCCTTGAGCATCAGCTTGATGCCGTCGGCGAGCGACTGGAGCATGCCCCAGGGGCCGTGCCGGTTGGGGCCGATGCGCAGCTGCATCCAGGCGACGACCTTGCGCTCCCACACGATGGAGAAGAGCACGGTCAGCATCAGGAAGGCGAAGCAGAACACCGCCTTGATGACGACCAGCCACCAGGGGTCGCGGCCGAACATCGAGAGGTCCTCCGCGGCGAGGTACGGAGTCACGCCTCCACCTCCTTCGGGTCCTCGGGGGCTCCGGTCGCCGGGCCGATGCGGACGAGTGCGCCGGGCAGCGCCCCGGTGTCGGAGGCGACGCCTGTTCCGGCGGAGTTCAGCGGGAGCCAGACCACACGGTCGGGCATCTCGGTGATCTGCAGCGGGAATTCCACGGCCCCCGCCGGGCCCCTCACCGCGAGGACGTCACCGTCCTTGACGCCCGCCTCGGCGGCCGTGGCGGCCGACACGCGCGCGCGTGCGGCGTGCCGCGTCCCGGCGAGCGCCTCGTCGCCGTCCTGGAGGCGTCCCTGGTCGAGCAGCAGCCGGTGCCCGGCCAGGACGGCCTCACCGGCGGCGGGCCGCGGCAGCTGGCCGGCGCTCTCCAGGGGTTCGCTCGCCCGTGAACCGTCCCAGGTCCCGAGGCGGTCGATCTCCGCGCGCGTGGTGCGCAGATCGGGCAGTCCCAGGTGGAGGTCCATGGCGTCGGCCAGCATCTGGAGCACGCGCCCGTCGGTGGGCGCCAGGCGGCGGGTCATCTGGTCGGGCTTGAGGGCTGCCTCGAAGGGGCGTACCCGGCCCTCCCAGTTGACGAAGGTGCCCGCCTTCTCGGCGACCGCCGCGACGGGGAGCACCACGTCCGCGTGCTCGGTGACCTCGCTGGGCCGCAGCTCAAGGGACACCAGGAAGCCGACCGAGGAGAGCGCTTCACGCGCGCGTGCCGGGTCGGGAAGGTCGGCGACCTCCACGCCCGCCACCACCAGCGCGTCGATCTTGCCGCCGGCGGCGGCCTCGATGATCTGGCTGGTGTCACGTCCGTAGCGGTGCGGGAGGACGGCGACGCCCCATACGCGGGCGACCTCGTCCTGCGCGCGCGGGTCGGTGGCCGGGCGCCCGCCCGGCAGCAGCGACGGCATCGCGCCCGCCTCGATCGCCCCGCGTTCCCCGGCCCGGCGCGGGATCCACACCAGCCCGGCACCGGTCGCGGCCGCGGCCCGTACGGCGGCGGTGAACCCGCCCGCCACCGCGGCCAGCCGCTCCCCGACGACGATCACCGCGCCCTCGGTGCGCAGCGCCTCCGCGGCCTTCGCCCCGCCCTCCTCCAGGCCGACCCGGCTCGCGAGGGCGTCCAGCCACTCGGTCTCGGTGCCGGGCGCGGCCGGCAGCAGCGTGCCTCCGGCCTTCTCCAGGCCCCGGGTCGCGTGCGTGGCCAGCGCGAACACCTTCTGCCCGTGCTTCCGCCAGGCCTTGCGCAGCCGCAGGAAGACGCCGGGTGCCTCCTCCTCGGCCTCGAACCCGACCAGCAGCACCGCGGGCGCCTTCTCCAGCGCGGTGTACGTGACACCCGTACCGTCGAGGTCGCGTCCGTGTCCCGCCACCCGGGCGGCCAGGAAGTCGGCCTCCTCGCCGCTGTGCACGCGCGCGCGGAAGTCGATGTCGTTCGTGTCGAGCGCCACGCGCGCGAACTTGCTGTACGCGTAAGCGTCCTCGACGGTGAGGCGGCCGCCGGTCAGGACACCGGCACGCCCCCGGGCGGCCAGCAGTCCCTCGGCCGCGGCGGCGAGGGCCTCCGGCCAGGAGGCGGGCTCCAGTTCACCCGACTCACCGCGCACGAGCGGCGTCGTCAGCCGGTCCGGCCGCTGGGCGTACCGGAACGCGAACCGCCCCTTGTCGCAGATCCACTCCTCGTTGACCTCGGGGTCGTGGGCGGCCAGGCGCCGCATGACCTTGCCGCGCCGGTGGTCCGTACGCGTCGCGCAGCCGCCGGAGCAGTGCTCGCACACCGACGGCGACGAGACGAGGTCGAAGGGGCGGGAGCGGAAGCGGTACGCCGCCGAGGTCAGCGCGCCCACCGGGCAGATCTGGATGGTGTTCCCGGAGAAGTACGACTCGAAGGGGTCGCCCTCACCGGTGCCGACCTGCTGGAGCGCGCCCCGCTCGATCAGCTCGATCATCGGGTCGCCCGCGACCTGGTTGGAGAACCGGGTGCACCGGGCGCACAGCACGCACCGCTCGCGGTCGAGGAGCACCTGCGTGGAGATCGGCACGGGCTTCTCGTACGTGCGCTTCCTGCCCTCGAAGCGGGACTCGGCGTTGCCGTGCGACATGGCCTGGTTCTGCAGGGGGCACTCGCCGCCCTTGTCGCAGACCGGGCAGTCCAGCGGGTGGTTGATGAGCAGGAGCTCCATCACACCCTTCTGGGCCTTCTCGGCGACGGGCGAGGTGAGGTGCGTCTTGACGACCATCCCGTCCGTGCAGGTGATGGTGCAGGACGCCATGGGCTTGCGCTGGCCCTCGACCTCGACGATGCACTGGCGGCAGGCGCCGGCCGGGTCGAGGAGGGGGTGGTCGCAGAACCGCGGGATCTCGATGCCGAGTTGCTCGGCGGCCCGGATGACCAGGGTGCCCTTGGGCACGCTGATCTCGACGCCGTCGATCGTCAGCGAGACGAGATCCTCCGGCGGGACCGCCGCCTGACCGCCCCCGGAGGGAGCGCTGGTGGTCACTGTCATGCGTTCACCTCCGTGCGCTTGTCGGCCCAGGCCGTGGACTTGGCCGGGTCGAAGGGGCAGCCCCGGCCCGTGATGTGCTCCTCGTACTCCTCGCGGAAGTACTTCAGGGAGGAAAAGATCGGCGAGGCGGCGCCGTCACCGAGGGCGCAGAAGGACTTGCCGTTGATGTTGTCGGCGATGTCGTTCAGCTTGTCGAGGTCGGACATGACGCCCTTGCCGGCCTCGATGTCGCGCAGCAACTGCACGAGCCAGTACGTCCCTTCACGGCAGGGTGTGCACTTGCCGCAGGACTCGTGGGCGTAGAACTCGGTCCAGCGGGTCACGGCCCGCACGACGCAGGTGGTCTCGTCGAAGCACTGCAGGGCCTTGGTGCCGAGCATCGATCCGGCGGCGCCGACGCCCTCGTAGTCGAGGGGGACGTCGAGGTGCTCGTCGGTGAACATCGGCGTGGAGGAGCCGCCCGGCGTCCAGAACTTCAGCCGGTGGCCGGGCCGCATGCCGCCGCTCATGTCGAGGAGCTGGCGCAGCGTGACGCCGAGCGGGGCCTCGTACTGGCCCGGCTGGGCGACGTGGCCGCTGAGCGAGTACAGCGTGAAGCCCGGCGACTTCTCGCTGCCCATCGACCTGAACCATTCCTTGCCTTTTTGCAGAATGGCGGGAACCGACGCGATCGACTCGACGTTGTTCACCACAGTCGGGCACGCGTAGAGGCCCGCGACAGCAGGGAAGGGGGGACGCAGCCGCGGTTGACCACGGCGGCCTTCGAGCGAGTCGAGCAGTGCGGTCTCCTCACCGCAGATGTACGCGCCCGCGCCGGCGTGCACGGTGAGTTGGAGGTCGAGTCCGCTGCCGAGGATGTTCTCGCCGAGGTAGCCCGCCGCGTAGGCCTCACGGACGGCCTCGTGCAACCGCCGCAGAACGGGGACGACTTCACCGCGCAGATAGATGAAGGCATGAGACGACCTGATGGCATAGCAGGCGATGACGATGCCCTCGATGAGGCTATGCGGGTTCGCGAAGAGGAGCGGAATGTCCTTGCACGTTCCGGGCTCCGATTCGTCGGCGTTGACAACTAGATAGTGCGGTTTTCCATCACCCTGCGGAATGAACTGCCACTTCATTCCCGTCGGGAATCCCGCGCCTCCGCGCCCACGCAGCCCGGACTCCTTGACGTACGCGATCACGTCGTCCGGTGACATGGCGAGCGCCTTGCGGAGCCCCTCGTACCCTTCGTGCCTCCGGTAGACGTCCAGCGTCCAGGACTTGTCCTCGTCCCAGAAGGCCGACAGCACGGGTGCGAGCAGCTTCTCGGGGCTGGTGTCCTTGAGTTCGGTCGCCAACGTCATCACTCCCCCTCCTCGGCGACAGGACCCGCCGGGTGGGCGGGGTCGGAGGCCGATGTGTCCTGTGGCGCGTCGTGCGAGCTGAGGTGCTCGGTGGGCGACGGCTCGTGCACCCTGTCCTGCGGCTCGTCGTGGGGTCCGCCGTCCCGCGGATGCACCACGCGCGCCGTGGCCTCGCCCTTGGCCAGGCGGAGTCCGATCAGCGAGGCCGGTCCCGCGCTGCCGCTCGCCTCGACCGCTCCCTCGCGCTCGTCGGGGAACCCCGCCAGGATCCGGGCGGTCTCCTTGAACGTGCACAGGGGGGCGCCGCGGGTGGGCTCGACCTGCACTCCCGCGCGCAGGTCGTCGACGAGCTGCTTCGCGCTGTCCACGGTCTGGTTGTCGAAGAACTCCCAGTTGACCATCACGACCGGCGCGAAGTCGCAGGCCGCGTTGCACTCGATGTGCTCCAGGGTGACCTTGCCGTCGTCGGTGGTCTCGCCGTTGCCGACGCCCAGGTGCTCCTGGAGGGACTCGAAGATCGCGTCGCCGCCCATCACCGCGCACAGGGTGTTGGTGCAGACGCCCACCTGGTAGTCGCCGCTCGGCTTGCGCCGGTACATGGTGTAGAAGGTGGCGACCGCGGTGACCTCGGCCGTGGTCAGGCCGAGGACGTCGGCGCAGAACTGCATGCCGGTGCGGGTGACGTGGCCCTCCTCCGACTGCACGAGGTGCAGCAGCGGCAGCAGGGCCGAGCGGGAGTCGGGGTAGCGGGCGACGACCTCGGCCGCGTCCCGCTCCAGCCGGGCTCGGACGTCGTCCGGGTAGTCGGGCGCGGGCAGCTGGGGCATGCCCAGGCTGACGCCCTCGGGTGTGGTGGTCACCGGTCGACGCCTCCCATCACGGGGTCGATGGACGCGACGGCGACGATGACGTCGGCGACCTGGCCGCCCTCGCACATCGCCGCCATGGCCTGCAGGTTGGTGAAGGACGGGTCGCGGAAGTGGACCCGGAAGGGGCGGGTGCCTCCGTCGGACACGGCGTGCACCCCGAGCTCGCCCTTGGGCGACTCGACCGCCGCGTACGTCTGTCCCGGCGGGACGCGGAAGCCCTCGGTCACCAGCTTGAAGTGGTGGATCAGGGCCTCCATGGAGGTGCCCATGATCTTCTTGATGTGGTCCAGGGAGTTGCCGAGTCCGTCCGGTCCCAACGCGAGCTGGGCGGGCCACGCGATCTTCTTGTCGGCGACCATGACCGGACCGGGGGCGAGCCGGTCCAGGCACTGCTCGACGATCCGCAGCGACTGGCGCATCTCTTCCAGACGGATCAGGAAGCGACCGTAGGAGTCGCAGGTGTCGGCGGTCGGGACGTCGAAGTCGTACGTCTCGTAGCCGCAGTACGGCTGTGCCTTGCGCAGGTCGTGCGGCAGGCCCGCCGAGCGCAGGATCGGGCCGGTGGCGCCGAGGGCCATGCAGCCGGCCAGGTCGAGGTAGCCGACGTCCTGCATGCGGGCCTTGAAGATGGGGTTCCCGGTGGCGAGCTTGTCGTACTCGGGAAGGTTCTTCTTCATCTTCTTCACGAACTCGCGGATCTGGTCCACCGCGCCCGGCGGCAGGTCCTGGGCGAGTCCGCCGGGCCGGATGTACGCGTGGTTCATCCTCAGGCCGGTGATCAGCTCGTAGATGTCGAGAATGAGTTCACGATCACGGAAGCCGTAGATCATGATCGTGGTGGCGCCCAGCTCCATGCCGCCGGTGGCGATGCACACCAGGTGGGAGGAGAGCCGGTTCAGCTCCATCAGGAGCACGCGGATGATCGAGGCGCGGTCCGGGACCTGGTCCTCGATGCCGAGGAGCTTCTCGACGGCGAGGCAGTACGCCGTCTCGTTGAAGAACGGCGTGAGGTAGTCCATGCGGGTCACGAAGGTCGTGCCCTGGGTCCAGGTGCGGTACTCGAGGTTCTTCTCGATGCCGGTGTGGAGGTAGCCGATGCCGCAGCGGGCCTCGGTGACGGTCTCGCCCTCGATCTCCAGGATGAGCCGGAGCACGCCGTGGGTGGACGGGTGCTGCGGGCCCATGTTGACGATCAGGCGCTCGTCGTCGGCCTTGGCCGCGGTCTCGACGACCTCGTCCCAGTCGCCGCCGGTGACCGTGTAGACGGTGCCCTCGGTGGTTTCCCGGGCGGCTGCTGACTGCGTGCTCATGAGTACGACCTCCGCTGGTCCGGAGCCGGGATCTGGGCGCCCTTGTACTCGACGGGGATGCCGCCGAGGGGGTAGTCCTTGCGCTGCGGGAAGCCCTGCCAGTCGTCCGGCATCATGATCCGCGTCAGCGCCGGGTGACCGTCGAAGACGATGCCGAAGAAGTCGTACGTCTCGCGCTCGTGCCAGTCGTTCGTCGGGTAGACGGAGACGAGCGACGGGATGTGCGGGTCGGCGTCGGGGGCGGAGACCTCCAGGCGGATCAGCCGGTTGTGGGTGATCGACCGCAGGTGGTAGACGGCGTGCAGCTCGCGGCCCTTGTCGCCCGGGTAGTGGACGCCGGAGACGCCGGTGCACAGCTCGAAGCGGAGGGCCGGGTCGTCGCGGAGGGTCTGGGCCACGGCGAGCAGGTACTCGCGTTCGACGTGGAAGGTGAGCTCATCTCGGTCGACGACCGTCTTGTCGATGACGTTCTCGGGGACGAGGCCCTGCTCCTCCAGGGCACCCTCGAGTTCGTCTGCGACCTCGTCGAACCAGCCGCCGTAGGGGCGGGTGGCCGCTCCGGGGAGGCGGATGGAGCGGACCAGGCCGCCGTAGCCGGAGGTGTCGCCGCCGTTGTTGGCGCCGAACATGCCGCGCTGCACGCGGATCTCCTCGCCGCCCTCGCCGCGCTGACCGGGGAGGTTGGAGGCGCCGAGGTCCTTCTCGGGGTTGACCCCGCCTGTGCCGTTCGCGTCGCTCATCGCAGCAGCCCCTTCATCTCGATGGTGGGGAGCGCCTTGAGCGCGGCCTCTTCGGCCTCGCGGGCCGCCTCCTCGGCGTTCACACCGAGCTTGGAGGTCTGGATCTTCTGGTGGAGCTTGAGGATGGCGTCCATCAGCATCTCGGGCCGTGGCGGGCAGCCCGGAAGATAGATGTCGACCGGGACGATGTGGTCGACGCCCTGGACGATGGCGTAGTTGTTGAACATGCCGCCCGACGAGGCGCAGACCCCCATGGAGATCACCCACTTGGGGTTCGGCATCTGGTCGTAGACCTGCCGCAGCACCGGCGCCATCTTCTGACTGACCCGGCCCGCGACGATCATGAGGTCCGCCTGGCGGGGTGAGCCGCGGAAGACCTCCATGCCGAATCGGGCCAGGTCGTAGCGCCCCGCGCCCGTGGTCATCATCTCGATGGCGCAACAGGCGAGGCCGAAGGTGGCGGGGAAGACCGACGCCTTGCGCACCCAGCCCGCGGCCTGCTCGACGGTGGTCAGCAGGAATCCGCTCGGCAGCTTTTCTTCGAGTCCCATGATTGAAAGGCCCCTCAGTCCCATTCCAGGCCGCCGCGCCGCCACACGTACGCGTAGGCGACGAAGACGGTGAGCACGAAGAGCAGCATCTCCACGAGCCCGAAAACACCCAGGGCGTCGAAGGTGACGGCCCAGGGGTAGAGGAAGACGATCTCGATGTCGAAGACGATGAAGAGCATCGCCGTCAGGTAGTACTTGATGGGGAAACGCCCGCCGCCGGCCGGCGTGGGGGTCGGCTCGATACCGCACTCGTAGGCCTCGAGCTTGGCCCGGTTGTACCGCTTTGGTCCGATCAACGTGGCCATGACCACGGAGAAGATCGCAAAGCCTGCCCCGAGGGCTCCCAGTACGAGGATGGGCGCATACGCGTTCACCGCTCCTCGCTCCTCTCAGTCGGCACTGACTGCTGGCGGTTGTGCCGGGCCCGCCACCTGCATCACCGGCCTCACGAACCCCGCTGGTCCCGGCGAAGATCGCGAACATGTGAAGCAGGTCACAAGCCCAACTGCCCCGCATCTTATGCCCGCCGGTCTGTGATCTGCGACACGGGGTACAACAAGGACTTTGTGATCTCCACCACCTGACGAACGATCATGAAGTCGGATGATCAGTGATCTTCGCACCCGAAGCGTCAGAGCGATCACCAGAAGTGACAATTTCGATCGTAACCCCTGGTCAAGCAGGTCGTCTCAATATCAAGAGACTTCCCGCGCATGCAAATTGGCTCCCGGGCGGCGCGGCTTGATAAAGGAGGCGTTCACACCTCCGAGGGGGGCGGGGGGCGAGTGTGGACGCGTGCACACATTCACAAGGAACCCGCACCCGGATCCATACGTCACGGCAGGGTCACCGCGACAACCGCCATGTGACCTGCGCCACATTTCCGCGGAGCACCGGAGAACCGGGCTTGGCCACCTGCCGCAACCAGTGGTAAGCGGAGAGCAATTCGGGCGAATCAGCGAAACCCCATGATCACAGGCCTGATCGACGCTGTCCGCAATGTCCGTTACGGCGTCAATAAGGAGCGAGATGCCGGGGGTTTGCCGGGCGGATTGAACAACTGTGGCGGACCACACGTTTCTTGAAGGTATGGAGGAGCCCCTGGTACCGCTTGTACCCATGTCCCACACCGCTCACATACGCAGCCACCGGAAACCCCGCCGCAGCGCCTCGAAGATGGCGATGCGTGCCGGAGTCGCCGGTGGCATCCTCGGCAGCGTGGCAGTGGCCGGTGCGTCCGCGTCGGCGAACGCCGCGGAGCCCGTGACCCAGACGATCGAACTGCCCACGCTCACGGCCGACGTGGCCTCCCAGGTCGCACAGTCCGCCGACGCGATGCAGCAGACCGCGGCGAACTACGAGCTGCAGGCCGAGCGTGACGCCGCCACCGCCAAGGCCGCCAAGCAGGCCGCGGCGGACCTCAAGGAAGCGAAGGCGGAGGCCAAGAAGAAGGCCGAGGCCGAGCGGAGGGCAGCCGCCGAGCGCGCCACGCGCAACGCCGAGCGGTCCACCCTGTCGGCGTCGGCATCGACCTCCACGTCGGTGTCCGCCCCGGCCAGCGGCAGTGTCGCGACGGTCATCAACTTCCTCAAGGCGCAGGTGGGCGACGCCTACGTCCTGGGCGCCACCGGCCCCAACGCGTGGGACTGCTCCTCGCTCGTCCAGGCCGCGTTCAAGCAGGTCGGCGTGGACCTCCCCCGGGTCTCCCAGGACCAGTCGATGCAGGGCACCGAGGTCTCGCTGTCCAACGTCCAGGTCGGCGACATCCTCTACTGGGGCTCGAAGGGCTCCGCGTACCACGTGGGCGTCTACATCGGGGGCGGCCAGTACCTCGACGCGGCCAACCCCTCCAAGGGCGTCGTGATCCAGGACCTCTCCGGCTATCCGGCGACGGGTGCGGTGCGGGTTCTCTGACCCGTTCGTTTCCGTTCGTTCCACGAGTACCCCATACGAGTACCTCTTGCGGGGTGAGGGCTGCCGCCTCGGGGGCGGGTGCCCTCACCCTGTGGGCATCGGCGGGCCGAGTCCGTAGACGTCCGGCCCACGGCCCGTACCGCCGTACCTGCTGTTTTCACGCCGTCGGGGAAGAAGACGAATCGCCCTGACGGCGATTCGTCTTTTTTCTGTCCTGCTCCGCAGGGACGCACACGCCAACCCCGTCTGTAACGAGGTGGCGGGTCTGGCCGACACCGAGGCCCACTCGTCCTCGTGGTGGGCGTCGTGGCATCGTCACAGACATCGGAGGGCAGGGAGGGCTTCCGAGGTCGGAAGCCCGGTTTCCCGCCCGGCCGCAGCGTCCTCACACGACAGGAGAAACAGTCATGCCGAGCGTGTTCGTGCAAGGCAGGCCCGTCGACTCGTATCCACCCCTCGCGCCCGAGGCGGAGCGCGGTTCGGTGCGGCGCATCACCGAGGTCGGCGAAGAGGTTCTGCACAAGCCGTGCAGGGACGTCACGAAGTTCGGACCAGATCTCGCGGCGCTGATCGACGACATGTTCCTGACGATGTACATCGCGAACGGCGCGGGTCTCGCGGCGAATCAAGTGGGTGTCGACTTGAGGCTGTTCGTGTACGACTGTCCGGACGACGACGGGGTCCGGCACGTCGGGCACATTGTCAACCCGGTCCTCGACTCCCTCGACCCGGCCGGGCGCCGGCTGCTCGACGAAGCCGAGGGATGCCTGTCGGTGCCGGGCGCCGTGATGGACGTGCCGCGTCCGGACCTGGCAGTCGTACGGGGTCTCGACAAGGACGGGCGACCGCTGGTCATCGAGGGCACGGGGTACTTCGCGCGCTGCCTGGAGCACGAGACCGACCACTGCGACGGTCATGTCTACCTGGACCGGCTTTCCCAGCGGGAGCGCAGGGACGCGCTCAGGCAGGTGGCGGACCGGCGCGGCGAGGTGTTCGCGCGCCGGGCCGCCAACGTCGAGGCGCTCGGCAGGTAGGACTTGTGTCACGAACGCCGGGCCCGCGTCAGCGCCCGGCGTTCGTCAGGCCTTCGGGGCCACCTTGCTCAGGCCGTTGATGATGCGGTCCATCGCGTCGCCGCCGGTCGGGTCGGTGAGGTTGGCGAGGAGCTTGAGGGTGAACTTCATCAGCAGGGGGTGGGTGAGGCCGCGCTGGGTCGCGAGTTTCATGACCTTCGGGTTGCCGATGAGCTTCACGAAGGCGCGGCCCAGCGTGTAGTAGCCGCCGTAGGTGTCCTTCAGGATGCGGGGGTAGCTCTGCAGGGCGAGTTCGCGCTGGCCCGGGGTCGAGCGGGCGTGGGCCTGGACGATGACGTCCGCGGCGATCTGGCCGGACTCCATGGCGTAGGCGATGCCCTCGCCGTTGAAGGGGTTGACCAGGCCGCCGGCGTCGCCGACCAGCAACAGCCCCTTCGTGTAGTGGGGCTGGCGGTTGAAGGCCATGGGGAGGGCGGCGCCGCGGATGGGGCCCGTCATGTTGTCCGGGGTGTAGCCCCAGTCCTCCGGCATGGAGGCGCACCAGGCCTTGAGGACCTCGCGCCAGTCCAGTTCCTTGAAGGAGGCCGAGGTGTTGAGGACGCCCAGGCCGACGTTCGACGTGCCGTCCCCCATGCCGAAGATCCAGCCGTAGCCGGGGAGCAGACGGTCCTCCCCCGGACCGCGGCGGTCCCACAGCTCCAGCCAGGACTCCAGGTAGTCGTCGTCGTGGCGGGGCGAGGTGAAGTAGGTGCGGACCGCGACGCCCATGGGGCGGTCCTCGCGGCGGTGCAGGCCCATCGCCAGGGACAGGCGGGTGGAGTTGCCGTCCGCGGCCACGACCAGCGGCGCGTGGAACGTGACGTCCCGCTTCTCCTTCGACCCCGACTCGGCGTCACCGAGCTTGGCGTGCACACCCGTGATGCGCCCCGTGCGGTCGTCGATGATCGGGGCGCCGACGTTGCAGCGCTCGTACAGCCGCGCGCCCGCCTTCTGGGCCTGCCGGGCCAGTTGCTCGTCGAAGTCGTCGCGCTTGCGGACCAGTCCGTAGTCCGGGTACGCGGCGAGATCCGGCCAGTCGAGTTGGAGACGGACGCCGCCGCCGATGATGCGCAGCCCCTTGTTGCGGAGCCAGCCGGCCTCCTCGGAGATGTCGATGCCCATCGAGACCAGCTGCTTCGTCGCGCGCGGCGTCAGGCCGTCACCGCACACCTTCTCGCGCGGGAAGGCGGTCTTCTCCAGCAGCAGGACGTCCAGTCCGGCCTTGGCCAGGTAGTACGCGGTGGTGGAACCGGCTGGCCCGGCCCCGACGACGATCACATCGGCGGTGTGTTCGGTAAGGGGCTGGGGCTCGGTCACGGCGGGTTCTCCCCGAGTCTCGTGTCAGCGTGCCGGAATTCGAGGCCCGAAGACTCGAAAACAGCGTGCTGACGGGCACTGGACATGGGCAGTCTATTCAGCGGTACCGATCACCTGGCTGAAGGGCTGCCCTGTGAACAGAGCTCTCCCCGACGTACGGCTGCGTGTCCCCACCGACGAGGACGCCATCGCCTGGCACCGGATCTTCGACGACCCCGAGGTCATGGAGTTCCACGGGGGCAGGTCCGCCGAGTTGTCCGTCTACGAGGAGCTCACCGCCCGCCAGCGCCGCCACGACGCCGAGCGGGGCTTCTGCTTCTGGTCCATGCTCGACGAGGACGGCCAGGTCATCGGCTTCACGGGCGCCCAGCCGTGGCCGCACGAGGGCTTCGGCCCGGTGGGGGAGATCGAGATCGGCTGGCGGCTCGCACGGTCCCACTGGGGCAAGGGGTACGTCACCGCGGCGGCCCGGGAGACCCTCGACCGCGTGCGCCGGGCGGGTGTCCCGACCGTCGTCGCCATGGTCCTCGCGGAGAACAAGCGCTCCATCGCCGTGACCCAGCGCCTGGGCATGGAGTTGGAGGAGGTCTTCGCCACGCCGACCTCGAAGGCGGTCGGACACAGATACCGACTCGACCTGTGACCCTGGGTAGCCGAATCTCCGGATCCGGCTACAGATAGGCACGAGCCGCTTCCGGTCGGCACCCCCCGCGGTTACCCTGCCAGTACCGCTGGGGGTGACATCTGTGCGCATAACACCCAAGACACCCGAAGTGCGCGTGCCACGGCTCGTCGGTCTGATGGCCGTGGACGCGCGTGAGACCGCACAGGCACGTGGCGTGCTGCTCACCGCGCCCGACCGGCCCGACTTCCATCTCGCCGTCGTCGACTACGTCGTACGGCAGTATCCGCTGCCGGGGACGGAGGTTCCGCGGGGGGCCGTGGTCACCGTCTGGTTCGACTTCGGTGAGGGTGAGGGAGGCGGGGGCGCGGGTGTGCGCGAGCCCCGGCGGGGTGGGCCTCCGTCCGGTGGGCTGGAGCGGGAGCTGGATGAGCCGGGGGATCCGTTTCCCGTGCTGAGCCAGTAGGGCGGCTACGGCACGGCCAGGCCTACGGGCTATGGGCCACGGGCCACGGCACAGCCAAGGCTGCGGCTACGGCTGCTTGAACCCCCGGTGCAGCGCCACCACCCCACCCGTCAGGTTCCGCCAGGCCACCTTCTCCCAGCCGGCCTTGCGGAGCCGTTCCGCGAGCGCCGGCTGATCCGGCCACGCGCGGATGGACTCGGCGAGGTACACGTACGCGTCGGGGTTGGACGACACGGCCCGGGCCACCGGAGGCAGAGCCCGCATCAGGTACTCGGTGTAGACAGTGCGGAACGGCGCCCACGTGGGGTGTGAGAACTCGCAAATCACCACGCGGCCGCCGGGCCGGGTCACCCGGTACATCTCACGCAGCGCGCTGTCCGTGTCCTGGACGTTGCGGAGCCCGAAGGAGATCGTCACCGCGTCGAAGGTGTCGTTCTTGAAAGGGAGCCTCGTCGCGTCGCCCGCCGTGAAGGGCAGCCAGGAGTGCCGCTGCTTGCCGACGCGGAGCATGCCGAGGGAGAAGTCGCACGGCACGACGTACGCACCTGTCCGGGCGAACGGCAGCGAGGAGGTGGCCGTGCCGGCGGCGAGGTCCAGCACCTTCTGCGCGGGCCGCGCGTCGACGGCCCTGGCGACCTCCTTGCGCCACAGCCGGGCCTGGCCGAGGGACAGCACGTCGTTGGTCAGGTCGTACCGTTCCGCGACGTCGTCGAACATCGAGGCGACTTCGTGCGGCTGCTTGTCCAGGGATGCGCGGGTCACCCGCCCATTGTGGCAGTACGGGCCGGACACCCCCGCGTCCGGCCCACCGCCGCGCCCCCGGCCCCGGCGCCCTACGGCAGCAGCCGCGGTTTCTCCTTCGCCGCCACGTCCTCCACCCACCCGCACAGCAGGACGAAGCCGGCGATCAGGATCCAGCCGATGCCGAACAGGAACCACTGGCTCTCCAGCGGCAGGTACCTCTCGAAGGCGGGCACGTTCCAGAACCGGTCGAGCAGCGGGACGGCCGGCACGAGCGCGATCTCGTGCCAGAGGTAGAGGGTCACGGCACGGAATGGCGGACTCGCGTTGAATATCCCGGGGCATCAGGCAGGCTTTATGTGCCGCGTTCTCGCTTTCTCATGTGAGACACCATGAGAAATGACTTGACCTGTGGCCTTTCTTGGAGAATCCGAGAACGCCTGCGTGAGGACCGAGAGATGCTTATGACCCGTAATTTCCCGTCGAATAGCCGGACTTGTCCACTTGGCACCACCTTTCTCGCGAATCTCCTGCGCTCCGATGATCTTCATCAAGTGCAGCCTCGTGTGATTCATTTCCAGCACGGAAACGCGCTTTGTTTCCGTGCTGAGACAGAAATCACGAACGACCATGAGAGCGGGTCATATGCCAATGCGGAGTTTCCTGAAGCCGGCTGCCGGACTGCTGTGCCTGGTGGCGCTGGCCTGTGCGGGCTGCTCCTCGGACTCCGGATCGGACTCCGGATCTGGCTCCGGATCTGGCTCCGGATCGGGGTCGCGATCGGGCGCGGGCGACACCGGCGCCGCGTCCACGCAACAGGCCCAGCCTCCGGAGCCGGGCAGTACCGGCACCGCCGAGGAGCCGACGACGGGGTACGCGCCCTACGTGAGCGCGACGACCGCGTCCGGCCTCGACTCGGCGGGTTCCGCGTCGGCGTACAACCTGGCGTTCGTGATCGCGGACGGCGGTGACTGCACGCCGAAGTGGGACGGGTCGAAGGCGATCGGCGACTCGGCGGTCACGTCCCGCATAGCGGCGCTGGCGGACTCGGGCGCGACCGTGCGGGTGTCGTTCGGCGGGGCGTCGGGGACGGAACTCGCCCAGGCCTGCGACAGTGCGCCGGAGCTGGCCGAGGCGTACGGGAAGGCGCTCGACGCGGCCGGCGCCACCGAGGCCGACTTCGACGTCGAGGGGGACGCGCTGGGGGACTCTGCCTCCGTGGAGCTGCGCTCCAAGGCGATCGCCCTGCTCCAGAAGGACCGCCCCGACCTGTCCGTCTCCTTCACGCTGCCCGTCATGCCCTCGGGCCTCAACGACGACAGCATGGCGCTGCTGGAGTCGGCGAACGACAGCTCCGTACAGGTCTCGACGGTCAACATCATGACCATGAACTACGGCAGTTCGTACGACGATGACATGGGCGACTACGCCGAGGAGGCCGCCGAGGCGACCCACGACCAGCTCGCCGAGGTGTTCGGTCTCTCCGACTCCGCCGCGTGGAAGGGGATGGCCCTCACCTCGATGATCGGGCAGAACGATGTCGACGAGGAGACGTTCACGCTTCAGGACGCGGCTCAGGTGCGGGAGTTCGCCGAGAAGAAGGGGATCGCGTGGACGTCTCTGTGGGCCAGTTTCCGTGACCGGCAGTGTGAGGGCGGGTCTTCGTCGGACGGCGCGCGGAACGACTGCAGCGGGGTGAGGCAGGGGGACGGGGCGTTCGCGGAAGCGTTCTCGGGCTGAGCGACTTTCCTCGTCCTCGAACGCCGGACAGGCTGGGACATCAGCGCCTGCGGTGGACCAACCGCCCCGCGCACACCGTGACGAGGCACGCCCCCGTCCCGTCCAGCACCGCCAGGTCCGCACGGCCACCCCGCACGATGGCCACCGGGCGGGCAGCCGGCAGCACCGCCACGTCGTTCCGCTCCGCCGCCGCCCGGAGTCCGGGCGCGCCCACGTGCTCCGCCAGAACCGCCACCGCACCCGACTTGAGCACCGCGTGAACCCGTTCACGCGGTGTGGGGGCGTCGGGAAGCGCCCCCTCGTGGACGCGCCCCGGCCCCAGGACGCCCGGCCAGCGGCGTACGCGGGCGCCCGGGAAGCGTGCCTGGACCTCCGCCAGCGGGCCCACGGCGGCGACCCGGTCGCCCTCCACCGCCACGGCACCGTCCGTGACCGGCTCCGGGTCGTCCCAGGTGGACCGCACCTCGTCGGCGGCGTGAATCGTCAGCACGCGCGCCTCAGTTGGACGCCAGCAGCTTCAACTCGGGGTGGGCGGTGCCGCCCTCGATCGCCGTCGAGGAGATGTGCGAGGCCACCCGCTCGTCGACCGGGTCGTTCGCCGGGTCGTCGTGGACGACGATGTGCTCGTACGTCGTCGTGCGCTGGGCGGGGACGCGGTCGGCCTTGCGGATCAGGTCGATGATCTCCTGCCGGTTGGAGCGGTGCTTGGCGCCGGCCGACGACACCACGTTCTCCTCCAGCATGATCGAGCCGAGGTCGTCCGCGCCGTAGTGCAGGGAGAGCTGGCCGATCTCCTTGCCGGTGGTCAGCCAGGAGCCCTGGATGTGGGCGATGTTGTCCATGAAGAGTCGCGCGATGGCGATCATGCGCAGGTACTCGAAGATCGTCGCCTGCGTACGGCCCTTGAGGTGGTTGTTCTCCGGCTGGTACGTGTACGGGATGAAGGCCCGGAAGCCGCCCGTCCGGTCCTGCACGTCACGGATCATCCGCAGGTGCTCGATGCGCTCGGCGTTCGTCTCGCCGGTGCCCATGAGCATCGTGGACGTCGACTCCACGCCCAGGTTGTGCGCGGCCTCCATGATCTCCAGCCACCGCTCGCCGGACTCCTTGAGCGGGGCGATGGCCTTGCGCGGCCGGGCGGGGAGAAGCTCGGCGCCGGCGCCCGCGAAGGAGTCCAGGCCGGCCGCGTGGATGCGCTGGATGGCCTCCTCCACACTCACCTTCGAGATACGGGCCATGTGCTCGACCTCGGAGGCACCCAGCGAGTGGATGACGAGCTGGGGGAACTCCTTCTTGATGGCGGAGAAGTGCTTCTCGTAGTACTCGACGCCGTAGTCCGGGTGGTGCCCGCCCTGGAACATGACCTGGGTGCCGCCGAGTTCGACGGTCTCGGCGCAGCGGCGCAGGATGTCGTCCAGGTCCCGCGTCCAGCCCTTGGCGGTGTCCTTCGGCGGGGCGTAGAAGGCGCAGAACTTGCACGCCGTGACGCAGACGTTCGTGTAGTTGATGTTGCGTTCGATGATGTACGTGGCGATGTGCTCGGTGCCCGCGTACCTCCGCCGCCGTACGGCGTCCGCGGCGGTGCCCAGCGCGTGCAGCGGGGCGTGGCGGTAGAGGTCGAGCGCCTCCTCGGGCGTGATCCGCCCACCCGCGGCGGCACGGTCGAGGACGGCTGTGACATCAGACGTGAGGTCGGCCTTCTCGGTCACCGGGCGTCCCTTTCGTAAAGCTTCGTAAGGGTGTGGACAGACCGAACCAGCCTACGTCAGAGGCCCGGAGCCCCCGACGTCAGGCGGCGTACGCCTCCATCAGCACGCCCAGGAAGGCGCCCGCGATCAGGTACGGCCCCAGCGCGACCGGCGTTCTGCGTCCGGCGCGCCCGCGCGCGAACAGCACCGTCACGTGCGCGCTCCCGACCAGGGACCCGGCGAACGTGCCCAGGAACAGCGCCCCCCACCCGTACCAGCCGAGCACCGCTCCGAGCCCGAGCGCCAGCTTCACGTCGCCGAAGCCGAGGGCGATCGGGCGGATGAGGAAAAAGAGGAAGTAGAACGCGCCGAGCGCGAGGGAGCCGAACAGCGCGGTACGCCACTGACCCCCGTGTTCCGGCAACCCCGCCGCCACGGCAAGGAGCAGGAGCGCCGCTCCCGCGAACGGCAGCGTCAGCGGGTCCGGCAGCCGCTGCACCCGCAGGTCCACCAGGGTGAGCAGCACGCCCACCGGAGCGAGCAGCAGCCAGACGGCCAGCTCGGGCCGTGTTCCGGTCGTGAGCGCGAGGGCCGCGCACACCAGGGCGGTCACCAGGGCGACGACGGGCGTACTCGGTCCGTACGACGCCTCGGCCTCGTCCCTCACCGGGTTCCCCGCGTGCCCCGCACAGCCCGCGTCGGCGGGTACGGCCGCCCCGCACGACCCGCACCGGGCGCGCCCCAGCCAGCCGCGGGCCAGGCCTCTGATCGGGTGCCCGGCCGGGCAGGCGTCCTGCCAGGCCTCCTCCGGCTCCACGGACAGCCGGTACGCGGCCCGCGGCAGCAGCAGCCCGACGGCCGCGCCCCACACGGCGGCGGCGAGAGTCAGCCAGAGGTCGAGATCCACGTGTCCTGGCCCCGCTACTTGATCTTCGCCAGGCGGGCGACGGGGTCACCGGCCTCCGCGTTGTCCGTCTCGTACCGCAGTTCCTTCCCGACCGGGGTAAGGCGGACCTCGTGCTCGCCGGTCGTGCACACGCTGGGGTTGTTCTCGCTCGCGATGCTGGTGGCGGTGATCTGCTTCTCGCCGGCCTTCTTCAGGACGAGCACGTCGTCGCAGACGCCGCCTAGGAGGTCGGTGGAACGGAAGGTCCCCAGCTTCTGGCCCACGGCGGCCTGTCGCAGGGTCACGCGGAACGTTCCCGCCGGCAACTTCCCGCCCAGAGCGTAGGCGTCGCCCTCCCACGTCCCGAGGTACTTCTCCGGGACGTCCCCTCCTTCCGCCGCCGGGTCGTCGGAGCGGCTCTGGCTCGCCGCCGGCGGACTCGCCTGGTCCTTGCTGCCCCTCGCGGCGTCGCTGCCGCTGTCGTCGCCCAGGAACCCGAGCCAGAACACCGACGCCACGGTCACCGCGGCGAACGCCCCCGCGAACGCGAGAGCGATGGTGCAACTCACCTTCCGGCCGCGCCCGTTCGTACCGGGCACGGAGGTCGCGGCCACGCTGACCGACATCTTTCCCGGGGGTGATGGGGGTGCCGGTGCGCTTGCCGGTGCGGGTGCCGGTGGGGATGCCGATGCGGGTGCCGGTGCGGATGCGGACACCGGCGCAGGTACGGGAGCCGCGTCCTCGGGTCCCGGCTCGACGCGCACGGCAGCCGCCCGGTCCGACGGCATGGCCGGGGGCGGCCCGAACACCCCTGTGGCAGGCGGCGCTTCGCCGCCCACCGAGGGACTGCTGAACCCCACCGGACCGGACGCCGGCACCTCCGTCGCCTCCAGGTTCAGCAGCTGTACGGCGCTCCGGCCGACCTGTTCCACCAGCGGGCCCGGCAGCCAGCCCGCCGCCACCAGCCGGGCCGCCCCCTCGGGCGCGAGGGCGCGGGCCACGTCCTCCGGGCTCGGCCGGCCGGCGGGCTCCTTCGCCAGGCACCGTCGCACCAGCTCGCGCAACTCGCCCTCCAGCGAACCGAGTCGCGGTTCCTCATGGACGACCTTGTAGAGGAGCGCCGCCGAGGAGTCCCCGGGGAAGGGCGGCTCCCCCGTCGCCGCGTACGCAAGGACCGCGCCCAGCGAGAAGACGTCCGCCGCTCCCGTGACCCCCTTGCCGAGGATCTGCTCGGGCGACATGTAGCCGGGCGAGCCGATCGAGACGCCGGTGGAGGTGAGGGACGCCGTGCCGTCCGTGGCGCGAGCGATACCGAAGTCGATGAGGAGCGGGCCGTCCACGGTCAGCAGGACGTTCGACGGCTTCACGTCCCGGTGGACCAGCCCCAGCGCGTGCACGGCGGCCAGCGCCTCCGCGAGGCCCGCGCCCAGGACGCGTACGGAGTGGGCAGGCAGCGCCCCGCTGTCGGCGACGGCTCCCGCCAGTGAGGGGCCGGCCGCGTACGCCGTCGCCACCCACGGCACGGAGGCCTCCGGGTCCGCGTCCAGTACGGGGGCCGTCCACGCGCCGCCGACCCGGCGTGCGGCGTCCACCTCGCGGCGGAAGCGGGCCCGGAACTCCTCGTCCAGGGCGAAGTGCGGGTGGACGATCTTGACGGCGACGGTGCGGCCGCCCGCGCTGCGGCCCAGGTAGACGCGGCCCATTCCGCCTGAGCCGATGCGGCCCAGCAGGCGGTACGGGCCCACTGCCGTGGGTTCACCGGTTTCCAACGGCTGCGGTTGCATGGTGCCCGTACCCCTCCCCCGTCCCCGTGCGTCACGGTGCCTGTGCAGCGTAGTGGGGGGCGGTCTCGTCTGCCGGGTTCTGTCAGTGGGCGGCTGCGGGTCTTATGGGGCTGATCGCGCCCACGCGGCGGAGCCGCATGAGGTAACAGCCCCGCGTCCCCAGAAGCCTTGGACGCGCCCGAGTACACGACGCATCGCGAGTCGCCCACCCAGCCACACTCCGAATTCGCGAAGAATTCAGTTGCCCTTACATCAGGACACCGTTATGGCGTCAGCAGTTCCACCCGTACGTCCGACGGGAAGCCCGTCGTCGGGCCCACCCGCCTCGCGAACTCGCTCACGGCTTCCAGCTGGGGGGCGCCGAAACGGAAGTCGAGAGTGGTGAAGTACCGCTCCAGGACCGGCTCGTCGAAGGCCTCCCAGCGGGCCGCCTGCTCCGCGACCTTGCCGACCTCGTCGAGGGAGAGGTCGCGGGACGCCAGGAACGCCTCGTGCACCTTTCGGGTGACGACGGGCTCGCGCTCCAGGTACTCGCGCCGGGCCGCCCAGACCGCGAAGACGAACGGCAGGCCCGTCCACTCCTTCCACATGGAGCCCAGGTCGTGCACGTCGAGCCCGAACTTCGGCCCCTCGTGCAGGTTGGCCCGCAGCGCCGCGTCACCGATGAGGACGGCGGCCTCGGCCTCCTGCATCATCAGCGGCAGGTCGGGCGGACAGTCGTAGTACGACGGGCGGACGCCTACCTGCTCGGCGAGCAGCAGCTGCGCGAGACGTACGGACGTGCGCGAGGTCGAGCCGAGCGCGACACGGGCGCCGTCCAGCCGGTTCAGGGGCACCTGGGAGACGATCACGCAGGACATCACTGGGCCGTCGCAGCCCACCGCGATGTCCGGGAAGGCGACCAGGTCGTCCGCGTGCTTGAGGAACTCGACGAGCGTGATGGGCCCGATGTCGAGCTCGCCCTGCACCAGCTTCTCGCTGAGCTTCTCCGGGGTGTCCTTCGTCAGCTCGAAGTCGAGGAGTGTTCCGGTCCGCGCGAGCCCCCAGTACAGGGGCAGGCAGTTCAGGAACTGGATGTGGCCGACGCGCGGCCGGGTGCGAGAATTGTCCACATCGCGAGGCTAGCCCGCATGGGGTACGGTGCACCCTTCAGGGTGGCCCCTGACGCAGGTTCCGGGCCCTCTCGGCCGGGCCACACGGGCCCCTCTCGCCACACGCGCCCCGTCAACCCCGCTTTCGGCGCGTTCAAACGTCCGAGTGACGTGATCTTGCCCTCTATTGCTTTCGGCTGCCCGCGTGCTAGGCTCGCCGCAAGTTGCAGTTTGGTTTCCTTGCAGTACAGAGCCTGCGGAGCATGTGACCGCGGGCTCTCGTCGTTTTCAGACGAATGCAGTTGTGCAGCACTGTTTTCACACTTGCAGGTTCTGGAGCAGGGCAACCCTTTGGGCCCAAGGAGGGCTTATGGCTACCGGAACCGTGAAGTGGTTCAACGCCGAAAAGGGCTTTGGCTTCATCGCCCAGGAAGGCGGAGGCCCCGACGTCTTCGTCCACTACTCCGCGATCAACGCGACGGGTTTCCGCTCCCTCGAGGAGAACCAGTCGGTTTCCTTCGACGTGACCCAGGGTCCGAAGGGCCCGCAGGCGGAGAACGTCACCCCCATCTGAGCCGCGGCTTCACCAGCCCTGCCCCATGGCCTCGTGCCATGAGCACAGTGCTGATGAGCCCATTGCTCTGATCCGGACCTGATAGCAGTACCCAAGGAGCCCCGCGCCGTCCGGCAGCGGGGCTCCTGCCTTGTGCGGGCCACGGCTCGGGGGCCCCGGCTCGGGGGCCCCGGCTCGCGCGGCGGCCCCGCCACCGCACCGCTCCTTACTCCTGCCCCCTGCCCCCTGCCTCCTGCCCCCGGACGGAGTACGCCGATCGGGTGGACAGCGGATCAGCAGTGGTCCGGGGTCCGGGAGAGGCCGTACTCCGAGCCGATCCGGTACTCGCCCGACCGGGTCACCGTCAGCCGGGTGAAATCGCCGTTCCGCGTCAGACACCCGCCGTCGGCGCGCAGCCACGGTGAGTACGCCACCCGGACGGTCACCTGTCCGGGCCGCGGCACCCGGACGTCGACCGCGGCGCCGGTGGTGCGGATCACGGCGGCGGGCGCCGGGACGAGCGGAACCGCGTCCCGCACCCGGTAGATCCGCCAGTGGGCGTCCCGCCACACCGGCTCCAGCCAGTCGGGCCGGTCCTCGCGCACCAGGCGGGCCTCGGCCTCGGCGTACTGTTCGGGCTCGGCGAGCGGGAGGACCACGAAGCCGACCGCCCAGTGGTCCAGCCAGGCGCGGTAAGCGGCGGCGGAGAACGTGCCGTCGTAGAAGAGGCGGGCGCGTGCCACGTCGAGCTGACGGTTCCAGCCGCGGGCCAGGTGGACGTGGGGGGCCAGTGCGGCGGCCTCGCGGTGGTCGCGGGCCGGGACCACCTCGACTCGGGCGCGATCGGCGCCGAGCCCGCGCAGGGCCCTGGTCACCCCGCGGGTGTCGGCGGCCCAGGCCGGCACGGGCGCGGTCACCCTCAGGTCGCCGAGGGTGCTGGCGCCCACCCAGGCGAGGGAGAACAGCAGGGCCGCGAGCAGGGTGGCCCGCCGCAGCAGCCGGGCGGGAGCCGTCCCCTCCCGGATGGCCATCAGCGCGGCGGGGGCGAACAGGGCCGCGAACCGTTCGACGTTCGTGCCGACCGGCGAGGGAACCAGGTACACGAGCACCGTGCCGGTCGCGTACACGCCCCCGCTCCACCGAGCCACCCGCCAGGAGCGCGGGGCCGTCACGGCGACGACGAGGCCGAGCAGCGCGGGCACCCAGATCCGCGCGGCCGGCATCGGCTGCTCGCCGGAGAACGGGAAGAGCAGGGTGGTCAGCGTGACGACCACGGCGGGCGGCACGAGCAGGACCGCGGCCCGCGCCCCGTCCCGTACGGCGAGGAACGCCGCCCCCACCACGGCCAGGAACAGCCCGGCCACCGGGCTGGCCAGGGTGGCGAGCGCCGCGCACACCGGCGCGCGCACCATCCGCCGCTCCCCCGTCAGCAGCACGCACGCGGCGAGCCCGAAGGCGACGCCGAGCGCGAAGGTCGTACGCCCGGACGCGACGGTGCACCACAGCGCGAGGGACGCGAGCAGCGCCGGGCCGAGAGGCCGGCGCACCCCGGCCCGTACGACCAGCACGGCCGCCGCCCAGGACGCGGCGAGCCCGGAGAGCACGCTCACCGTGCGCACGCCGAACGCCGCCATCAGGTACGGGGAGATCACGCTGTAGCTCGCGGTGTGGGTCCCGCCGTACCAGAACAGGTTGTACGCCGAGTCCCCGTGCCGGGCCGCGAACCCCGCCCACGCCTCCTGCGCCGCGAGGTCACCACCGCCCGTGGCGAGGAGCGCCGCCCACACCGCGTACAGCGGGAGGAGGGTGAGCGTGGCGATGAGGGGGACGCGGTGGCGCCGCAGGAGGGCGGGGGGCGGAGTGTCCGCCGGGGTGGTGGCCGGGGTGTCGGGCGGTGTGTCGGGTGGGAGCGCTGTCGGTGCGGGGTCGGTGGCGTGCGTCACGGGCGTCCTGCTGGGTCACGGATGGGGGCGGCAACGGCACTCGTTGCCCCGCCGCCCCAACCCCCGCGCCGGCCGAACGGTCATGGCCCGCCCGGCCCGCGAGACGCAGGAACCAGCCATTCGGTCGTAGGCGGGTCTCGTGGACCGGTCCTACGGCTCTCGTGAGAGCGCCCAGGGGCTAGCCCGCGCCGCACCGCCGCACCACGTCCCGCCCCGCCAGCGCCTCCAGTACCCGGCGCGTGCGCGTGCCCTGGGCCAGGTCGGGTTCGAGGCCGTGGCTGTGGAGGAGGGCCATGAGGGAGGCCTGGACGACCTCGGCGCCGTCGGGCGCCACACGCTCGGAGACCTCGAACCACTCCAGGGGCCCGCCGGCCTCGTCGCCCGGCAGTGTCCAGTACTCCAGGGTCACGTCGTGGTGGTCGAGGCGTACGCCGGTCCAGTCGACGGTGCGGACGGGCCCGAGGATGTCCAGGTCCCCGAAGCCGACGGGTGCGTCGGCGCACTCCGCGAGGAAGGCGCGCTGCCGGTCGGAGAACGCCGTGGCCGGCGGCTCACTGCCCGAGGTGACCGCCTCCACCGCCGTACGGCCGCAGTCGGAGGCGAAGGAGGCCGCGAGCACGCGGCGTTCGCCGGACCAGTCGCCGGCCAGACGGAAGGAGTCCGGTCCCTGGGCGCGGAAGTCCAGCCAGCGGTCGGTGAGCCGGGACGCGCGGCAGGGCCTCAGCTCAGCCATGGCGTCCCCGCCCCCGACTCGCCCGCTCCCCGCCCGCAGCCGCAGTGTCACCCCCGCGTCCAGCAGCGGCAGTTGTCCGGGCGTCGCCCGGGAGCGGGCGAGGGTCTCGCCGGAGTACGGCGAGCTTGCGCGGGCTCCCCCGTCGTACGGAACACGCCCGTACGGAGAGCGGGTGAGCGCCTCGCAGAAGTAGACGTGGCGCCGGGCTCCCCCGTGGTCCGGCGCCAGCGCCCGGGTCGCGGCGGCCGCTTCCGCTCCCGAGAACGTCACCCTGATCTCGACGGAGTCGAGCCGTGGTTCGGGTCCCGTGGATGCCGGCATCGGCCGTCCCCCTTGTGCCGCGACCTGCTTTTCCCCTGTTGCGCCACTTCGCTCGATCACTCGGTGTCCTCACTTGCAGGACTCCATTCAAGGCCGCCGGACCCCTGTGCGCTTCCGGGAAGTCCCTACATCTGACCACCCGCACAACCCGTCCACGGACAAATCCGGCTGTCTTCCACCTTCTTGGCCACCACACCGACGGGCATCATGGAAGAGCGGACGGGCGCCGAGGGGGTCGCGGTATGCAGGGGGGAACCGGAATCGTCGGCCGGGAGCGGGAACGGCGGCTGATGGACGACCTGCTCGTGGCGGGCGGGGCCGCCGGCGCGTCCCTGCTCCTGTGGGGCGAGCCGGGCATCGGCAAGACCGCCCTGCTGGACTACGCGGCCGAGCAGGCGGAACGGGGGGAACGGGCGGACCAGCGCCAGGACCCGGCGGGCGCCTCCGCACTCCAGGGGCCCCCGGGACTCCGTGGGGCCCGGGGGCGCAGGACCGTGCTCCGCGCGCGTGGCATCGAGACCGAGACCGTCCTGCCGTTCGCCACGCTGGGCGACCTCCTTATGCCCTATTCGCCGTATTTCAGGGAACTCCCCGGTCCGCAGCGCACCGCCCTGGAGTCCTGCCTCGCGCTCGGCGGCGACTCGGCGGACACCCCGAGCAACCCGTACGCGGCCTGCATGGGCGCCCTGAACGTGCTCGCGGCCCTCGGCGACGAGCGGCCCGTGGTCGTGCTGGTCGACGACCTGCACTGGGTCGACCCGTCCTCGCAGCGCGTCCTGCTCTTCATCGCCCGCCGCCTGTCCAGTGAACGGGTCGCCCTCGCCCTCTGCTCCCGCGAGGACCACGGCGAGTCGGGCACGCGCCGCAGCATCCCGGCCGTCCAGGTCGGCGGCCTGCCCGCCGACGACTGCGCGGCCCTGCTCCGGGAGGCGGACCGCGAGGTCACGCCGACGGTGCTCGACGAGTTGGTCAGGATCAGCGGCGGCAACCCGCTGGCCCTCCGCGAGATAGCGGCCGGCCTGACGCCCGAACAGGCCCGCGGCGAGCACCCGTTGCTGGACCCGCCGTCCCTCGGCAGCCACCTGGAACGCGCCTGGGCGGCCCGCATCGACGACCTCCCCGAGACGGCCCGCCGCGCTCTGGTCGTCCTGGCGGCCAGCCGCTCCAAGGCCGCGGGCCCTCTGCGCAAGGCTCTCGAAGCGGCGAACCTCTCGCTCGACGCCCTCTCCCCCGCCGAGGAGGACGGCCTGATCACGGCCACCTCCGACGGCCTGGACTTCCACCACCCGGTGCTGCGCCCGCTGGTTCTCGGCCGGGCCCCGCTGGCCCACCGTTTCGCGGCCTACACGGCGCTCGCCGAGGTGAACACGGGCCCTCTGCACGCCTGGTACCGGGCATCGGCGAGCGCGGGCCCGGACGAGGAGGCGGCCGCGGCGCTGGAGGAGGCCGCGCAGGAGGCCCGTCGCCGCAGCGCGTTCGCGGAGTCCGCCCTGGCCTGGCGCCGCGCCGCCGACCTTACGCCTGCCGCCGACCCGGCGGCCCGCGCCGCCCGCCTCCACCGCGCCGCCTCCGACGCGCTGCTCAGCGGCTCCCCCTCCGGTCCCCAGTGGTGCGAGGAGGCCCTGCGCATCACGCCCGACCCGGCGATGCGTGCCGACATCCAGGGCCTGCTGGGCCGTATGTGCACCTGGAAGGGCCAGACGGCGAGGGCGTACGGCCTGCTGCTGGACGCGGCGGACTCCGTACGCGACCACGACCCGACCCGCGCCTGCATGCTGCTGGCCGAGGCGACGGCCGCGGCCCGCCTGGACGGCCACGTCCCCGCCGCCGTCCGCGTCGCCGAGGAGTCCCTGTCCCTGGCCTCCCCCACGGGCCCCGAACGCTGGTACAGCCTCACCGTCCTCGGCGCGGCCCTCGTCATGGCGGGCCGTACGGCGCAGGGCCGCCGGATGCTGGAGTCGGCTGACGCCCACGGCACCGGCGACCCGGTCCGCGACCAGCAGGTGTACGCGATCGCGGGCCAGGCGTGGAGCCGGGTGGAGGAGTTCGAACGGGGCCGGAAGCTGCTCAACACGGCGGTGGAGTCGGCCCGCCGCCACAGCGCGGTGGGGGTGCTGGGCTTCACGCTGGCGGTACGGGGAGAACTGGAGACCCGAAGGGGCCAGTGGGCGTCCGCCCGCGGCGACCTGACGGAGTCCCTGCGCTGGGCGGAGGAGCTGGGCCAGCTGACGTGCGTGAGCTACACGCTCTACTGCCTCGCCCGCCTGGAGGCGTTGCGCGGCAACCGCGTCGAGTGCGAGGACCACGTGGCGCGCGCGAGGCGGGAGTGCGGGGCGTACGGGATCGGCTGCCAGGAGTTCCACATGACGGCGGTGCTGGGTCTGTCGGCGCTCGCGTACGGGGACCACGACGCGGCGGCGGACCAGCTGGAGCAGACGTTGGGTCTGGCCGGCGAACAGGGCATCGGCAACCCGGAGGTGGTCCCCTTCGCGGCGGACCTGGCGGAGGCACACCTGCGGGCGGGCAATACGGCACGGGCCGCCGAGGTCGTGACGTGGCTGGAGGAACGGGCGCGGGAGACGGGCCTGGCGTCGGCGGAGGCGGCGGCGGCCCGCTGCCGGGGCCTGCTGGCCTCGACGCCGGAGGAGGCGGAGGCCCACTTCGAGCTGGCGCTCAAGGCCCACCAGCGCACGACGGGCCCCTTCGACTGGGCGCGCACGCTGCTGTGCGAGGCGGAGGTCTTACGGAGGTACCGCCGCCCGGCAGCGGCCCGCGCGCCGCTGGCCTCGGCCCTGGCCTGCTTCGAACGCCTGGGCGCGGCCCCGTGGGCACGGCGGGCGGCGAGCGAACTGGCCGCGGCGGGAGGGATGCCGGCGGCGAGGACCTCCTCTTCTTCCTCCGACCTGGCCGACGCCCTCGACCAGCTCACCCCACAGGAGCTCCAGGTGTCACGGGCGGTGGCGAGGGGCCTGAACAACACGGAGGCGGCGGCGTCGCTGTTCGTGTCCCGCAAGACGGTGGAGGCGCATCTGACACGGGTCTACCGGAAGTTGCGTGTGCGGTCGCGGACGGATCTGACGCGGTTGCTGACGGCGGCGGACCTGGTGGACTGACGGCTACTGGTCGAGGGAGAGCTCGGCCCACACGGTCTTGCCGGGCGCGCGTTCGGTGACGCCCCAGTCGGTGGCCAGGGCATCGACGAGGTGGAGCCCGCGCCCGGATGTGCCGTCCCTGTCGGCTGGACGCATCTCCGGCCGCCGGTCCGTACGGGCGTCGGTCACCTCGATCCGCAGCCTGCCGGTGTTCTGAAGGAACAGGAGACGGAGCAGGAAGTCGCGCCCGGGCACGTGTCCGTGAGTGACGGCGTTGGCGGCGAGCTCGGCGACGACGTGGGCGGCGGTGTCGCTGAGGTCACTGCCGTAGGGGATGCCCCAGTGGTCGAGCTGCTGCACGGTGAACCGCCTGGCGAGCCGGGCACCGCGCCGCGTGGAGCTGAGCAGCTGGCTGAATTCGGGACTCGCCGGGTCGCTGGGTGGCGCCGACACTCGAGGGGCGGAGATTCGTGAGTTCACGTCACAGAGCGTGTCCGTTTGTCCCTACCCTGACCAGGGGCGACCACGGGACGCTGCGTAGCCGTACGGCCGCGTCGCGCGACGCGTCGGGTCGTCGACCGTGACCACGAGGACCTGAAGGCGGGACGGGGCATGGCGGACGAACGGGACCGGAGGCCGGAGACTCCGGCGGAGGCCGACGGCACGACGGGGCTGTTCACAGCGGTGGGCAAGCTGCTGAGGCTGCTGCGGGAGCGGGCGGGCGTGACGCAGAAGGAGCTCGGCGAGATGGTCGGGTACGGCCCCGACGCCATCTCGGCGATGGAGCGCGGTGTGCGGGTCGCCCGCCCCGAAGTGCTGGTGAAGGCCGATGAGTTGCTGAACGCCCAGGGCGTACTGGCGGCGATGATCCCGGAGATCAAGGAGGCGATGAAGAAGGCGCGGACTCGGCATCCGGAGTGGTACCGGAGTTATGCGGGGTTGGAGGCGGAGGCGGTCTCGCTGTACGACTACAGCACCATGGGCGTGCTGGGCCTCCTCCAGACAGACGCGTACGCGCGGGCCGTGTTCACCCAACGGCACCCACCGCTCAACGAGGCGACGATCGAGCGCCGTGTGGCGGACCGCCTCTCACGACAGCAACTCTTCGAGAAGTGGCCGCCCCCGGAGTGCAGCTTCGTCATGGAACAGGCGGTCCTTGAGCGGCCGATCGGCGGACCCGAAGTGCACGCGGAACAACTCCAACAGTTGTTGCGCATCGGGCGGATGCGCAGCGTACAACTTCAGGTGATGCCGACAAGCCGAACGGAACACCCCAGCCTGGGCGGTTCGTTCACACTGCTCATCCCCAAGGGAAAGGAGCAGGTGGCGTACATGGAGTCGCAGGGCTACCCGCGCCTGATCACCGACCGAGAAGAGGTACGCATCCTCGCCGCGCGCTATGGGATCATCCGGGCGCAGGCGCTCAACCCGTACGAGTCCCTGGACCTGATCGAGAAGATGCTGGAAGAGCGATGAACATAGAGCAGCTGAGCTGGTTCAAGTCAAGCTACAGCGACGGCGAGGGCGGCCAGTGCCTCGAAGCCGCCTACACCTGGCACAAGTCGACGTACAGCAGCGGCGCGGGCGGCGAATGCGTAGAGGTCGCCCCCTGCCCTCACACCATCCACATCCGCGACTCCAAGAACCCCACCGGCCCCCACCTCACCTTCTCCCCCACCGCCTGGGCCGCGTTCCTGTCGGACGAGTCGACGGCGGCAGGGGCTTGAGCGAGCCGGCTGAACAGGACAGGGGCCTCCGAAGGCGTAGGTGGCGGAGCAGGGGACGCTGATCTGGCCGGTGCCGGTGCATGCAGCGGCGAGGGCTATGCCACCCGGGTGTTGAGGCGCTGGATGGAGGAGGCGTCGGAGAAGACCCCGATGCCGCGAGCGGTGGTGGACCGCGGTCGACTCATAGCGACGCTGACCGTGGGCCCCTCAGCACAGGGTGCCAGAGGTTAAGACTTTTGAGCCTGCACCAAACGCTCGACCTGCTTTTGGATGAGTTCGCGCGGAAACTTCGCGTCTCGCCCATACTCCAGCTTATTGAATACGACTACAACACTCCCGGTTCTCACAAACACGACTTCAGTATTCCCAATCCGCCTTTCCGATGCACCGCCAGAGTTCACTGGAGTGACTGAACGGAAAGCGAGGGCCTCATCTCCTACTCTCGGCGCCTCCTCCACTCGGATTTCGGCACGGTACTTTCCCGCGTGGGACACACCCGAGTAGGACTTGCAGCTCTTCAACGCCTTCTGAAGTCGTCTGAATTCTTGCTCGGCGCCGCCGCCTTCATAAGAGGAGAGAGTTGAACCACCTCCCCAGACGTCACCCTTCCAGTTGAAGGTCTGATACACAACGACAGACGCTCCCTTGACATTCTCGGAGTCCAGCATCGCCTGGCACGACGCATCGGACACAGGCGGGAAAGTCCGAAGATTACCTTCAGGAGCGGGATCCTGAACGGGGACATTAAGTGCCTTTGGAACCTCCGAAAGTGTGAGCGCAGAAGCTTTTAGCTCCTCGGAAGTAAGCACCCTCCCCCACCTCTCACTGGGAGACCTTTCCACAGTTGCGACACGACCTGCATCCGCGTCCCGCGTCGACGAACAGCCAGACACAGAAAGCCCTATAACGCCGATCAGGACAACGGACAGAACTTCACGGATACCGAACACGCAGATTAACCCCCACCACAGCGCTGACGCCGCCATCTCTACACCAAAACAACGAGTTCGAATTCGCTACTGCAGGAGCATCCTCATTTGCCGCGCGATATCAGCCGCCTTCTGGCGTACCTGATCATCGTTCAGTAGATCCGGCATGCCGATGCCAGCCGAATCGTAGTCATGCGCGACATAGAAGAGATCTGTCGCCACCTGATACTGCTCGCCAGACGGATACGGTCCACCGCACCCCTTGTACAGGGGAAGACAGACAAGAGAGAACTCTGAAGGAGAGATCCTCCCTTCAGAAACGGCCTCCGCGAGCACAAGGAACGGCTCCAAAGTCGCCATCTACAGCTTCCCTTGCATGGTCAGGTACCAGAACTGGTCTGAAGTTACTTCCGATTTCCAGGCACCAAGCATCTCGCCCGACTCAATGTCCACCGAGACGTGACGCCCGGTATTGAGGTCCACGTAGTGCCGGGCAGGCGTCCCGCGATACGTTCCCGCGATTTGAACGTTCCCTGGGTCTTTAACGAAGCCTTCCAAGGCGTTCACGAATGCCTGCTTGCTCGCTTTACTCTCTTTCGCAGTGATCCCGAAGTCAGCAGCATGTTTGAAATGATGCGGCGCCCTATTCGAATCGATCCATACGGACCCGCACTCCGGACCTGAGTTATGAACAAGGACCGGAGTCTGCCCCGCCAGCACATAGTACGTGTGCAGGTCGGCAACAGTGAGGTTGTGAACGGACGCCCTCTCGGTCCAGCGGACAACCGAAGTGACCTCAGCCAGAGCGCCGCTGGAGGTGCGCAGGCGCCGACCCGGCTTCAGGTCCGTCGCGTCGATCCATTCGCCGAGTTCCGGAACCCAGAAGGGGTGCCCGTCAGTCGCTGTGACCGAGGCGGCCTTGGTGCCCTTCTTGGCCTCTCCGTCGATCGTGAGGGTGATCCTGACGAGGTTCTTGGGGCCTTTGCCGGTAATCTCGGCCGTGACTGTCTTGACCGCGGTCCTGCCGGTCTTGGGGTCGGTGGCCAGGATCTCGTCGCCGACCTCGACGTCCTTGATGGACTTCGTCGTGCCGTCGGCCATCAGAACCTGGGTGCCGGGCGTGAAGCTGTTCTTGTCGCATGCCTTGAGTACCTTGAGGCCCTTGAAGGCGCGTGCCACAGGTACTTCGAGCGCCACGTCAAGCCCGGCTTTCGCGCAGCCTCCGTCGCCGCTGAGGCATCTCTTGACGCTGCTGAAGTCGGGGGCGAGTACCTCGACGACGAGGAAGTCGAGGGCCTTCTCGAACCCGGACTTCTCGTAGTCAAGCCAGCCCAGGGCCGCTGCCGCCCCGCAGAACGCTCCCTTTGTGCCTTCGGAGCGAGCGCAGGTGTCGTGGGCCCATTGGTGAAGCCGCTCCTCATAGGTTTCGAAGGTTGGGTAGAACGCCTGCAGCGTGACGGCCGGTGGAATGGCCTGGCCCTCGATGAGGAGCTGACCGTTCTCGTGCGTGACGTTGATCGTCTGGCTCGGGACGATCCCGTCCTCCGAAGGTGCTCTGGCCGGCACGTACCTGAATGCCACCACCGTGCAGCTTGTGATAGTTCGCCGGAAGCCGTCGCGGATGGCTCTTGGGTGCCCAGCCGGCACCGGCCTGCGGACGGATCACCAGTGGCCCGAACTCGTCGAACGCGAACACCCGTTGGGGGAAATAGCTGATGACATGGTCGATGCGGGCGAGTTCCGCGTCGCGCTGCGGATCGTTGGATTCTTTCCAGGTCTTGGTCCGCTGGAACGTGATCTGGTGCTTGATCATCAATTGCCGCAGCCGTTCCCGCCCGACGGAGATCGGGCGGGCGGCCTGCGAGGTGAGGTAGTCGGCGAGCTTGCGCACGCCCCACCGGGTGAACGGCCGCCCCAAGGCTTCAGGACGGGTGTTGGCCGTCGTGACGATGAACCGTTCGTCGTCGTTACTGATCAGGCGGGGACGGCCACCCGCCCACCGAGGGGCCAGGCTGGCCATCCCCATCTCATTGAACCGATGGATGACCTGCCGGATCGTGTCCTCATCGGCCTGCACGAGACGAGCGATAGCCGCGACGGTGCTGCCGTCGGCCGATGCCAGCACGACCATGGCCCGCCGTAATCGGATCGGTGAACCAGCGCCTCTGCGAGTGATGCGCAGCAGCTGCTGACCTTTCTGGTCACTCAGCCGCCGCACGCGTACGGGATCTGCCACCACCACAGCCTGACCGCCACAACGACCGTAAGCACAGCAGGCCGACGGCGTGTCAGCCAACACCGCGAACGTTCGTGGTCACGGCACTAGTGTGCTGCGCCAGAAATCCTGAGGATTAGTTCTGCTCGGTTTGCTGGCCGGTGGTTCCGACCTTGGTGAGGTAGTCGGCGAGGGAGTTGAG
>NZ_JBVIEE010000008.1:0-365252 GCF_055572015.1 Streptomyces sp. NPDC030840 | reverse complement strand
TCACGCCTGGACCGCGCCCTGACCGCGGCCCGGCTGCTGGAAGCCGGCGGCGTCATGATCAACGACTCGTCCGACTACCGCTTCGACGCCATGCCCTTCGGCGGCTACAAGTACGGCAGCATGGGCCGCGAAGGCGTGCGCTTCGCCTTCGAGGAGATGACCCAGCCCAAGGTCGTCTGCATCAACCACATCACCGACGTGGTCCTATGACCGCCTTGCGTACCGAGCGCGACTCCCGGCAGCGGCGCAGCCGGAGTAATTGTCAGATCGGTGGATGGGGCGCACCTGACTGTCCGTAGCATCAGCCTCAAGGATTCAGCTGAAACCATCGTCTGACGCCCTGACAGCAGAAGGTTGCCTCCCACCTGCGGTGATCTGGACTGCCTAGATCCAGAAAACCGCGAGGAAGAGGCACCCGACGGGCGAAGAGTACCGACTGGCAGCTTGCCGTGCGGGCCGACGGCAAGAACCTGATCGGCCACGCGGGCGTGGTGCTGCTACGGAAGGTTGCCGACCGCGTCGGCCTTGGCCACTGCCCTGAATGCGGCGTTGCCACACCGGTCCGGGTTGGCGGGACCGGCGCACGGGACTGGTTCAGCTGGCCCGCGCAATCATGCTCGGTGCGACGAACATCTTGGAGGCCGAGCAACTCCAGTAGTGTTGGGGATGGGGGTGTCGGTCAGGTAGGCAGCTGGTTGAGCTTGCGGATCTGCCGGTCGAAGGCTCGGGAGGGGACGAGGCGGCGGAGGGCGCTGACGCGTCCGGCGGTCGGCCCGGCGGGGTAGCGCAGCCTCGGCTTCGGGTCGGTCGCCGCAGCGACGATCGCCTTGGCGACGGTGGCGGGATCGTCGCCGTCCTTCATCGCCGCGCCCATCAGGTGCTCGAAGACCTGCCGCTGCTGCTCGTAGACCGGCAGAGGCATGGCGGGCTTCGGGGAGTTCGCCTCGAACGCCGTCCTGGTCACGGCGGGCTCGACGAGCAGCACGCGGACGCCGTGCTGGCGGACCTCGTGGTCCATGGACTCGGAGTAGCCCTCGACCGCGTGCTTGGACGCGGCGTAGGCGGCCATGTACGGCGCGGGGACGAACCCGAGGACGGACGAGATGTTGATGATCCGGCCGCGGCCTTGGGCGCGCATGTGTGGCAGGACGGCCTTGGTCATGCGGATCAGGCCGAAGACGTTGATGTCGAACAGCTGCTGGTCCTGGGCAAGGGAGCGTTCCTCGCCGGCGCCGGCGGAGCCGATGCCGGCGTTGTTGACCAGGACGTCGATCCGCCCGAACTTCTCGATCACGCGGTCGACCGCGCGGGCGACCGAGGTGTCGCTGGCCACGTCGAGGTCGAGGAACGTCACGCCGTCGCGGCGGGCATCCCCGGAGGCTCGGCGGCTCGTTCCGACGACCTCGAATCCTGCGTCGACGAGCGCGAGCGCGGCCGCCTTGCCGATGCCTGACGATGCTCCGGTCACGAGTGCTACCGGCCGGTTTGTGGTCATGCTTGGGCCTCCTCAGTGATTGGATTATGACCGTAATGCAATTACTCTAGGATGGGAGTCGGCAGGCGGCAAGCGGCCTCCTGGCCGGAGCGACGAGGAGGAGTGCGTGGCGCGCTACACGAAAGACCACAAGCAGGCGACGCGGCAGCGGATCATCGACGCGGCCGGCCGCCGGTTCAAGAAGGACGGCATCGACGGTTCAGGGATATCAACGCTCATGGCGGACGCGGGCCTGACCAACGGCGCCTTCTACGCCCACTTCGCCTCCAAGGAGGACCTCGTCGCGAATGCCGTCGCCGACCAGTTGGGCATGCAGAACGCCAGCCTTGAAACGCTGGCGCATGGCCGCGCCGGGCTCGAACAGTTCGTCCGCGCGTACCTGTCCCCCGGACACCGCGACGACCCCGAGAACGGCTGCCCCACCGCCGCCCTGCTCGACGAGATCGGACGCTGCACGGACGCGACCAAGCAGGCGTTCACCGGGGGCATGCTGGCCGTTATCGACGACATCGCAGCCCGCCTGGCACCCGACAACCCGCCCTCGGCACGCGCGCAGGCGCTCAGCGTCTTCGCCATGATGGTCGGGACGCTGCAACTCTCCCGCGCCCTGGCCGACCCCAAGCTCGCGGACGACGTCCTCGACCAGGGCGTCCACAACGCCCTCGCGTTGCTCGACGCCTCACCTGTGCGGTAGCCCGCTCTTCGCCTCGTGGACGAGCCTGGCTGCCCCACGGAAGGCGGCGCACAGGCGCTGCTGCCCACCAGAACCCACCGCGGCATGATGAAGTACCCCGCGCGAGACCTGGCTGCCAGCCACAGATGACGGATACCGCGCCCAGGTGACAACTATTCCGCTCAGTCACATCCCGGCGCCCTTCACGGTGTTCCTCATCACACTCGAAGTCTTCGCCACCGGCCGGTTCCCCATCTGGGAACCGGCCCGTACCGACGACGTCGGCGTACGGCGGTTCAGCGGGAATCTCCACACCTCCACGCGGGATCGTCACCTGGCAGTGGCTGCGTTTCACCAGGTCAGCGCATTCCGTCGGTTGGCCTCATCTCCAACAGCTGTCCCCGAGCCGGCGCCGGGTGCGCTGGGTGACCGGCTGGGCCGTCAACGCCACGGACGAGCAGGCCATCGCTCTGCAGCCGGCGAAGGTGTGGACGGCCGCGTGCGGCAGGACGGCAAGGTCCACGAGATCAAGGGACCCGCGGCAACATGGTTTCTTACCAGGTCGCCGAGTTGACCGGCCTGCGCGACCTGACCGGCTGGCCGACCAGGATTCGGCTGGCTTCGCTCTTCTCCATGGTCAACCGCGGATAGGGCCGAACGCTTCTCGCGCCTGATCGGATGCAGCTCTCCACGCTTGTCAGTCGCAGAGCGATCCCGTGCAGTGAGATCAACAGGATCGAAGCTGCCGGTGGCTTTCTGTGTGGTGCGCACCATTGCCCTTACGGTGCCTCGCACGCTCGGCCGGACCATGCCGTCGAGCCGGCCGCCACGTTCCGCTGCCGCCTGCGCGAGGCGCTGGAGAACCGGCGGTGCGCTTCGCCACCCACCGCCTGCCGGCCGCGGACGCACGGAGGGCCTCTTCGATCTGGGCCTCTCCGTGCGCCCGCCTGACTTCCACGCCGCGACGCCGAGCAGTACGGATGGGACCGGGCGGCAGCCGCCGGTCCCATCGCCACATACCCCGTCGCTGAGCCGCATTTCTGCCACAGCGCGGTCCCAAGGGCATCGAGGACATGTGTCTACTGGGCAGGTTGCCCTCGCGAGAGGTCCCGACGCCGATCGTGCCCTGCGGCATCGGCGTTACGACACGGTCAGGTAGATCTTGCGCACGGTTTCGATGGTCTTCCAGACACCGACGTAGCCCGGCTTCATGACAAAGCTGTCGCCTGCCTTGTAGATCACCGGCTCACCACCTTCCGGCGTGAGTTCGACGACGCCGGAAAGGATGTGGCAGAACTCGAAGGTCTCGCCCTTGATCGAGCGCGTCTCGCCGGGCGTGGCTTCCCAGACACCCGTGTTGATCGTTCCGTCACGGGCGGTGTCCTGGGCCCAGGTCTTGTAAGTCGGGTCGCCGGAGATCAGGCGTTCCGGCAGCGGACCGGACTCCTTGGGTGCGAAGGAGGGATCGGTGTCGATGGTCTTCAGGAGCGACATGCTTTTTTCCTCTATTGGTTTCGGGAGCGATGCGAAAGGGACCAGGGCCTGACGGCTGCGCTCCACGGTCACGGCGCGCAGTAGGTCGGTGAGTCTCTCGGCGGGCAACAGGCCCTTCACTGAGCAGTTGGGCCACGCGCGGTCGGCGGCGAGGACCTCCTTGGCTTCCGGTGCTGCCCAGGCAGGCTGTCGACCGGTCAGCGGATGCGGTCCAGCGTCTTGTAGTAGGCGCCCGCGAAGGGCAGGAACCAGGCAGTGCCGTTGTAGAGGGGGATGCGGGGCGGGGCGATGTCGCGGACGGGGCTGACCTCGGGGTGCCCATCCATCACCTCGGCCATGACCTGCCCCATGTGGGTGGCCATCTGCACGCCGTGGCCGGAGTAGCCCATCGAGTAGTAGACGCCGTCCTCGGTCTGCCCGGCGTGCACGATGCGGTCCATGGCGAAGCCGACGGAGCCGCCCCACACGTACTCGATCTTCGTGCGGGAGAGCTGGGGGAAGATCGCGCACATGTCACGGAACAGGACCTGTCCGCTCTTCTTGTCCGAGGTGGGGTCGGACGGCGCGAAGCGGGCGCGTCCGCCGAACAGCAGCCGGTTGTCCGGGGTGAGCCGGAAGTAGTGGCAGACCTTGTTGGAGTCGACGAGGAGGCGGGCCTTGGGGATGATGTCCCTGGCGAGCTCCTCGCCCAGCGGTTCGGTGACGATGATGAAGCTGCCCACGCAGACCTGCTGGCGGCGCAGCCACGGGAAGTTCTTGTCGGTGTAGGCGTCGGTGGCCATCATGACCTGCCCGGCACGGATGACACCGCGCTCGGTCTGCACCTCGAAACGGCCGGTGGCGGTACGCCGCACGCCGATGGCCGCGTTGCGCTCGTGGATCTCGACACCGGTGCGCTCGCACGCCTCGGCCATCCCGCGCACGAAGCGGCCCACGTGCAGGGCGGCGCTGAACGGGTCGAGCAGCCCGCCGTGGTAGGCATCGGATCCGATCTCGGAACGCAGCTCGGACTTGCCGATCAGAGTCGTCTTATGTCCGAAGTACTTCGCCAGGTCGCGCTGCTGCGCCTTCTTGCTCTCGAAGTGCGAGGGGCGGGACGCGAGGCCCAGGCGCCCGACGCGACGGAACTGGCAGTCGATGGACTCCTCGTTCACGAGCCGCTCGACGGTGTCCACGGCCTCGCCGTAGGAGTTGTAGATCTCACGGGCCAGCTCCAGGCCGTACCGGCGGATGGCCTGACCCACGCCGATGGTGAAGCCCAGGTTGGCCATGCCGCCGTTGCGGGCGGAGGCACCGGAGCCGATCTGGCCCTTCTCGACGAGGGTGACACGGGCACCCTTGCGGGCGGAGTGCAGGGCGGTGGACAGACCCGTCAGGCCAGCGCCGACGACCACCAGGTCGGTGTCCTCGGTCAGCGGCTTGCCGGACCGGTCGGGAAACGCCCCAGCGGTTTCTATCCAGTAGGGAATCGTCTTCATTTCGGTGTCCTTAGCGGGGAGTTTCGAAGGAGGGCGGGGCGCGGCCGGGCACCACCAGGAGCCCGGCGACGGGGCTGCGGTCGCTGATCAGCGGGGGCTCGATCCGATCAGCGGCACGGAACAGTTGCAGACGCGGACGAGGAGGCCGGTCTCGCGCAGTCGGCGCGGGATCAGGTCGACGACCAGGCCGACGCGGGCCGGCCCCCACAGGCCGTCGATGTAGCGCCTGCCGTCGGCGTCGTCGATGTACGGGCTCTCCCCTCGCTGGACGACGAGGAGATCCTCGCCCTCGGGGCTTAGCGAGCCGTTGGCGGTCATGTACAGCAGGTGCCGCTGAGCGGTGGCGGCGGCGGTGGTCATACGGCCTCGCCTCCCGGGTTGGCGACGCCGACCGTGTTCTCGACCGAGAGCAGGGATTCCTGTCGTCCGGAGCCGAGCCAGCGCACCAGGGCCACCAGGCCCAGGGCGAGGATGGCGAAGGCGGTGAGCAGCGCGCTGACCGCGGTGACGCTGGGGTCGATCTCGAAGGTGAGGGAGTTGTAGACCCGCACCGGCAGGGTGACGGTGTCGACCGAGGAGAGGAACTGGGAGATGTAGAACTCGTCGAAGCTGGTGATGAAGGAGAAGATCGCCGCCGCGATCATGCCCGGCGCCGCCAGAGGGAAGGTGATCTTCCGGGCGATCGTCAGCCGGCCCGCACCCATGCTGGCCGCTGCGTCCTCCAGGCGTTCGTCGATGCCACGCAGCGTCGCGATCAGGATCAGCACCGCGATCGGTGAGGCCAGCACGGTGTGACCCAGGGCGATGGCGATCGGGCTGCCCAGCATCGCGACCGGCTCGAAGAACAGGAACAGACCCAGCGCGGTGACGATCTGCGGGATCACCAGCGGGCCGAGGACCAGGGCGAACACCGCCGACCGCAGCGGGAGTTGGCTGCGGACCAGAGCGGTGGCCGCGGTCACGCCGATGATCAGGGAGAACACGGTGCTCAGGGCGGCGATCAGGGCGCTCAGGGAGAGTGCGGCGGGCCATTTGCTGCCGTCGGCGAACAGGGCCTTGTACCAGTTCAGCGTCCACGCCTCGGGCGGGAAGGAGGCGAAGGCGTTGTTGCTGAAGGAGGTGACGAGGATGACGACGATTGGCAGCGCCAGGAACAGCAGGATCACGGTGGCCACCGCCGTCAGGACGATCCGCCCGACCAGTGTGCTGCGCAGCTCCATCATGACGCGTTCCTCTTCCTACGGCTGGCGCCCAGGGAGCTGACGGCCTTGACCAGCAGCAGTCCGGCCAGGGTGAGGACCAGCAGGATGACGCCCTGTGCGGCGGCGCCGTTCCACTGGTTCTCCTTGGTGACCTGCTGGTTGATGAGGGTGGCGATCATCGTCTGGTGGGGTCCGCCCATCAGGGCCGGGGTGATGTAGTAGCCCAGCGACAGGATGAAGCTGAGCAGTCCGGCACTGGCCAGGCCCGGGGCCACCAGCGGCAGATACACCCGGCAGAAGATCGTCACCCGGCCGGCGCCCATGCTGGCCGCGGCAGCCAGCAGCCTGCGGTCCACCCCGCGCATCACCCCGTACAGCAACAGCACCGTGTACGGCAGCATCATCGAGGTGGTGCCGATCACCACGCCGAGCTCGTTGTAGAGCAGCTGGAACGGCCCGCCCGGTACCAACTCGTTCACTATGCCCTTGTCGCCGAGCATGATGATCCAGCCGTAGGTACGCACCAGGGCACTGATGAAGTGCGGCACGACGACGACCAGCATGGCCAGGCCCGCCAGGATGGGTTTGAGCCGGGTGATGGCGTTTGCCAGGACAAAGCCGAAGACCAGGCTCAGCACGGCTGTTTCTGCGGAGATCCGCAGCGTGGTGATCAGCACGGAGAGGTTGACGCCGGTCAGCGCGTCGGCGTACCAGTGCAGGGTGAACGCGCCGTCGGCGTCCTTCAGGCTGAGTAGCAGGGTGCTGAAGATCGGGTAGACGAACAGCACCAGCAGGTAGACCACGACCGGCAGGGCGTAGAGGACCCCTACCCGGGTGCGGCGCGATGCCAGCAGCTTACGCGGGCGGGCCGGCGCGGGGGCGGTGAGGGCGGCCATGGCTCACCCTCCCTGTTCGGCAGTGACGGAGAAGAGGTTGACGTCGTCGGAGTCGGCGGTGATCCCGACCCGCTCACCAGCGACAGGGCCACGCCCGGCCGGGACTTCCAGCCGCAGCAGCGGCGCGTCCTTGCCGTCGACGCGCACCCCGGCGCGGACCAGGGTGCCCACATAGGTGGCGGTCTCCACCGTGCCGGTACAGAACCCGTCGTCGGTGGCACAGGCCCGCAGCCGGCCCGGCTGGACGGCGACCTTGACCTGGGCGCCGGAGGCGAGGTCGTGGCGGCGCGCCTTGATCAGGCCGCCACTGGCATCGAGGCGGACCAGGGTGCGCTCGCCGTCCTGCTTCTCCACCCGGCCGGGCAGGAAGTTGGCCGCCCCCAGGAAGTCCGCCACGAACGGAGTCCTCGGCCGCTCGAACAGCTCCCTCGGGGTGTCGAACTGCTCGATCAGGCCGTTGCGCATCACCGCGATCCGGTCCGACATGACCAGCGCCTCTTCCTGATCGTGCGTCACATAGATGACGGTCAGGCCGAGTTCCTGCTGGATGGTCTTGATCTCGACCTGGAGCTGGTCGCGCAGCTTCTTGTCCAGCGCGCCCAGCGGCTCGTCCATCAGGATGACCGGCGGGCGGTAGACCAGGGCCCGGCACAGGGCGACGCGCTGCTGCTGGCCGCCCGACAGCTCGCGCGGCTTGCGGTTGCCGAACCCGGACAGGCCCGCGATCTCCAGCGTCTCCCCCACCCGCCGGCGGATCTCGTCCTTCGGCACGCCGCGCAGGGTGAGCGGGAAGGCGACGTTCTCGCTGACGCTCATGTGGGGGAAGAGCAGGTACTGCTGGAAGACGAAGCCCAGGCCCCGCTTCTGCGGGGCGAGGCGGGTGACGTCACGGTCCCCGACGGTGATGGTGCCGGAATCGGGTTCGCAGAACCCGGCGATCATCATCAGCGTCGTCGTCTTGCCCGACCCGGACGAGCCGAGGAAGGTGACGAACTCCCCGGCCGCGATCTCCATCGACGCCTCGTCGACAGCGACCACATCGCCGTAGGTCTTGCGCAGGGCCACCACCGACAAAGACTTTCCGGTCGCGGTGGCCGGTTTGCCGCCGGCCGCCTTGACAGACGGTGTGGCAACACCGAATTCAGCCACGAGCCCACTCCAGCCAGCGCTTGGTGACAGCCGATTCGTTCTTCAGCCACCAGTCGACATCCGCGTCGAAACCCTTGTCGTAGTACTTGGGCGCACCGGCGAGTGCGTTGCGCTCGTCCTCGGTGAGCTTGGCGTAGGCCACCGGGGACGACGGGTTCGACGGGAACGCCTTCGCCAGGGCGGCCTGGCTCTCCGCGCGCAGCGAGAAGTCCATCAGCTTGTAGGCGTTGTCCACGTGGGCCGCGCCCTTGGCGATGGCGTAGCCCGAGAACTGGCGGCGCATGCCGTTGAGCTGCCGCTCCACCGGGACACCCTGCTTCTGCAGATCGGCGATCCGGCCGTCCCAGACAGTGGACATCGTCACCTCCTGGCGGCTGAGCAGCACACCGGGGAGCGGGCCGCTGTCCCAGAACTTCTTGATGTCCGAGCGCAGTTCGGTCAGCACCTTGAAGGCGCGGTCAACGTCCAGCGGGTACAGCTTGTCCATGGGGACGCCGTCGGCCAGCAGCGCGAACTCCAGCTCGGGCAGGTCACCGTCCGGGCTGCACATCGCTCTGCCGCCCTGGAACGCCTTGGTATCGAAGAAGTCCGCCCACGACTCCGGCTTCCTGCCCCCGAAGGCGTCCGTGCGGTACGCGATGCACTGGCCGTAGAAGCTGTGGCCGATCGCATGGTCCGTGATCTGGGCCTCGGGGATCTTCGCGCTCTTCACGCTCTTGAGCCGGTCGAGGTCCAGCGCCTCCAGGGCGTCCTGTTCGACGTACTTGGTGTGCGACACCATCGCGTCGTTGATGAGGTCACACTGCGGCCGGCCCTGCTTGATCTGGGCCAGCAGCGGGGCGTTGTCCAGGTTGAGCACCTTGACCTGAATGCCGGTCTCCCGCGTGAACGGCGTGTAGATCGCCTTCTGCAGGGCCGCGCCGTAGGAACCGCCGCTGTCACGCACGACCACCGTCTTGCCGCCGCCCTTGCCGCTGACGGACGAGGAGCGGCTGGTGCCGGTACCGCAGGCGCTGAGGGCGGTCGCGGCGGCTACACCCGCCGTGACCCCGCCTATTCCGCGCAGGAACAGTCTGCGGTCTATTCGGGTGTCTTTCATCATGTGCCTCCTGGTGGTGCCTGCCGCGAGAAGGGGAGCGGCTGGGGACGTGGAAAGCGGCAGCCGGAACTGGAACTGGGGATGGTTGTCCGCCTCGTCGGAATCGACGCCCTGACCTGTGGGCCGCAGGGTTGGGTGCGTGGCCGTGGCGGGGTCCCACGGGAGGGCCAGGGCGGCCAGTTCCGCCAGTTCCGCGTCGGGGACGGTGAGGCCGTGCATGCCGTAGGGAGATCCGCCCGCCGGCCGACAGCGGGGACCGTGTGCTCCCCGCTGTCGGCCGGGTCGAGGATGCGGCGGAGGACGTCGCCTCGGCCCGGTACTGCGAGTTCTACGCGGGCGTCGCCGACATGGACTGCGGGTCCTTCAAGGTGTCGGTGCGGGACGGTTGTGCGTCGCGGGTCAGATGCCGAGCATGGTGTTGAGCTCGTCCAGGGACTTGACGGTCACGTAGTCGTAGCCGTGGGTGACGGGGTCGCTGCCGCGGTCCAGGAGGACGAGGTTGCGGAAGCCCATGTCGTGCATCGGCATCAGGTCGTAGCGGGTGTGCGAGGAGACGTGCACGAAGTCGTCGGGGGACGCGTCGAGCTGGTCGAGCATGTACTCGAACGCGGCGTAGCGGGGCTTGTAGCAGCCGGCCTGCTCCGCGGTGTAGACCGCGTGGAAGTCCGCGCCGAGCCGGGGCACGCTCTCTGCGAGGAAAGAGTTGTCGGCGTTGGAGAGGATCACCAGCTTGTAGTTCTCGCCCATCTTCTTCAGCGGTTCCGGCACATCCGCGCGCGGGCCCCAGCTGCGGACGCCGTCGCCGAGCCGCTTGCCGGCGTCCGGGGCGGCCTTGATGCCCCACTTGCGGCAGACGCCCTCGAAGGCGTCCTGCAGTGTCTGCTCGTAGGGCTTGTACTCGCCGCAGACCGAGTCGTAGCGGTAGCCGCGGAACTCCTTGACGAACTGGTCCCAGTGCTCGGCCGGGATCTGGTCGCCGACGAGCTCACGCGTGATGGGGTTCATCGGCCAGTCGATCAGCGTGCCGTAGCAGTCGAACGAGACGTACTTCGGGCGCCACTGGAACGAGGGAATGGGCATGGGAGTGCTCACTTTCTTGCTGCTGGGAACTGGCTGGGGGCAACCCCGATTTCGGGCATGCCCATGACAGGGATGTCGGGATGGGGTGCGGGGGTGTGGGGGTGTGGGGTGATGTCGTCGACGCTCGCCCCGGGTCAGGTGGCGCCGACTCCTGCGGGAGCGAGGAAGTCGATGGGGTGCTCCGTGGCGCCGTCGAGCGCCAGGCCGGCGGCGATCTCGCCCATCGCGGGCGAGAGCTTGAAGCCGCTGCCGGAGAACCCGGCCATGACGATGATGTCGTCCTCACCGGGGAGATGGCCGACGAGCGGGTTTCCGGACTTGGTGTAGCCCTCCATGTAGGCCGACATCCTGATGGGGTCGGGGTTCAGGTCGGGCATGAGCTCACCGATGAGCTCGCGGAAGGTGCCGAGTTCTTCGGGGCGGACCGTACGGTCGAGCCGTTCGGGCTCGGGCACGGGCGCATGGTATTTGAAGGAGAGACCGAGCTTGACGGAGATGCCGTCGGGCGACGGGATCCCGAAGCAGTCGTGGGGTGTGGCGCGCACGAAGGGAGGGGCACCGCCCGCGAACCAGTCGTGGCGGGTGGGCAGGTGCCAGGAGCAGATCACCCGGCGGACGTCGATGGCCTGGGGGAGGTCCGGGAGCAGGGTGTTGATCCAGGGGCCCACGGTCACCACGGCGGCGTCCACGTGGTCCGTGCCCTGGTCGGTGACGACCCGCACCCCGCCGCCCGCCGCGGGGACGACCTCGCGCACCGTGGTGTAGCGGTGCAGCCGGGCGCCCAGCTGTTCGGCGCGGGCGGCGGCGGCCTGGATGGACGCCTCGGGTCTGATGACGGCGCCCAACCGGTCGAGGACGGCGGTGTGTCCGTCCGGGAGCCGGTGTTGCGGGTAGCGGCGGGCGAGTTCGTCCCGGTCCAGCACCTCGTGGTCCAGCCCCTGGGCGGCGCTGGTGGAAAGGAGGAGGCGCATGGACGGTGAGGCGCTCTCTCCCATCACGAGGCTGCCGCTGCGGCGTAGCAGCGACCGGCCCGTCTCCGCCTGGAGCTGCTCCCACATCCGGTCCGCGAGCCGCAGCAGCGGAACGTACCCGGGCTCGCCGAGGTGGGCGGCCCGGTAGATGCGGCTCTCGCCCCCGGCCGCGCCGCGGTCATGACCCGGCGCGTACCGGTCGTAGCCGATGACCTCGGCTCCGCGGGCGGCCAGTCGCCACATGGCCTGGCTGCCCATGCTGCCGGCGCCGATCACAGCGACGCGCTTCGGGATGCTCATGATTCGCTCCTTTCTTCCAGTTCGTCCCGCTGGATGGCGTCCAATTTCGGCCATGGAATCCCGCGGGTCAACCCACGCTTTTGCTTTGCCTTGCGGCAGGCGGAGATGGCTCAGAGGAGTTCGATCAGCTTGTCGGTGAACTCGGCGGTGGTCGCGGTTCCGCCCAGGTCACGGGTGCGGACATCGGTCTTGGCCAGGACCGAGGCGATCGCGTCCGTGATGTCCCTGGCAGCGGCGGGATGGCCGAGGTGGTCGAGCATCATGGCCGCGGACCAGATCGCGCCCAGCGGGTTGGCGATGCCCATCCCCGCGATGTCGGGTGCGGAGCCGTGCACCGGCTCGAACATCGAGGGGAAGTCCCGCTCGGGATTGAGGTTGGCCGCCGGGGCGATGCCGATGGATCCGGCGACGGCGGCGGCGAGGTCGCTGAGGATGTCGCCGAAGAGGTTGGAGGCGACGACGACGTCGAAGCGGGCCGGCTCGAGGACGAACTTGGCCGCGAGCGCGTCGATGTGCTCCTGGTCCCAGGCGACCTGTGGGAACGAGGCGGCCCGCTCGGTGACGAGCTGGTCCCAGAACGGCATGGTGTGGATGATGCCGTTCGACTTGGTCGCGGAGGTCAGGCGGCCGCCGCGCCGGGAGGCGAGCGTGAAGGCGTAGTCCAGCAGGCGTGTGACGCCGGCCCGGGTGAACACGGCCTCCTGCACGGCGATCTCGTCCGGGAAGCCGCTGTTGAGCCGGCCGCCGACCTCGCTGTACTCGCCTTCCACGTTCTCGCGCACGACGACGACATCGACGTCGCCCGGCCGTGCACCGCGCACCGGGCTGTCGATGCCTTCGAAGACACGGATGGGCCGGAGGTTGACGTACTGGCGGAAGCTGCGCCGGATCGGGATCAGCAGCCCCCACAGCGAGACATGGTCGGGCACACCGGGGTATCCCACCGCGCCCAGCAGGATCGCGTCCGCCTCGCGCAGCTGGTCGATCCCGTCGGCCGGCATCATGGCGCCCTCCCGCAGGTATCGCTCGCACGACCAGTCGTACGACGTGTAGGACAGGCTGAAGCCGTGGCGGCGGCCGAGAACATCGAGCACCCGCTGTGCTGGGGGCAGTACCTCGGCGCCGATGCCGTCGCCCGGGATCAGGGCGATCCGGTGGTTCGTCGTCATGGCGTCGATTGCAGCAGGACGGTCCGTGGGGCGTCCAAGACGCAAAGCGGATCTGTCTTATAAGCGGGGCCTATCACCTGTCGGTGGCCGAGGTCGCGGCCGTGACGAACGCGGCGGCCGCGGGCGACATGATGCCGCGGCGGGCGACGAGGGCGATGTCCAAGGTGGTCTCCGGCTCGATGTCCAGGACACGGGCGCCCAGTCGCCCGGCGAGATCCCGCCAGGAATCCGTGACCACCGCCAGCCCCACCCCGGCCAGCACCAGAGGCATCAGCGACACCCGGTGCTCGGTCTCGACGGCGACGGCGAAGTCGATGCCCTGTTCCCGCAACGCGTCGACGTAGGCACGCATCCCGGTACCCGACTGCCCGACGATCAGCCGCTGTCCCGCAAGCTCCCGGCACTCCACCGCCCTCCGGCCGGCGAACGGGCCGTCGGCCGGCACCACCAGCACAAAACGCTGCCGCCCCAGCGCATGGGAGACGACCTCCTTGTCGGGAAGAGGACCGGCGGACGCCAGGAGCCCCAGCTCCACCGCACCCGTGCGCACCATGTCGATCACATCGCGCGACGTGAACGCGGCATTGATCGCCACGGAAACGCCGGGATAACGGCGGCTGAAGGCACTGACCATGCTCGTCAGCGGCTCCACCGCCTGCGACGGCATCGCCGCCACATCCAGGCGCCCCTCACGCAGCTCATGCACCGCCGCCACACTTGCCCGCGCCGTCTCCAGACTCCGCACGGCCTCCCGGGCAGGCTCGATCAGGGCCCTTCCCGCCTCCGTCAGCACCGCCCCGCGCCCGATGCGATGGAACAGCTCCGAGCCCAGATCACGCTCCAGCGCCCGCACGGCCTGCGACAGCGACGGCTGCGACACGTACAGAGCCGACGCCGCACGGTTGAACCCCCCACGATCGACAATCGCAAGGAAGTACTCCAGCTGCCGAATGTCCATACGCGCCCTCTGCCCCTGCAAGAAACAACCGACGACTCGATCGGTCCCAGCCATGGTGGCGCAAAGGATCGCCAGGTTTCGAGGACCGCCAGTCGGCGGCTTCGTCTCTCCTGTCGGCGTCGCCAAAACTCCCTGGGCGACGAGCGGCCCCGCCGACGGCCCACCCGCCGCCGCAAGACCAAGCCCCTGGGCACTTGGACTCCAAAGGGCCACGTCATCCAGCTCTGAGCCCTTCCTCACACAGTAAACGCCTCGAGAGCTGATCGTGCGCCGGCGGCAGACCTTGAGCGGGCCCGAGGCCGGCGCCAAGCAGTGGCAGGCTCTGGACTACGGCAGCCCGGAATGGCAGCGGGTCTACTTCCGGCTTCGCAACAGCGTCGAGGGCTAGGGCTACAACGGCTACGCCAAGAACCCACTGTCCGAGGGCATCGAATCCGCGGGCTCCCGCCGTATGCGCGGCATCGCGGCACAGACGATCCCGCTCACCTTCCAGCTGGCCCACGCCAACCGAATGAGAAACGGGCCCCCTGCGGTGCCTCCCGTCACCTGCGGAGACCCGTTTCGTCGGTTTCTCGTCATGTTGAGCCACCGGTTGCCGTCGCCCGTGTCGAAGATCGGCGGGCCAACGTCTTCGCCGGTTACCGCGCCCCGCGGGCGAGCATCTCTCCGTGTCCGCCGCACGCCGCCGATCCCCACGGCTCGGACAGCAGCCTCACCCTCTGCAAGCACGGACGAACCCCCCGTTCCTGTCCCCAACCAGGGGACAACGCGCGGGTTCAGCGGTTGGCCACTGCAAGAATCCGCGAACTCGCGCGCTTCGGCCCGGCCGCGCTCGAAGAAGCGGGCACCGCTCCCCCGCCCTAGCGTGGAACTGCCGGCGAATCCCGTCGGTACACGACACATCCCGTCGCCGCACGACACCTTCCGTCGGGAGGACGGGACCACGCGAGGAGTACGCCATGACCCGCGGCCTCACGACCGTCATCTACCCCGTCAAGGACCTCGACCGGGCGAAAGCCCTGTTCAGCGAGCTGCTCGGCACCGAGCCTTACGCGGACTCGGCGTACTACGTCGGCTTCAAGGACGCCGGACAGGACGTCGGCCTGGACCCGCACGGGCACGCCAAGGGCATGACGGGACCGGTGCCGTACTGGCACGTCACCGACATCAGGTCCACCCTGGCGGCCCTTCTCGGCGCCGGAGCCGAGACCCTGCAGGACGTGCACGACGTGGGCGGCGGCAAGCTGATCGCCTCGGTGAAGGACGCGGACGGCAACCTGATCGGGCTCGTGCAGAACGCTCCCGCGGAGTGACGCGGCGAAAGGATGCGCCTGCAGTAAATGCACAGGTAACAAGCCTTCACAGGTCTGTTACCGTGCAGATATGGCAGCGAACACGGCCGACGCCCCGCTTGAGGAGCGGTGGCGGGACATCCTGTCGGTCCACGCGCGCACGATGTGCGAGATCGACCGCGCGCTGCATCCGCACGGTCTCGGCGCCAGTGACTTCGAGGTGCTCGACATCCTCGCCTCGGGCGCGGTCGCGCACACCGGTGAGCAGTGCCGTGTGCAGAACATCGCCGACCGGGTCCACCTCAGCCAGAGCGCGCTGTCCCGTCTGATCGGCCGCCTGGAGAAGGACGGCCTCGTGGAGCGCTCGGTCTGCCAGGAGGACCGGCGCGGGGTGTGGGTCCTCCTCACTCAGAAGGGCCGCGACCTGCACGCGGAGGTTCTGCCCCTCCAACGGGCCGTTCTGTCGCGCATGTTGCGGGACCAGACAGCCTCGTAAGGCCCTCCGAAAGCTCGCGTGACGCGGCGGCCGGGCGGACCCGGCCGCCGGAAGGGGTGGCTCAGCCCTGCGGCCTCGCCAGCAGGGTGCGTACGCCCTCGGAGTCGAGGGTCAGACCGTGGGGCGAGCTGGCGTCTATGGTCAGCGACAGGTCCGTGTCCGGCCACTGCGAGGCGAGGGCCCCGAGGGGCACCAGGCGGTAGCGCGACACGAACGGCAGCAGATCGGCCATCTCCACCTCGGAGGTGAACACGGGGACGACCTGCTCTCCACCTGCCTGCTCCAGCACCGGAAGCGCCACCGCCGTCGGGTCGTAGGCGTCCTCCTCGCTGGCGTCGTCCGGCACCGGGACCAGCACGTCCGACTCGGCCAGCGTGTCGTACGCACCCGGGTCCCCGGTGTGGAGGGCGAGCGTGGTCAGCGCCTCCTGCGCCGGTGTCACGGCCTGGGGCGCGGTGTTGTCGTTCGAGGGTGTGTCCATGGCAGATCCCCGGGTAGTGGCGGACGGGCAGCCCAGGACACCGTCCGTCCCGGGCGCAACTCCCCTCGCGTACCCGGCCAGGCCAGGGGCAATCCTGTGCCATGGCTCAGGGTTCGCTCTTGGCTCAGCAGGTCAGCGGCCGGCTCCACATCGAACCGCCACCGGCACCGCGTACGTCGTCACCCACCGGGTGGACGGTGCGGCTGTCCTCGTCGGTGCCACAGTTCCCACATGCCCGTGTCCTACGCGTTGAGGTGTCACAGGGCCACCACCGGCAGTACGGCTATCGGGTCTTGTACGGCTATCGGGTCTTGTAGGCGCCGCCGTTGACGTTGAGGACCTGGCCCGTGATGTGGCGGGCGGCCGGAGACGCGAGAAAGGCGACCGCGCCGGCGATGTCGGCCGGGGTGCCGGGACGGCCGGTGGCGGTGGCGTCGATCAGGGTGGCACGGCGCTCGTCGGAGAGCTGGTCGCGGAAGAACTCGGTGTCGGTGACGTAGCCGGGCGACACCACGTTGGCGGTGATGTCGCGGGGTCCGAGCTCGTCGGCAAGGCTCAGGTTCCAGGTGGCGAGGCCCGCCTTGGATGCGCCGTACGAGTCGGCCCCCTGGTCGGCCGCGATGGAGCCGAGGTGTACTACCGCGCCCCCCGGGGCGAGGCGGTCGCCGAGGGCCCTGGTGGTGAGGGCGGCGCTGACGAGGTTCGCGTCGAGATTGGCGCGGAAGTCGCGGGCGTAGGAGGCGAGATCGGTCTTGCCGTCGGCGTCGAACACGACGTTGCCTCCCGCGTTGTTGACCAGTACGTCCACGCGCTCGGGAAGTTCGGCGACGAGCCGCAGGAGGGCTTCGGGGTCGGTGTGGTCGCAGATCAGGGGACGGGCCCCGATGTCGGCCGCGAGCTCGTCGAGGGGGCCGGGGCGACGGCCGGTGACGATGACGGTGTCTTTCTGGTCGGCGAAGTGGCGGGCGATGGCGCGGCCGATGCCCGTGCCGCCGCCGGTGACCAGGATGGTGCGTGGCATAAGATGAAGCTCCTCGATTCAGGTCTAAATTTAGAGCTAAACGTAACATGGGAGAGGGTTGGCATGGCAAATGAACCCCTCACGCCGAAGGGCATGAGCTACCCGACGGACGGCGCGTCCACGTACCCCGTGCAGGACATCGCGGCCGCCTGGGAGCGAGAGCGGCCCGGCACGCCCGTCGCGTCGATCGGGATCGTCACGCCCATCTGGCGACTGGCGAAGCTGCTCGGCGACGACCGGCGGCGGGTCCTCGCGCGGGCCGGGATCGATGCCGCGACCCTCGACCTGCTGAGTGTCCTGCGGCGAAGCGGCGCTCCGTACACGCTGAGCACACGCGAACTCGGCAGGCGGTCACTGGTCACCGCGGGCGCCATCTCGCAACGCGTCGCCCGCGCCGAACACGACGGGCTCGTCATCCGCCAACCCGGCCAGGGGCGGCCGCGCACGGTCCTGGTGTCCCTGACCCAGGCCGGGCACGACCTGGTCGAGAGCACCGTCGACCACGTTCTGGGACGGGAGGCAGAGCTGATCGGCGGCCTGACGGGCGAGCAACAGCACCAGCTCACCGAGTTGCTGCGGGTACTGCTCCAGACTGTCCAGCGCCGGCTCGGCGACGACCGTATCTCCCACGTCGGCGACGAGTGAAAGGCGTACGCCATCCTCGACCGCTCGACAGCGCCCATACGCTCCGTTCGTACGGGCTCGGCGTCGGCGAGACCGTTGAACGCCTCTGCGGGACCCGCCCGCTCGCGTCGGCCACACCGCCGACGCCCAAGGACAACACGCCAGTCCGTCGGCCGGTCCAGCCCGTGGCCTTCCCACGGCGCCCGCGTATGGGGGGCAGGGCACGAGGAGTCTGCGCTCCACACGGGCCCCGAGCCGCGCGAGAAGGTGAAAACCGACCAGCAGTGGTGACCCGTGCCCACGCGTCCACCGCACGGCCGCGCCTAGCGTGGGCGCATGCCGATGCAATCCTGGTTCACCGACGCCAAGCTGGGCATCTTCATCCACTGGGGCATCTACGCCGTGGAGGGGGTACCGGAGTCCTGGTCCTTCTACTGGGGCGAGGTCCCTCACGAGCGGTACATGAAGCAGCTCGACGGCTTCACCGCGTCCCAGTACGACCCGCGCGGCTGGGCGGAGCTGTTCGCCCGCGCGGGCGCCAGGTACGCGGTGCTGACGGCGCGGCACCACGACGGGGTCGCCCTGTGGGACACCGCGCACGGCGACCTGAGCGTCGTCCGGCGCACCCCCGCCGGCCGCGACCTGATCGCCCCCTACGTGGAGGCGCTGCGTGAGCAGGACCTCAAGGTGGGCCTGTACTACTCGCACTCCGACTGGAACCACCCCGACTACGCGAGCCTGCGCCACCCCGGGATCGACGAGTGGCCGGAGACCTATCCGGGCGGCAACGACGCCAATCCGTACTCCCACGCCGAGGCGGGTGAGGAGGACCCGGAGGCCTGGGAGCGCTACCTGGCGTACCGCGACGGCCAAGTGGGCGAACTGCTCCGGCGGTTCAGCCCCGACCTGCTGTGGTTCGACGGCGAGTGGGAGCGCACCGAGGAGCAGTGGCGGATCCGTGAGCTCGCCGAGCTCATCCTCGCGGAGAACCCCAAGGCCGTCCTCAACGCCCGCATGCTCAGCCACGGCGACTACTCCACCCCCGAGCAGGGCGTGCCGCTCCAGGCGCCGGACGGGCCGTGGGAACTGTGCCTGACGATCAACGACTCGTGGGGTTTCCAGCACCAGGACCACAACTACAAGTCGGTGCGCCAGCTGGTGCGTTACTTCGCGGAGACGATCGGCATGGGCGGCAATCTGCTGCTCGACGTCGGGCCGAAGGAGGACGGGACGATCCCCGCCGAGCAGGTCGAACGGCTGGAGGCACTCGGCGCGTGGATCGGGCGTCACGCGGAGGCCGTGTACGGGACGGTCGCCGGGCTGCCCGCCGGGCACCACTACGGGCCGAGCACCTTGTCCGCCGATCGGCGCACCCTGTACCTGACCTGCTTCGACGTGCCGCGCGAAGAGCTCTCGGTGCGCGGGCTGCGCAACCGCGTCGAGCGGGTCACGGTCCTGGGCACGGGCACCGAGCTGGGCCACCGGGTCATCGGCGGGCTGGACGCGGTGCCGGGGGTGACGTGGATCGACGCGCCGGCGGAGGCGGACCTGGACCCGTACGCGACCGTGCTGGCCGTCGAGCTGGAGGGCGAGCTGGACCTCTACCGGGGTACCGGCCGGGACTGACCGAGCACGTCCTCCACGGTCACGACCCGGACCAGCGGCCGGTACAGGTCCATCAGGTGCAGGGCCCTGGCGTGCGAGTCGTCGTTCGCGCCCGCGCACGCGTCGGCGACGACCAGCACCTCGACTCCCGCGTCGGCGGCGGCGAGCGCGGTGGACAGCACGCAGCAGTCGGTGCTGACTCCGGCCAGGACCAGCCTCCCGTCCCGGCCCACGCGTTCGGCCAGGTCGGGCCCCCACTTGCCGAAGGTGGTGGCGTCGACGACGTCCCGCGTCTGCCCCGCGAACGCGTCCGTCAGTTCCCAGGCGCGGGCCCGGGGCGGCTGGAGCGCGAAGGGCCACCGGTCGTAGTACGCCCGCCAGGCGCCCTCGGGTTCCTCCGGGGCGAGGAAGCGGGTGAAGGTGACGCGGTCGCCGAACGCCGGCAGCAGGCGCCGTACGCCCTCGGCGGCCTCGTCGAAGCGCGGCGTCGCCCACGGGCTGCCGGGGTCGGCGAAGACGCGCTGCATGTCGATGACGGCGAGCAGACCGCGTACCGCCGGCTGTCCGGTGCTCATGCGTCGAGTGTCTCCCGCCCGGCCGTCGCGTGCTGGCGCCGCTCCTGCGCCCGGACGCGGGCGGGCGCGAGCAGCAGCGTGCCGAGGAAGCCGGTCACCAGCGCGGCCAGGACGCCCAGGTTGGCGTAGGCCCAGGCACCGGTCCTGCCGCCGAGGCCGAACGGACCGAGCAGGTACCCCTGCCACTGCAGCCAGCCGGCCGTCGTGTTGGTGACCAGGCCCCAGCCGAGCGCGGTGGCGGCGAGGGTGAGCAGCAGGGGGCGTGCGGGGATGTCGCCGTAGCGTCCGTCCGTGCGGAACAGGTCGGCCTCGTCGTAGTCGCGGCGGCGCAGCGCGAGGTCGGCGAGCATGACACCGCACCACGCGGCGATGGGCACGCCCAGCGTGGTCAGGAAGCCCATGAACGGGCCGAGGAAGTCGTCGGCCACGAACACGACGTAGACGGAGCCCGCGATCATCAGGACGCCGTCGGCGAGGGCGGCCACAGGGCGCGGCACCTTCAGGCCCGCTGCGAGGAGGGCGAGGCCGGAGGAGTAGATGTCGAGGACCGCGCCTCCGACCAGGCCGAGCACGGCGACCGCCGCGAAGGGGACGAGGAACCAGGTGGGCAGGATCGTGGTCAGGGCACCGATCGGGTCGGCGGCGACCGCGGCGCCCAGCCGGGTGGAGGAGCCCGCCAGCAGCAGGCCGAACACCAGGAGGAGCAGCGGGGCGAGAGACGCGCCGAAGGCGGTCCAGCCGATCACACCCCGGCCGGAGGAGGTGCGCGGCAGATAACGGGAGTAGTCCGCGGCCGCGTTGACCCAGCCCAGGCCGAAGCCGGTCATCATGAAGACGAGGGCGCCGATGAACTCCTGGGCCGAGCCGGACGGTACGGCGCTGACGGTGGCCCAGTGGATGTCGTCGACGACGAGCGCGATGTAGACGACGGTCAGCACACCGGTGACCACGGTGATCACCGTCTGCAGGCGCATGATCAGGTCGAAGCCCATCACGCCGACGACCACGACCAGCGCGCCCACCAGCACGAGCGCGACCGCCTTGGTCTCGGTCCCGCCACCGAGACCGAGCCGTCCGAAGACGGTGGCGGTTGCCATCGTCGCGAGCGCGCAGAGCACCGTCTCCCAGCCGACCGTGAGCATCCACGAGACGAGCGCGGGCAGCCGGTTCCCGCGCACCCCGTACGCGGCACGGCTGAGCACCATGGTCGGCGCCGAGCCGCGCTTGCCGGCCACGGCGACGAAGCCGCACAGCAGGAACGAGAAGACGACGCCGGTCACCCCGGCGGCCAGTGCCTGCCAGAAGGAGATGCCGAAGCCGAGGGCGAAGGCGCCGTAACTCAGGCCGAGAACAGAGACGTTCGCCCCGAACCAGGGCCAAAAAAGCGTGCGCGGTGTGCCCTTGCGCTCCGCGTCGCGGATGACGTCGAGACCGTGCGTCTCCATCTGGAGCTGCCGGCCAGTGGGGCTGTTCTCGGGGAAGTCCGCCATCGTCGACCTACCTGTCCAGATGTGTCCGGGTGACGATAAGTCGCCTGATGGAGGACCGTCAAGACCGCCCGGCCGCCTCTCCCGGGCACCGCGAGCTTTTTGTTATCGCCCGGCCCCTCGGCCGTCTCCCGTGCGTAGGCACCGTCCCCCACGAGAGCCGAGGAACGACGCAGTGAACCATCGGATCAGTCGGCGCAGCATGCTCAAGGCAGCGGGTGCGGCGACCGGCGCGGTCGGTACCGGTATCGGCACGGGCCTGGCCGCCGCCCCGGCGACGGCGGCCGGCGCGACGTTCGCGCATCCCGGGATGCTCCACACCACGGCCGACCTGAAGCGCATGGCCGCCAAGGTGAAGGCGGGGGCCTCCCCGTACACGGCGGGCTTCGAGAAGCTCACCGCCAACCGCCACGCGCAGAGCACCTGGAGACCCAACCCCCAGAGCACGGTCTACCGGGGCGCGGGCTCGCCGCAGAACTACGCGATCCTCTACAACGACATCCATGCGGCCTACCAGAACGCGCTGCGCTGGCACGTCACCGGTGAGAGCGCGCACGCGGACACCGCCGTGTCCATCCTCAACGCCTGGTCAGGGAAGCTGACTTCTCTGGAGGGCTCCGCGGACCGCTTCCTCGCGGCGGGCCTCTACGGCTACCAGTTCGCCAACGCGGCCGAACTCGTCCGCGACCACGACGGCTTCGACCTGCCTCGCTTCCAGAGGATGATGCGGGGCGTCTTCGCCCCGCTCAGCGAGGACTTCCTGAAGAACCACAACGGCGCCGTCATCACCAACTACTGGACCAACTGGGACCTGACGGCCATGGCCTGCGTCCTCGCCGTCGGCATCCTCTGCGACGACCGGGCCAGGGTCGACACCGCCGTCGAGTACTTCAAGCACGGCGAGGGCCTCGGCTCCATCAGGAAGGCCATCCCCGTCGTGCACTCCGACGGCCTCGCCGAGTGGCTGGAGGCCGGCCGCGACCAGGGACACGCCCTGCTGGGCGTCGGCCTGATGGGCACCTTCTGCGAGATGGCCTGGAACCAGGGCATGGACCTGTACGGCTACGACGACAACCGCTTCCTCAAGGGTGCCCAGTACGTCGCCAAGTGGAGCCTCGGCGGAGACGTGCCGTACACGGCGAACACCCGCGCGAAGGGCGCGATCAACGGCTGGTCGGGCTCGGAGACCGCGAGCGAAGCCGCCGGTGTGGACCCGAACATGACGCGCCCGATCTGGGCGATGATCGCCAACCACTACACCAAGCGCCGGGGGCTGTCCGCGCCGTACGTCACGCGGATCGCGGCCAAGGCGGCGCCCGAGGGCGGCGGGGGCGACTACGGTCCGAACAGCGGCGGATACGACCAACTCGGCTTCGGCACGCTGGCGTTCACCCGCGACAAGGCGACCGCGGCCGAGGCGTCGGCTTCCCCGTCGGCGTCGGCCGCCGAGTCCGGCACATCGGGATCGTCCGGCTCGTCCGGCTCGTCCAAGGCGTCCGCGGGACGGTCCTCCGGCGCGAACGCTCAGGGCGGCGGGAGCGACGGCGACCTGGCCTCAACCGGCTCCTCGGACATCCCCCTGTGGACCGCCGCGAGCGGCATCACCGCCGTCGCCGGCGGCCTCCTGCTGCTCCGCCGCCGAGGACAGGCGCGCCGCGACGCGGAGCGACCGTGAAACCGCGACGGACCGCGAGTGGCCTGCCTCTCGTGGGCTGAGCCACTCGCGGTCCGTCAGTGCCCGGCCGCCGCGGCCGGGATCCGCAGGTCCCCCTCGACGTACTGGGCGCGGCCGAAACCGAAGGACCAGTCGGCGGCGGTGTTCTCCACGTACCCGATGAAGACGTCCTCTCCGGACACACCGACCCGCTCCAGCGAGGCGGCGATCGCCGCGTAGAGCCACTGCTTCGTACCGGTCGAGCGGCCGCCCTGCGTGGAGATCTGGATGATCACCCGGTCGTCGCTCCGCTCGAATCTCGAGTGCCCATCTGGTTCCCCAGGTGCGGCAGGGGTCGCTGGACGCGGTGTTCGTGGCCGTACCGCCGGAGGGTCTGGATCCGGGGTTCGGGCACCGGGTCCTCGTGCGCGACGAGATCGTGGCACTGGTCGCCGACGGCCGGCCGCAGGCGGGGCAGGCGTCACTGGCCCTGGACGAGTTCGCCACGACGCCGTTGATCACCTACGGCCCGGACAGCGGTCTTTACCCGCGTCTGCGGACGGCATTCGAGGAGGCCGGGGTGCCCTTCCGGCCCGCCTACGCCACCAACCACGTCGCGCTGCAACTCGAACTCGTCGCCGCCGGCGTCGGCATCGCCCTCGCGGCGGGCGCGGTCCGGGGCATCACCCGGGACCCGAGGGTCACCGTCGTTCCGGTGACGCCCCGGATCCCCTGCGCCAAGGCGCTGATCTGGCGGGCGGGCCCGCACGCGTCGGCGCCCCTGCGGGCCCTGCTGGACCTGCCGCACACCGACCAGGGCGCCTGAGGCTCAGGCGAGCTCGACGAGGAGGTCGCCGCCCTCCACCTGCTGGATCTTGTTGATGGCCAGCCGTGAGACCGTTCCGGCCCTCGGGGCGGTGATCGCGGCCTCCATCTTCATCGCCTCGATGGTCGCCACCGTGGCGCCGGCCGCGACCTGGTCGCCCTCCGCGACCGCGAGCGTGACCACACCGGCGAACGGCGCCGCGACATGGCCGGAGTTGGACCGGTCGGCCTTCTCCGTCACCGGGACGTCGGAGGCCGCCGCGGTGTCTCGCACCTGGATCGGCCGCAGCTGGCCGTTGAGGGTGGACATCACGGTGCGCATGCCGCGTTCGTCGGCCTCGCCGATGGCTTCGAGACCCATGAGGAGCCGGACGCCGGGTTCCAGGTCGACGGCGTACTCCTTGCCGGGGCGCAGCCCGTAGAAGAAGTCCTTGCTGTCGAGGACGCTGGTGTCGCCGTAGGTCTGGCGGTGGCTGTCGAACTCGCGGGTTGGGCCGGGGAACAGCAGCCGGTTGAGCGTGGCGCGCCGGTCCTTCTCCAGCCCGTCCCGGTCCTCGGCGGTCAGCTCCTGCGTGGGCTTGGGCTCGGCGCGGCCCTCCAGTGCCTTGCTGCGGAAAGGCTCCGGCCAGCCGCCGGGCGGGTTGCCCAGCTCTCCGCGCAGGAAGCCGATGACGGAGTCGGGGATGTCGTACGAGTTCGGCGCGGCCTCGAAGTCCTCGGGCTTCACGCCGGCGCCCACCAGGTGCAGGGCGAGGTCGCCCACCACCTTCGACGACGGGGTGACCTTGACCAGGCGGCCGAGCATGCGGTCGGCGGCGGCGTACATGGCCTCGATGTCCTCGAAGCGGTCGCCGAGGCCGAGCGCGATGGCCTGGGTGCGCAGGTTGGAGAGCTGGCCGCCGGGGATCTCGTGGTGGTAGACGCGCCCGGTGGGCGAGGCGAGGCCCGCTTCGAAGGGCGCGTAGATCTTGCGGACGCTCTCCCAGTACGGCTCCAGGTCGCCGACGGCCTGGAGGTCGAGGCCGGTGGGCCGCTCGGAGTGGTCGGTGGCGGCGACGATCGCCGACAGCGAAGGCTGCGAGGTGGTGCCCGCCATGGAGGCCACCGCGCCGTCCACGGCGTCCGCGCCGGCCTGGATCGCGGCGAGGTAGGTGGCGAGCTGGCCGCCCGCGGTGTCGTGGGTGTGGATGTGGACGGGGAGGTCGAACTCGCGGCGCAGCGCCGACACCAGCTTCGCGGCGGCCGGGGCGCGCAGCAGGCCCGCCATGTCCTTGACGGCCAGGACGTGTGCGCCCGCCTCCACGATCTGCTGGGCGAGGCGGAGGTAGTAGTCGAGCGTGTACAGGCGCTCCGACGGGTCGGACAGGTCCGAGGTGTAGCAGAGGGCGACCTCGGCGACGGCCGTCCCGGTCTCGCGTACGGCGTCGATGGCGGGTCGCATCTGGCCGACGTCGTTGAGCGCGTCGAAGATGCGGAAGATGTCGATTCCGGTGGCCGCGGCCTCCTGGACGAACGCGTCGGTCACCTCCGTCGGGTACGGGGTGTAGCCGACGGTGTTGCGTCCGCGCAGCAGCATCTGGAGGCAGATGTTCGGTACGGCTTCCCGGAGCCCGGCCAGGCGCTCCCACGGGTCCTCGGCGAGGAAGCGCAGGGCCACGTCGTACGTGGCGCCGCCCCAGCACTCCAGGGACAGCAGCTGCGGCAGGGTCCGCGCCACCACCGGCGCGACAGCGAGCATGTCCTTGGTACGGACACGGGTGGCGAGCAGCGACTGGTGGGCGTCGCGGAACGTGGTGTCGGTGACGCCGATGGTGGGCGACGCGCGCAGCCAGCGGGCGAAGCCCTCCGGACCGAGGTGGGTCAGCTGCTGCTTGGAGCCGGCGGGCGGCTCGGTGCCCTCGGGACGGGGCAACTTGGTGGAGGGGTCGATCAGGTCGGGACGCTCGCCGTGCGGCTTGTTCACCGTGACGTCGGCCAGGTAGGTGAGCAGCTTGGTGCCGCGGTCGGCGGAGTGGCGGGCGGTGAGCAGGTGGGGCCTCTGCTCGATGAACGACGTGGTGACCCGCCCGGCCTGGAAGTCCGGGTCGTCCAGCACCGCTTGCAGGAAGGGGATGTTGGTGGCCACACCGCGGATGCGGAACTCGGCCACGGCGCGCCGGGCGCGCTTGACCGCGGTGGTGAAGTTCCGGCCCCGGCAGGTGAGTTTGACCAGCATGGAGTCGAAGTGGGCGCTGATCTCCGTACCGGCGTGGGTGGTTCCGCCGTCGAGGCGGATGCCCGAGCCGCCGGGCGAGCGGTAGGCGCTGATCCGGCCGGTATCCGGGCGGAAGCCGTTCGCCGGGTCCTCGGTGGTGATCCGGCACTGGAGGGCGGCGCCGCGCAGGTAGACGGTGTCCTGGGCGAGCCCGAGGTCGGCCAGCGTCTCACCGGCGGCGATCCGCATCTGCGACTGGACGAGGTCGACGTCGGTGACCTCCTCGGTCACCGTGTGCTCGACCTGGATGCGCGGGTTCATCTCGATGAAGACGTGGTTGCCGTCGCGGTCGAGCAGGAACTCCACGGTGCCCGCGTTGCGGTAGCCGATCTGCCGGGCGAACCGCACGGCGTCGGCGCAGATCCGCTCGCGCAGCTCCGGGTCGAGGTTGGGGGCGGGGGCGAGTTCGATCACCTTCTGGTGGCGGCGCTGTACCGAGCAGTCGCGCTCGAAGAGGTGGATGACGTTTCCCTGCCCGTCGGCGAGGATCTGCACCTCGATGTGGCGCGGCTCGACGACGGCCTTCTCCAGGAAGACGGTGGAGTCGCCGAACGCGGACGCCGCCTCACGGGACGCCGCCTCGATGGACTCGCGCAGCAGGGCGGGGTCCTCGACCCGCCGCATGCCGCGCCCGCCACCGCCGGCCACCGCCTTGACGAACACCGGGAAGCCGATGTCCTCGGCGGCGCGGACCAGTTCGTCCACGTCCGTGGAGGGTGCCGAGGATCCGAGCACCGGCACCCCCGCCTCCCGGGCGGCCGCCACCGCGCGCGCCTTGTTGCCGGTCAGCTCCAGGGTCTGCGCGCTCGGGCCGACGAACGTGATGCCGGCCTCCTCGCACGCGCGGGCCAGCTCCGGGTTCTCGGACAGGAATCCGTAGCCCGGGTAGACGGCGTCGGCTCCCGCCAGGCGTGCCGCGCGGACGATCTCCTCGACCGACAGGTACGCCCGCACCGGGTGCCCCGGCTCGCCGATCTCGTACGCCTCGTCGGCTTTCAGCCGGTGCAGCGAGTTGCGGTCCTCGTACGGGAAGACGGCGACGGTCCTCGCGCCCAGCTCATAGCCGGCGCGGAACGCGCGAATCGCGATCTCTCCACGGTTGGCGACCAGCACCTTGCGGAACATCCCTGATCCCTTCAGCCTGCCGGTGACGACACCATCGTGTCGGCGACGCCCCCTGCCGCGCCACGCGAGGCCCGGCCCGTCACCCGCAGGTGAGACGCCCGGCCTGTCGTCCGGCGGCCACACTAGGGGCGCAGCGGTGGCTTTCTGAAGAGCTGGGAGTCGTAGATCACGTCACTTCCAAGGACTCGTCAGCTCGCGTCCATCAGGGCGGACGCCCCGGGCGGCATGTTGTACGGGGTGACCACCTGGATCGCCGAGGGCAGGGCGGGCCCTTCGTCGGGCAGGGCCTTGTGGGCGCGCATGATGGACTGGCAGGCGCGGCGCATGTCCTGGCGCAGGTCGTGGTGGAGGACGGCGGACAGGCGGCGTTCGCCGAGCAGCCGGGTGTTGTCGTGGTCCAGGTCGTGGGCGACGAACACCGCGCACGTGCGTCCGAGGGTGTCGAAGGCGTCGAGGGTCGCGGCGTTGCCACCACCGGCGGAGTAGACGGCGACGATGTCCTCGTCCCGCTTGAGCGCCTCCAGCACCAGGTCTCGCTGGGTGGCGTCCAGGCCGTCGCTGTCGGTGACCTCCACCAGGGACCGCCGGGGGTGGGCGACGCGCATCGCGCTGCGGAAGCCCATCTCGCGCTCCTCCTCGTTGCGGAAGGAACCCCGGCTGATGGTGATGAGCACGTTGCCGGGCCGGTCACCGAGCCACTGCCCGACGAGGTAGGCGGCCGTGGCTCCGGCCGCGCGGTTGTCGATGCCGACGTACGCCATACGGGCGCTGCTGGGCAGATCGGTGACCAGGGTGACGACGGGGATGCCGGCCGCGACCAGCCGGCCGACGACCGCGCCGACCTCCGGCAGGTCCGGGGCCTTGAGGATGACGCCCTGCGAGCCCCGCTTGGCGATCTTGTCCAGGGTGGAGATCAGCTCCGAGGCGGGACCGGTCTCACGGAAGTGGAAGCGCGAACGCACGACCGCGGGGTGCAGGGACGGCAGTTCGGCCTCCAGGGCGTTCCGTACGGCCGTCGAGAACCGGTCCGGGGTCTGCATCACGATGTCGATCATGAAGGTGCGTCCCCCGATGCGGACCTGGGTCCGCTGCCGGTCCAGGTCCTTGATCGCCTGGTAAACCTCCATGACGGTGCTCTCCCGCACGCCTCCCCTGCTGTTGAGGACCCGGTCGACGGTGGCCTCGCTCAGCCCTGCCTGACGGGCGATCTCCCTGATCGGATACGGATGCCGCATGACTGTTCCCGAGTTCCCGAGAGCCGATGATGGACTTTTGATGGGTTGCTGCGGATTGAATGACGGGTGCCGGTTCATAAGACTTGCAGAAAGGCACGCGTGGCGAAAGGACCGGGATGTCCCTCACAGACGCGGGATCACGCACGGGGTCACGGACGTGGCTGAGTCAGGACGACTGCGATCTCGAGGCGTTCCGCTCGCTGGTCGAGCAGGCCACCGACCCTCAGGCGTACCCTTCGGCCGAGCGGGTCGAGCGACAGGTCCTGGTGTACGACAGCGAGCGGCTCCGTGGTCTGACGGCGGAGCCCGGGGGCCGGCGGGCCGTGCAGAGCGAGTTGGTGCGGGCCCTGCTGGACGGGCCGGGTGTCGTGGTCCTCAAGGCCGCCTACAGCGACCCGGCCGTGGTGGACCGGGCGTCCGAGGCCTTCGACGCGCTGATCGAACAGGAGCGCGCGGCGGGCACGGCACGGGGCGACCACTTCGCCAAGCCGGGCGCCAACGACCGGATCTGGAACGCGCTGGAGAAGCTGGCCGTACACGCCCCCGAGGTCTTCGCCGACTACTACGCCAACGCCGTGCTGGAGCTGGTCTCCGAGGCCTGGCTGGGGCCCGGCTACCAGGTGACCTCGCAGGTCAACGTGGTGAACCCGGGCGGCGCCGCCCAGAGCGCGCACCGCGACTACCACCTGGGTTTCCTCTCCCAGGAACAGGCCGCCGCGTACCCCGCGCACGTCCACCGCCTCTCCCCCCTGCTGACCCTGCAGGGCGCGGTGGCGCACTGCGACATGCCGGTCGAGTCAGGGCCGACGCTGTTCCTGCCGCACTCGCAGAAGTACGAGCCCGGCTATCTGGCCTTCCGGCTCCCGGAGTTCGTCGCGTACTTCGACGAGCACCATGTCCAGCTCCCGCTGGCGAAGGGTGACGCGGTGTTCTTCAACCCGGCGCTCTTCCACGCCGCCGGGCACAACCGCTCGTCCGGCATCAGACGCATGGCGAACCTGTTGCAGGTCTCCTCCGCCGTCGGCCGCGCGATGGAGTCCGTGGACCGGGAGGCGATGGCGAACGCCCTGTTCCCGGTGCTGCTGCGCCGCAGGGCCGAGGGCGCCCCGCAGGAGTGGCTGCGCCGCGTCGTCGCCGCCACGGCCGAGGGCTACCCCTTCCCCACCAACCTGGACCTCGACCCGCCGGTCGACGGTCTCGCTCCGCCGTCCCAGGCGGACACCGTCTGGCGGGCCGTGACCGAGGGCTGGGCTCCTGAGCGGCTGCGACAGGAACTGCGTGCGGCCGCCGAGCGCCGCCAGAGCTGAAGGAGACCACGTACTCATGGGACTGCTGGAGGACAAGGTCGTCCTCGTCAACGGCGGCAGCCAGGGCGTCGGCGCGGGCATCGTGCGGGCGGCCCTGCGCGAGGGCGCGACCGTCGTGTTCACGGGACGCAGGGTGGAGATCGGCGAGAAGCTCGCCGCGGACACGGGCGCGCACTTCGTGCCCGCGGACCTCACGGACCCGGACCAGGCGCGCGACAGCGTCGTCCGCACGGTGGCCGGGCACGGCCGCGTCGACTGTCTCGTCAACGCGGCGGGGCTGACCTCGCGCGGCTCACTCCTTGACACCACTCCGGAGCTGTTCGACGCGCACATCGCGATCAACCTGCGGGCTCCGTTCTTCGCCATGCAGGCGGCCGTCCAGCACCTGGTCGGCCGCAAGGCGCCCGGCACGATCGTCAACATCATCACCTCCTCGGAACACGGCGGGCAGCCGTTCCTCGCCCCGTACGTCGCGGCCAAGGCCGGTCTCGCCGGGCTGACCCGCAACGCCGCGCACGCGCACCGCTGGGACCGCATCCGGATCAACGGCCTCAACATCGGCTGGACGGAGACCGAGGGCGAGGACGCGATCCAGCGCGCCTTCCACGGGGCGGGCGACGACTGGCGGGAGAAGGCCGCCCAGTCACAGCCGATGGGCAAGCTCGGCCAGGTCGACGAGATCGCCGATTTCGTCGTCTTCCTGCTGTCCGAGCGCAGCGGGGTGGTCACCGGATCGGTGATCGACTGGGACCAGATCGTTTTCGGCGGGCTCGACTGAACCGCCCTCTGGGCTATAAGGAGCAAGATCATGCGTTTGGGCATCATGGGGCTGGGCCGGATCGGCGCGTTCCACGCGGAAACCCTGTCGGGACTCGACGTGGTGGACTCCCTGGTGGTGACCGACCCGGTGGCCGCGGCCGCCGCGTCCGCCGCCGAACGGTTCGGGGCGACGGCCGTCGACTCCCCCGAGGCCGTGTTCGCCGCCGGTGTCGACGGCGTCGTCATCGCCGCCGCGACCGACGCGCACCCCCAGCTCATCCTCGCCGCCGTCAAGGCGGGCGTCCCGGTCTTCTGCGAGAAGCCCGTGGCCAAGGGCGTCGAGGAGAGCCTGGAGGTGCTGCGCGCCGTCGAGGACGGCGGTGTCGAGGTGCACATCGGCTACAACCGGCGCTTCGACGCTGGCTGCGTCGCCGCGCGGAAAGCCGTGGTGAGCGGCGAACTCGGCCTGTTGCACACCGTCCGGTCCACCACCTTGGACCCGGCCCCTCCGCCGGCCGCGTACGTGGCCGTCTCCGGGGGCATCTTCCGCGACTGCAGCGTCCACGACTTCGACATCGTGCGCTGGGTGACGGGCCGCGAGGTGGTCGAGGTGTACGCGACCGGCGGCAACCGGGGCGCGGACTACATCGCGGCGGCCGGTGACGTCGACACGGCGTCCGCACTGCTCACCCTCGACGACGGCACCATCGCCGTCATCTCCAACTCCCGGCACAACGCCCGCGGTTACGACGTGCGCCTGGAGCTGCACGGCATGAAGGACAGCATCGCGGTGGGCCTGGAGGACCGGCTGCCGCTGCGGTCCGTCGAGCCCGGGGTCACCTTCCCCTCGGGCACCCCGCACGACTTCTTCATGGACCGCTTCGCCGACGCCTACCGCGCCGAGCTCACCGCGTTCACCGAGGTCGTGACGGGCACCCGCCCCTCCCCGTGCACGGTGGCGGACGCCATCGAGGCGAGCTGGATCGCCGAGGCGTGCACGCTGTCGCTGCACGAGCACCGGCCCGTACGGCTGGAGGAGGTACGCAAGGCATGAGGGGCGAGCCGCTGCGGATCGGTGTGCTGGGCGCGGCCCGGATCGCCGAGCTAGCGATCGTCGGCCCCGCCCGTGCGGGGGGCCACCGCCTCGTCGCGGTGGCCGCCCGCGACCGCGCCCGTGCCACCGCCTTCGCGGAGCGTCACGGCGTGGAGCGGGTCGTCGGCTCGTACGGAGAACTCGTCGCCGACCCCGAGGTCGAGGTCGTCTACAACCCGCTCGCCAACGGGCTGCACGGCCCGTGGAACGTGGCGGCCCTGGCCGCGGGCAAGCACGTACTGACGGAGAAGCCGTCCGCGAGCAACGCGGAGGAGGCGGCCGAGGTCCACGAGGCCGTCACCACGGCGGGCACGGTCTTCATGGAGGGCTTCCACTACCTCTTCCACCCGGTCACCCGGCGCCTCCACGAGCTGCTGGAGAGCGGGGAACTGGGGGAGCTCCGGCACGTGGAAACCGTGATGACCATGCCCGCGCCCCACGACGACGACCCCCGGTGGTCGTTCCCGCTCGCGGGCGGCGCCCTGATGGATCTGGGCTGCTACAGCCTGCACGCCCTGCGGATGCTGGCCCCCTGGGCGGGCGGCGCGCCTCGTCTGGTCGCCGCGCGCGGTGGCGAGAGGGCGGGCGCGCCGGGGGTCGACGAATGGCTGGACGCCGACCTCGAGTTCCCGGACGGGGCGACGGGCCGTGCGCGCTGCCACATGGCTCACCCCGAACTGCGGTTCAGCTGCCGGATCGTGGGCAGCCGGGGCGAGGCCACGGCGCTGAACTTCGTGCAGCCGCACGTGGACGACCGGGTCGTGGTCCGGGCGCCCACCGGTGAGCGCACCGAGGAACTCGGCCGCCGTTCCTCGTACACCTACCAGCTGGACGCCCTCGCCGCCCATCTGCGCGAGGGCGCGCCCCTCCCCCTTGACGCCGGTGACGCGCTGACCACCATGCGCCTCATCGACGACTGTTACCGGGCGGCGGGCTTCCCGGTCCGGCCGCGGATGGTGCCTCCGACCGCACGGTGAGAAGCGAAAGGAGGGGGTGGCGCCGGTCCGGCGCCACCCCCTCCTGCGCCGTCCCCGTGCTACGCGGCGCCGCCCAGCACCGAGCGCAGGTGCTCGGTGCTGGCCCACACGTCCTCGACCGGGCCCTTCTGCCGGGGCTCCTCGGTGAGGATGGTGTCCTGCTCCAGGACGTACCAGCCGTCGTATCCGCGGGCGGCGAGGTGGGTCACGATGGCCTCGACGTCGACGTCACCCGCGCCGAGCGGGCGGTACATGCCCTCGCGCACGGCGTCCGTGTAGCTGAGGCGGCCGGACTGGACCTTGGCGGCGAGGGAGGCGTCCACGTCCTTCATGTGGGTGTGGGCGATCCGTTCGGGGGCCTGGCGGGTGAGTTCGGCCGGGTCGGTGCCGCCGATGAGCAGGTGCCCGGTGTCGAGGCAGAGCGAGATCGCCGAGTGCTCCAGGACGCGCCGCACCTCGTCGCCGTTCTCGATCATCGTGCCGACGTGCGGGTGCAGGACGGCACGTACGCCCCGTTCGGCGGCGAGGGTGGTGAGGCGGTCCAGGTTGGACAGGAGCAGCTTCCAGCCGTCGGCGTCGAGTTCGGGGCGGGAGTCGTAGCCGTCCTGGCCGGTGACGGCCGACAGGACGAGGACGTCGGCGTTCGAGGCCGCGTAGTTCCGCAGGAGCTGTTCCACCTCGGGCACCGGGTCGTGGCCGGGGACGTGGAGCAGGAGCGGGGTGAAGCCGCCGATGGCCTGGAGGTCGTGGTGGGCGAGGACCTGGGCCATGGCGTCCGGTTCGCCGGGCAGGAAGCCGTCGGGGCCGAACTCGGTGGCGGCCAGGCCCACCTCGCGCATCTCCTTCAGGACGCGCTCGGGCGTCAACTGGTATCCCCAGCCGGGTACCTCGCAGACGCCCCAGGAGATGGGGGCGCCGGCGATCCTGGCGTGCGGTGCGGTGCTCATGCCATGGCCTTTCGGTGGCGGGTCATGCCCATCAGGTGCGGGGTGAGGAAGGCGTCAGGAGCCGACCGGGACCTTCCCCGGACGCAAAGGTAGGTGCGCGACACCTCATTTCTGAAGAGATGGAACCCATCATTAATCCATCATTCGACATGCCCTTCTCCCGTCATCCGCACCCTGCGAACGCGCCCTTGGGCGGACCTCGCACGGCGTCGTAGTGTCGGGTCACGATCAGCTCGGAAGGAAGCGCAGACCACATGGGTACGTCAGCCGTCCAGTCCCGCACGATCGCCTTCATCGGCCTCGGCATCATGGGCTTCCCCATGGCAGCCAACCTCGTCCGGGCCGGGCACACGGTCATCGGACACAACCGGAGCCGCCCGGCGGTGGACCGCCTGGTCGAGGCGGGCGGCCAGGGGGCGGACAGCATCGCCGCCGCGGTCGCCGACGCGGACGTCGTCATCACGATGCTCCCGGCGGACCCCGAGGTCACCGAGGTCGTCCTCGGCGAGAACGGCGTACTGGACCACGCCCGTCCGGGCACCCTCCTCATCGACATGAGCAGCGTGAGCCCACGCACCGCCGTCGCGATCGCCGAGGCGGGCCGCGGCAAGGGCGTCCGCGTGCTGGACGCCCCGGTGTCCGGTGGTGAGGCCGGCGCCGTCGAGGGCGTCCTGTCCATCATGGCCGGCGGTGACGCGGCGGATTTCGACGAGGCCGAGCCGGTCTTCGGCGCCCTCGGCACGACCGTGGTCCACGTCGGGCCGCACGGTGCCGGGCAGACCGTCAAGGCCGCCAACCAGCTCATCGTGGCGGTCAACATCCAGGCGCTGGCCGAGGCGGTCGTCTTCCTGCAGAAGGCGGGCGCCGACCTGCCCTCCGCCCTGGAGGTGCTCGGCGGGGGCCTCGCCGGTTCCACCGTCCTCGCCCGCAAGAGGGACAACATGCTGAACCGGGACTTCAAGCCGGGGTTCCGCGTCGACCTGCACCACAAGGACATGGGCATCGTCACCGACGCGGCCCGCGCCACCGGCGCCGTGCTCCCCCTCGGTTCCCTGACCGCCCAGCTGATGGCGTCCGCCCGCGCCAACGGCGACGGCTCACTCGACCACTCCGCCCTGCTGCGCGGTGTCGAACGGCTGTCGGGCCGCGAGGCGGAGTGAGACCGCTACTCCCAGACCACGACGTTGCGCCGCACCGGCACCGCCGAGGGGTCGGTGGCGAACAGCTCGGGCGAATGGGCCCTGATGCGTTCGATGTCGCCGAAGACGGCTCGCAGGTGCGTGCGCATCGCCGTACGCGCCAGTGACACGTCCCCGCCGACCACCGCGTCGAAGATCTCCCGGTGCTGGTCGGCGAAGACCGCGGGCGACGCGTTCTCGTACAGGCCGAGCCGGCGGGCGCGGTCCAGGTGTCCCTTGGCCGCGGCGACGGTCGTCCAGGCGTTCGCGTGGCCGCTGAGCCGCATCAGGCCCTGGTGGAACGCCTCGTCGAGCTCGAAGAACTCCTCGAGCCCGAGGCCCTCGCGCTGCTGACGCCGGAGGTTGTCGCGCAGTTCCCTGAGGACCGCGGCGTCCAGGTCGGTGGGCAGGTCGTCCAGCGCGGCCAGCTCGACCGCCTCCCGCAGGAACTGGGCGTCGGCGACCTGGGCCGGGTCCACCCGTGAGACGAACGAGCCGATCTGCGGGAAGACCTGCACGAGCCCTTCCTGGGACAGGAGGATCAGGCTCTCCCGCACCGGCGTGCGGCTGACGCCCAGCGACGCCGCCAGCTCGTTCTCCGACAGCGCGGCGCCCGGCGGGAGCTGGAGCGTCAGCACCATCTGACGCAACGTCGCATAGATCTCGCGCCGGCTGCTCCGCTGCCGTTTCGGTTGGGCCATGAAGCCCATCGTATCGCCGGGATCATGACCGCCCGGCGCACGGCCAGGGGGCCCGCTCTTACGCGAAGACCTCGGCGGAGGCATTGCCGCGACTCCGCGACAGATGCTTGTATACCAGTACTGTTCGACAAGCAGTCCGGCCTGGCGTGGACGCCGAGGACCGCGGCCGTTGGCCGGAGCCGACCACCGTTGCCGTAAGGAGAGCTCATCAGTGAGCAGGATCGAACGCGTCGAGGTGTTCGTCGCCTCCCCAGGGCGCACGTTCGTCACACTGCGCATCACCACCACGGACGGGGTGACCGGCCTCGGTGACGCCACGCTCAACGGCCGCGAGCTGGCCGTGGCGAGTTATCTGCGGGACCACCTCGTGCCGCTGCTGATCGGCAGAGACCCCGCACGGATCGAGGACATCTGGCAGTACCTCTACCGAGGCGCGTACTGGCGGCGCGGGCCGGTCACCATGACCGCCATCGCCGCCGTCGACACCGCCCTGTGGGACATCAAGGGCAAGACCGCCTCACTGCCCGTCTACCAGCTCCTCGGCGGACGCTCCCGCGACGGCGTGCTCGTCTACTCGCACGCCAGCGGCACCGACGTGCCGTCCCTGCTCGACGACGTCGAGCGCTACCTGGAGCTGGGCTACAAGGCGGTACGGGCGCAGGCGGCCGTGCCCGACGTCGGCGCCACGTACGGCGTCCGCAAGGGCAAGCTGTACGAACCGGCCGCGACCGACCTGCCCGACGAGCAGCCCTGGGACACCGAGGCCTACCTCGGCTTCGCGCCGACGTACCTTCAGGCCGTCCGGGAGCGCTTCGGCTTCGACTTCCACCTCCTGCACGACGTGCACCACCGGCTCACCCCGATCGAGGCGGCCCGCTTCGGCAAGAGCGTCGAGGGCTGCAGGCTGTTCTGGATGGAGGACCCGACCCCGGCCGAGAACCAGGAGGCGTTCCGGCTGATCCGGCAGCACACGACGACACCGATCGCCGTCGGCGAGGTCCTCAACACGATCTGGGACGTCCAGCACCTGATCACCGAGCAGCTCATCGACTACGTGCGCACCACCGTGGTCCACGCGGGCGGCATCACACACCTGCGCCGGATCTTCGACCTCGCCGCCCTGTACCAGGTGCGGACCGGTTCGCACGGCGCCACGGACCTCTCCCCCGTCAGCATGGCCGCCGCCGTGCACCTCGACATCGCCGTGCCGAACTTCGGCATCCAGGAGCACATGGGCCACCCGGACGAGGCCGCCGAGGTCTTCCGGACGGGTGTCACCTTCGCCGACGGGATGCTGCACCCCTCCGACGAGCCCGGCCTCGGGGTGGAGTACGACGAGAAGGCCGCCGAACGCTTCCCGTACCAGCGGCGTTATCTGCCGGTGGCGCGCCGCCTCGACGGCTCGGTCCACGACTGGTGAGCGGCATGGGATCCCTCAACGCCCGTGCGCTGCGCGGGCTCGCGCCCGAGACGCGTCCCCTCGTCGACCCCGCCGAACTGCGCCCCCGTGTCCTGCACTTCGGTATCGGAGCCTTCCACCGGGCGCACCAGGCCGTCTACACGGAGACCGCGGCGGCGCGGTCGGGCGAGCCCTGGGGCATCGCCGCGGTCGCTCCCCGGTCCACGGCGACCGGGGACGCCCTGCGCGCCCAGGACTGCCTGTACTCGGTGACGGAACGCCACCCCGGGGGCGGTCCCCCACGGGTCGTCGGGTCGCTCGTCGGCGCCCACGCCATGGGACGCGACACCGCGGCCGTCGACGCGCTCCTCGCCGATCCGGAGACCACCGTGGTGACACTCACGATCACGGAGAAGGGCTACCACCGTTCGCCCCGGACCGGCGGCCTCGACCCGGCGGTTCCCGCCCTCGGGACCACGGTGATCGGACGGCTGGCCGCCGCTCTGGCCACGCGGATGCGCCGCGGCGCCGCCCCGATCAGCGTCGTCTCCTGCGACAACATGGCGGACAACGGCGCCGTACTGGGCCGGGTCGTACGGGACGCCGTCCGCGCGTCGGGGTGGCGGGACAGCGAGCGGGTGCTGGACCTGATGGCCCGGCACGTGGCCTTCCCCGACACCGTCGTGGACCGGATCGTCCCCGCCACGACGGCCGCCGACGTGACGGAGACGGCCGGCGCGCTGGGTGTCGAGGACGCGCTTGCCGTGAGCGGCGAGCCGTACCGGCAGTGGGTCCTGGAGGACCGCTTCGCCGCCCCGCGCCCGCCATGGGAACTCGACGGCGCCCTCCTCGTCCCCGACGTCGCTCCCTACCAGCTCACGAAGCTGCGGCTGCTCAACGGCTCGCACTCGGCGCTCGCCTTCCTCGGGACCGCCGCGGGCTGCACCACCATCGCCGACACCATGGCCGGCGGCTGGGGCGAACGGCTGGTGAGGGCACTGTGCGCGGAGGTCGCGCCCACCCTGCCCGCCGGAGGTCCCGATCCCGAGCGGTACGCCGACGACCTCGTCACCCGCTTCGGCAACACGGCCATGCGGCACCTGTTGCGGCAGATCGCCTCGGACGGATCGCTGAAGATCACCGAGCGCTGGCTGCCGGCCCTGCGGTCGCTGCGCGAGCGCGGCGCGTCCGCACCGGTGCTGGAACTCGCGCTCGCGGGCTGGGTGCACACCACCATGCCCGGGCTTGAGGACCTCGGCATCACCGATCCCGCGCAGGAGGCGCTCGCCGCGTGCTGGCGCACCGGCGCGGCTCCGGCGGACACCGTCCGCGCGCTCCTGACGACCGTGGGCGCGCACGACCTCGCGGACGACTCCGCTCTCACGGCCGCTGTCGCCCGGCATCTGTCCGCCCTGCGAGCCGGGCACGTCGGCATCTGAACCGGGTGACGCGGATCGGCATCCGCAACGGCGATCCGCGTCCTGCCGCACCGCCCCCGCGCACACCCTACGCGGGCCCCGCACACGTCCCCGCACACGAAAAACGGGTTCATGATGAAGGACCGCACCACCACGGCGGAGCCGGTCGGCGCCGTCCGACGCACCATCAGCGACCCCTCGTTTACTCCCTGATCACGCTCGCCGGGGCGCTCCTGTCCCCCGAGACGCGCGGCCGTGACCTCGTTCGACTGGAGGACGCCGTATGACGGCAGGACGCCCCATCGCGGGAGGAAGCCGTATGAAGGCCGTCGTCGTGCACGGCGCGGGCGACGTCAGGATCGACGTCCGGCCCCGGCCCGAGCCGGCGCCGGACGAGGTGCTGCTCGCCATGGAGTGGGGCGGTATCTGCGGCTCCGACGTCTCCTACTGGAGAAAGGGCGCGTCCGGCACCGCCGCGCTCGCGCATCCCCTGGTCCTCGGCCACGAGGTCGCCGGCCGGATCGCGGCCGTGGGAGCGGAGGTCACCGGTCTGTCGGAGGGGCAGCCGGTGACGGTCCACCCGGCCCGGCCCGGGGGCGGCGACCTCCTGCCGGAGCGGCTCGCCGGACGCACCAACCTGCACCCCCGTGTCCGCTACTTCGGCTCGGCGGCCCTCACCCCGCACACCGACGGCGGGTTCAGCGAGTTCCGGGCCGTACCCGCGGTGCAGGTCCGCCCGCTTCCCGACGGTGTGGGCACCGAGGCGGGCGCGCTGGCCGAGCCGCTGGCGGTCGCCCTGCACGCGGTCGGCCGCGCCCCCGACCTGCGGGGGCGGACCGTCCTGGTCAACGGCGCGGGTCCGATCGGATCCCTGGTCGTCGCGGCCGCCAAGTACCGCGGAGCGCGAACGGTGATCGCCGCCGATCTCTCCGCCTCGTCGCTCTCCGTGGCCCGGCGCATGGGCGCTGACGCGGTGATCGCCGTCTCCCGCGGCGCGGAGCTGCCGCAGGACGTCGACATCGTCTTCGAGGCGTCCGGCGCACCGGCCGCCCTGGGACCGGTGCTGCGGGCCACCGCACGTGGCGGCACCCTCGTCCAGGTCGGCAACCTGCCCGGCACGGCCGAGCCCGCCGTCCTGGGCGACCTGGTCACGCGTGAGATCACCTGGACCGGTTCCTACCGCTTCGTGGACGAGATCGACGACGCCCTCGCCGCCCTGCGCGACGGCCTGGACGTGTCTCCGGTCATCAGCCACCGCTTCCCGCTGGACCAGGCCGAGCGGGCCCTCGCGGTCGCCGCCGACCCCGCCAGTGCCAGCAGCAAGGTGATGCTGCGCCTGGCCACGTCCCTTCGTGCCTGACTACGGCCGCTCGTACCCGTCCCGTCCCGTTCCGTCCCGCCCAGGAGAACGCCTTGTCCCACTCGCCCGCCGGCGTCCACGCACCCGCACGCCCCGAGCATGCGTCGCTGGACGTCGTGTGCCTCGGCGAGACCATGGCCGTCCTCGCCCCGCCCGACGCGCGGCCGCTCGCGGACCAGCGCACGCTCCGTCTCCCGGTCGGGGTGCCGAGTCCAACGTGGCCTGCGGGCCGGCGGCCCTCGGGCACCGCGCCGCATGGCTGAGCCGTGTGGGGGACGATCCCTTCGGGCAGCGCATCGTCACGGAGCTGGCCTCCCGGGGCGTGGAGGTGACCGCTGTCCGCACCGACCCCCTCCACCCGACCGGCGTCTACTTCAAGGACCCCGGACCTGACGCGACGCGAACCCACTACTACCGGCGCGGATCAGCCGCCGCGCACATGGGCCCGGACCTGGCCCGGGCCCCCGAGCTGCGCGACACCCGCGTCGTGCACCTGTCCGGCATCACCCCGGCCCTCTCCGACAGCTGCGCCCGTCCGCTGGAGGAGATCGTGGTACGCCGCGCTCCGTGGACGGGCGACGCCTCCCGCACGCCGAACCGCCCCGTCGTCTCCTTCGACGTCAACCACCGTCCGGCCCTGTGGCGCCACCGCCGTGCCGACGCGGCGCGGACCCTGCTGGAACTCGCCCGTGCCGCGGACATCGTCTTCGTGGGTCGGGACGAGGCCGAGGCCCTGTGGCACACCGCCCGGCCCGACGAGATCGCCGCCCTGCTCGCGCCGGCACCGCTCGTCGTCGTCAAGGACGCCGAACACGGAGCCACCTCCTACTCCGCGGGCCGGCGTGTCTTCCCGCCCACGCCGCAGGTCGCGGTGGTCGAACCGGTCGGCGCGGGCGACGCCTTCGCGGCCGGGTACCTGCACGGCCGTGACGAGAGGTCGCGGCTCCGGCTCGGCCACCGCACGGCAGCGGCCGTCCTGCGCACCCGGGACGACGTTCCGGTGCCGGAGCACGACCTGGCCGCGCCGGACGTGCCCTCGCGTGGTCGGCGACCGTCCCTGTCGTAGGCGCCGAACGCTTTGTTGGAAAGTCAGGACAAACCTGTTGACAAGCCCTGTGGACGGCTGGATAGTACCTGCCACTAGAGCGCGCTAATAAAGCGCTCCAGTGACCCAGAACAGGTGGTCCGCACCCATGCGCCCCCCGGGTGGGGGGTGCTTGGTCATGTTGCTCGGGACCCGGCCTCCGGACCCCGGCCCTCTTTCCCACCTGACCCGCCACCCTGAACCGCACAGCGAGGTGCAACAGACATGCGCAGACACCACCGAGCGCGCGCCGCCACCCTCACCGCCACCGTTCTCGCCGGCACGCTGCTCGCGGCGGGCTGCTCCAGCGATTCGGGGGGCAAGAAGTCCGAGGAGGGCGGCGCGGACGCCTCGGCTGGCAAGGCGAACACCCCCCGCATGACGGTGGCCATGATCACGCACGCGGCCCCCGGCGACACCTTCTGGGACCTCATCCGCAAGGGCGCCCAGGCCGCCGCGGCCAAGGACAACATCAAGCTCGTGTACTCCAGCGACCCCAACGCCGGCAACCAGGCGAACCTCGTGCAGAACGCGATCGACCAGAAGGTCGACGGCATCGCGCTCACCGCGGCCAAGCCGGACGCCATGAAGGACGTCGTGGCCAAGGCCGAGGCAGCCGGCATCCCTGTCGTCGGCTTCAACTCCGGCCTGGACAACTGGAAGGAACTCGGCATGCTCGAGTACTTCGGCCAGGACGAGAACATCGCGGGCCAGGCCTTCGGCGAGCGGCTCAACGAACTCGGCGCCAAGAACGCCCTCTGCGTCGTCCAGGAACAGGGGCACGTCGCCCTGGAGGCGCGCTGCGCGGGACTGAAGAAGGGCTTCGAGGGCAAGACGCAGAACCTGTACGTCAACGGCACGGACATGCCGTCCGTGAAGTCGACGATCACGGCCAAGCTCAAGCAGGACAGCTCCATCGACCAGGTGGTCACCCTCGGCGCCCCGTTCGCGCTGACCGCGGTGCAGTCGGTGTCCGACTCGGGCGGCAAGGCGGAGGTCGCGACGTTCGACCTCAACAAGGACCTGGTGAAGGCGGTCGAGGACGGCCAGGTCGAGTTCGCCGTCGACCAGCAGCCCTACCTGCAGGGCTACCTCGCCGTCGACTCCCTGTGGCTGTACCGGACGAACGGCAACTTCAGCGGCGGAGGCACCGCCCCGGTGCTCACCGGTCCGGCCTTCGTCACCAAGGACAACGTCGCCGACATCGCCAAGTTCGCCGCGAAGGGGACTCGATAGCCGTAGGGGCGGATCTCGCGGGAGGCGTCAGACCGCTGCTTCCGGGACCGGCCCGCTGGTGCCGCGTACCACCAGCTTCGGTTCCACGACCGCCTCCCGCGGCTCCCTCCCCTCGTCCTCCAGGCGCTCCACGGCGAACCGCACCGCGTGCTCCGCCATGAGGGACGCGTCCTGGCGGACGGTGGTCAGGCCGATCGGCATCAGGTGGGAGAGGTGGCTGTCGTCGTAACCGACGACCGACATGTCGCGCGGGACCTCGACGCCCGCCCGGGTCAGCGCCATCAACAGCCCCCACGCGCACCGGTCGTTGCCCGCGAGGACGGCGGTCGGCAGCGGCCGGCCGCCGTCCCGCTCGCTCAGCAGCAGGTCACCCGCCTCGATGCCCGACTGTTCGGTGTGGTCGCCGGGGATCACCCGCAGCTCGGACTCCAGCCCGTGGCGCCGCATCGCGGCCCGGTAGGCGCGCCGCCGGTCCGCCGAACCGGGCCCCTGACCGCCGTCGATGTGCACGATCCGGCGGTGCCCCAGCTCCACGAGGTGGTCCATGGCCTGCCGTACGCCCTTGCCCTCGGCCGAGTGCACGAAGTCGACGTGGGCCTGCGGCACCCGGCGGCTCACCGAGACGGCGACCGTCCGGCGGCCGAGCGCGTCGAGGTACGCGGGCTCGGCGTCGGGACCCAGCAGGATGACCGCCTCGCAGCGGTGGCTGAGCAGCGCCTCGATGGCCTTGGCCTCTTCGCGGCTCTGAGTGGCGGCGGAGAGCAGGACGTCGTAGCCGAGCCGTTCGGCTTCGGGGTAGATGCCCGCGATGAGGTTGGTGTGGAACGTCTGGTGGACGGTGAACATCACGCCGAGCGTGCGGCTGCGGCCGCGGGCCAGTAGCCGGGCCGCGTTGTCGGGGCGGTAGCCGATCTCGTCGGCGACGCGCAGGACACGCTCGCGGGTCTCCCGGCTCGCGCCGGGCTGGTCGCGGAACACGATCGAGACCAGCGCCCGGGAGACGCCCGCCTTGGCGGCGACGTCCGCCATCGTGGGCCGCTGCCTGCCCGGAACACCCACCTGTGAACCACCCTTCGACGGCGCCCACCTTACGGGTGGTCTCCACTCCCCCGGCAACACGGTGTTGACACCACTTATGAGCAGAGGTTCATCGTACTCGGCTGGAGCGCGCCAATAGAGCGCACCAGACGGCTCAACGCGGACGGCCCGCGACGTTGTCGAGGAAGTCGAGCAGGGCGGCGTTGACTTCCGCCGGGCGCTCCTGCTGCGTCCAGTGTCCGCAGCCCGGCAGGGTGATGTCGGCGTGCAGCAAGGGAGCGATCCTGCCCAGTGAGGCGCGCAGCCGGTCCGCGCCCCGCAGCGATGTGACCATGTCGCGGTCGCCCACCACGTACAGGGCGGGAACCTCGATCCGGCGGCCCTTGAAGGGCGCGAGCAGTTCGCTGTTGCGCTCGATGTTGCGGTACCAGTTGAGGCCGCCGGTGAAGGCCCGTTCGCCGTGGCGGGCGAAGTCGTCGGCGTAGGCCCGGATGTCGTCCTCGGTCAGCCAGTCCGGCAGGGCGGGCGGTTCGGGCAGGGCATCGAGGAGGCCCCGGCCTTCGGGTATGACCCACGGACGGGGCCGGGTGGTGTCCGGGTTGTCGCCGGAGGCCCCGTACAGGACGCGGCGGAGGGACTCCGGGATGTCCTTGGCCAACTCGGCGTCGGCGGGCCCCGGCTGCTGGAAGCGGATCTGGTAGAAGCCTTCGCCGTAGACCTCACGGGTGATCGAGGGCGGGACGCCGCCGGCGGGCAGGACGGGCAGGACACTGAGTCCGGCGACGGCCCGCACGAGGTCCGGACGCAGCATGGCCGTGACCCAGGCGACGGGGGCGCCCCAGTCGTGGCCCACGAGGACGGCCTGCTCCTCCCCCAGTTCGCGGATCAGACCGACCACGTCGCCGACCAGATGGAGCAGGGTGTAGGAGCTGATGTCCTCCGGCTGCTCGCTGCGGGCGTAGCCGCGCTGGTCGGGCGCCACCACCCGGTACCCGGCCTCGGCCAGGGGCGTGAACTGGTGACGCCAGGAGTACCAGCTCTCGGGCCAGCCGTGCAGCAGCACGACCAGCGGGCCCTGGCCCTGCTCCGCGATGTGCAGCCGGACCCCGTTGACGTCGATGTGGCGGTGAATCGGTGTACTGCTCATGGAAACCTCCCTGCCCTGTGCAGCGTCTCCGAAGACAGCTGTGTCACGTCGCACACTCCGCGCGTCGGTTACCGCGCTATCGGGCCCCGGGCCTGTTCCCCGGTCCCGGGCGGGCCGGCCGGGACCCGGGCGGGGAGCGGGGCCCGGGCCAGGGCGCTGTCGCAGATCAGCACGTGGCCGGTGCCGCTGCGCGGGGCGCCCAGCACGCCGCGCGCCTTCTCCGCCCCGGCGACGCGCGGGATCCGGGACAGCTGGTCGAGGGACACGGCCAGCACCCGGTCCTCGACCGGGCCGGGGATCGCCCTTACCCGGGCGTCGAAGAAGCGGGCGCAGAGGTCACCGCATTATGCACATGTGTGCACGCAGGAGATGGGCGGGCACCGGGCGCACCCGCGCACCCGAAGAAGGAGCCGGCAATGACCGAGACCCAGACGGAGACCGCGTATCTGGAGTGCACCTGCGGTGGAGAGCGACTTCATCGGCTCACCTACGTCCACGGCTGCCTGCTGACGATCGTCTGCGACATCTGCGGGAAGACCACGACGATGCCCAGGGAACTGGTCATGGGCCAGTACGCCCGCGACTTCCGCGACCGCCTGGGCCGGCTGCCCGCGCGGCTCCGGTCCGACGCGCGCGACCATCCGGTGCGCTTCTCCATCGGCCTGCCGGGCAAGGCCATCAACAAATTAGGCCAAGTCCTGCAGGAGACAAGACTGATCGCCCGCACCTGAGCTGCGGCGACCGCAGGCACGGCACCCCGTTGAACAGTCAAAACGACGTACGGCTAGCATATGAGCGCCGCCTAGCTCGAAAGATAAGCCTGTGACTGCCAACGAGGACTCGTTCACCAACTGGAATACCCGCGAGGAGATCGCGGAGTCGATGATCCCGATGATCGGGAAGCTGCACCGCGAGCGGGACGTCACGGTCCTGCTGCACAGCCGCTCCCTGGTGAACAAGTCGGTGGTCAGCATCCTCAAGACCCACCGTTTCGCCCGGCAGATCGCCGGTGAGGAACTGTCGGTCACCGAAACCCTGCCGTTCCTGCGGGCCCTCACCACCCTCGATCTCGGTCCGTCCCAGATCGACCTGGGCATGCTCGCCACCACCTACCAGGCCGACGACCGCGGACTGTCGGTCGAGGAGTTCACCGCCGAGGCCGTCGCCGGGGCCACCGGTGCCAACAAGATCGAGCGTGGCGAGGGGCGCGACGTCGTCCTGTACGGCTTCGGCCGGATCGGCCGCCTCGTCGCCCGCCTGCTGATCGAGAAGGCGGGCTCCGGCAACGGTCTGCGCCTGCGGGCCATCGTCGTCCGCGGCGGCGGGGGGCGGGCCTCCGAGGATCTCGTCAAGCGCGCCTCACTGCTGCGCCGCGACTCCATCCACGGCCAGTTCCAGGGCACGATCACCGTCGACGAGACGAGCAGCACGATCGTCGCCAACGGCAACGAGATCCGGGTGATCTACGCGAGCGACCCGTCCGAGGTCGACTACACGGCGTACGGCATCAAGAACGCCATCCTCATCGACAACACCGGCAAGTGGCGCGACCGCGAGGGGCTGTCCCAGCATCTGCGCCCCGGTATCGACAAGGTCGTCCTGACCGCGCCGGGCAAGGGCGACGTCCCCAACATCGTCCACGGCGTCAACCACGACACGGTCAAGCCGGACGAGCAGATCCTGTCCTGCGCGTCCTGCACCACCAACGCGATCGTCCCGCCGCTGAAGGCGATGGCCGACGAGTACGGCGTTCTGCGCGGCCACGTGGAGACCGTCCACTCGTTCACCAACGACCAGAACCTGCTGGACAACTACCACAAGGCCGACCGCCGCGGCCGCTCGGCGCCGCTGAACATGGTCATCACCGAGACGGGCGCCGCCTCGGCCGTCGCCAAGGCGCTGCCCGACCTCAAGGCGCCGATCACCGGCAGCTCCATCCGCGTCCCGGTGCCGGACGTGTCGATCGCGATCCTCAGCCTGCGGCTCGGGCGCGAGACCACTCGCGAGGAGGTCCTGGAATACCTCCGCGACGTCTCGCTGACCTCGCCGCTCAAGCGCCAGATCGACTTCACCACGGCCCCCGACGCGGTGTCGAGCGACTTCATCGGCTCGCGTCACGCCTCGATCGTCGACGCCGGCGCCACCAAGGTCGACGGCGACAACGCGATCCTCTACCTCTGGTACGACAACGAGTTCGGCTACTCCTGCCAGGTCATCCGTGTCGTCCAGCACGTCTCCGGGGTGGAGTACCCCACATACCCGGCCCCGGCGGTCTGATCACGGCGGCCGGCCCTCGACGCTCTGTCGCGCGGAGGGCCGGCCGGTCCACGAGGGCGTGACGCGCCGAACCCTGACGGGCGCAACCGGGCGTCAAGAGGGTCAGCCGCGTGCGCGGGAGTTCCGCGATGTGTCCGACGTACGGTGCCGGGAAGTCGTCCTCACCGGCCGGGGACTCCGCCCCTGCCCGGCGCTCCGTGCCGGGGCTCACCCCGGTCGGCGCGAGCGCGGCGATCAGTGTGGGCGTCTCGCCGTCCGCCCGCCGCCCCGGTCACCGCGCGCGGGGCGTGCCTCGTCGCGCCCGGCGAACTCGGCGGCCGGCGCCGGGGGCAGCTGCGCCTGGGCTGCCGACAGGACGGCGGCCTCCTCGTCCTCGGCGTGCGCCACGGCATGGCGCGTCTGCCGGGGCCCTGTCTTCCGCGTCATCCCTGAGTCGCACGGACGCGGGCTGCCCGGTGGTACCGCGGTACCACCGGGGTACCGAAGATTCCCCCGCGGTCCCAGGGCTTCGACCGGCCCCGCTCATAACGTCGAACGCAGACGCCGCGGCGCTTCCGCGGCCGGATTCGAGGCGAGAGAGGCGACTTCCATGATCGAAGCGCGTGAGCTGACGAAGCGCTACGGGGACAAGACGGTCGTCGACCGGTTGAGCTTCACCGTGAAGCCGGGGGAGGTGACCGGGTTCCTGGGCCCCAACGGCGCGGGCAAGTCCACGACCATGCGCATGATCGTCGGCCTTGACTCCCCCACCGGCGGCTCGGTCACCGTCAACGGCGCGTCGTACGCCGAGCACACCGCACCGTTGCAGGAGATCGGCACCCTGCTGGAAGCCAAGTCCGTCCACCCGGGGCGTACCGCGTTCAACCACCTGATGGCGCTCGCGCACACCCACGGCATCCCGCGCCGCAGGGTGGACGAGGTCATCGAGCTGGCCGGGCTGACCAGCGTGGCCGGCAAGCGCGTGGGCGGCTTCTCCCTCGGCATGGGCCAGCGGCTCGGCATCGCCTCCGCCCTGCTCGGTGACCCGGCGATCGTCATGCTCGACGAACCGGTCAACGGCCTCGACCCCGAGGGCGTGCTGTGGGTGCGCACCCTCCTGCGTGCGCTGGCCGACGAGGGCCGCGCGGTGATGCTCTCCTCCCACCTGATGGCAGAGACCGCGCTGATCGCCGACCACCTGGTGATCATCGGGCGCGGCCGGCTGCTCGCCGACACCACGGTCGACGACTTCACCCGTGACGCCGGCGGCGCCGGCGTGAAGGTCGCCAGCACCGAGGCCGGGAGGCTGCGTTCCCTGCTGGCCGGCCCGGACGTCACGATCAGTTCCGCGTCCGAGGAGGAACTGCTGGTCTCCGGACGTGACGCGCGCGAGATCGGGGCGATCGCCGCCCAGCACGGGGTGCCGCTGTACGAACTCACCCCGCAGGCCGTCTCCCTGGAGGCGGCGTTCATGGACCTCACCCGCGATGCCGTCGAGTACCAGAGTGCTCCCGCCGACACCGCCCGCCCGGACCGGAAGGCCGCCTGATGACTGTCACCAGCCTTACCCCCGCCGCTGCCTCTGCCCCTGTCCGCACGACGCGGTACAAGGTGACCGGGCTGCGGGTGCTGCGCTCGGAGTGGGCCAAGCTCTGGTCGCTGCGCTCCAGCTGGATCACCCTGGGTGTCGCCGTGTTCCTGTTGGTCCTCTTCGGGGCGATCGCCTCCTACACCTACAGTCCCGACGCCGTAGCGTCCGACGGACCCCCCGGTCCGGGGGGCGGCGGCGACAGCGACGCGGTCAGCCTGGCCCTGAGCGGCGTGTCCTTCGCTCAGCTGGCCATCGGCGTACTCGGGGTGCTGCTGGCCGCGGGCGAGTACACCACCGGCATGGTCCGCTCCACCCTCGCCGCGGTCCCGCGACGCCTGCCGGTCCTGTGGTCCAAGGCCGCCGTGATCGGTCCCATCGCCCTGGTCCTCACCACCATCGGCGCGCTGGCCGCGTTCCAGCTGGGCGCTCCGGGCCTGGACGGCGAGAAGATCGCACTCTCCCTGGGCGACGACGGCGTGCTGCGCAGCCTGGCGGGTGCCGGGATCTACCTCGGCCTCGTCGCCGTGTTCGGCGTCGCCCTCGGCGTGCTGATCCGCTCCTCCGCCGGGGCCATCGCCGCCCTCGTCGGCATCCTGCTCGTCCTCCCGGGTCTGGCCTCGCTGCTGCCCGACTCCTGGTACGACACCCTCAGCCCCTACTTCCCCAGCAACGCGGGCTCCGCCGTCTACGCCCTGCACGAGTCCTCCGACGCCCTCTCGCCGGGTGCCGGGCTCGCGGTCTTCGCCGGCTGGGTGGCACTGGCTCTCGCCGGGGCGGCGTTCCGGCTGGTCCGAACCGACGCCTGACCAGGACACCAGGACAATGGGGTCCATGAGCGCGGAACGCGCGGCAGCCGCCGCGAACACCGCCCGGGGGGCTGCGATCCCGGCGTCCCCCGGGCTCGACGCCGACTGGGGCCACCCGGTCCTCGGGCGCATGTGGCGCGGCCGGCAGGACCGGCAGCGCCTGGACCGCCGGCATCCCTGGGTCCTCGACACCGCGGTGGTTCTCGCCGTCGCTCTGATAAGCCTGCCCGACCTGCTCTCCGACACCAGCCACGGCCCCTTCGGGGAGGCCGTCCGCCATGGCCGGCTGCCGTCCGGTGTCCTGTACCTGTTCGCCGCGGCCCTCATCGTGCCCCTGTGGTGGCGGCGCAAGGCCCCCGCGGTCACCTTCTTCCTGCTCGCGTGCGTGAACCTCGTCCAGTGGTCGTTCGGGGTGTGGCAGCAGGCCGGCGTCAGCACGCTGATCGCCCTGTACTCCCTGGCTCTGCACGGTTCGCTGGGCGCGCTGGGCTGGGCCGCCGCGGTGACCGTCGCCGAGACGACGGTGGGGGTCCTGGTGCTGGTGGACACCGGGAATCCGCTGCGTGGCCTGTTCTTCCTGCTGGGGACGGCGACGGCGGCCATGGCCGTCGGCCTGACCCTGCGGATCAGCCGGATGTACCGGGCGGCGCTGGAGGACCGCGCCCGGCGTCTGGAGATCGAACGCGACCAGCGCGTCCGGCTCACCGCCGCCGCGGAGCGCTCCCGGGTCGCCCGCGAGATGCACGACATCGTGGGCCACAACCTCTCGGTCATGGTCAGCGTCGCCGACGGCGCCGCCACCCTAGCCACCAACCGGGGCGAACAGTCCGCCGAGGCCCTGCGCGTCCTCGGCGACACCGGCCGCCAGGCCATGAGCGAACTGCGCCGCGTGCTGGGCGTCCTGCGCGACGAACAGGACGACGCGGCGATGCTCAGCCCGCAGCCGGGCATCCGGGACCTGGAGCCCCTGCTGGCGCGGGTCCGCGCCGCGGGTGTGCCGGTGACCTACCGGACCATGGGCGACCCCGACGCCCTCGGCGACGGCGTGCAGCTCACCGTGTACCGCATCGTCCAGGAGTCACTGACCAACACCCTCAAGCACGCCGGGGCCGGCGCGTCCGCCGAGGTCACCCTCGCCGTCGAGGCGGGAGAAGTACGCGTCCGGGTCGCCGACACCGGCGGACCGCCAGAAGCCCCCCGGCGGCCGGAGGCGGCGGAGAACGACGGCCCCGGCCACGGTCTGGTCGGCATCCGGCAGCGGGCCGCCATGTACGGCGGGACCGTCGTCATCGGACCGCACGACACCGGCCACGGCTGGCTCGTCGACGTCGTGCTCGACGTACCAGCGGGAGAGCGACTGCCATGACCACCGTCCTCGTCGCCGACGACCAGCCTCTCCAGCGCATGGGCGTCCGCATGCTCCTGGAAGGCACCCCGGGCCTGGAACCGCTCGGCGAGGCGGAACACGGCGCCGAGGCCGTCCGCAAGGCCGCCGAACTCCGCCCGGACGTCGTCCTCATGGACATCCGCATGCCCGGTATGGACGGCATCGAGGCCACCCGCCGTATCGTCGCCTCCGGCGGCCGCACCCGCGTCCTCATCGTCACCACCTTCGATCTCGACGAGTACGCCCACGACGGCCTGCGCGCCGGCGCCAGCGGCTTCCTGCTCAAGGACGCCCGCCCCGAGGAACTCGTCGCGGGCATTCGCGCGGTCGCCTCCGGCGACGCCGTCGTGGCCCCGCGCCTGACCCGCCGGCTGCTCGACGCCTACGCCCACCGGGTGCTCGCGCCGGCCGGCGCCCCCGCTCCGGAGGACCCCCGGCTCCAGTCCCTCAGCGACCGCGAACGCGAGGTCCTCGTCGCTGTGGCCCAGGGCTGGACGAACACGGAGATCGCCGAGCGGCTCGTCCTCACCGAGTCCACCGTGAAGAAACACGTCGGACGTGTCCTCGCCAAGATCGGCGCGCGCGACCGCGTCCAGGCGGTGATCATGGCGTACGACGCCGGGCTGGTCAGGGCCAAGCCGTAACGCCGTCACCCGTACTCACGGTCCGTCATCCCGTGGGCGGGGCGCAGACGGGCGGCCTGGGGCCCCCGTTCGAGGAACTGGCGACGGCGCCGGGCATCGGGGGCCGGGGGGAAGTAGGAGGGCTCACGTCACGGACGTCACGCCCGTGTTGGGCTGCCGTCAGCGGCGACGCTCCTCACCGGTGGCGCGGCCTTCCGCGCCGGCCGCCCCGGGAGCCGCCGGAACGGCTGGAGCCGCTGGAGCCGCCCCCTGTCTTCCTGGTCCCGCGGCTCGCGTTTCCCGCCCCGTCGGTCTTCTTGCCGCTCGTGGCCCCTGCCCCGGGCTTCCGCCGTGCGCGGTCCGCGTCGGGGCGCCCGCGCTCCGTCTGTGCGGTGTTCGCGGCGCGCCCTCGTGTGCTGTTGACGGTCCGTCCCCGGACGATTCCGATGAAGTCCTCGACCAGATCGGTCGTCGCGTCCTCGGGCCATGACAGCGCGACGCTCGACTGTGGTGCGTCCAGGAGCGGCCGGTACGTGAGATCCCGGCGGTGGTACAGGCGGGCCAGGGACTGGGGGACGACGAGGAGACCCACGCCTGCCGCCACGAGTTCGATGGCGTCGGCCGTCGTGGCGGGGCGTTCGAGGGCGGGACGCCCCGGCGGCTCGTCCCAGCCGAGGACGTCGTCGAGCGGGTGGAACACGACCTCCTCGGCGATGTCCTCGGCCGACACCTCGTCCACCGCTGTCGCGAGGTGGTCCTTGGGAACGACCACCACGGTGGTCTCGGTGTAGAGGGGGATCGCGCTGAAGACCGTACGGTCGACCGGCAGCCGCAGCAGCGCCGCGTCCGCCGTCCCGCTCCGCAACGCGTCCGCCGCTTCCGCGTCCGGCACGGGGACGAGGGTCAGCGGGACGTCGGGGAGGCGCTCGTTCCAGGTCCGCACCCACTTGGAGGGCGTCACCCCCGGGACGTACGCGAGCCGGAACGAAGGGGATGCTTCCGAACCTGTCACCCGGCCAGGTTACCGGTCGCCGGACGAGGTCTCGCCAACAGGCGCCTCAGCTGCCCGGCTGACAGATGGTTCGCCGACCGCGTGCCTCACCGGCGGACAACCCACGGGCAGACGGCTCGGCGTCCCGGGGCCCGGTACACGGCCGATAGTCTGGACACCATGAAGTCGCACAAGAGCACCCAGACGATGAAGCCCGCGACCGCGGCGAAGAAGCTGGGTGTGTACCTCGAGGCCACCCCGGCCGAGTTCCAGGCCGGTGTCGTCTCACGCGCCGAGTTGAACGAGCTGCAGGCCGATCCACCCGAGTGGCTGCGGGAACTCAGGCGCGACGGCCCCCACCCGCGGCCGGTGGTCGCGGCGAAGCTGGGGGTGTCCATCTCGGGTCTCGCGCGCGGTGGGGTGACGGACCCCCTCACCACCGAGCAGATCCAGGCCTTGCTGACGGACCGGCCCGAATGGCTGGAGAAGGAACGCGCCACCCAGGCCGAGGTCCGCAGGGAAGCCGCACGCATCAAGCAGAAGAACGCCGGCCCCCGCCAAGAGGCCGGCGGACCGGGCGCCTGACGGCCAGCTCTCATCCCCGAGTCCTCACCCTCGGCTCCTGCTTTCCACTCCTGTCCCCCTCGGCTCCTGCTTCCTTCGGCTCCTGTCCCTTTTTCGCCGACCCGGCGGTGCGCCACCCGTCGGCACCGGTCACGTCAACCGTTGATCGTGGCGGGGGTGGAGGAGGCAGGAGGCGACGACCACGAACGGCCACACGGACTGGACGGACGCCACAACGCGTTCGGCGACACCGGCGGCACCGCGCACCTGCATCTCGAACAGGAACCACGCCGCGCCGACGCCCATCACCGCGGTCGCCACGAGGGAGGGCACGGGTCGCAGGCCCCACGGCGCGGCGCTGTCGCGCCGGGCGGCCAGGACCGGCCACACCGCCATGAGGGTGAATCCCGCCGCGGCGACGGAACCGTGGCGCAGGGAGCCCCCACTGACCGGCGCCGGGAACAGCGCCACCATCAGCGCCGCCACTCCGCCGCCCCCCAGCGCCACACGTCCGGGAAGCGCGGCGGCACGCAGCCCCCAGGCAGTCAGCAGGTAACAGGCACCCAGGGCGACCAGCGCTCCGGTCATCACCCAGAATCCCGCAGCGCCGTAGGCCCCCAGCACGCTGATGGTCTGGGTGACGGGGTCGTAGGCGGGCCCCTCGAGTGACCCCGCGATCACCCAGCCCGCGGCCAGCAGGACGGGCGCGCACCCGGACGGGAGCAGGGCCCATTTAGGCACAACTCGCATCAAGACACCGTAAATCACCCGACGAACCCGTCGCCTCGCACACACGCGGGTCCGGACGAGGCGAACGCCAGGCGTGACGACACCCCCTGCCACGGCATGTTTCAGCCGTCCGGCGGCGGGGAACCCGGTCGGCTCCAGGGAAGAGCGGTACCGGAAAGAAGATGAGGCGTCGTGAGCACGCATACGGCAGAGAAACTCGTGGTCCGGGAGACTGGCTGGGCGAAGGCCCGCCGTCAGCGCGGGAAGGGGCTGCGCACCTGCCTTCCCGCACTCGAGGTCCGGGGACTTCGCCGTACGGACGGCACCGGCGCGGACTCGAACATCGTCAGGGGCGAGGACTGACCGCTCGAACCACACCGCACACCGCGCGGGGCGCACCGGCGAAGGGAAGAACCAGGGGAAGGTGCCGGGTGGGCGGTCCGCGGAGGGCCGGCAGGGACAGGCGGAGCTGTCCCTGCCGGCCCTTCGCGTGTCTCCACCTCACTGGTATGACACTCGTTTTTGCCCGTGTACGATGCGACTATAACAGTTGTCATAGGAGGTTGCCGCGACCGTCATCACCGCGAACGTGCCGAAGGACCGTCTGAGTCCCGACCAGCGCCGCACCCTGGCCGAGACTCTGACGGACGCCGTCCTGGTGCCCGAGGTCGGCCGGTTCGCACCGGCCGCGCGACCCGGCTTCCAGGTGCACTTCGTGGAGCGCGAGCCGGACATGATGGCCATCGGAGGGCGCTTGCTGGCGGACACCGGCCAGGACCTCGACGTGATGGTCGTCGACGTGGCGGTCATGGACGGGGACCGGCCCCGGGAGGTCCGGGCCAAGGTCATCGAGCACATCCTGTCCGCACTGGCCGAGGCCTGCGGACTGCCGCAGCCGTCACCGTCCTGGTGGGTCGACTTCCGAGTCATCGAGGAAGGCAGCTGGGGCTCCGGCGGCGGCACCCTGTCCATCCTCTCCCTCCTGGCCAGCGGTGTGTTCACCGAGGAGAAGGCCCAGGCGATCCGCGCGGCGATCGACGCCTGAGACCCGCCATCGCCGAGGACGGCGCCGCGGCCTTGACACAGGCGGGGTGGTAGCGCTCCTCCGCCAGATCGACCACCCAGGGCATCCGGCGACCCTGGCGTGTGGCACGCTCAACGGGCCCCTCGCTCGGGGCGCGACTCGGCCCCACCACGCCGGAAGCCCTCGCCGTCAGGCCGGACGGCCCAGCGCACCGACGATCAGCGCTTCGAGCTGCTCCGCGACCTGGTCCAGGGCTCGCGCGCTGCGCCCGGCGCGGCACATGGCGGTGGCACCCTCGACCGACGCCACGACGAGTGCCGCGAGCCCCTCGGCCCGATCGGCGGCCACCCCGTGCGCCCGCAGCGAGTCGGCGAGCAACCGCTCCCAGCTCTCGAACGCCTCAGCTGCGGCGGCGAGGGCGGGCGGGACCTCATCCGCCGGCGGCTCCTCGACGGAGACGGCCAGCACAGGGCAGCCGGCCCGGAAGTCGCTCTCGACGACAATCCCCCGCCACAGGACCAGGAAGGCCCGGAGTCCGGCGAGCGGACCCGCGTCCAGTTCCTTGCGCAGAACGCGCGCGACCGCTCCACCCGCGTACCGCACCGCCTCGGTGGCCAGTTGCTGCTTACCCTCGGGGAAGTAGTGGTAGGTCGAGCCGAGCGGTCCGCCGGCGTGCCTGGCCAGCTCCCGGATGCTCGTCGCGTTCAGGCCCCGCCTGCTGATCATGTCCGCCGCACCGGCCACGATGCGCTCGCGCGACGGCGCGCTGGGTTTGGCCAAGGCCGCACTCCCCTCTGAACCTCTGAGACCGCTGAGACCTCTGGATCTCCGCGCCCTGGATATAACGCTCGTCATAGTCTAGCGTGACCTCCGGCTATAACGACCGTCATAGTCCGTGCACCGCCGAAAGGAGACCACGTCGTGCCGATGATCCGGCTCACCGTCCCGTCCGGTTCCTTGACCGAGGAAGGCCGCGGGACCGTCCAGCGTGAGCTGGCCGCCGTACTGCTGCGCTGGGAGGGAGCGCCCGACACCGCGTTCCTCCGGGCCCAGGCATGGAGCTACCTCGTCGAACTGCCCGAAGGGGCACAGACCACCGCGGAGGACGGCACGCCGCGGTTCCTGGTGGAGGTGACGGTCCCCCAGGGCGCCTTGTCGGAACGCCGCAAGGCCGGCCTGGTCGAGGACGCCACCAGGACCGTGCTCGATGCCGCCGGGCTTCCCCAGGCCGACGCCCTGCGCGTGTGGGTGCTGGTGCACGAGCAGCCGGACGGCACCTGGGGCGCCGGAGGTTCCGTCATCCGGTACGCCGATCTCGTCGCCCTGGCGAAGGAGCAGAACGCCGATGCGTGAACTGACCTATGTCGCCCGGCACACCGTCGAATGGCGCGAGGCACCCGACCCCACGCTCCGGTCCGGCCGGGAAGCGATCGTCGCCCCCGTGGCCGCCACTTCCTGCGACGTCGACTCCGCGATCCTCGCCGGACACGGCTTCATCGACCCGCCGTTCGCCCTCGGCCACGAGTGCGTGGCGCGGGTCGTCGAGACCGGCGACGCGGTGACGTCCGTGGCTCCGGGTGCCCTGGTGGTCGTGCCCTGGTCCATCAACTGCGGTACCTGCGACAACTGCCGCACCGGGCTGACCGCGCACTGCACGGCGGTCCCGCACATGGCCATGTACGGCGCCCCGATCGGCGGCGACTGGGGCGGCCTGTTCTCCGACCTGGTCCGCGTACCGTACGCGGACGCCATGCTCGTACCGCTGCCGGAAGGTCTGGACCCCGTCGCCATGGCGTCGGCCAGTGACAACTGGTCCCTTTCCTGGCGGTTGGTCGCGCCCCATCTGAAGGTCAAACCGTCGGCCCGCGTCCTGGTCGTCGCCCGGGGCAGCATCGGCCTGTACGTCTGTGACATCGCCCGAGCGCTCGGCGCCTCCGACGTGCTGTACGTCGACCCCGACCCCGAACACCGCAGGCTCGCCGAGGGTTACGGCGCCCGCACGGCCGAGACGGTCGAGCCCGTCCGGCACGGCTTCGACCTCGCCGTCGAGGCGACCGGCCGGGTCGACCAGCTCGCCCTCGCCGTCCAGTGCCTCGCCCCGGAGGGCATCTGCGAATCGGCGGGCAACCACTTCCGTTCCGGCGAACTGCCCCTGCTCGACATGTACCTCACCGGCGTCACCCTGCGCATCGCCCGTGACAACGTCCGGGGCCACATCCCCGACGCCATCGAACTCGCCCGCTCCGGCGACGTCGACCCCGCCGGGGTCGTCTCCCACGTCCTCGACTGGGAACAACTCCCTGACGCCCTCCCCGAGAAGCGCCTCAAGCCCGTCTTCGTACGCGACGGCGGCTGACCGAGCGCCCACGGCCCACCGGGCCCCGACCGAGAAACCCGGTGAACGCACGACGGACCCACACCCCGGCGCCCGACGCCGATCCCGTACGACCGACCGGAGATGAACTGGACCGCCGGAGGGCCGCGATCGCCGCACTCGGCCACGAGCTGCGGGCCCTGGTCGACGCCACCGTCCGCACCACGACCCCGGCCGAAGCCCTGCACCGCGTGGCGGACGGCGTCCGCCTGCTCACCGGGCAACTGACCGGCCGGGCGCGCGCACTGGCGGAGATACCGGCAGTGGACGAGTTCCCGGACGGGATACGGATGTACAGTCCCGTCACCGGAGCCGGCAGCCCCCTCGCCCCGCCCCTGCGCGTGGCTCCGGACGGGGACGGCTTGGTCGGCCACTGCACCCTGCGCGCCGCCCACGAGGGCCCGCCCGGCCACGGGCACGGCGGCATGAGTGCCATGCTGCTGGACGAACTGATGGGCAGGGCCTGCGTCGCGGCCGGAAGCCCCGGCATGACCGTGTCCTGCGGGTGCGCTACCACCGGCCCGTCCCGCTGGAGACACCCCTGCGGGTCCACGCCCGGGTCACGGGATCCGAGGGCCGCAAGGTCTTCGTTGACGGCTCGATCAGCGTCGAGACGGACCCGTCGGTCGCCGTGGTCACCGCGGACGGCGTCTTCGTCACGCCTGACCCCGACCGCACCCGCGTGCCTGTTCCCGGGTGTGCCGGCCCGGCGGCCGACGCCAGGTCCTGCGGTGTCACATGAATGAGCGCCGCATTGCGGCGTCTCATTCGGCCCCGGGAGAGGGGATTCCGGGAGGGGAGCGGACGTGACCTCGCCCGCCGGTGCGTCCGGTCGGCGACGACGATTGGCCCGCCGGCGTCCACCTGTGTACCGGGAGGTCCGGTCGCGCGCGGCCGGGTGGGCCTCAGTCCGCGGCCGTGGTGTCCCGTGGGGGCCGCGACGCCGAGAGGGCAGTGGTGGCCACCTCGTCGGTACGCCAGCGCTGGGACCTGCGGACCCTGTCCTCGGGGACGGGTTCCAGGAGGACGATCGACCCTTTGACGGGGCGGTCGGGCGTCACCGCCACGTCGGCCTCCGAGGCGAGAGTGAAGAGGCCGTCGGCCGCCAGGTCGTACCGCGTGTCGTCGGGCTGCTCACCGTCCGCGGCCCTGGAAACCTGCGGGTCGGCACACGGCTGCAGTTCGAGGCTTCCTTCCGGCTCGGCGGTCAGGCACAGGTCGCGGGCGGCCTGGTTCCGCAGTCGTCCCTCGTCCGTAAATCGCCACACCTGGGTCGCCGATGCACCGCACTCCGCCATCACGGCGGGCGCGCCCGCCACCTCGGCCGGTGCGGCCACGTCGAGGCACAGCCCGGTCCTCGCATTGCGGAACCGCGTGACCAGGGCGTCCTCCGTGCCGGGTGAAGGGGAGGCGCTGGGTGGCGGGGTGGCGGCGGACGATCCGGGGGCGGAGTCGGACGGGCTCCGGGTGGGGGAGGGCCCTGGGCCGCCCGCTTCCGCCAGGTCGTCCCCGGTTCCCGTGAGGGCCATGGGCGCCGCCGCGACGACCCCGCACAGAGCCACGCCCATGGCGACAACCAGCGGCCACCGGCGGCGCCGCGGTACGAGTTCGTCCGAACCGGCCGGCCGGGCCTCGGCGCCCGCGTGTTCCGGGGCGGGCCCCGGGCGCCCATGAGCCGACGCCACCCGGCGGGCGGGCCGGGTGGCGAGGTAGTCGGCCGCGCGGAAGCCCAGGACGGCCTCGGCGAGCAGGGTGGGGAGCCGGTCCGGGGACTGGTCCAGCTGGTCCGCCGCCGCGGCGCAGTAGGCGCAGCTGTCGAGGTGTTCGAGTACCTGGGGCACCGTCTCGCCGGCTCCGGGGCGGGCGTGGACGTCGATGAGCCGGTTGTGGCGGCGGCAGCGCTCCTCGGGGGCGAGGTCGAGGTGGGCCCGCACGCACTCGTCGCGCAGCAGGGTGCGGGCGCGCTCGGCGTTCAGCAGGGAGGGCTCGGCGTCGAGCAGGGACGCCACCGCCTCGATGTCCTCCGCCTCGACCTCGCTGTGCCACAGCAGTGCCTGGGTGCGGTCCGGCATGTTCCGGAAGGCGCGCAGGACCAGGCCTCTCCCGCCGGTCCCGCGGTTGGGGGCGGGCGCGGTCCGGCGCACGGCAGGGGTGACGCCGTCCCTCAGGTCCGGGTGGAGGGACGAGCGCCTGTCGTCGGCGTTCCATTCCCGGGCGGCCTCGAGGACCGCCGCGAGAAGCCGTGGCCGCCACGGGAAGCTGGCGTCGGCATGCGATGCCGCGTCGCGGTAGGTGGTGCGGAAGGCCTGCCCGGCGAGCCGCTCCGCCGCGCCCGGACTGGGCCCGGTGCACAGCGCCGCGTAGTCCAGGATGGGTTTGCCGTGCAGCGCCAGCAGTTCCTCGACCGAGGGCGCCGCGTCTCCTCCTTCCGCTTCCCCGGGCTCGGCCTGCTCGGAGACGAAGTCCTCTCCGGGCGTCATGAGCTCTCGTCCGCGGAACGGAGCTTCCGCTGCGGGAGCACCCTCCATGAAACCGGTCCCCTCCCTGTTCCGTACCACCGATGCGGCCGACCGCGGCTCCGCGCTCGGACACCCGAGACGGAGGGCCCCGATCACTCCGGGATCGGTCAGGAGTACGTTCCGTGCGGTTACACGGTTCACATCATCCAGAAGCGCGTGCCGGGTCGGTGGCTCGTCGTGCCGGACAGGGCGACGAGCCCTTCGCCGCCGGGGTGGGCACGCGTGGGCGAGCGACGCGGCTGAGGGTGGACTGGCCGACCTGGGCCGCCGGTTCCTCAAGGGTCCAGCCATGCGCCGCGCGCCGCGCACGAAGGCGTGTGCGTGCCGGGCTGCCCTCCGCGGAACCACCCGCCGGACGCACAACGACTGCGTCTGGCGGGTCGACCGTCAGTCCTCGCGGGTGACCGGCGCCTGCCACAGGGCGGCGACGGCGTCGACCAGACCGTTCGCCGCCTCACGCCAACTGGCGCGGGGCGTCGGCGCGTTGTCCGCCAGTGCGCGTTCGCGTTCCGCGACCATCTGCGTGATCAGGTGACGGGTCATGGCGGAACGCTCGGCATGCACCTCGGCCGGCAGGTCGGGCAGACAGCGGTTCAGGCCGTCCTGCAGCTTCCGCATCGACGGCGAGCCGGCCGTGAACTCCTCACTCGTGACCGCCCGGAGGACCGGGTCGGCCGTGAGTGGGCCATGAACCGGCCGTACCAACTGGAGGTTCCCAGGGCCTCCACATGTTCGGTGACAGGACGCACCGCACAGGCCACCCAGTCCCTCGGGTCCGCGGAGTCGTCGATGTCGGCGAGCATGCGCAGACGGCCGATTTCTATGCCCTCGGCGTGCCGGCGGGCGATGGCGCGCACCAGGTCGATCTTGGTGCCGAAGTGGTAGCTGACCGCGGCGTTGTTGCCCTGCCCGGCGGCCTCGCTGATCTGACGATGGGCGACGGCGTGCACCCCGTGCTCGGCGAACAGCCGCTCCGCGGCACGCAGGAGCGCCTCGCGTGTCGCGCTGACCTGCTCGTCCCGCCTCGTCCTGCCGGCCATCACCACCACCGGGGACGTGGGATCCGTCCGCGAGGCCCGTCCCCGAAGCCGGCGCAGACCCTCGACCAGGTCGGCGAGGTCGAACGACGAAAGCGTACGCAATCGCATGAGCCGGCTCGGGCCTTCTTCTTCCGTCGACACCGCGAACGGCTTCTGACCAGGAATCACGGACTCCGGCTCCCCCGCGGCGAGGGACCTGCGCGTCCGTTGGGTCAGGTGGCGTGGCGGCCGGCGGCCTGAACGAGGTCGTCGACGTCCTGCTCCGTGGTGGTGAAAGAGGTCACGAAGCGGACGACGCCCGGCTCCCAGCGGTCGTGGTAGAAGGCAAAGCCCTCGGCCAGGAGGCCTTCGGTGACCTTCCGGGGCAGGCGGCAGAAGAGGATGTTGGCGTCGGCGGCGCCGAGCAGACCCACCGCGGGGATCGCCTTCAGGCCCTCCTGGAGCCGGGCGGCCATGGCGTTGGCGTGGGCCGCGTTGCGCAGCCACAGGTCGTCTCTGAGGTAAGCGTCCATCTGGGCTGCCTGGAAGCGCATCTTGGCGGTGAGCTGGCCGGCCCGCTTGGCACGGAAGGCGAGTTCGGAGGTGAGGGTGCGGTCGAAGACGACGATGGCGTCGGCGGTCATCGTGCCGTTCTTGGTGGCCCCGAAGGACAGCAGGTCGACTCCGGCCCGCCAGGTCAGATCGGCGGGGGCGCAGCCGCGGGAGGCGACGGCTCCGGCGAAACGCGCGCCGTCCATGTGGAGGCGCAGACCGGCTTCCCGGGCGATCGAGGCGAGGGTGCGGATCTCGTCGAGGGTGTAGACGGCTCCGGTCTCCGTGGCCTGGGTGACGCTCACCGCGGAGGGCTCCACGCTGTGCACGTCACCGGCCTTGTGGCGTGCGGCGGCTCGCAACTCCGCCGGGTCGATCTTGGCGTCGTCCCCGCCCAGCGGAACCAGCTTCGCGCCCGCAGTGTAGAACCCGGGCGCACCGCATTCGTCGTTGTTGATGTGGCTCTCGCGGTGGCACAGCACGCTGCCCCAGGGCGGGGTCAGCGCGGCCAGGCTCAGGGCGTTCGCCGCGGTCCCCGTCGAGACCAGCAGGACATCGACGTCACGTTCGAATATCTCGCCCAGTCGGCGCTTGACCGTGGCCGTACCGTCGTCCGCTCCGTAGGGCAGGGCCGGGCCGGTGATCGCCCGGGTCACCGCTTCGATGATCTCCGGCGAGGTGCCGGCCGTGTTGTCGCTGCTGAAGACGCGCGCCGTGGCGGTGGTCGTGGTCGTGGTCATGCTCGGAGTCCTCGCTGTTGTCGGACGGGCTGTTCTTCTACGGCGGGAGGAGGAAGCGGGCACCGCCCCGCTTTCGGGTCAGCTGTCACGGGTGTCCCTGGGTGCGGCGAAGTCCGCCGACGAGTCGGGCGCCCGCGCCGGATCCACCGCCTCGATGAGCTGGCGCAGCGCGCCGTAGTAGACCTCGTCGTCGGTCACAGCGTGCACGATCACGGGCAGGTTGCCGGTCAGCACCGGGAACTCCTCCGGGTCGAGCGCGGCCAGCGCGGTGCGGGTGGCCGCCTGGGCGGCCATGGCGCCACGGTGGTCCACGAAGCCGGCGCTGCCGAGGGTGAGCAGATACATCCGCCGGTACGCGGTGATCGCCTCCTCAGGAGTCATTCCGGCGGCAAGACTGTCGGCCAGCTGCGGTTCGACCAGGCGGGCCAGCAGGTGGGGCCCGAGCCAGGGTCGCGTCCCGCGCAGGGCGAGCAGCCCCGGACGGTCCGCCAGCAGCCGGTAGAGGGCGGTGAACCGGGACTCGGTGGCGGCGGCCCAGTCGGCGTCCGGCCCGGCAGCGGGCAGTTGGGCGGCCAGGTGGTCGAGGCACAGGTCGAGCAGTCCGGCCAGGTCGGTACAGCGGCGCTGGAGCGAGGCGAGGGAGATCTGCAGCCGCGAAGCCAGCGCGCGGAAGGTCAGAGCTTCGGGGCCGCCCTCGTCGATCAGGGCGAGGGCGGTCTCGGCGATGCGGTCCGGGGTCGCGCGGTCCAGCGAAGCGGAGTGACGAGGCATGCGGGTCAACGTACGGTACAGCGTATCGACGGTCAATGGGGAGCATTCGGCCACATCGCCAGGACCGCCTTGGAGAGACGTCACCCTGACGGTACGTTAAATAAGTCCCTTGCTTTAAAAGGGAGTCAGCACTCCAACCCCTCCCCCCACACATGCAGATGCCAGATGGGTCAGCACAGCGGCTTCCCCGTCCGCCTGCCGTTGCCCTACGACGGACCTCTCGGTCCTCCCGCCGACTGGAAGCGGCTGCGCGAGCAGTGCCCGGTGGCCACCGCCGAACTCCCCAGCGGAGACACGGGCGCCCTACTGACCCGTTACTTGTGTCCTGGCCGCGCCGGACGTCTTCGACCAGCGTGACGAGGACGGTGTCGTCGTACTGCTCGACGCCGAGCCCGCCGAGGACCAGCACACGGCGGTCCGGGAGGCGGCGGCCGTCTGTCCCGCGGCAGCCATCGCACTCGCCGAGGGCTGAAGCGCCCACCGCTGACGCGGAGCCCGCGGCAGGGCACGCTCAGGCGGGTTCGTCCCCCGGGCTCTCGGGTTCCCGACGGCCGCCCGCAGCACGCGGGCGGCCCGTGTGCGGGCTGGGTCAGGCGGCGTCGCGCCGGGCGCTCTGTCCGCCGCTGAAGCGGAGGTCGTTCAGATCGATCGCGTCGGCCATCGCCTTCAGTCCCTCGTCGTTGAAGTGCAGGTGGTCACCCGGGTCGTAGGCGGGCAGGATGCGGTGGGGGTCGGCGGGATCGCGGACCACCGCGTCGAAGTCCACGACGGCGTCGAAGAGGCCGCTGGTGCGGATGAACGTGTTGACGGACTGGCGTACGGCCTCCCGGGCCTCGGTGTAGCCGCCGTTGCCGCCGTACGGGGTGATGGTGGCGCCGATGACGCGGATGCCGCGGGCGTGGGCGCGTCGCACGATCTGCCGGTAGGCGTCCTCGAACGCGGCCGGGTCGGTCTGGTTGGGGTTGCCCTTGATGTCGTTGATGCCCTCCATGAGGATCACCGTGCGTACGCCGGTGCGCGAGAACACGTCGGCGTCGAGCCGGGACAGTGCACTGGGGCCGGTGCCGTCGAGCAGGAGGCGGTTGCCGGCGATCCCGGCGTTCAGGACGCCGAGCCGGCGGTGCGGCGGCAGCTCCCGCAGCCGTTCGGCGAGCCGGTCGGGCCAGCGGCGGTTGGCACTGGACGTCGACCCTGACCCGTCGGTGATGGAGTCACCGAGGGCGACGACGCTGCCGGCGGTGCGCGGGCTGAACACGTCCACGCCGGTCACGTAGTACCAGGAGCCCGTGGTCTGGGTGTAGGCGGATCCGTCCTCGTCGGCGGCGCGGTTGCCGGAAGGGGCGAGGAAATTGGTCTGCAGGGCCGAACGGTGGTACGTGGCCGGGCCGGAGTCGACCGGCGTGTATACGGTGATCAGGAGGTTGGCACCGTCGGGCACCTTGAGCGGCACCGGGTCGGTGACCGTGTCCTCGCCGGACGGGACTGTCACCGAGGGGGCGCCGCGGAAGGTGGCGGTGCGCATCGTTCCCGCGGCGGCGTTCGGGCTCTTCGGCGCGCCCCTCTCCTGGAGTGCCACGGTCACGGCGCCGATTTCGAGTGGTGAGGTCCCCAACCGGTTGGAGATGCGGACGCGCGCGGCGTGGCCGCCCACGCTGACGTGGACGACATTGCGGATGGAGGTACCGGGCAGGCCCGGGACGGTGCCGGAGGCCGCCGCCTCCCAGGTGCCCGTCCAGCCGCGACCGGTGGCGGGGGCAGGCCCCGCGTCGGCTCTTGCGGGCAGGGCGCCGGCCGTCCCCAGCAGGACGATCGCCAGCGCCGCCACCAAGGTGGCGAGAAGGTGCCGGTTCTTGGGCATGCGGGTTCGCCTTTCCAGTGGTCCGTGGCCATGGGGGTGCGCGGAGTCGACCGGAGGCTGAGCGCATCGAAGGCAATCACCGATTCATCGGAGGTGTCAATGGGTCGAACGCTGGCCACATATGTGATCGGCTCGATGGCTCGGCGCCCATGCGTTTGAAGTAGTCGATGAACGCCTGCTTGCCGTCGGCGACATGCGGTTGTGCTGATGCAGGTCTCACCGGCGAACCGGTCGATGGCTTCGGCCGGCCGGCACTGGTTGAACATCAGGTGGGAGCAGGCTTTGGCCGCGGCCTGGTTCTTCTCCGGGTTCCCGTGCAGCCAGCATCCGCCACCACCGCCCCACGCATGGTGGCCACATGCACAGCCCACCCCTGAACTATGTTGTCGCGCCACATGTGCGTCTGACCTGCATGTTCCTACGGTGTCCGGACAACCCACCCGTCCCCACCGCACACGAGGAAGTGGCGAACATGGCCTCCGCAGCAACCGCTCCCCCACCACCCGCCAACCTCAAGCGCATCGTCGCCGCCAGCCTCATCGGCACCACCATCGAGTGGTACGACTTCTTCCTCTACGGTTCCGCCGCCGCGCTCGTCTTCAACAAGCTCTTCTTCCCGGACTCCGACCCGCTGGTGGGCACCCTGTTGTCGTTCCTCACCTACGCGGTGGGGTTCGCGGCCCGGCCCCTGGGTGCTCTGGTGTTCGGGCACTACGGCGACCGGATCGGTCGCAAGAAACTGCTGGTTCTGAGCCTGCTGCTGATGGGCGGGGCGACGTGCGCGATCGGTCTGCTGCCGACGCACGCCACGATCGGGACGGCGGCGCCCGTGCTGCTGACCATGCTGCGGCTCGTCCAGGGCTTCGCGCTCGGTGGCGAGTGGGGCGGTGCCGTGCTGCTCGTGTCCGAGCACGGGGACGCGCGGCGCCGGGGATTCTGGGCCTCGTGGCCGCAGACCGGTGCGCCCGCAGGTCAGCTCCTGGCGACCGGCGTGCTCTCCCTGCTGACCGCCGTGCTGTCGGACGCCGCCTTCACGGCCTGGGGCTGGCGGGTCCCGTTCCTGCTCTCCGGTGTGCTGGTGATCGTCGGTTTGTGGATTCGTCTGTCTGTCGACGAATCACCCGTCTTCCAGCGGGCACGGGCGCAGGCCGAGGCGCGGAAGGCCGATGCCGCCGCCGAGAAGCTCCCGCTGGTCGCCGTGGTGCGGTACCACTGGCGGGACGTGCTGGTCGCGATGGGCGCGCGCATGGCCGAGAACATCAGCTACTACGTGATCACCGCCTTCATCCTCGTGTACGCCACCACGTCCGCCGGGGTCTCGAAACAGACGGCGCTCAACGCGGTCCTCATCGCCTCCGCCGTGCACTTCGCCGTGATCCCGCTCTGGGGCGCGCTGTCCGACCGGGTGGGCCGGCGGCCCGTGTACCTGCTGGGCGCGGCCGGGGTCGGCCTGTGGATGTTCCCGTTCTTCTCGCTCATCGACACGGGCGGTTTCGGCAACCTGATCGCCGCCGTGACCGTGGGCCTCGTCCTGCACGGCGCGATGTACGCCCCGCAGGCGGCCTTCTTCTCCGAGATGTTCGCGACCAGGATGCGCTACTCGGGCGCCTCCATCGGCGCGCAGTTCGCCTCCGTCGCCGCGGGCGCGCCCGCCCCGCTCATCGCGACAGCGCTGCTGTCCGACTACGGCGACTCCACGCCGATCGCCCTGTACGTGATCGCGGCCGCCGTGCTGACCCTGATCGCGGTGGGGGCCGCGAAGGAGACACGCCATCGTGACCTGGCCGATGTCACGGTACGGGCCGGAGCGGAGCCGAGCACCACGCGGGCGCCGGACGCCCGCGTCTGAACCGGGATGCCTACGGGTGGCGGCGCTCAGCGCCGGTCCGGCGACGACAGCCGCCGTAGCCGCAGGGCCAGCTGGACCTCCAGCACGCGGTCTGGGCGCTGCCAGTCCTCGCCGAGCAGCCGCCCCACCCGCTCCAGTCGCTGCGCGACGGTGTTCACGTGGACGTGCAGCGCGTCCTTCGTCCGGACCGGGCTCATCCCACAGGCGAAGTACGCGTCGAGGGTGCGCAGCAGATCCGTGCCGCGCCGTTCGTCGTAGGCGACGACCTCGCCGATCGTGCGGTCCACGAACCCTGGGATGTCCCGGTCCCCCGCCAGCAGCAGCCCCAGGAACCCGAAGTCCTGGGCGGCGGCGCCGTCTCCTGTCCGGCCGAGCAGCCGCAGGGCCTCCAGGCACCGCAGGCCCTCGGCATAGGCGGTGGCCACGGAGTCGGCGCCCGCGGTGAGGTTCTCGACGGGGGCGGAGGCCCCGACGGTGACCGTTTCGTGGACGGCCCTGCCGAGGTGGCCCGCCGTACGACGGGCCAGCTCCGTGGCCGTGTCGCCTCCGTCGAGGGGCAGCAGCAGGACGGTGCCGCCGTCACGGGCCGAGGCGAGTCCGTGCCGCGTGGCCGCGAGATGGGACGCGGCGGACCACAGCCGCCGGCGGGCCGCGGCCTCCTCGTCCGGGTCGGACGCCGCACCGTCCAGGCGGGCGGCCAGCACCACGTGCGTGGCGTCGAGGTCGGCGTCCAGCCGGGCCGCCCGCTCGCGCAGCAGCCGCGGGTCGCGGTCGCGCGCGTCGAGCAGGTCGTCCAGCAGCTCGCCCCGTACACGCTGTTCGGCCTCGGAGGCCGAGCGTCTGGCGAGCAGCAGCAGGGAGGTGACCATGGCGGCGCGTTCCAGGGTGCGCTGGTCGACGGGGTCGAGGCCGGGGTGTCCGCGCAGCACCAGTGCGCCGAGCAGTTCGCCGCCGGCCGTGACGGCGGCGATCCAGTCGTCCCCGTGCCGCACGGCGTGGCCCTCGGCGCGGGAGGTCTCCAGGGCCGCGCCGGGTGCGGCGCCCTCCTCCGCGAACTCCACGGTGCCGCCGAGGACCCGGGAGACGGCCGCGGCCACGTCGTGGACCCCTCCCCCGCGCAGCACGAGTTCGGCGAGCCGGTCGTGGACCTCGGACGCGCGCTCGATGGCTCCACTGCGGTCGCGGATGATCTCGTTGGCCTGCTCCAGGTCGGCGAGGGCCGAGCGGGTCTCGGTGAGCAGGTTCGCGGTGTCGATGGCGGCCGCCGCGAGGGCGGCGAACGACCCCAGGAGGGCGATCTGCTCCCGCTCGAAGACCCGCGCACGCCGGTCGGCGGCGAAGAGCACCCCGATGACGTGGGGCCCGTGCATGAGGGGCACTCCGAGGATGGCGACCAGCCCCTCGTCCTGCACGCCCGCGTCGATGGCCCGGGTGTGCTGGAAGCGGTCGTCCTTGAAGTAGTCGTCGGTGACGTAGGGGCGGGCGGTCTGGGCGACGAGCCCGCCGAGTCCCTCCCCCATGCCGAGCCGCAGTTGCTGGAAGCGCGCCGCGACCGACCCCTCGGTGACGCGCATGTAGGTGTCGCCCCGGTCAGGGTCGTTCAGGCTGAGGTACGCCACGTCCGTGCCCAGCAGTGAGCGGGCGCGCTGGACGATGGCCCGCAGTACGGAGTCCAGGTCCCGCAGGCCTGCCAGGTCGTGCGCGGTCTCGAAGAGCGCGGACAGCTCGGCCTCGCGGCGGCGCCGTCCCTCCATCTCCGACCGCACGCGCAGCGCCAGCCGCTGTGCGTGTTCGAGCGCGGCGACGCGCTCGGGCGGCCTGCCCTCGGCGCGGGCGAGCAGCACCGGCTGCTCGTAGGCGTCAACGGACGCGCCCCTGGCCAGGAGCTCCAGGAACGGTGTCTCGACGCTGTCGGTGGACTCGGTGGGCTGGACGTCATCGCGGGACATGGACACAGGATCACTCATCGCACGGACACGTCCGCCGGACCTGTGGACAACTCGGCCCACCCGCTGGACGCGCGGCTGTGGACAACTCGGAGCCTCCTGGTCGGTGCGGTCAGTGCGCGGTCCAGCCGCCGTCGAGCACCAGGGAGGTGCCCGTCACGAAGGACGCCTGCGGAGCGCACAGGTACGCCACCGCCTCCGCCACCTCCTCGGGCTCGATGAGCCGCTTGACGGCGCTGTCCTGCAGGAGCACCTCGGAAAGGACCCGCTCCTCGGGGATCCCGTGTGCGTGGGCCTGGTCGGCGAGCTGCTGTTCGACCAGGGGGGTGCGCACATAGGCGGGTGCCACACAGTTCGAGGTGACACCGTGGGGGGCGCCTTCCAGGGCCACGGTCTTGGAGAGCCCTTCGAGGCCGTGCTTGGCGGTCACGTACGCCGACTTGAACGCCGAGGCGCGCAGTCCGTGGACCGACGACACGTTGACGATCCGGCCCCACCCCTGCCCGTACATGTGGGGCAGCGCCCCGCGGATGAGCCGGAAGGGTGCCTCCACCATCACGGTCAGCACGGTGTGGAAGACGTCGGGCGGGAACTCCTCGACCGGGCGCACCAGTTGGAGCCCGGCGTTGTTCACGAGGACGTCGGTGCCCGCGGCGGCCAGTTCCGCCGCGTCCAGGTCGGTGAGGTCGAGGACGTGGGGTTCCACGGTGCCCGGGAGCCCCCGGGCCCGGTCGGCGAGTGCGGACAGGCCCTCGGCGTCCCGGTCGACGGCCCGCACTTTGGCTCCGGCTCGGGCGAGCCGCAGCGCGCAGGCCCGGCCGATCCCGCCCGCGGCACCGGTGACGAGGGCTGTGCGGCCACCGAGGTCGAGTGAGGTGGTGTGGGGTCCTGGAGGGGCGGGGGGTGCGGTCATGTCGCGACCCTAGGCGCCACTTCCCCCCGGCCCCATATGGTCGGCCCCCACACTTCTCCCTCAGGTCATGGGGTCGAACCACGTGGGGCCGTCGGACATGGCCTGCTTGATCCGGAGCAGCCCGAACTCGTTCAGCTCCGGCAGCGCGTCCACGTCGAACCAGCCCACCTCCAGCGACTCGTCGTCGTTGACCCGCGCCTGCCCACCGAGGGCCCGGCAGCGGAAGGTGGTGTCCATGTACTGGCAGACGTCCCCGTTGTCGTAGCGCACGGGGCCCACCGCCTGGACCAGGACGACCCGCTCGGCCGCGCACCGCACCCCGGTCTCCTCGAAGACCTCCCGCACCGCGCAGGCCGCCGGCTGCTCCCCCGGCTCCGGGATACCGCCAAGGACCGACCACCTGCCCGTGTCCGACCTGCGGTTCAACAGCACTCTGCCCTCGTCGTCGAAGACGATGGCGGTGACTCCGGGGAGCCAGAGCAGCTGGTGTCCGATGGAGGTCCTCAGCTCGCGGATGAAGTCAGGAGTTGGCATGAGGTGACCCTAACGGCCCGGTGGGCGACCACCCGACGCGTTCCGGCCGCGCATGACCGGCGTACGGCTACACGCCACCGGCGCGCCGCTGGCGCACTCCCGTCACGACGGCCCATCCGAGCCCGCCGGCCGCGACGAGCAGCAGGAGCACCTCCGGCAGCACCCCGAGGCGGGTGGCGGGGGTTTCGGAGGAGCGCAGGGGCACCTTCTGCACCAGGGAGTCGGCGACGAACATGCCCGTCTTCTGAGTGATCTTCCCGTCCGGCATGATCACCGCGCTGACTCCGCTGGTCACCGGCACGGTGACGGTACGGCTGTGCTCGACGGCGCGGACGCGGGACATGGCGAGCTGCTGGTAGGTCATCTCGCTGCGGTCGAACGTGGCGTTGTTGCTCGGCACCGAGATCATCTGCGCTCCGTCGGTGACCTCGGAGCGCACGGCCCAGTCGAAGGCCGCCTCGTAGCACGTGACGAGGCCGACCTTGGCGCCGTCCATGGTGAACACGCCCGGCTTGCTGCCCCGGCTGAAGTCCTGGCGGACCATGGACGTCCACTCGCTGTTGATCGCTCCGATCAGCGACCGCAGCGGTAGGTACTCACCGAAGGGCTGGATCTGCCGTTTGTCATAGGTGTCGGTGGGGCCCTTGGCCGGGTCCCACAGGATCTGCTCGTTGTAGAGCTTGCCGTCCTTCTCGACCACGCCTCCGACCGAGATGGGGGCGCCGATCGCCTTGGCGGCGCCGTCGATGACGGCGTACGCGTCGGGGTTGGTGAACGGGTCGATGTCGGAGGAGTTCTCCGGCCAGAGGACGAAGTCCGGCTGGGCGGCCTTGCCCGCCCTGACCTCGGCGGCCAGCCGCTCGGTCTCACGCACGTGGTAGTCCAGCACGGCCCGCCGCTGGGAGTTGAAGTCGAGCCCCGCCCGCGGGACGTTGCCCTGGATGACGGCGACGGTGGCGGTACCGTCCTCGGCCGCGTCGCTCACCAGGGAACGGGCCCCGAGGGCACCCACCACGGGCACGGCCACGCTCAGCAGCGCCACCGACGCGGCGGCCCGCCGTACGACATGAGTGCGCCGCGCCTCGGCGGCGAGCCGCACGGTCTCGTACAGCCCGAAGCCGCACAGCACGACGGCGAATCCGAGCACCGGTGTGCCACCCAGCGCGGCGAGCGGCAGGAACACGCCGTCGGCCTGCCCGAAGGCGATCTTGCCCCAGGGGAAGCCGCCGAACGGTGCCCGCGCCCGTGCCGCCTCACCCGCGATCCAGAGAGCCGCGGCCCACACCGGCGCCCCGGGCAGCTTCGACACGACCGCGACGCCCGCGCCGACGAGCCCGACGAACACCGCCTCGATGACGGCGAGCGCCAGCCACGGGCCGGGGCCGACCTCCACACCGGTCCACACGAGCAGGGGCAGCAGGAAACCGAGCCCGAACAGATAGCCGAGCCCGAAGCCCGCCTTCCAGGTGCGTCCGCGCAGGACCCAGCCGAGGACCGCGAAGGCGGGCAGAGCCAGCCACCACAGGGTGCGCGGGGGAAAACTGACGTACAGCAGCACTCCGGAGAGCGCCGCCGCGGCGGCGGGGAGGAGCCTGCGCGCCAGTCCGGCGGCCCGCGATGCGGGCCCGGACTGGGGGTCGAGCTGTTCCGGCTCGCCCACGGATGTTGCGGTGGCGGTCACTCGGGGAGTCTACGGCGCGTCAGCGGACCGCGGACAGCGCGGTCCGCCCGGTCACAGCGAGGCATCGCCCACACACCCGCCGCAACGTTCCTGCGCAACGCATCCACAAACCGGCACATCACCCGTTACGGTGTGCCCGAGCCTCTGACGTGCGGCCGGATCCGGCCACGGCGGTCGGGGCCCGTCACAGTCGGGGGGACGACGGGGTGGGGTCCACGGGGACGGAGTCCGCGGCCGGTGCGCCGGCCGCGGGTGAGAGACGCAACGTGGTGGACGCCACGGGCGTCATCGTGCTCGGTGCGTGCGCGGCCTGGTCCCTGACCACGGCCACCGCGCACGGCGGCCGGCCCGAGGGCGTGCTGCTGGCGGTGCTCGCCCTGGCCGCGGGGTACGCGGCGGGCCGGATCTCCGGGGCGCTCCTGCCGGTCGCCGCGCCCTGCGCCGCGTCCCTGGCCATGCTGGGGCTCGCCATCAACATCCCGGACACCGCGGCCGTCACGCCGCTGATCACCTCGCTGGGCCGTACGGGCGCGACCGCCGCGCTGCTCGCCCTGTCGGCGGGTGCCGCCTGCTGTGCGGCCTCGGCGGCCCGTGGTCCCGCGCCGCGTACGGTACTGCGTCTGGTGGCGGCCGGGATCGTGGTCACCGCGGCCGTGCTGGGCTCGACCACGGGAAGCGCGGCCGGTGCCGCGGTGCTGCTGTGCTCGCTGGCGGCCGACCGGATGCGCCGCCGCGGGCTGGGGCTCGTGGGCCTCGCGGCGGCCGCGGCCGTGGTGACCGGGGCGACGTGGGCGGTGGCCGAGGACATCCTGCCGGACGGGCTGACCGACTCCTTGGAGGGTCAGCTCGGCCCGCACCGCGTCCAGTTGTGGCGTGAGGCGCTGGGCATGGCACACGACGAACCCGTGCTCGGTGTGGGCCCGGGACGCTTCGAGGACCTCAGCCCGACGGTCGCGCAGTCACTGGCAACCGACGGCAAGCCGCACTCCGCGCCGTTCCAGCTGGCGGCAGAGCAGGGCGTCATCGGCGTGGCCCTGCTGGCCGCGGTGTTCTGCTGGGTGCTGTACGCGCTGTGGAGGGCGGCCCGCCCCACGCCGGTCGCCCTCACGGCGGGTGCGGCCCTGACCGCGCTCGCCGTCGTCGCCGCGGTCGGGAACGCGCTGAGCTTCACCACGGTCACGGCGGGCGCGGGACTGCTCGCGGGGATCGCGACGGCACGGCCGCTCGCGGAGGCGGCGGCGCGGCACGAGGCCGGCCCGTGGGCACCCGGTGGTGACCCGGCGCCGTGACGGACCGCGTCAGCGCCCCGCCCGGGACGATGCCGGGCGCAGCCGCTCGCGGATGACCCGTACGGCCGACTCCGCGTCGTCCACCGTGATCGTGAACGTGTGTCCGTCCCACAGGCGCAGCACGACGCCCTCGCCGCGCCGTACGACGACGGCGGTGCCCTTCTCGGGCCGCCAGCGGTAGCCCCAGCCTCCCCAGTGGCGCGGCGTGACCCGCGGCGCGAAGTCGGCGCCGGCCACCTGCGAGAGGGGGATGCGGCGGCGCGGCAGACCCATGTGGCCGCAGCGCACTTCGAGGTAGTCCTGGTCGACCTTCACGGCCACGTGCACGAACGCCAGCGTGCCGAAGAGGACCAGCAGCCCCGCCGCGATGCAGCCGACGACCGACATGGCGAGCGGGGCGACGCCCGACGTCCACGCCGAGTCCACCGCCAGTTCGATGCCGAGCGCCATACAGGCGCACCCGCCGAGCGCCAGCAGCCACTGGACGCGGTTGGTCGCGCGCCCGGTCCATACTTCGGGACGGTCGGAACCCTCGGGGGTACCGCCTTCGCCGTGGGGGTGGTCCCTCATGCCATTGAGACTACTCAGGTTCCGCTGTGCGGGCAGCGGACTGCGGAGCGTCACTGCTCCACGCGGGCAGCGCGAGCCCCGCGCACCTTGGCCGGACCTCAGCGCGCGGGGGTCACCGCCTGGAGGAAGCGGCCCTCCTCGTACGCCAGCGCGGCCGGGGGAAGCCGCTCCTCTCGTCCGCTGAGAATGACGGTGAGGGTGCCCTCGTCAGGTGCCTGCGGTGCGGGCAGTTCGTTGATCCGGCGCAGGGCCTGCGCGGCGACGGCGACGGCCGAGCCGTGCAGGACGAGCGGCGGCAGACCCGGCTGCTGCACCGCGGCGCGGATGCGTTCGGCGACCAGTTCGTAATGGGTGCAGCCCAGGACGACGGTCGTTACATCGGCCGGGGTGTTCTCCGCGGCCTCAAAGATCGCGGCGTCGATGGCCGCGTCGTCCGCGTACTGCACCGCCTCGGCCAGCCCCGGGCAGGCGACCTCCGTGACGCTCACCCCGTCGGCGAAGTCACGGATGAGGCCGCGCTGATAGGGGCTTCCGGTGGTGGCGGGGGTGGCCCAGATGGCGACGGGCCCGCCTCCGGCGGCGGCGGGCTTGATCGCCGGCACGGTGCCGATCACCGGTAGGCCCGGTTCGAGCCGGGCGCGCAGAGTGGGCAGGGCGTGCACGGAAGCGGTGTTGCAGGCGACGATCAGCGCGTCGGGGTGGTGCGCGGCGGCCGCTTCGGCGACGGCGAGCGAGCGGGTCCTGATGTCCTCGGGGGTGCGCGGCCCCCACGGCATGCCGTCGGGGTCCGAGGAGAGGACGAGATCGGCGTCGGGTCGCAGTCGGCGTACGGCGGCGGCCGCCGCCAGCAGTCCGATTCCGGTGTCCATGAGCGCGATCTTCACCCGGGCACCTTACCGGATCGCCCCGAACGGGCTGACGTGGTGGGGCAGACTGCGAGGCGTGAGTGCCGTCGTGTGGACCGCTGCCGGATCACTGGCCGCCTGGCTGTGGCTGCTCCTTGGCCAGGGATTCTTCTGGCGCACGGATGTGCGCCTGCCTCCGCGCAAGGAGCCGGCAGCGTGGCCGTCGGTCTGCGTCGTCGTCCCCGCGCGGGACGAGGCGGCCGTCCTTCCCGAGAGCCTGCCCACCCTGCTGAGGCAGGACTATCCGGGGCACGCGGAGGTCTTCCTCGTCGACGACGGCAGTACGGACGGCACCGGGGACCTGGCCCGCGACCTCGCGCGGCGGCACGGCGGGCTGCCGCTGACCGTCTCCTCTCCGGGTGAGCCGCCGGCGGGCTGGACCGGCAAGCTCTGGGCCGTACGGCACGGCATCGAGCTCGCACGCGCGCGTGGACCCGAGTTCCTGTTGCTGACGGACGCCGACATCGCACACGGCCCGGACAGCCTGCGGGAGCTGGCGGCGGCGGCGCGCACGGGCGGCTTCGACCTGGTGTCGCAGATGGCCCGGCTGCGGGCGGAGAGCGTGTGGGAGCGGCTCGTAGTGCCGGCCTTCGTCTACTTCTTCGGGCAGCTCTATCCGTTCCGCCGGGTCGGCGTGCGGGGCTCGGGGACGGCGGCCGCGGCCGGTGGGTGCGTGCTGCTGCGGACCGCGGCCGCGGAGCGCGCCGGTGTCCCGGACTCCATCCGGCAGGCCGTCATCGACGACGTGGCGCTGGCGAGGGCGGTCAAGACGAGCGGCGGCCACATCTGGCTGGGGCTGGCGGAGCGCGTGGACAGTGTGCGCCCGTATCCGCGGCTGTCCGACCTGTGGCGCATGGTCTCGCGCAGCGCCTACGCCCAGCTGCGGCACAACCCGCTGCTGTTGTTCGGCACGGTGATCGGTCTCGCAGTGGTCTACCTGGTGCCACCGGTGGCGTTCGCCGTGGGCCTGGTCACGGGGAGCACGGCGGCAGCGGTCACCGCAGGACTCGCGTGGCTGCTGATGACGGCGACGTACGTGCCGATGCTCCGCTACTACCGGCAGCCGCTCGCACTGGCTCCTCTGCTGCCGTTCACCGCTTTGCTGTACCTCTTCATGACGGTCGATTCGGCGGTGCGGCACTACCGGGGGCGGGGCGCGGCCTGGAAGGGGCGCACGTACGCGCGTCCCGCTCCCGAGCAGCGGTGACCGGCGCTTCCCGGCGCGCTGTCACTTCGGTGCGGTGTCACTTCCTGCCCGGGGTCCAGTTCATGCCCCACCCGTAGGCGTGGTCGACCGTGCGCTGCGGGCTGACCCCGCGCTCGGGGACCAGATAGCGGGCCTCGCGCTGGACGACCAGGTCGCCGTCGTGGTGGGTGATGAGGGCGAGTGCGCACACCGTGGAGGGGACCGTGCACTCGTCCAGCGAGAAGTCGACGGCCGCGCCGTGCTGCGGCTGGAGGGTGACCGTCGCGTGCAGGTCGGCGAAGGAGCGGGCGCCTTCGTAGATGGTCACGAAGATGAGGACGCGCCGGAAGGCGTCCTTGTGGTCGAGGTTGACGGTGAGGTTCTCGCCGCTGGTGGCCGCTCCCGTGCGGTCGTCGCCGTCGAGGTGGATGTACGGCGGGCGGTGGAGTGAGCCGAAGGCGTTGCCGAGCGACTGGACGACGCCCTTGCTGCCGTCGGACAGCTCGTACAGGGCGCACAGGTCCAGGTCGAGATCCGCGTGCACGGCGACGGGGCGGCCCAGTTTGGCGGCCCACCCGGTGAACTGCTTGCGCACCTGCCAGTTCAGGTTCACGCGCAGGGCACCCGACGTGCCGCCCTGCTTGGTCAGGGAGACGGCCGGGGCCTCCTTCGTCAGGGTGACCTTGGTCAGCCGGACCGGTGCCGCGGGCGCGGCGGGCGGCGGTGGGGCGGTCACCGGGACAGGCGGGGCGACGGGAGGCGGCGCCGGGGCGGGCGCATGGGCGGGAGCCGCAGGTGGCGTCGCGTGTTGCGGTTCGTCCACGGTGATGCCGAAGTCTGTCGCCAGTCCTTCGAGCCCGCTGCTGTACCCCTGCCCGACGGCGCGGAACTTCCAGGCGCCCTGGCGGCGGTAGAGCTCGCCCAGGACGAACGCGGTCTCCACGCTCGCGTCGGCGCTGTCGTAGCGCGCGACCTCGGTGCCGTCGCGGTCGTCGACCACGCGGACGTACAGGCCCGGCACCTGTCCGAAGGAGCCGCCGTCCGCCGAGGCCGCGAGCACGACGGTCTCGATGGAGGGCTCCATGCGCGGGAGGTCGACGAGCAGCGTGTCGGTCACCTGGCCGTCCGTGGTGCGCTTGCCCTCGTGCCGGACCGCGCCGGAGGAGTGCGCGGGTTGGTTGTAGAAGACGAAGTCCGCGTCGGAGCGCACCCTTCCGGAGACCAGCAGGAGCGCCGAGGCGTCCGCGTCGGGCGTGCCCGGGCCGGCGCGCCAGCCGAGTTCGACGCGCAGCGCGGCCGTCGGCACCGCGACATTCGATCCCTTGGGCATTGACATGTTCGCCCCCATGCTCACGTGCTCACCGCCGGGCCACGCCCAGGGCCGTTCGATCCGTTCGCGGCCAACCTATTCCCCAGGGGCTGTCAACCCCCAGGCGCCGAACACGAGGACGAGGGAGCCGACCCGCCGGTAACCCTCCCGGAACTCGGCTTTTACAAAAAAGTCGGACTCGAGTTCGTCCCTTTTTCGTCGAGTTCGCTCACATTGGGGGCCCGGCGTCACCGCAGACACGGAAAACAACCCTCTTATCGGTCTCCCCAACCAGCACATCGTGGGCTTAACTTATGTGCCATGACCTCCCCCCGCTCCACCTATGGCGGCGGTTACTACTCCGCCTCGTCCTTCGCGGACACGCCCATCTACGACCGCCTCGTGGCGGAGCGGGGCACCCCGCAGATCGCACCGATCCGGGTCCCCGCGATGTACGACACGCCGGGCGGCAACCTGCCCGCGCTGCCGTCGGCACTCCCCGCGCTGCCGGCCGGACCGTCGCAGTCGGCGCCCTCGTACGGCTATCCGCCGGCCCAGCAGCCCTCGCCGCTGCAGCAGGCTCCCGCGGCCTACATCCCGCAACAGGCCTCGGCCCCGCGGGGATACCCGGGTGTCCAGCCGCAGCAGCCGCGTCCGGCGGCGAACGGCACGGGCTACGAGGCGATGCGCCCCGCGTCCCCGCGGCCGGCCCAGGCTCCCTATCAGGACCCGTACAACGGGCAGCAGTACCGCGGATACTGAGGCGCTCCGCGTGGGGTTGTCGTCGCCTGCTGGCAGGATGGCCCCATGGGGAATCCGTCGCTGCGCTCGATTCATGTCCACCCGCTGAAGGCGGCCCGGGGCGTCACGCCCGACGAGGCCGTGGTGGAACCCTGGGGGCTGGCAGGGGACCGGCGTTGGGCGCTGGTCGACGAGGCGGGCAAGGTCATCACGCAACGCCCGCATCCGCGCATGGCGCTGGCCGCCGCCGAGCCGCTGCCCGGCGGCGGCCTCGTGCTGTCGGCGCCCGGCCGCGAGCCCCTGGCCGTCACGGTGCCCGTGCCGTCCGGCACGACGACGGTGGAGATCTGGCGGGACAAGGTGGAGGGGGTCCTCGCCGACTCCGCGGCGCACGCCTGGTTCAGCGACTACCTGGGGATCGACGTGCGTCTCGTACACCTCGACGACCCGGCCACCCGCCGCCCCGTCGATCCGGAGTACGCGCGTCCCGGTGAGACCGTCAGCTTCGCCGACGGGTATCCGCTGCTGCTCACCACGCTGGCCTCGCTGGACGCCCTCAACTCCCTCGTCGCGCGCGGCGACCACCCCGAGGAGGGGCCGCTGCCGATGAACCGGTTCCGGCCGAACGTGGTGGTGGCGGGCACCGACGCCTGGGCCGAGGACGACTGGCGGCGGATCGCCATCGGCGACGTCACCTTCCGGGTGGCCAAGATGTGCGGGCGGTGCGTGGTGACCACCACAGACCAGGAGACCGCCGGGCGCGGCCGGGAGCCGCTGCGCACCCTCGGCCGGCACCGCCGCTTCGGCGACAAACTGGTCTTCGGCCAGAACCTGGTACCGGAATCGGTCGGTACGATCCGGTCCGGCGATCCCGTGCGCGTTCTCGCATAGCCGGGCCGGACAGCAGGTTTCCGGTCCGTAGAATCACCCCGCGGTGGGAACACACGCCGGGGCCGTACTCGTTGGGTCCTGATGAGAAGTTCATGAGAGGCCGCTGGGAAGGGTGATTTCGCTCTCTCTTCGCCGGGCCCGCGCGTGGACGGCTCCAGCCGGGGTTATCACGGACGCGGAAAGGGGGTGCGGGACGGTGCGAGCTATCGGCGGACTCTGGCGCTGGCGGCACAATCCGCTGCGCCGCACGACGGATCTGGTCGAGGCCTGGCTGGCCCTCGCCGCCCTCGTGCTGATCCTCGTGGCCGCGCCGGTGATCGGTGCCGTCGTCGGGTCCGCCGCGCAGGACGCCCTGCAGCAGTCCGTGAAGGAACAGCGCCAGGCCCGGCACGAGGTGACGGGCACCGTCGTCAAGAAGGCCGACAACTCCCCGCTGGACCCTGATCCGGAGACCGCGACCGCCCGTGACCGCAGCAGCCGTGTGATCGCCGACTGGACCGCGCCGGACGGCACCCGGCGGCACGGCATGGTGCTGGCGAACCTCAAGGACCCGCGCCCCGGCGACCACTTCAAGCTGTGGACCGACCCGCAGGGCCGCATAGTGGGCCGCCCGCTGGACTCCGCCACGGCGGCGACGCACGCCGTGCTGGCCGGTTTCGGCTCCGCGGTGCTGGCCGCGGGAGTCGTGGAGGGCGCCAGGCGTCTGATCGTCTGGCGCATGGTCCGCCGCAGGTACGCCCGTTGGGACCAGGCATGGGACAAGGCGGGCCCGGACTGGGGCAGGACGGGCACCGGCAGCTGACGGCCTTGCGGCTCTGGTCAACCGCCCGTCCCCGCGCACGCTACGGTGGACCGGCCGAACTGTTCGGCTGACGAACCGCGTTCAACGAGGTGGGGGCACAGCATCGCCATGGCACAGGGCACGGTCCAGGTGACGCACACCGGCACATCGCGGTGGCGGCGCCGCACGGGTGAGTACGCTTCGCTCGCCGCGGCCCTGGAGGCCGCGAGCGACGGCGACGTGCTGACCGTCGCTCCCGGTACCTACCGGGAGAACCTCGTGCTGCAGCGGTCCGTGACACTGCGCGGCCCCGAAGGCTCCCCGGGCTCCGTGCGCATCGCCCCGCTCGACGGCGTGCCGCTGACCGTGCGGGCCTCCGCCGTGGTGCAGGACCTGCACGTGGAGGGCCAGGACTCGGCCGCGCCCGCCCTGCTCGTCGAGAGCGGCGTGCCGGAGCTCCTCGACGTGCGGATCGTGACGCGGTCCGCGGCCGGCATCGAGGTGCGCGGCGACGCACGGCCGACGGTGCGCCGCTGCACGGTCGACAACCCGGCCGGGATCGGGATCGCCGTCGTGGACGGCGGCAGCGGGGTGTTCGAGGAGTGCGAGGTCGTGGCAGCCGGGCAGGCGGCCGTGGCCGTCCGCGGCGGCGCCCACCCACGCTTCGAGCGCTGCCGGATGCACCACGCCTCCGGTGTGGGCCTGTCCGCGACCGGTGAGAACTCCTCGCTGGAAGCCGTCGGCTGCGAGGTGTACGAGGTCCGGGGCTCCGGTGTGCAGATCACCGGGCGCGCCACGGCACACCTCACCGACTGCGAGGTGCACCGGACCAGCGCGGACGGGGTCACCCTGGACACGGACGCCGTGCTCACGCTCGCGGACTGCCGCATCCACGACATCCCGGAGAACGCGGTGGACCTCCGCTCCCGCTCCGTCCTCACGCTGACGCGCACGACAGTACGGCGGTTCGGACGCAACGGCCTGTCGGTGTGGGACCCGGGCACGCGCGTGGACGCGAACCAGTGCGAGATCTTCGACAGCACGGGCGACTATCCGGCGGTCTGGGTGAGCGACGGCGCGACGGCCGTGCTGGAGTCGTGCCGCGTGCACGACGTGCCCGACGCGCTGTTCGTCCTGGACCGAGGCTCGCGCGCCGACGTCGTCGACAGCGACCTCTCGCAGGTTCGCAACACGGCCGTGTCCGTCAGCGACGGTGCGACCGCGCAGCTCGACGACTGCCGGATCAGGGATGCCGCGACCGGCGCCTGGTTCCGGGACCACGGCAGCGGCGGCACCCTGTCCGGCTGCACCGTGGACGGCACGCAGACAGGCGTGATCGTCACCAAGGGCGCCGACCCCACCATCGAGCGCTGCACGGTCACCTCGCCCGCGGAGGCCGGCTTCTACGTCTCGGCCGAGGGCCGCGGCAGCTTCGTGGGCTGCCGGGTGACGGGCAGCGGCGGCTACGGCTTCCATGTGATCGACGGCTGCCGTACGACGCTGCGCAGGTGCCGTACGGAGCGCTGCGCGCGCGGGGGTTACGAGTTCGCGGACGGCGGCCCCGGCGACACGGGCGGCGGCCCCCTGGTCGAGGACTGCACCAGCGACGAGAGCGCCGGGGTGCGGCCACCGGCGGCGCGGGAGACCGCGGTGCAGACCGCGAGTCAGTCACACGGACTACTGGGGTCGATCCCCGGCCAGCGCGCCACCGAGCAGGAGCCGGTCGTCACGGCCGCTCCGCAGGCCGAGCAGCCCTCGCGGACCTCGCAGGACGTGCTGGGCGAACTCGACGCGCTGGTGGGCCTGGACAGCGTCAAGCGCGAGGTGCGCGCCCTCACCGACATGATCGAGGTGGGCCGGCGCCGTCAGCAGGCGGGCCTCAAGGCGGCCTCCGTCCGGCGCCACCTGGTCTTCACCGGCTCCCCGGGCACCGGCAAGACGACGGTCGCCCGCCTGTACGGCGAGATCCTGGCCTCCCTGGGCGTCCTGGAGAAGGGCCACCTCGTCGAGGTGTCCCGGGTCGACCTGGTCGGCGAGCACATCGGGTCCACGGCGATCCGCACCCAGGAGGCGTTCGACCGGGCGCGCGGCGGGGTGCTGTTCATCGACGAGGCGTACGCGCTGTCGCCGGAGGACTCGGGCCGCGACTTCGGCCGCGAGGCCATCGACACCCTGGTGAAGCTGATGGAGGACCACCGGGACGCGGTGGTGGTGATCGTCGCGGGTTACACGGCCGAGATGGAACGGTTCCTTCAGGTCAACCCCGGTGTGGCGTCCCGCTTCTCGCGGACCATCCGGTTCGGCGACTACGGTCCGGAGGAGCTGCTGCGGATCGTGGAGCAGCAGGCCGAGGAGCACGAGTACCGGCTCGCCCCGGGCGCCTCCGAGTCCCTGCTGAAGTACTTCACGGCGATCCCGAAGGGGCCCACGTTCGGCAACGGCCGCACGGCGCGGCAGACCTTCGAGGCGATGGTCGAGCGCCACGCCGGCCGTGTCGCGCAGTTCCCCGAGCCGAGCACGGACGACCTGACGCTGCTCTACTCGGAGGACCTGCCGGAGCTTCCGTGACAGTGCGGGCAGGACGGACCATCCCGCGCTGGTCCGGGCGGGTGGGGCCGCCCGGGCGCCGGTGGGCTCACTCCCCGTCGCGCGGGACCGGCACCTCCGGACCGATGCGGTCCAGCAGCCGCTTGCGTTCCTCCGCGAAGGCCGGATCGGCCTGGTAGTCGGAGTGGCCGAGGATCGGGGCCGGCAGCGGTTGGGCCGGCGTGCGGCCGTAGGCGAGAGGATCCCTGAGCGGCTCGGCGTCGACCCCGGGGCCGCAGCCACCGGGCAGGCGCACCGGGCCCCCGATGGGGTCGGTCGGGCGGTACAGGTTGCGCCAGCAGTCCACCTCGCGGTGGAGGGAGCCGAGGGCGTGCGGGCCGAAGTGGGCCGGGAACCAGCGTCCGTACAGCCGCTCCAGCGGTGAGCCGTAGGTGAGCAGCGCGACCCGCCCCCGCACCGACGGTGTCAGCTGCCAGGCGGCGGCCGCCGCGAGGACGCTGCCCTGGGAATGCCCGGAGAGCACGAGCCGCCCGCCGGTGGCCCCTGTCCACGTCGCCATGCGCCAGGTCAGGTCGGGCACGGCACGCTCGGCGTAGCAGGGCGGTGCGAAGGGATGGGCGGCGCGCGGCCAGAACGTGCCGACGTCCCAGAGGATGCCGATGGTGCGGCGCGCGGAGGCGTCCTTGTAGGCGCGGCGGCCGGACGCCACGAAGAGGACGAATCCGAAGCCGATCAGCCAGGACCCGAGAGCCTGCGCGGTGTCGGCCGCACCCGCCACGAAGGGGGGCGCGCCGCGCGCTGCCTCGCCCGGAACCTTCTGAGTGATCGTGGCGCCCACCAGAGCGCCGATGCCCAGGAGCAGTGTGACGGCCGAGATGACGCCGACCACGCGGGGAGCCCGGTCGGTGAGGGCGGCCATGGCGCGCGTCCCGGCGATGCGGCGGGTGCGGGCCGTGTCCTGGCGCTCCTGCTCCTCGTCCACCCACTCGGCCGGCTCCTCCTGCGCCGACCGCCTGTGGGCCTCCTTCAGCTCGTACTCCCGCTCCACCGCCGCCAGTTCGCCGCGCCGCAGCACCCATGTGCGCCACGCCAGCCAACCGACGAGCAACAGTACGACCACCAGGAGGGGCGGAATGACGGACGCCTGCCAGGTCAGCAGCACGGGAGGGCCGAGCATCGAGTCGCCGGTGCCGTTCAGCCAGTCGGCGACGCGCTGGGCCACCCCGCCGGACATCACTCCGCCGAGCGCGCAGGCGAGCATGGCGACGGCGGGCCCCGCCAGGCCGCGCATCGCGGTGCGCGCGTCGGGGTGGGAGCGGTACAGGACGTGGGCGACGGCGGCGAGCACGACGACGAGAACCCCCTGCGTGAGGGCGATCCCGCCGAACGTCATGTCACCCGGCAGCCGCCCCTGCGACCGCCACCCGGGGCGCGACCAGCCCGCGTACACCATGGCGAGGGCGAGCAGGACGAGCGAACCCACGGGCAGCCATCGCACCAGGGTCCTGTCGAGCTCCCTGTCGAGGCGGTTCTCGCTGCGGCCCCGTCGGCACACCACCCACACCACGACGACGGCGCCCGCCAGGAGCAGCCCGTCCAGCAGCAGGCCCAGCCCCTCCAGCAGGGCGGAGCCGCCGGGCCGGCGGTCGTAGCGGGCCGCGGAGGTGCCGACGGCCGCGGCGACCGTCAGGAAGCCCGCCGCGGTGTGCGCGGCGCGCAGCCGGGCGACCAGACGACGCCCGTACCAGAAGCCGGGGCGGCCGAGCGCGGTGCGGTCGGCCGTGGTGTCGTCGTCGGGTTCGGCCCGGTGGTTCATCGGCCTCTGGGACTCGTACGCGATCCATGTGCGGTGGGACAGGTACCACAGCAGCCCGGTGAGCGCGGTGGGTACCAGGGAGGCCAGGGCGAGGCGACGGCCGGGCGGGCTCCACCAGCCGTCGCCGGACACCTCGGGCGACAGGAAGCCGAGCCATGTGTGGTCCTCGGCGCACGCGGGAGTGCCCGCGCACTGCCAGGCGGTCAGGTCGAGGGCCACCTCACAGGCGGCGGCGACGAGCAGCACGGTCAGGGTCAGCCCGGCGAGCCGGACGAGCAGGCCGTACAGACGGACCGTCCGCCGCCGGCCCCTGGTCGCGGGGCGCATCCAGTGGGCCAGGTTGACGACCATGAACGGCAGGAGCAGCAGCCACAGGGCGCGGGAGCCGTTTCCGGAGGTCAGGTTGCACCAGACGTACGCCTCGGGCACGGGCTTGCCGCGGTAGTCCTCGGGGCGGTCCTCCGCGTCGGCGTCGTCGACGCGCCGGAAGACGGCGGCGGTCCGGTCGCCGGTGATCCGGACTGTCCGCGGATCGTTCAGCATCTCCTCGGGTGTGGTGCCGCCCACGCCGTGCACCAGCAGTTCGAGGGCCGCTCCGGCCGGTGCGGGCGACCGGTCCGGTCCATCCTGCTCTCCCGTCGGGGCATGCTCGGTCGCACTCGCCACTGTTCTGCCTTTCCCCCGTGATGACGCCCATGGCAGGTGTGATGTGCAGGCACATGATCTCCGCTCCGGGCCCGGTCTACACCCCTCGACACCGAATCTCCCCCGATCCGGGACAGAACCGAGGTTCCGAGGCGAACCGTGTGACGTGTCCACGTAGTAACCGGCAGGGACGCCTCCGGTGCCGGGGCGTGCGAGTATGGGACGTCCTCGGGACCGGGGACGGGGAGAATGTGCTCGTCGGAGGGGGTATGGAGGCGTGATGGGGCGAATGGACCGGAGCGGGCGTGAGTGAGAACCAGAACCTCCTCGCGGAGCAGCGCCGCGCCCTGATCCTCGACGAGGTGCGGCGGCGCGGCGGGGTACGGGTCAACGAGCTGACGCGCAAGCTCGGCGTGTCCGACATGACGGTGCGCCGGGACCTCGACGCGCTGGCCCGTCAGGGCGCGGTGGAGAAGGTGCACGGCGGCGCGGTGCCGGTGGCCGAGGCGAGCACACACGAGCCGGGCTTCGAGGCCAAGTCCGGGCTGGAACTGACCGCCAAGGAGGACATCGCCCGGGCCGCGGCAGAGCTGGTCGCGCCGGGGACGGCGATCGCGCTGTCCGGGGGTACGACGACGTTCGCGCTGGCGCACCGGCTGCTGGACGTGCCGGACCTGACCGTGGTCACCAACTCCGTGCGTGTGGCCGATGTCTTCCATGCCTCGCAGCGCAGCTCGGGTCAGCGGCAGGGTGCGGCCACCGTCGTGCTGACCGGTGGGGTGCGGACTCCTTCGGACTCGCTCGTGGGTCCCGTGGCGGACCAGGCGATCGCCGCGCTCCACTTCGACGTGCTGTTCCTGGGGGTGCACGGGATATCGGTCGAGGCCGGCCTGTCGACACCGAACCTGGCGGAGGCCGAGACGAACCGGCGGCTCGTGCAGTCCGCACGGCGTGTCGTCGTGGTGGCCGACCACACCAAGTGGGGCACGGTGGGGCTGAGTTCCTTCGCGTCCCTGGATCAGGTCGACACCCTGGTCACCGACGCCGGGCTGCCGGCCGCGGCGCGGGCGGAGATCTCGGAGCACCTCAGGCGGCTCGTGGTCGCGGGGGAGCCCGGGGAGGACGGTACAGACATCTGACGGTCCGCCAGCTATGGTGACGCTGCTCGGTCGACCGCCCTGCCGTCCGGGGCGGCCCGTTCCATGAGGGGGTCACGTCCATGGTGCGCCGTCTGCGTCCGGTCGGGCTCGACTTCGTCGGGACCGCACCCGTGCGGTTCGTGTTCTCACGTGAGATGTCCGCGCCTCCGGACGCGGTGTTCCGGGCCATGGCCGAGGACGTGCCGGGCTGGCGCGAGTGGTTCACGGGCGTTGCGTACGCCCGTCCGGTCGGGGACGGTACCCGGCGCGAGGTCCGGCTGAGGGGTGGGGCCCGCTTCCTGGAGACGATCGTCGCGGCGGAGCCCTCCGGGGTGTACGCGTACCGGGTGGACGAGGCGAATGTGCCGGGGGTGGGGGCGTTGCTGGAGGAGTGGCGGCTTGCCCCTGCCGGGGAGGGGACGCGGGTTCGGTGGAGCTGGGGGGCTGATGGGTCCGTGGCGTTTCGGTTTGCCTTGAGGCTTGCTCGGCCGGGGCTGCAACGGGCGTTTCGTGATTCGGTCACCGCGTTGGATCGGCGGTTGGCGGTGAGGTAGCTACGGCTACTGGGGAGCCACGGGCCGTTCGTGACTGGTCGCGCCCACGCGGCGGAGCCGCATATTCGATACAGCCCCGCGCCCCTCAAGGGACGCGGTACCGCGCCCGGAAGCAGGCAAGCCGCCCTGGTCCGGCCACTCCCCCGTCTCCAGCAAGGACTCGATCGCCATCGCGTACGGCCTGATGTCCAGCCCCTGCTCCTCCAGCCACGCGTCCGAGTAGTACTTGTCCAGGTAGCGGTCGCCCGGGTCGCAGAGCAGTGTCACCACACTCCCCCGGCGTCCCTCGGCCACCATCTCCGCCACGATCTTCAGGGCGCTCCACAGTCCGGTGCCCGTGGAGCCGCCCGCCTTGCGGCCGATGGCCGCCTCCAGGGCCCGTACGGCCGCGACACTCGCCGCGTCCGGGACCTTCATCATCCGGTCGATGGCGCCGGGGACGAAACTGGGCTCCATGCGCGGGCGGCCGATGCCCTCGATGCGGGAGCCGCAGTCGCAGGTGACGTCGGGGTCGCTGGTCGTCCAGCCCTCGAAGAAGCAGGAGTTCTCCGGGTCGGCGACGCAGACGCGGGTGTCGTACTGCATGTAGTGGACGTAGCGCGCGATGGTCGCCGAGGTGCCGCCGGTGCCGGCGGTGGCGACGATCCACGCGGGCTCGGGGAAGCGCTCCAACTCCAGCTGGCGGAAGATGGATTCGGCGATGTTGTTGTTGCCCCGCCAGTCGGTGGCCCGTTCGGCGTAGGTGAACTGGTCCATGTAGTGGCCGCCGGTCTCGGCCGCGAGGGCGGCTGACGCCTCGTACATCTTCCGCGGGTCGTCCACGAAGTGACATCGTCCGCCGTGGAACTCGATCAGCCGGCACTTCTCGGCGCTGGTCGTGCGCGGCATGACGGCGACGAAGGGCACGCCGATGAGCTTCGCGAAGTACGCCTCGGATACGGCCGTCGAGCCGCTGGAGGCCTCGATCACCGGGCGGCCCGGCCGGATCCAGCCGTTGCACAGGCCGTAGAGGAAGAGGGAGCGGGCCAGACGGTGCTTGAGGCTGCCGGTGGGGTGGGTCGACTCGTCCTTCAGGTACAGGTCGATGCCCCACTGCTCAGGGAGGGGGAAGGAGAGCAGATGGGTGTCGGCCGAGCGCTGGGCGTCGGCCTGGACCTTGCGGACGGCCTCCTTGAGCCACGCCCGGTATTCCGCGTCGCTGTGGTCGACGTCGAGGGTGTCGAGGGGTGTACCGGTCAAGCTGGGGTGAGGGGTGCTCACGGCGGCTCCTTCCGCGTCTTACCGACTGCGGGTCGCACGGTCGGACGCCCTCGATCATAAACAGCGGGCGCACGCTTCTCACCTGCATAAACGCCCCTTTGAGCATCTCAAAGCGCCCCTGTGGCAGGCAGTGCGCGGGCGCACGGGGGCGCATGCTCCGAGTGCTCCCCCGGCCGCGCCCCCGCTGCGCCGTTGGCACTGGTGCTCGACGCCGTCGACGTGCAGACTGCACCGCAGGGGCCGAGACGCCCGGACGGGGATGCACACTCGAACGGGGCCCGCACACTGGATAACGAACCACGCGGGTTCATGACAGAGCAGAGCCGACGCGCACGAGGGGGCGGGGCAACATGGCGGAGCCGGAGTTCACGGCCACAGGAGTGCGGATCGGGAAGAGGCTGCGCTCGCTGACACGGGCCGGACAGGTGCGGATCAGGGACGGCAGGCTGCAGTTGCTGACGAGCTACGGCAGCGAGATCGACAGCGCGCCGGTGCAGGCGGTGCGCGCGTCGAAGCCCTGGTTCGCCCACGAGGACCGGGCGTTGGCCGATGTGAACGGCACGCGCTACACGCTGACCCTCGGTGAGACCGACCCCGCTCCGGGCAAGCCCGGGCCGCCCTCGGCCCGGCGGTTCATCGAGGCGGTACGCAAGGCCGCGGGACGCGGCGGCTGAGGAGCCGCGAGTTGCGGGATCGACCCTCCTGGGTCACGCTGATCTCACGTCACTCTGGGTTTACCGGCGATAACGCTGCGAACCAGCCGCCGGTCGCGACCGCGGGCGGCCGTCGTACGCAGCCACTCCGCGCCAAGAGAGGCGGCCGCAGAGCGCGGTCGCCCGCAGCAGGCGGCGACTGTCCCGCAGCCACCTCGCTGGATCCGTTCTCCGTCTTCTTCCGGACCTCAATTCGGGGAGTCGCAGCCGTGATCAGCAAGCCAAGCAGGCACTGCACGGTGGAGCTCCAAGCCCTGCCGTCGCGGATCGGCCAGGTCCGCAGAATCGTCTCTGCGCAACTGCGCTACTGGCATCTGGATTTCCTCATCGACCGGGCGGCACTCGGAGTGACCGAGCTGCTGACCAACGTCCACCGGCACGCCGAGCCGGACAAGCTGTGCACGGTGGAGATCGAACTGCTGCTCGACCGGCTGACGGTCTCGGTACGTGACAACGACCCGCGCCTGCCGGTGGTACAGGACGCCGAGCCCTCCGCCACCTGCGGCCGCGGCCTCGCGCTGGTCGCCGCGGTGAGCGAGAGCTGGGGCGCCCGGCCGCACGGCGAGTCGGGCAAGGTCGTGTGGTTCACCCTGCCGGCCCACTCCGACTCCGTCGCGGCGCCCAAGCGTTCGCGGTACGCCACGAGCCACCGGCCCCCCGCCCGACGGCGCAGCAGGGCCGAACACGCTCCCGCCCGGTCCGCCGTCGCAGGCTGACCGGGCGGTGAACGGGTGACCGCCGTCGTGCGTCCGACACGACGGCGGTCACCTTCACCTCTGTCGCCGGCGCACACGACGCCGGGCCGGCCGGCGAACGTGCGTGCCCCGGCGACGCGGTGCGCCAACGACGCTCACCCCTTTCCCGCACGGCCGAAGTGCTCGTCCAGGACGGACACCCGGCGCCAGTACTCCTCCTCGTCGATCTCACCGGAGGCGAACCGGCGGCCGAGGACGGCCATGGGCGAGTCGCCGGCCGGGCGGGAGTCGTTCGCCGGACGCCAGGGGCGTCGGCCGTGCCGGACGGTGCGGCGGAGGACGGCCACGGCGCCGACGGCGACAAGGGCCCAGACCAGCGGGAAGAACAGGAACCACGGGCCGGGCCCGCCGTCCCAGTGCGCGAGGGTCTGCATGCCGGACTCATCTCCTCAGGTCGCGTTTTCCGAGCTGTCTCGAGATTCGCGCCGGGAAGGGGGCCGGGTCGTCGTACGGCCGGCGGCAGTGCGTGTACCCCACGGGGAGTACGCGAGGGCCTCGCGGCCGCAGCGACACGCCCAGGCCGACAGAGACGCCATCCGGGTGCCGGACCGAAACTGCTGACCCCGGATCGCGGTGATCCGGGCGTCGTCCGGCGTGTGCTCCTCTGCGACGTGCCGCGTTTGTGTGTCTGGGTGCTCAGGCCAGTGCCGCGAGGGGGTCGTCGAGGACCGGCTGCCAGGCCAGCTCGGCGGCTCCCACGAGACTGTTGTGGTCCAGTGTGCAGGCCAGGATCGGTACGCCCCCGCTCTGTCCCCACAGACTCCGGTCGGCGACGACCGCGCGCAGCCGCTCGGGGTCGGCGTCGAGGAGCGTACGGTGCAGGCCGCCGAGGATGATGCGGTCCGGGTTGAGGATGTTGACCAGACCCGCGAGGCCCAGGCCCAGCCGGTCGATCAGCTCCTCGGTGGCCGTTCGGACGTGCGGGTCCGTGTACCGGGTGCGGATCAGGTCGTCGGCCTGCTTGAGCAGCGACACCTCGGGGCCGGGATCGCGGCCCGCCGCGGTGAGGAAGGCCAGCGGGTCCGCCTCCACGTCGAGGCAGCCGCGGCTGCCGCAGTGGCAGGGGCGGCCCTCGGGATTGACCGTGAGGTGGCCGACCTCCAGGGCGAGGCCCGAACTCCCCGAGTGCAGACGGCCGTCGAGCACGAGCGCGCCGCCCACGCCCCGGTGGCCGGTGGCCACGCACAGCAGGTCGCGGGAGCCGCGTCCCGCGCCGTGCCGGTGTTCGGCGAGCGCGGCGAGGTTGACGTCGTTGGCCGCGAACGCCGGTTGCTCGATCCCGGCCGCGCGCACCCGCTCGGCGAAGATCTCCCGGACGGGCGCGCCCGCGGGCCACGCGAGGTGCAGCGGGTTGAGAGCCAGCCCTTCCGGTTCGGCGACCGCCGACGGCACGGCGAGACCGGCGCCCACGCATCTGCGTCCGGTGTCGTGCAGCAGCTCGGCGCCGGCGTCGACGACCGAGCCGAGCACCTTCGCCGGGTCGGCGTCGACGGTCTCACAGCCGGGGGCCGTGGCGACGATCCGGCCGCCGAGGCCGACGAGCGCCGCGCGCCAGCCGTCGGCGTGGACCTGCGCGGCGAGCGCGACGGGTCCCTCTTCGGCGACCTCCAGCCGGTGCGAGGGGCGGCCCTGGGAGCCGGCGGCGGCGCCCGGGTGTGCGTCGACGCGGATGAGGCCGAGTGCTTCCAGTTCGGCGGCGACGGCGCCGGCGGTCGCACGGGTGACGCCGAGTTCGGCGGTGAGTACGGCTCGGGTGGGTGCCCGGCCGGTGTGCACGAGCTCCAGCGCCGGGCCGAGCGCGCCGCGCCCCCGGTCCAGTCGTGTGCGTGTGGTCCCTTCGCCCGTGCCCGTCGCCCTGGGGGCCGCCTTGCCGTCCATGAGGGCGAGTCTCCCATGATCGGTGCGTGGGGCGTGTCGGGTGCCGGACTGGGGGCGAGGGTTTTCGCCCCCGCCGCCCCTACCCGTCCCATCACCAGGGGCGCCGCCCCTTCGACCCCGCTTTCGGGGCTCCGCCCCGGGCCCCGTGTTCGGGGCCGGCCCCTTGCCCCCGCTCCTCAAACGCCGGAGGGGCTGTATTTCACGAAACGCCGCAGGTCCCGAAGCCGCTCACCCGCAGCGTGATGTTCAGGCGTCCCGCCAGTCCCAGGGCCTGCGGCGCCGTGGCCGGGTACACCCTCGGTACCCCGTGGTACGCGAGGCGCGACGTTCCGCCGAAGACGAAGAGGTCGCCGCTGCGGAGCTCGACGTCCGTGTACGGCCGGGACCGGGACTCGGTGTTGCCGAACCGGAAGACGCAGGTGTCACCGAGGCTCAACGACACCACCGGCGCGTCCGACTTCTCGTCGCTGTCGCGGTGCATGCCCATGCGTGCGTCGCCCTCGTAGAAGTTGATCAGGGCGATGTCGTACGGGCTTCGGGCCGCCTCGGGACCGAGCGCGTCCGCGACCGCGCTCCGGCCCAGCTCACCCAGCCACTCGGGGAACGGCTTGACCGGCGCGCCGTCGCCGTCGACGACCGTGCGGGCGTACGCGTACGGATACCAGTGCCAGCCGAGGCAGACCTGCCGGGCGGCCATCGTGCCTCCGCCGGGCGTGCGGACCGTACGGAGTCCGGCGGGCGGCCGGGCCCACTCGCGGCAGGCCTCCACGAGCCGTCGCTGGTGCTCCGCGTCCAGCCAGTCCGGGACGTGCACGGCGCCCGGCGCGATCTCCGTACGGCTCCGGGGGAACAGCTCGGCGTCCATGGGCCCATCATCACGCAGCCCACTGACAGGATCGGAGGAAAGCCGTGCGCCACGGCTCGGCTAGCCTGGGCTCACGATGAACGACCGTATGACCGCTCCCTGGGCCGAGTACGAACTGGCCCGCTTCCCCGAGGATCACCGCGACCGGCTGCGTGCCTGGGACGCGGCCGACGCGTATCTGCTGCGTCACCTCTCGGAGAGCGGGACACCGCTGACAGGGGCTGTCGTGGTGGTGGGCGACCGGTGGGGCGCCCTGGCCACGGCGCTGGCGGCGCACCGGCCGACGCAGATCACCGACTCGTTCCTGGCCCGGGAGGCGACCCGCGCGAACCTGGCCCGCAACGGCGTCGAGGAGGGGGCGGTACGGCTCCTGACCACCCGGGACACGCCTCCTGGTCGGATCGACGTGCTGCTCGTGCGGGTTCCCAAGAGCCTGGCGCTGCTGGAGGACCAGTTGCACCGGCTCGCGCCGGGCGTGCACGAGGGGACGGTCGTCGTCGGCACCGGCATGGTCAAGGAGATCCACACCTCGACGCTGAAGCTGTTCGAGCGGATCCTCGGCCCCACCCGCACTTCCCTCGCGCAGCAGAAGGCCCGGCTGATCCTCTGTGCCCCGGACCCGTCCCCCGCTCGGAAGCGGGGCGCCAACCCGTGGCCGTACTCCTACCAACTTCCTGGAGACACAGGTCTGTTGTCCGGCCGGACTGTCGTCAACCACGCGGGCGTCTTCTGCGCCGACCGGCTCGACATCGGCACTCGCTTCTTCCTCCGGCATCTGCCGCACGGCCGTGGCGCCGGGCGTGTCGTGGACCTGGGGTGCGGCAACGGGGTCGTCGGCACCGCGATGGCGCTGGGCGATCCGGAGGCCGAGGTGGTGTTCGTCGACGAGTCGTACCAGGCGGTGGCCTCGGCGGAGGCGACGTACGCGGCGAACGCCGGGGGCGAGGCCGGAGGGAAGGCGGAGTTCCTCGTCGGCGACGGGATGGAGGGCTTCGCGCCCGGCAGCGTCGACCTCGTGCTGAACAACCCGCCGTTCCACTCCCACCAGGCGACGACGGACGCCACGGCGTGGCGCATGTTCAAGGGCGCCCGGCGCGCGCTGCGGCCCGGCGGCGAGCTGTGGGTGATCGGCAACCGGCACCTCGGCTACCACGTGAAGCTGCGGCGGCTCTTCGGCAACAGTGAACTCGTCGGCAGTGACGCCAAGTTCGTGGTGCTGAAGGCGGTCAAACGGTAGGCGGGTCCCGACGGCGGTTCCGGCGGCGGTCACGTCAGGCGACGGTCCCCCGCAGGGCGCGCGGCGAGGCGCCCAGTTCGCGTCGGCAGGCCTTGTTGAAGGCCTGGAGGTCGGGGATGCCGACCGAGGCGGCCACGGCGGGGATCGAGAGGGTTGTGGCGCGGAGCAGGTGGCGGGCCCGGTCGAGTCTGCGGCGCCGGATGTAGCCGACGACCGTGTCGCCCGTCTCGGCGCGGAACAGCCGGGTGAGGTGGTTGTGGGACACGCCGGCCGCGCGGGCGATGTCGGGCACGGTGAGCGGGGCCGCCAGATGGGCCTCGATGTGGGCGATCGCCGTGGTGACGGCGGGGTGGGGGCCCGGCTGCGCGGCGGCCGGGGTGAGGTGGGCGACACGCCACAGGGCCGTCCAGATCTCGGCCCTGGCGCGCTCGGGGGTCTGGGCGGCCGAGGCCACGGCCTGGAGCAACAGGCCGGTGAGGGCGGGCAGTTCGGGTCCTGTGTCCTGCACGACGGGAACGGTGCGGGCGGGGCCGGCCGGTGTGAGGCGCAGGTGCGCGTAGAGGTGCTCCGAGCGGCCCTGGTAGCGGTAGCGGACCGTGGTGCCGGGCGGTACGAGACTGACCCGGCCGGGGCGGACGGGGTGTGCCGTGCCGTCGACGGTCAGTTCGGCGTCGTACTGGTAGAGGTGCAACTGCCACAGCCGCGGCAGCCGGAAGACGTCCGTGCGGCTCACGACGCCGTGCACGCCGACGCCGACGGCCGCGACGACGGGCGGCTCGCCGAGGTGGATCCGCGTCTCCCGCACGGGGAGAAATTACCAGCAGGGGATGTCAGGGGGCAGGCTGCGCGCACAGCACACCGATGAGCCGGGTCACCGTCTCCACCATGGCGTCCCGTCCCACGCGAAGGTACTTCCGGGGGTCAACGGCATCCGGGTGCGCGGTGAGAAAGTCCCGGACCGCGCCCGTCATCGCCACGTTGAGCGCCGTCCCGATGTTGACCTTGGCGATGCCGCCCGCGACGGCCGCCCGCAGTTCGCCGTCGGGGACGCCGGAGGAGCCGTGGAGGACGAGCGGCACGTCCAGGGCGGCGTGCAGACGCCCCAGCAGGGTGTGGTCGAGTGTGGCCGTGCGCGTGGTCATCGCGTGCACGCTGCCGATCGCCACGGCCAGGGCGTCCACGCCGGAGCCGGCGACGAAGGCGCGCGCCTCGTCGGGGTCGGTGCGGGCGCCGGGTGCGTGCGCGTCGAGCGCTGACGTCCCGGCCCCCGCCCCCGTCTGGCCGGAGTCCTTCCCGCCCACCCGGCCCAGCTCCGCCTCGATCCACAGTCCTTGCCCGTGCGCCCACTTCACAGCGGCCCGGGTCGCGGCCAGGTTCTGCGTGTACGGCAGGCGCGACGCGTCGTACATCACGGAGCTGAACCCGGCGTCGGCGGCCTGGCGCAGCAGGTCGTCGCTCTGCACGTGGTCGAGGTGGAGCGCCACGGGGACCTGTGCCCGTTCGGCGGCGGCGGTGGCGGCGCGGGCCAGGGGGAGCAGCCGTCCGCCGCGGAACGTGACCGCGTTCTCGCTGATCTGGAGGACCACGGGCGCTCCCGCGGACTCGGCGCCCGCGACGACGGCCTCGACGTGCTCCAGGGTGATGACGTTGAACGCGGGGACCGCGGTGCGGGCCGCGGCGGCCCGGGTGATCAGTTCGCCGGTCGTGGTGAGCGGCACGACTCCTCCTGTTCAGCGGGTGGTCGTGCCGAGGATCACCGAGCGGGTGAGGTGGCGCGGCTGGTCCGGGTCGAGTCCGCGGGCGGCGGCCACGGCCACCGCGAGCCGCTGGGCGCGGACGAGTCCGGCGAGCGGGTCGAGGCCGTCGGCCACCCACAAGCCGCCGGTGCCGCCCACCTGTCCGGCCAGCCCCTCCGGGGCCTCGCCGAGCATCCAGGTCGCGGTCCCCCGGGTGCTGATGCTGATGGGGCCGTGCCGGTACTCCATCGCCGGGTACGCCTCGGCCCACGCCAGTGAGGCCTCGCGCATCTTGAGCGCGGCCTCGTTCGCGAGCCCGACGGTCCAGCCGCGGCCCAGGAAGGTGAACTGCGTGCAGTCGACGAGGCCTTCGGGCAGCGGGGTGTCCAGCGCGGTGCGCGCGTCGGCGACGGCCGTGTCCGGGTGCAGGCCGAGGTGGACTCGCAGCAGGGTGAGGGCGGTGGTCGCGAACCGGGTCTGGACGACGGACCGTTCGTCGGCGAAGTCGAGTACGGCGAGGTCGTCGGCGGCCGTCGCCACGGGTGTGTCCTGATCCGCGGTGATCGCGACCGTTCGGGTGCGGCCACGCAGCCTGTCGAGGAGTTCGAGTACCTCGGTGGTGGTGCCGGAGCGGGTGAGGGCGACGACCCTGTCGTACGGGCGGCCGTAGGGGAACTCGGAGGCGGCGAAGGCGTCCGTCTCGCCCTGGCCTGCCCCCTCGCGCAGGGCCGCGGCCGCCTGCCCCATGAAGTACGAGGTCCCGCACCCCACGATCGCGACGCGCTCCCCCGGCGCGGGCAGCACTCCGCTGTGCCCCGCCGCCTCCTGCGCGGCGCGGGTCCAGCACTCGGGCTGGCTGGTCAGCTCGTCCTCGACATGGGTCATGCCGCACCCCTTCCCCGATGCTCGTTCCTGCAAAGTATCGCGAGCTTTCAATCATGCTCAAGCATCAGCCTGGGACATCAGTGCGCTAGGGTCGCCGGAAGACCGACGGACGGAGGGTGCGGATGTCGCGCGACGCCCGCTGGAAGGCACTGCTGGAACTGCTCGTCGAGCAGGGCAGGCTGGAGGTCGAGGAGGCGGCGGTCGCACTGGGCGTGTCGGCCGCGACGATCCGCCGCGACTTCGACCAGCTGGCGGAGCAGCAGATGCTGGTGCGCACCCGGGGCGGTGCGGTCGTGCACGGCGTGTCGTACGAGCTGCCGCTGCGCTACAAGACCGCCCGCCGCGCCTCCGAGAAGCAGCGCGTCGCGAAGGCGGTCGCGGGACTCGTCTCCCCCGGTCAGGCGGTGGGCCTGACCGGCGGCACGACCACCACGGAGGTCGCGCGCGCCCTGGCCGTACGCGCCGATCTCACCTCCGGGTCACCCGCGCTGACCATCGTCACCAACGCCCTCAACATCGCCAGCGAACTGGCCGTGCGCCCCCAGTTCAAGATCGTGCTGACGGGTGGTGTGGCGCGTCCGTCGTCGTACGAGCTCGTGGGACCGCTCGCGGACGGTGTGCTGAGCCAGATCACCATGGACGTGGCCGTCCTGGGCGTGGTCGCCTTCGACGTCACGCACGGCGCCGCGGCCCAGGACGAGGCCGAGGCCGCGATCAACCGTCTGCTGTGCGAGCGCGCCGAGCGTGTCGTCGTCGCCGCCGACTCCAGCAAGCTGGGCAAGCGTGCCTTCGCGTGGATCTGCGCCACCGACGTGGTGGACACGCTGGTCACGGACACGGCGGTGGACGAGGTGACGGTGCGGCGGTTCGAGGAGGCGGGGGTGCGGGTCCTGGCCGTCTGACGGCGGCCGGTTCCCGCCGGGCGCCGCGCGCCCGGCGGGAGTCGGTGGAATCGGTGGGAGTCGGTGGTTCAGCGGAAGGTCACGTCACTGCACAGGAAGTACGTCTGGTCCATGTGCGACGCCTGCCAGATCGTGTAGACGACGTGACGGCCGGTCAGGCCCGAGGTCCGCACGTCGATCGAGTAGTTCTGGCTGGGCGCGTACTTGCCGGTGCGGGCGACCAGTTGGAGGTCGCTCCACTTCAGCGGCTGCCTGGTGGGGTCATACCCCTGGCGGGTGACGTAGACCAGGAAGTAGTCCGCGCCGTGGCTTGCCTGGTCGTACAGCTTCACGGTGAAGTTGCCGCCGATGTCCGTCGTCTTCCAGGCGCCCACGGCGTCCAGGGAGTTGTAACGCCCGCCTTCGGTCCGGCCGCCACTGCACAGCTGGCCGTCGGGGACGACCGCCGGGAAGTTGCCGGCCGAGCCGTTGCGGTACAGGCCGTTCCAGTTCCACATGGCGTTCGGGTTGTCCCGCCACGCCTGCCAGCACATCGGATCCTGCTGCTCCATGGCCGGGTTCTGGAAGTCGTTGCCCCACCGCAGCCAGCAGCCGTAGTTGCGGGACGCCGGGTCGACGACCGACCCGTGGGCTGAGGCGGTGCCGCTCCACGGGATCAGGCAGAGCAGGACCGCTCCGAGCACGCCGAGGAGAAGGGCCGGCCGGGACGGGCCCCGCCCTATTTTATCATGTACATGACAATTCATCGCGCCTTCCTTCGCATGTGGGGATGCGGGTGCGTTCGCTTGTGGGGGTGCGGGTGCGCCAGGCATGGGAGCGCTCCCACTTTTCGTTTCAGAGTCCGCCGTGGAAGGGAGCGCCGCAACGTCCGATTGCGCCACTTCCTGGCCCTCGGCGGCGCGTTCGATGCGTTCGGGCACCCCGTTCCGCCGCCCGTCATCCCCGCAGCCACGGCGCCAGCATGCCGCCGCGCTTCAGTGAGGTGAGGACCATCGACACGTCCACGGACGCCACGTCCGTCAGCCAGGGGGCCCGTGTGACGAAGTCGTGGAGGGCCGACTCGTCGGGGAAGGCCGTCAGGACCAGGAGCTGGCGTTCGCCGGTGAGGAAGCTGACGTAGCGGACGTGGGCGGACTCGCACAGTGCCGTCGCCACCGCCTCGGCCCGGGAGGGGGTGGCGCGCACCCGTAGCACCGCCTCCACCGGGAGCCCGAGCAGGGCGGGCTCGATCACGGCGCGGATCCTCACCCGTCCCTCCCGCCGGAGCACGCCCAGGCGGCGCCGTGCCGTGGCCTCGGAGACACCGGCGACCCGGGCGAGTTCCTCGTAGGTGCAGCGTCCGTCCTCGGCCAGGGCGTTAAGGAACAGCCGGTCGGGGCGGGAGAGTTCACGGGACGCGTCGACGTTCGGCAGGACGTCACCCGCGGCGAGGTCCGCAGCCACCGGGTCCCCGTCGGCGAGCGCGGCGACCTGCTCGGCGGTGAGCAGGCCCGCGTGCCACTCGCGGATCGTGCGCACATGGCGCAGCACGGGAAACGTCAGGGTCTCCACCACACCCGGCAGGCCAGGCAGTTCGTCCATCACCAGGCCGGCGAGGCGGTCGCGCGGACCCCGGAGTTCGGCGACGCAGTCGAGGGTGCCGGTCAGCACGAGGGCGAAGACACAGTCGGGGCGGCGTGCCAGTGCGGTGGCGGTCACCCTCGCATGGCCGGGTGCGCAGCGCACGCCGACGAAGGTGCTGCGGCCGCGCACGGTCATCGCCCCGATCCGCACCAGCCCGGAGTCCAGGAGCCGGCTGCCCCGGCGGACGACGGTGCGTTCGGCCTCGCCGAGGGTCACGGCGATGCGGTGCCACGAGGCCCGCCCGTCGATCTGCAGGGCGCTGATGATGCGCCGGTCCAGCGAATCCGCCACAGGAGCGGTCTGCCGTGTGTCCATCGGCTTCAGCATATGGCTGATTCCGTCATCTCCGTCGGGAAACTTGTTCCCTTCCGTCACCATGCAGGACTCTGCCGTGAGTGTTCCGCACCCGCCGCAAGAGTCGCTCGTGCCGTACGAGCCGCACACCCACCCATGACTCCCGACTCCCGTAACTCCCCGATGTACGGAGATGGTTGACGTGACCACGACTCCAGGTAGTCCCCTACGGCAGCAAGCGACTCCCTCCACCGACGCCGCGGGCGCACCCGCCCGGCGCGGGCGACTGGCGCTCCTCGGCCCCGGCCTGGTGCTCGCGGCGGCGAGCGTCGGTGCCGGTGACATGGTGACGTCCCTGGCGGGCGCCGCCGGGTACGGCATGGGCCTGCTGTGGGCGATCCTCATCGGCGTCGTCCTGAAGTACGCGCTCACCGAGTCGGTGGGCCGGCTCTACATGGCGACCGGTCAGACCGTGATCGCGAGCCTGAAGTCGGTCGGCCGCTGGCTGCCGGTCGCGTTCTTCCTGTTCGTCCTGGTCATCGGGCTGCTCTACGGGGCGGCGCTGGGCTCGGTGGCGGCACTGGCGCTGTCCACGCTGTTCCCCGCACTGCCCGTCAGGCCGCTGGCCGTGGCGGTCGCGCTGGTGGCCGCGGCCATCGTGTACGTGGGGCGGTACGCGCTGTTCGAGCGGGTGATGAGCGTCTTCATGCTCGCCAAGTTCCTCGGCATGGTCGTCTTGGCGGTGGCCACGCTCGCCACCACCGACGACCCGGCCGGGCTGTTCTCCTCGCTCCGGCCGAGGCTGCCGGAGGGCGATCTCGTGACGGTGTTCGCCCTGATCGGCGGGGTGGGCGGCACGGCCGGGATCGCGTCGTACAGCTACTGGGTGCGGGAGAAGGGGTGGAGGCATCGGAGCCGACTGCCCGTCATGCGGGCCGACTCCGCGGTGAGTTACGCCGTCACCTTCCTCTTCGTGCTCTGCACGACGGTGGTGGGCACGGGTCTGCTGTTCGGCAGCGGCAGGACCATCACCGGCAACGAGGGACTGGCCGCGCTCGCCGATCCGCTGGGCGCGGACCTGGGGTCGGTGGCCCGTGTGCTGTTCCTGGGTACGTTCTTCCTGGTGACGCTGAGCGCGCTGGTCGGCGGGTTCAACGCGCTGTGCTATCTGCTGTCCGACTCCCTGCGGACGCTGCGCGGGGTTCCGGACGATCAGGCCGAGCCCCACATGGCGCAGCACAGCCGCCCCTTCCGGGTGTTCCTGCTCTACTGCGCGGCCGCCGCCGTCGCCGTCACCTTCGTGGGGCGGCCGGTGCCCCTGGTGCTGACGTACGCCGCCGTGGGCTCGCTGATCCTGCCGCTGCTGTCGGGGGCGCTGCTGGTGCTCCTCAACCGGCGGAGCGTCGAGCCGCCGTACCGCAACAAGACCACTGCGAACGTGCTGCTCTCCGGATCCTTCGTCCTGTTCGGAGTGCTCGCCGTCGTACAGCTCAAGGAAACGATGGGAGGGGCGTGAACCGCACCATCACCACCTCGGACGTCAACTCGCCGGACGTGGACGGCACGGGCATGGACACCACCGACATGGACACCACGGACCTGTGCTTCTGGACCGCCACCGAACTCGCCGCCGCGATCCGGCGCCGCGAGGTGTCCGCCCGGGAGGTCGTCACCGCGCACCTGGACCGGATCGAGCGCGTCAATCCGGCCGTGAACGCCATCGTCTCCCTGGTCGCCGACCGGGCGCTGGCGCAGGCGGCCGAGGCCGACGAGCTCCTGGCGTCCGGAGCGGAGGCCGGCCCCCTGCACGGACTGCCCGTGGCGCACAAGGACCTCCACGACACCGCGGGCATCCGCACCACGTACGGCTCACCGGTCTTCGCCGACCGCGTCCCCGACCGGGACCACCTGGTCGTCGAGCGGCTGCGCGGCGCCGGAGCCATCACCCTCGGCAAGACCAACGTCCCCGAACTCGGCATGGGTTCGCACACCGTGAACCCCGTCTTCGGCGCCACCCGCAACCCCTACGACCTCTCCCGCAGCGCCGGCGGCAGCAGCGGCGGCGCGGGCGCGGCCCTCGCCTGCGGGATGCAGCCGATCGCCGACGGCAGCGACACCGGCGGATCGCTCCGCAACCCCGCCTCCTTCAACAACGTCGTCGGCCTGCGCCCCTCCCCCGGCCGTGTCCCCTCCTGGCCCGACAAGGCGCCGTGGGGGCAGCTCTCGGTCAAGGGCCCCATGGCGCGGACCGTGACGGACGTGGCCCTCACGCTGTCGGTGATGGCGGGCCCGGACCCTCGCGACCCGCGCTCGCTGGAGACGCCCGGTTCCGCCTTCGCGGGCCGGCTCGACGGCGACGTCCGCGGGCTGCGGGTCGCCTGGTCGCCGGATCTCGGCGGGGCCGTGCCCGTGGACGCTCAGGTGCGGGACGCGCTCCGGCCGGCGGTCGAGGTGTTCGCCGGGCTGGGCTGCGAGGTGGAGGAGGCCTGCCCCGACCTGACCGGTGCCGACGAGGTGTTCCTTATCCAGCGGGCCTGGCAGATGGAACTGGCCTACGGGCCCCTGCTGGAGGAGCACCGGCACCGGATGTCCTCCGACGTGGTGTGGAACATCGAGGAGGGCTGGGGACTCAGCGGCCCTGACCTGGGGCTCGCCCAGTCGCAGCAGGCCGCGCTCTTCCACCGGGTGCGGGAGTTCTTCGAAAGGTACGACCTGCTTGTGCTGCCGGTCAGTCAGGTCGCCCCGTTCGACGTGCGCCTCCCCTACCCCACGTCGGTGGACGGCACCCCGATGGAGACGTATCTGGACTGGATGCGCTCGGCGTACCTGATCTCCGTCACGGGCTGTCCCGCACTGTCCGTCCCGGCGGGTTTCACCGCCGGAGGTCTGCCGGTCGGCCTGCAGGTGGTCGGTCCGCACCGGCGGGACTGGGAGGTGCTGTGCGCCGGGTACGCCTTCGAGCAGGCCACGCGCGCCGGGGAACGCAGGCCTCCGGCCGCCGTGCTGGAGGGAAGGGGTTTTGTTCCGGCGGCCGGGAGTGCCTCATGAGCCCGCGCAGCGCGGTGGTGGTCGGCGCGGGCATGCCCGGGCTGGCGACCGCCTGGTTCCTCCAGGAGGCGGGCGTCGAGGTCACCGTCGTCGACCGCCGGGGCGTCGCGGCGGGCGCGTCCTGGGGCAACGCCGGCTGGCTGGCACCGGCCCTCACCGTCCCGCTGCCGGAACCGGGCGCCCTCCAGCTGGGCCTGCGCACGTTCTTCTCCCCGTCCTCGCCGCTGTCCGTGCCGCCCCGCGCGGACGCCCGGCTGGCCCGCTTCCTGCTGACCTTCAGCCGGAACTGCACCACCCGGCGCTGGCAGGTGGCCATGAGCGCCCTCGCCGCGCTGAACCGGCAGGCGCTCGCGGCGTACGACGAGCTCACCGAGGGCGGGATCGCCGAGCCGACGCGGGCGGGCGGCCCGTGCCTGATCGCCTTCACGTCCGCCGCCGGCCGCGCTCCGTTCGTGGCGGAACTGGAGGCGGTGCGTGCGGCGGGCCAGCACGTCGACTACGACCTGCTCGACGGGGCCGGGGCACGGCAGGAGGAGCCGGCGCTGTCTTCTCGGGTCGACGCGGCCGTACGCCTGCGCGGTCAGCGTCACCTCAATCCCGGGGCCTTCGTCAGGGCGCTGGCCGACGCGGTGCGCGACAGGGGCGGCAAGATCGTCACCGGGTCGGCGGTCACCCGGGTCCGGGACCTCGGCACCGCGGCTGCCGCGCACTGCGCCGACGGTACGCAACTCCGCGCGGACGTGGCCGTGCTGGCGCCGGGCGCCTGGCTGAACCGGCTGGCCGCGCCGTTCGGCGTGCGCACCCCGGTCCAGTCCGGCCGCGGTTACAGCTTCAGCCTGCCGCCGGAGGGACTGCCCACCCGGCCCACGTACTTCGCCGCGCAGCGCGTGGTCTGCACACCGCTGGGCGACCGTGTGCGGGTCGCGGGCATGATGGAGTTCACGGCGCCCGACCGGCCGGGGGACCCGCGACGTGTCCAGGCGATCGTCAACGCGGCACGCCCTCTGCTCCCTTCCGCCGACTTCGACCGGCGCGAGGACGTCTGGGTGGGGCCGCGCCCCTGCACCGCTGACGGCCTGCCCCTGGTCGGCCCGACCCGCTCGCCCCGCGTCCATGTGTGCGGCGGGCACGGCATGTGGGGTATCGCCCTCGGCCCGTTGAGCGGCAAGCTCCTCGCCGAGTCGATCGTCACCGGCCGCCCGCCCGCCGAGCTCACCCCGCTGCATCCGCTGCGCTGAGATCCCCGGGGGCGGTGAGGTGCGGGTTGGCAAGCTGTACGGCCGGGTCCTGTCCGGGCTCGACGCCGGCACGCCCTTCCTGTGACGGGTGACGGGCCGACGGTGCCCGCCTCCCCTTACTGGCCGGTCACCGGCCGGTCCGCCCTCAGCTGCGCGAACAACTGCCGTGCCCTGGCCATGTCCCACTGCACGGCCACGCCCTTGGACGTACGGAACGCGGGGTCGGAGACGGGGACGTTGACCTGGCGTCCGTTGCCGTCCGTGACCTTGCGCATCGCCTGGAACAGCGCCGTGAGCTCCCGCAGGCCCGTGTCCTTGTCCACGACGAGCGTGTCGAGTCCCGCGCCGAGGGTCGGGAAGACCTTGGCCGGGTTGAGGAGCGTGCCCGGGGTGGCGGTCTTCTTGGCGAGGGCGGCGAGGAACTTCTGCTGGTTCCGGGTGCGTCCGAGGTCGCCGTCGGCCTCCTGCTTGCGCTGCCGTACGAAGGCAAGCGCCTGGGCGCCGTTGAGGGTCTGGCAGCCCGCCCGCAGGTTAGCGCCCGAGTTCTTGTCCCTGATGGCCCGGTCGAGGCACAGGTCCACGCCGCCGACCGCGTCGACGATGTCGACGAAACCGGCCAGGCCGATCTCGGTGTAGTGGTCGATGTGCAGGCCGGTGTTGCGCTCGACGGTCTTCACCAGCAGGCTCGGCCCGCCCAGCGAGAACGCCGCGTTCAGTTTGTTCGGCCTGTCGGGGTAGCGCCTGCCGGTCTCGGGGCGCAGGAACGACGGGATCGTCACCCACGAGTCACGCGGCAGGCTCATCATCGTGGTGCCGCCGGCGCCGGTGTGCAGCAGGATCATCGAGTCGGTGCGGCGCCCCTCGGTCGAGCCGGTGCGCAGGTTCCTCCTGGCCTGCTCGGACAGTCCTTCCCGGCTGTCCGAGCCGACGATCAGGTAGTTGGTTCCGCGGCCGCTCGGCGCACGGTCCCTGAGGGTGCCCAGGTCGACGTCCTGGTCCAGCTCGGTGCCGGCCCACACGTACGCGCCCGCCGGGGAGACGAGGAGCGCGGCGACCGTGAGGACGGCCAGCCGCGCGGCCCGGCGGCGCCGGGCGGGACGCCGCCGGGGGGATCTGCCACCGCGTTCGGGGCCACCCGCTTCGTGAGATCGGGCGCGATGCCCGTGAGGGCGGCGCACCACGTCGGTGCGGCCCGCCGCGGTGGACGACGGCATGCCCGGCAGCGGCGCCGTGCGCGCCGGAGGCGGGGCCGATGTCCCGTCCGCCACCCGGCGCGTACCGCCGCCCGCGGGCTCCGCCGCTCCACCGCCCCACTCGTCGCCCGGCAGCCGGTCGGTCCACTCGTTCATCAGACTGTCCAGCACCTCACCACATCGGGATCACCTCGTCGGCAGGCTCTTATACGGGGCCGCGCCGCCGATGTGTTCACCGGCCGTCCCGGAACGCCGCATGCGATGCCATTTCAGCCGGCTGCCGAGCAGCAGGGCGACCAGGGACTGGATGACCACCAGGTACATCAGCTGCCGGTAGACGAAGAACTGCAGCGGCAGCGACCACAGGGTCCACAGCCTCTCGCCGTCGAGCCTCAACGCGTACCGGGCGCTGACGAGTTGGGAGCCCATGAACCCTAGCCAGATGCCGGCCGACAACCACGGGTCCAGGAACAGCACGCCGTACAGGGCGAACACGTCGATGACCGGGGCGAGCAGCGGCAGGGCGACCTGGAAGAGCGCGACGTACGTCAGTCCGCGCCGCCCGAAGCGACCGGCCACTCCCCCGGCAAGGACGGCACCGCGGTGCTTCCACATGGCCTGGATCGTGCCGTAGCACCAGCGGTACCGCTGCCGCCACAACTGGCCCAGCGAGGTGGGCACTTCGGTCCACGCCACGGCGGACTCCTCGTAGAGCACCCGCCAGCCCGCCCGCCACAGTGCCATCGTGAGGTCGGTGTCCTCGGCGAGGGTGTCCTCGCTGACGCCGCCGACGCTGATCAGCGCGTCACGGCGGAAGGCGCCGATGGCGCCGGGGACCGTGGTCATGCACTCCAGGACCTCGAACATGCGGCGGTCGAGGTTGAAGCCGAAGACGTACTCCAGGTGCTGCCACTTGGCCAGCAGGCCGCGCCGGTTGCCGACCTTGGCGTTGCCGCTGACAGCCCCGACGGCCGGGTGCGCCAGCGGCTGGATGAGCTGGTACACGGCGTCCGGTTCGAAGACGGTGTCGGCGTCGACCATGACGATGATGTCGTGCCGCGCGAGGGCCAGCCCGGTGTTGAGGGCGGCCGCCTTGCCCGCGTTGGCCTGGCGGACCACCTCCACGCGCGGGTCCCCGACCGCTTCGGCGAGGTCGGCGGTACGGTCCGTCGAGCCGTCGTCGATGACGATGATCTGCAGCTGGCGGTGCGTGGAGGCCAGCAGGGACAACAGCGTGGACTCGATGCCGAGTTCCTCGTTGTACGCGGGCACGAGCACCGTCACCGGTTCGGTCACCTCGCCCCGCCAGGGCGCGCCGGGGCTGGAGCTCTCGAGCCGGCGGACGTGGGCCCGCGCGAAGAGACCGAGCAGCGCCAGGCGCAGCAGTCCGAGGCCTCCCGCGATCGCGAGGGTCCATGTCATGGCGGTCACGAAGGCCCGCCCGAGCCGGGTGACCCAGATGAGGGCGGTGCCCTCCCAGCGCTCGGCGGTGGACGGGGAGGCGTACGGAACGAGCCTCGCGCCGGCCGACACGGTGGTGAAGCGGTCGACGTCGGGGTTCTTTAGCAGGTTCCTCGCCTGCTGGTAGGCGAGCGACGTCTGGCTGAACTGCCGGATGAGGCCCTGCTCCGGCTTGCGGGACGACCTGTCGGCGGTGACCAGCACATAACCCCGGCCGGTGGCCTGCCGCGCGGCCTTCCACTCACGGCCGCACAGTGTGTCCGGTGTGGTGGTCCGCGGCAACCGCAGCAGATTGGGGCGCAGTCCCACGGTGCTCGCCAACGCCCCCTGGGTGAGGTCGAGTTCGGCGGCGAAGCGGGCGGGCGAGGCCTCGCCCAGGACGGCACCGGTGTAGGTGTTCGAGCCGATCTCGTGGCCTTCGGCGCGGATTCTGCGCACCAGCTCCGGATGGCGCGCCGCCTGGGAACCGAAGAGGAAGAACGTGGCGCGCGCGTTGTGCCGCCGCAGCAGGTCGAGCAGGCGCGGGGTCCAGACGGGGTCCGGGCCGCCGTCGAAGGTGAGGGCGACGGTGCGGGCGGGCATCGAGGCGGTCTGGATGCCGTTGCCGTTGATCCCGATCACGGGCCCGCCCCGTGCCACGGCGTCCGGTGCGGGCGAGGTGCAGGGGGACCGTGTCTTCGCGGCGTCGACCTCGTGGGTGGTCCAGCCCTCGAAGAGCAGGACCGCGAACATCGCGGGGAGGACGAGGATCAGCAGGAGCCAGTGTCCCCGGGGGTCACGGGACTGTTTGTGGCGGCCCTTCACGGAATGCCGTCCCCCCTCTCGGCCGCGACGCCGGCGCGTCCTGAAGTGGGGCGGGCCATGGCGGTGCGGGGGCGCGGGCGGGCGGAGTCACTTCTCCGGCCATGCGGGCCGGACCGCGCCTGCTGGGGGAAGGTGCTCGTCGGCTGTCCGATGGGGCTCGTTTGGCGCATGGGGCGCGAGTGTAGTGACAGACCCGCGCCTCCATGGCCCATACAGCGAGCCTCACAGAAACGTGAGGATCACACCGGGGAGCACCGGCTCGTCCTGCACGTCAGTCGTTCGGGAGAGCCGTTCGGGTCATCGTTCGTCGTCCCGGCGCATGGTCCCCCACTGCCCCTCCTGGCGTGCCACCGCGGTCTCGGCTTCTTTGACGACCCGCTCGTCGATCCAGCCGATGGGTTCCACGTCGTGCACCAGCGGCTCGTTGTCGGGGCCCCGCCCCGCCGCCTGGCCCCGGAGGATCCACGGACGGACTCCGGGGCCCTTGTCCCGGGGGAGGTGTGAGTAGTCGTAGAGACGGCGGGCCACCCACAGCTCGACCGGCCGGTCCTCCCACCAGGGCTCGACATCGAGTGGGTTGGCCGACAGGCCGGGCATGCGGACGCCGGTGAGGCCGTCCCTGCTCTCTCCGGCGTGCCGCCGGTCGGCCTCGGGACCGTGTGACCAGCGCACATAGAGGTGGGGGATGCTCTCCACCAGGGCGGCCACTTCGCCGAGGGTCCGCACCACGGGCAGCTCTTCAGAGGTGGTCAACGGATCGTCACTCCTCGCGACATCGCGTGATCCGACAGGGACCGGTCCGCGCGGTCGATCGTCCCTACGCTCCCGCGCCTGTTCGCTCGCGTGGCCGCAGGGGTGTCGTCACCTGCTGCTGGTGCAGCTCCTCCAGGGTCCTGAGCTGGCTGTGGGCACGGTCGAGAAGGTCGTCGAGGAGCCGCGGGTCGAGGCGGTCCTCGGTGTCGGACAGCCGCCGCAGGCTCTGCCACAGAGCGAGTTTTCCGGTCACTCCCATGCGCAGGGCCTCCAGTTCGATCAGCGTGCTCAGGGGAGAGCGGCGGACGAGCCTGCCGTTGGCCTTCAGGCGGCCTGCCTTCTCCAGCGCCCAGCCCGCGTAGATCTTGTACGGACGGCGCGGGACGTTCAGCCGCCTCATCAGCTCCTTCAGGATCTCCCGGTCCTGGGCGATCTCGGTGGCCAGGGCGTCGACGTCCGGGGCGAGCGCCGTGCCGCGGGAGGACTTCGCCAGGTGACGGGCGCGTTCGGCACCCGCGGTGGCGCCGGCCAGATGGTCGTTGAGGTAGATGCCCAGCAGGTCCGGGCCGGTGTCCGTGACGTCTTCCGGGCGGGTTGGGGTCGTCGTACCTGAGCTCGGTCGGTGGTTCATCGCGGGTCTCCTTCACGGACCGGTGCGGCGGGCCTGGGCACGGCCTTCCGGAGTGTCCCCCGTGCCCGGGGGCGGTGGCGGTACGCGGCTCTTCTCGCGCCGTGTCACCCGCCGGGAATCCGTACGGCCGTCCGAGTACCCCCTGACCACACGGATCACCGCCGGAACTCCGGACGCGTGGTGTCACAGGCTGGTGAGCAGCTGCGGGGAGAGGTTCTTGATCATGGTGTTGGTCCAGCGGAGCTGCCGGAGGGTCTGGGGGTGACAGGACGAGGCGAGGCCGAGGAGCCGGGAGTCCCGGGTGGCCTGGGCCGCTTGGGCGAGCATCTCCCAGTGGACCGAGTTCCCCGAGGCGGCCAGGTGGAGGGCGCGCAGGTCGTGCAGGAGCCGGAGGCCCGGTTCGGGGCGGCGCCCGAGGGCTTCGGCGGTCTTTTGGCGCAGGGTGGCCATGACACCGGTGGTGGGGTGGTCGGGAGGGCCGGACAGGTCGAGGCCGTAATGCCGGGCGGTGCCGGCGAGCCGGGTGCCGTGCTCATGGGACCAGCGGGCGAGGTCGGTCGCGACATGGTGGACCTCGTGCTCGTTGCGGTGGCGTTCGGCGGCGGCCAGCAGTTCCTTCTCCAGCTCGCCTTCGCCGTGGTGCAGTGCCCGCAGGACGAGGGTGATGCCGCTCATGGCCTGCTCCCCGGTTCGCTCGTGGTGGTGGGGGTGGCGTGGGCGCCGGGTGTGGTGTGGGTGGCGTGGGCATCGGGCCCGCCGGTGGTCGGTGGGACGCCGTCGGGGTGGGCGGGTGCGGAGGCGGTCGTGGTCGGGGCGGGTGCGGGGGTGCCGTGGCCGCGTTCGACGAGGCTGATCCGTGCGGCGGCGGTCTTGAACAGCGGCTGTTTGGAGACCGGGTCCCAGTCGGTGACGGTGGTCTCGTTCGCGGCCCGGCCCTCTTCCTTGTCCGACGGCCGGTGGCCTTCGGGGGTGTCCCAGTAGCCGTAGTGGAAGGGCAGGAACACCAGGCCGTCCCTGATGCCGGTGACGCGCAGCCGGGCGTGGACGGCCCCGCGGGCGGTGGCCACCTCCACGAGGTCGCCCTCCGCGAGGTCGCGGGCGGCGGCTTCGGCGGTGGACAGTTCGGCCCACACTTCGGGGGCGGCGGCGTTCAGTTGCGGGGTGCGGCCGGTCTTGGTGCGGGTGTGGAAGTGGTAGAGCGTACGGCCGGTGGTGAGCTGGAGCGGGAACTCGGCGGTGGTGTCCTCGTGCGGCGGGAGGTACTCGGCGGCCTTGATGACCGCCTTGCCGTCGGGGTTGAGGGAGCGGTACTCGACCGGTTCGACTGTCGCTCCGGTGACCAGGTCCTTGCCGTAGCTCTCGCAGGTGTCCGGATGGGCCCAGGTGACGCCGTCGGTGTAGAGGCGCTCGGTGCCCTCCGGGGTCTGTTCGGTGCAGGGCCACTGGACGCCGGAGCCGCCGCGGAGCCGCCCGTGGCTCAGGCCGGTGTAGTCGCACGGCCGTCCGGCGCTGCACCGCTTCCACGCCTCGAACGCCGACTCCGGGTCCCGCCAGGTGATCAGCGGGCTGCCCTCCTTGTCGCGGAAGTCCATGCGGGCGGCGTAGTCGAGGAGGACGTCCAGGTCGGGGCGGGCCTCGCCGGGTGGGTCGACCGCCTTGTCCGACAGGTGCACCGTACGGTCGGCGTTGGTGAAGGTGCCGGTCTTCTCCCCCCAGGTGGCCGCCGGCAGCACCACGTCGGCAAGCTGCGCGGTCTCGGTGAGGAACAGGTCCTGGACGACGGTGAACAGCCGGTCCTGGGCGAGGACGGACCGGATGCGGGAGAGCTCGGGCAGGGACACGGCAGGGTTGGTACCGGTGATCCACAGCATGCGGATCGAGCCCTGTTCGGCGTAGCGGAGCATCTGCATGACGTGGGTGGGCGGGGCGTAGTGCGGGATGGTCTCCGGCTCGACGTTCCACACCCGGGCCAGGTCGGCGACGTGTTCGTCGTTCTGCCAGTTCCTGAAGCCCGGCAGGTCTCCGTCGGCGCCGCACTCGCGGGTGTTCTGGGCGGTGGGCTGGCCGTTCATCTGCAGGACTCCCGCGCCGGGGCGGCCCAGCATGCCGCGGACCAGGTGCAGGTTGTTGACCTGGACGGCCGCGGCGGTGGCCTGGTGGGACTGGTAGAAGCCCTGCAGGACGGTGGACAGCAGCCGCTCGGCGGTGCCGATGACCTCGGCCGCCTCCTCGATCGCCGCGGCCGGGACGTCACAGATCCGGGCGGCCCACTCGGGGGTGAAGTCCTTCACACGGGCCGCCAGTTCGTCGTAGCCGACGGTGTGGGCCTCGACGAAGTCGTGGTCGACGCGGTCGGTGCGGATCAGCTCGTGCAGCAGGGAGTCCAGCAGGGCGACATTCGTTCCGGCCCGGGGCGCCAGGTGCACGGCCGCGCGCCGGGCCACGGGGGTGGGCCTCGGGTCCACGCAGACAAGCCGGGGCGGGGCGGCGCCCTCCAGGCGGTCCAGGACGCGCATCCACAGCACCGGCTGGGTCTCGGCCATGTTGTGCCCGAACAAGGCGATCACGTCGGCGTGGTCCACGTCCGTGAAGGAGCCGGGCTGTCCGTCGGAGCCGAACGTCTCCTTCAGGGCCTCCGCGGCCGTGGACGTGCACAGCCGGGTGTTGCCGTCCAGGTGATGGGTGCCGATGCCCGCGCGGGCGATCACCGCGAGCGTGTAGTACTCCTCGAGGAACAGCTGCCCGGTGGTGTAGAAGCCGATCGAGCCGGGCCCCCGCTCGTCCAGCAGCTGCTTCGAGCGGGCCACGACCCTGCCCATCGCGTGCTCCCAGTCGCACTCCACCAGCTTGCCGCCCTCGCGCACCAGTGGCCGTGTCAACCGGTCCTGCGAGGTCCCGCCCTGCCACCCGAACAGGTCCTTCGGCCCGAGCCGGCCGTGGTTGACCCGGTCCACCGCTCGTCCACGCACCCCGACGATGCGGCCGTCGCGCACCGCGATGTCCATCGCGTCGCCACCCGAATGCAGCAACGACGCCGACTGCACCCACCGCTCGACGTCGTCCTCGGCCACTCCCGCCCGCAGATGCGTGTCCGTGCGGACGGGCCAGGCGGTCCCCGGTCCGTAGGGCGTACGCACTCCCCAGGGCTCGGCGATCCGATCCACCGAAGCGTTCACCACCACACCTCCACAGCCACGGGTACCGGCGGGCGGCGGGTACCCCGGCGCCCGCCGGGCAACGCACACGGAGCGGATGCGCGGACGTGGGGGGGGGGGTTCCCTGGGGAAACCCCCCCACCACGCGGCACTCAGGTGCGGTCGCGCTTGCTGGAGCGCCCGGTCTCCTCCATGCGCTCGCGGGCCTTCTCGGCCTGCTTCCTGGCCTCGCCGCGCGCCTGGTCGATGTCGCCCTCGACCTGCTTCTCGCGGTCGCCCATGACCTTCCCGGCCATCTCCTTGGCCTTGCCCTTCATCTTGTCCGCGCCGCCTTTGCCGGCCATGACTCCTCCTGTGGGGGGTGAGGTCGCTTGCCCGCCCAACGTAAGCCGGGGCACGGCACGCCGCGCGTTGGAGCGTCACGGTGGGTAGTGGGCTCGGCGGGACCGCCCGCCAGGGCACTCCTCAGTGGCTGTGATCCGCCGGTGACTCCTCCTCGCTCCCCTCCGTGCTCTCCTCCGTGGCCGTCCGCGTCCCGGATGTTCCGGCGCGGACCGTGAACGCCGCGGTGTGGACCTTCCCCTCGTGCTTGAAGTCGAGGAAGAGCCGGTACGTGCCACCGCTGGGCGCGGTGGCCGTGAACGAGATCCCGGGGCCGGGTTCGGTCGTGCCGTCGCCGGGTTCGCCGTTCGGGTGGACGTGGAGGTAGGCCAGGTCACCGGAACGCAGAGCGACAAGGTGGCCGTACGCGCCGAGGTAGGGCTGGAGGTCGGTGACGGGCTTGCCGTTCCGGGAGACGTTCAGCTTGAGCTCGGCCGCCTTTCCGGGTGCGAGTCCTCCGTCCAGCTCGACCTCGTAGCCGTCGACCTGGGACGTGGTGTTCGGGGTGGGCAGGTCCTGCGGCTCGTAGGGGCCCGACGTGGCGAGGTCGGCGCCGAGGGTGAGGTTCTCGGCCCCCTTCCTGGCCGGGGTGAAGTCGGCGAAGACCCGGTAGCCGCCTGCCCGGGGCAGGTCGACGGGTGTGCTCCAGGTGCCGTCGGCGGCCCGTGTGGGGTGGAGGTGGCGGTAGGTGACCAGGTCGCGTGAGGCGAGGATGAGGTGGAGTTCCTTGTCGTGTTCGCGCCGGTACGAGGTGACCGCCCGGCCGGAGTCGTCCCGGATGACGAAGCGCAGGTCGGTGCGCTGGCCGGCGGTGACGCGCGGGGTCCTCAGATCGAGGGTGTAACCACTCTCGGAGATCTGCAGTCCGCCGGCCGTGGCCTCCTCGTGCCCGGTGTGTCCGCCACCTCCCTCCTGCTGTGCGGGTGAGGGGCCGCTGTGCTTCGTGTCGTGGGCGGCGGGCGCGTCGTCCGCGACAACGGGGTCCACGCCCTTGCCCACGCCGTAGGCGGTGCCGAACGTCGCGGCCAGCGCGGCGGCGAACGCGGTGATCTTCAGTCCGGTGTTCATGGCCGTCTCCTTCGGGGACAGGGCCTCTCGTGAGCGTCATGGGAGGCCTCGATGCATTTCAACATACCCCTCGGGGGTATGAAGTCAAGCGAACGGAGCCACTTGCGTTCCGTACCCCCTGGGGGTATACAGGACTCGGCGCGGATACCCCCGCCCCGTATACATCCCACAACGCAGCGCTCAGCTGACAGGAGGAACCCATGTCGTCGTCCTGCTGCTCCACCGAGGGCACCTGCTCGACCGGCACCACCGGCGCGGCCACGGCCACGGAGGGCGTCACCACGGCGTACGCCGTCTCCGGCATGACCTGTGGTCACTGCAAGGCCACGCTCACCAAGGTCATCGGCGAGCTGGACGGTGTGACCGGTGTCGAGGTCGACCTCGACGCCGGCCGGGTCACCGTCACCAGCGTCACCGAGCCCGACGACGCCGTCATCGCCGAGGTCGTCGACGAGGCCGGCTACGAGCTGACCGGCCGGGCCTGACCCGCACGTCAGCCCGTTCCCCCGCACCGCCGGGACCCGGACCTGTCCGGGTCCCGGCCATCCGTCCCGTACGAGGAGCAGCCATGAGCATCACCACGTCCGGCCCCACCGCCGAGGTAGAACTCGCCATCGGCGGCATGACCTGCGCCTCCTGCGCGGCGCGCATCGAGAAGAAGCTCAACCGCATGGACGGCGTCACCGCCACCGTCAACTACGCCACCGAGAAGGCCAAGGTCAGCTACTCCGGTGACGTGGCCGTCCAGGACCTGATCGCCACGGTCGAGGCGACCGGATACACCGCGCACGAGCCCGCGCCGCCGGTACCGGCGGCCGAGTCCGGGGGCGGTGACGACGCGGCCGAGGCGGACGGTGAACTGCGGCCGCTGCGGCAGCGGTTGGTCACCGCGGTGGCGCTCGCGGCGCCCGTCGTCGCGATGGCCATGGTCCCGGCCCTGCAGTTCGAGTACTGGCAGTGGCTGTCCCTGACCCTGGCGGCGCCCGTCGTGACGTACGCGGCCTGGCCCTTCCACCGGGCGGCGTTCACCAACGCCCGGCACGGTGCCGCCACCATGGACACCCTCATCTCGGTCGGCACCTCGGCGGCGTTCCTGTGGTCGCTGTGGGCCCTGTTCTTCGGCACCGCCGGCGAGCCCGGCATGACGCACCCCTTCGAGCTGACCATCGCCCGCGGCGACGGCGCCGGGAACATCTATCTGGAGGCCGCGGCCGGCGTGACCGCGTTCATCCTGGCCGGACGCTACTTCGAGGCCCGCTCCAAGCGGAAGGCGGGCGCGGCCCTGAAGGCGTTGCTGGAGCTGGGCGCGAAGGACGTCACCGTGCTGCGCGCCGACGGCGCCGAACAGACCATCCCCACCGCCGAGTTGAAGGTGGGCGACCGCTTCCTCGTGCGGCCCGGCGAGAAGATCGCCACCGACGGGACGGTGGTCGAGGGATCCTCAGCCGTGGACGCCTCGATGCTGACCGGTGAGTCCGTCCCCGTCGAGGTGGGCACGGGTGACGCCGTCACCGGCGCCACGATCAACGCGGGCGGCCGCCTCGTGGTCGAGGCCACCCGGGTCGGCGCCGACACCCAGCTCGCCCGGATGGCGAAGCTGGTGGAGGACGCGCAGAACGGAAAGGCCGCCGCACAGCGGCTCGCGGACCGGATCTCCGCCGTCTTCGTACCGATCGTGATCGCCCTCGCCCTGGGCACGCTCGGCTTCTGGCTCGGCAACGGCGCCGGGCTGACGGCCGCCTTCACCGCCGCGGTCGCCGTACTGATCATCGCCTGCCCCTGCGCCCTGGGCCTGGCCACACCGACCGCGCTCATGGTCGGCACCGGGCGCGGCGCCCAGCTCGGCATCCTCATCAAGGGCCCGGAGGTCCTGGAGTCCACGCGCAAGGTCGACACGATCGTCCTGGACAAGACCGGCACCGTCACGACCGGCCGTATGACGCTGCGGGCCGTGCACACCGCCGAGAACGCAGATGAGGCCGACGTCCTGCGGCTGGCAGGGGCGTTGGAGCACTCCTCGGAGCACCCGATCGCCCGCGCCGTCGCCGAGGGAGCCCTGGCACAGCTGGGCTCACTGCCCACACCGGAGGACTTCGCGAACGTGCCCGGCCTGGGCGTGCAGGGCATCGTCGACGGCCACGCGGTCCTCGTCGGCCGGGAGCGGCTGCTGGAAGAGTGGGCGATGAACCTGCCCGTGGACCTGGAGCGGGCCAAGGCCGAGGCGGAGGCGGCCGGTCGCACCGCCATCGCCGTCGCCTGGGACGGCGAGGCACGAGCGGTCCTCGAAGTCGCCGACGCGGTGAAGGAGACCAGCGCGGAGGCCATCGAGCGGCTGCGGGAGCTGGGGCTGACCCCGATCCTGCTGACCGGGGACAACCGGGCGGTGGCCGAGTCGGTCGCCCGCGAGGTCGGCATCGCAGCCGAGGACGTGATCGCCGAGGTGCTCCCCCAGGACAAGGTCGACGTCGTCAAGCGGCTGCAGGGCGAGGGCCGTTCGGTGGCGATGGTCGGCGACGGCGTCAACGACGCGGCCGCGCTCGCCCAGGCCGACCTCGGCCTGGCCATGGGAACGGGCACGGACGCCGCCATCGAGGCCGGCGACCTGACGCTCGTACGCGGCGACCTGCGCGCCGCAGCCGACGCCATCCGCCTGGCCCGCCGCACCCTCGGCACGATCCGGTCCAACCTGTTCTGGGCGTTCGCCTACAACGTGGCCGCCCTGCCGCTCGCGGCGGCCGGTCTGCTCAACCCGATGATCGCCGGGGCGGCCATGGCCTTCTCCTCGGTCTTCGTCGTCGGCAACTCCCTGCGTCTGCGCTCCTTCCGGGCCGCCGCCTGAACCAGTTCGAGCGCTGTCCGGGTTCCGTCCCGGACAGCGCTCACGGCTGTGGGCTCCACCGCGGGCGCGCGTCCGTGGTGAGGCCACGCGTGCCGCATTCCGGACGAGCCCGCTCTTAAGGGATCTCGCCCCGGTCCGGCCGGGCGATGTCCGATGATGGGCGCGTCATGACCATGCTCCTCCGTCCGCCGACGCACCGTGCTCCCCTGCCCGTTCTGCGGGCCGCGGTCTTCGCGGTCGTCGGGACGGTGCTGGGGATGAGCGCCCACCATCTGGTCGCCGACGGACCGGCTCCGCTGCAGCCGGGCGCGGCGGCGGCCCTGGTGCTGTTCGGCATGGGACTCGCAGGCACCCGGCGCCCACGCTCCCTGGTCACGGTGGTGGCGGCCTGCGGTGCCACGCAGGTGGCCCTGCATCTGTGGCTGACGGCGGCCGGTGCCCCGCACCACGCGGCGGCCACGGGCGTGTCCGGGCACCCCCGGCACGGCATGGGCCCGCCCGACTCGCTCGCGATGACGGCCGTCCACGCCGCGGCGGCGCTTGTCGTCGCCGTCCTGCTGCACCGGGCCGACAAGGCCTGCTGGTTCCTGACCCGTGGCCTGGTGGAGGCCGTCGACCGCGTCCGGGCGCGGATCGACACGGTCCTGGGCCTTCGGGGCGACCTCCCGGCCGCGCCGGAGGCCGGACTGCCGGGGCCCGTCCGGGAAGGGCTGGAGCGGCCACCGCCCGAGGGCGCGGTGCTCGCGGACGTGCTGGTGCGCAGGGGTCCTCCCCGGGCGGGGTTCACTCTCGTCCCCTGACTGCCCCTGCCGGAGCGGCCGTCGCGCCGTCCGTGCTTTCCTCATGCCTGGAGACACCCATGCCCCGCACCACCCGCCTGCGCGCCGGTATCCGCCGTACGGCCCTCGCGTCGGCCGTGGCCGCCGCCGTCCTGTTCGCCGCCGGTCAGGCCGCCGCCCACGTGGAGGTCGAGTCCGACGACGCCCAGGCCCTCGCGCAGAACGTCGAGCTCACCTTCAGCGCCGAGTCGGAGTCGGGCACGGCCGGGATCTCCGAGCTCCGCGTGATCCTGCCCAAGGGCATCACACCCGGCGACGTGACCTACGGCGAAGGCCCCGAGGGCTGGAAGTTCACGGCGGCCAAGGACGGCTTCACCGTCGGGGGCGCGGCCGTGAAGGTCGGAGAGGACGTCGAACTCTCCGTGCTCGTACGGCAGTTGCCCGACGCGAAGGAGCTGGTGTTCAAGACGCTGCAGACCTACAGCGACGGCAAGGTGGACCGCTGGATCGAGCTGGGCGAGTCCGGCGGCGACGGCCACGGACATGGTCACGGCAACACCGCCCCCGTGCTGAAGCTCAGGGCCGCCGAGCCCGGCGCCGAGCCGGTCAGCCCGTCCCCGAGCGAATCCGAGAGCCCGTCCGCCTCCCCGACGCCGAGCGCCGGGACGACCGAGCCTTCGGCTTCTCCCGCGGCCGGGGCGGCCGGGGAAGACGACAGCGGTCTGTCGGCCGGCGCCTGGACCGGCATCGGCGCGGCCGTGGTCGTCGTGGCGGGGGCGGCCGCCTACCTGGTCCGGCGCCGGAGCGGCGCACAGGAGTAGCGGCGCCGGCCGCGCCGCGGGACGCCTACGCCGTGGCGGCCGGCGTCCGAAGCGCGCCACCGCCCAGCGGAGACCAGGGGGTCCGGTCTCCGCTGGGCGGTGGCGCGCGGCGGTGCGGGGCTCCACGGCCGCGTCCGGCTCGCCCGTGCGCGCGAGCCATGCCCGCAGGGCCTCGCCGAGGCGGTCCGCGACGGCGCGGTGGGAGGTCAGGCCGGCGAGACCGGGGGCAACCGCAACGATGTCACCCGCTGATCCCGCTCCTCCCAGCCGTGCCGCCCGTCCGCGGCAAGCGCGGCCGGCCCCGACGCCGCCCCGCCGTGGTGCTGGCCGACCGCGGCTACGACCTCGACAATTACCGCCGGCTGTTCTGGGTCCTCGGGGTGTAGCCGCTGATCGCCTGCCGTGGCACCGAGCCCGGCTCCGGACAGGGCACCCAACGCTGGGCCGTTGAGCGCGCGTTCGCCCATTTACATTGGTTCCGCCGCTTGCGAATCCGCTGGGAGAAACGCGACGACATCCACGAAGCGTCCCTCACTCTCTGATGCGCGCTCATCTGCGGCCGACGCTCATGCGATCACGCGGGAGTGCTGGGTGGGACGACGTGCCGGACTTCCGGAGGTCGAAGTTGCGGAGGATACGTAAGGGCGGAGATGCGTAAGGGCAGAGATGCGTAAGTCCGTAATGGCGGCGAGATTTCCTGACGGGTCGTGCCGGCAGGGCGGATCAGTGAGTGAAGGCGACAGATTCAGCGAGATCCTTCTGAGTCTCGAGCGCGGTGAGACGTTCGGTGAGTGCCGCGTGGATTGCGCTATAGGTGTCGGAGCCGAGAGCCAGGCGCAGTGGCGGGCTCGGGTGGCGAGTGGTGTCGTAAATGGCGGCGGCGAGCTTGGCCGGGTCGCCGGTGAAGACGCTCTCGTCCGCGGTTTCCAGATAGCGCCGGGTCTGGCCGACGGCATTGCCGCGGTAGACGGTCGTCTCGGTGGTGTATTGCAGGGCCGAAGCGAAGCCGGTACGGGTGGCGCCGGGCTCGACCAGAGTGAGGTGAATGCCGAAGTCGGAGACCTCGCGGCTGACGCTCTCGGTGAAGCCCTCCAGCCCCCACTTGCCCGCGTGATAGGAGCTGTGAGTGGGGATACCGACCTGGCCGCCCACGCTGGATATCTGGATGATCCGGCCACCGCCCTGCTCACGCATCGGCTGCAGGAAGGCGCGGGTGATCACCATCGGCGCGAGCAGGAGGACCTCGATCTGGTCGCGAATCTGCTCGACGGTCATTTCCTCGGCGGCGCCCACCACCGCGTATCCGGCATTGTTGACCACAATGTCCACCGGCCCGGACCGGAGAGTCCTGCCGACCACCTTGTCCACGTCGGCCGGCCGCGTGAGGTCGAGGATCTCGACAGTCAGCCGGTCGCCGTACGTCTCGCGCAGGTCTTCCAGAGCTGCGGGGCGGCGGACCGTCGCCGTAACGCGGTCGCCGTTGCGCAGGGCATGCTCGGTGAGATGGCGGCCCAGCCCACCGGAGGCTCCGGTGACGAACCAGTGACGTGAGGCCTTGCCGGAGGTAGCTGGCATGGGGGTCTCCTGAAGTAGAGTGATACCGGAACTCGTTCCGTTTAAAGTTAAGCGGAACGGATTCCGGAAAGCAACTGGAGACCGACACCGAAGGAACCCGCATGCCCGCCACGCCCCGCCGCACCAGGAGTGACGCGCTGCAGAACCGGGAGCGCCTGCTGGAGGTCGCCGCCCAGGCCTTCGCCGAGCAGGGGCTGGACACCGCACCTGCCGCCATCGCCAAGCAGGCGGGCGTCGGTGTCGGCACGCTCTACCGGCACTTCCCGACTCGGGAAGTCCTCATCGACGCCGCCTACCGGCGCCAACTCACCCAGGTGTGCGAGAAGGTGAACGACCTTCTCGCCCAGCATCCCGCCGCCGAGGCCACCCGGATGTGGATGGAACACTTCATCCACTACGCCACGGCGAAGAGCGGAATGTCCGAAGCCCTCAACGCGGTCATCGCCTCCGGCATCGATCCATACTCCGACAGCCGCGCACTCCTTACCGACGCCGTCGCCGCCCTCCTCGCGGCCGGCGCCCGAGACGGAAGCCTGCGAACGGACGTCGCCCCGGACAATGTCCTACTCCTCATGGGTGGCATCGCCTATTCCGTGCAGCACGGCACCAAAGAGCAAGCCCGTCCGCTCGTCGACCTCTTCATGGACGCGCTGACCAAGGACTCGACCTCGAGCTGAACCCGAGCTCCCGGACCGGCACGCCAACGCGCGCGCAGCCACGGACAATTCATCGAGCGGCTCTGTCGGCACTCACACTGTAGGGCCCTTGCTCGATTCGTACTCGACATCCCGGCGCTTCATTCTGATCCCAGCCCTTACTCGGCCGGGCCTCGTCTCGGCGCTGCACGGACATGCGCGCGTTCGCCCTGTTTCCCGATGAGACTCAGGTACTCGACGGGACCGGCACTGGTGGCCCCGAACCAGTGCGGAGTACGTGTGTCGAACTCCGCGGCCTCCCCGGACTTGAGGATGAGGTCGTGATCCCCGAGCACGAGGCGGAGCGTTCCGTTGAGGACGTAGACCCAGTCGTAGCCCTCGTGGGTGCGCATGTCGGGTTCGGCGTCGTCGTTTCCGGTCGGGAGGACGAACTTGTAGGCCTGGATTCCACCGGGCCTGCGGGTCAGCGGCAGAATGACCGAGCCGTCGCTGCAGGAGATGGGACGCAGATTGATGCGGGGGTCGCCCGTCGGCGGCGCATCGACGAGCTCGTCGAGTGTGACCCCGTAGGCGCGCGCAAGCGGAAGCAGCTGCTCGAGCGTGGGGCGGCGCAGGCCCGCCTCGAGCCGGGACAGGGTGCTGGTGGAGATGCCGGTCTCCGCCGCGAGGTCGGCGAGCGTGACGTCCCGACGCAGCCGAAGGCGTTTCAACCTCGGTCCGACGGCGTCCAGCGTGCGGTCAATGGCTTCATCCATCGCACCATTTTGCCATTTGGCAACAACGTTTGCACATCCGCCCTGTCTCTCGGCACCGTGACGAAAAAGCCGACGAACGCACCCGCAGAAGGGTGTCGCGAGCGAGGGAGCGCACTCTGTGACGCACGGATTCGACAAGGACTTCTGGGAGCGGCACTGGCAACAGGGACGAGCCGGCGGCCCCGCATCCATGGGCGGCAACCCGCCCAACCCGTACCTCGCTCGTGAGACCAGCGGCCTGGCACCGGGCACGGCGCTGGATGCGGGGTGCGGCGGCGGTGCGGAGGCGATCTGGCTCGCCTCCCGCGGCTGGCACGTCACCGCAGCCGACATCTCGTCCGAGGCACTTGCTCGCGCTGCCGAGCGGGCGGCGACGAGCGGGGCTCACGAGCGCCTGCTGTGGGTTGAGGCGGATCTGGGCGTCTGGCGCCCGGGCGCGCAGTTCGACCTGGTCATGACCCACTACGCCCACCCGGCGATGCCGCAGCTGGAGTTCTACGACCGCATCGCCGGATGGGTGGCCCCCGGCGGCACGCTCCTCATCGTGGGGCACCTGCACACCAGCGGCTCTGCCGGCCACGGGCACCGCCCTCCTGCCGAGGCGTCGGTCACTCCCGCGGCCATCACCGCGCGGCTGGACGGCACGGAGTGGGAGATCGTCACCGCCGAAGAGCACCTCCGCACACTCACCGGCCGCGGAGGCCGGGCGGTCCCCCTCCACGACGTCGTCGTGCGCGCCGCCCGACGCCATTAGCCACACCGTCCGACAGCGCCAGGGCCGCTGCTCCGGCGCCGATTCCCCTTGCCTTCTGGAAAGGTTTCTCCATGAGCACGAACCGCTCCTCGGACGCGGGAGCGCCCGACCCGACCATCCAAGACCCGCGACAACGACGCACGATCCTGGTCGGGGTCTGCATCGCGCTCATGGCGATCATCGCTTCGGTGTCCGGGCTGAACGTCGCCCAGCCGGAGCTCACCGTCGCCTTTGACGCCTCGCAAACCGAGGTCTTGTGGTTCATCAACGTCTACACCGTCACTCTGGCCGCGCTGCTCCTCCCGCTCGGCGCGATGGGTGACCGGTGGGGCCGCAGGCCGGTGCTACTCGCGGGCCTGCTCGTCTTCGGAACAGCGAGTGCGGCGGCCGGCCTTGCGACGTCGTCCGAGATCATGCTCGCCGCGCGCTTCCTGAGCGGCGTAGGCGCGGCAATGATCATGCCGGTCACCCTGGCCGTCATCACCTCGACCTTCCCGGACGAGGAGCGCTCCAAGGCGATCGGCGTGTGGACCGGCGTCGCCGGCGGTGGAGGCATCCTGGGGATGTACCTGTCGGCCGTCCTGGTCGACCTGGCGAGCTGGCGATGGCTCTTCGTCCTGCCGGTCGTGCTCGTCGTCGTCGCCATCGTCATGGCTCTGCGATCCATCCCGAACTCGCGCGAGGCATCGGGGCACGGGTTCGACGCCGTCGGTTCGCTGTCGTCCGTGGCCGCGGCGGTCGGGCTCGTCCTGTTCCTCCACGAGGGGCCCGAACGCGGCTGGACCGCGCCCGCCACGCTCCTGAGCCTCCTCGTCGGCGTCGTCGCCGCTGTCGGATTCGTGGCATGGGAGCTGCGCCGACAGGCTCCGCTCCTCGACGTCCGCCTGTTCCGCAAGCGAGGTCTAGCAAGCGGTTCCGTGTCGCTCCTGACGGTCTTCGGCGTGCAGGCGGGAATCTTCGTGGTCCTGTTCCCGTACTTCCAGGCGGTGCTCGGCTGGTCCGGCCTTCGCTCCACCCTGGCGCTCATGCCGATGGCGCTGCTCATGATGTCCGCCTCCGGCCTCGCCCCGCAGGCGGCCGCGCGCATCGGCAGCCGCTCGACGATGGCCTCGGGGATCTTCCTGAGTGGCGCGGGACTGGTCCTCATGGCCACCTTCGTCTCGGTCGACGGCGGGTACTTCTCGATCCTCCCCGGCATGCTCGCCATGGGAGTTGGCATGGGGTTGACGATGACGCCCGCCACCGAGGCCATCACCGCCGCCTTGCCGCGTGAGCGTCAAGGCGTCGCGTCCGCGCTCAACGACGTCACCCGGGAGTTCGGCACCGCACTCGGGGTCGCGCTCCTCGGAGCGGTCCTGAGCGCAGGCTACCGCGGCGCCATCGACTCCCGGCTCGACGGAGTGCCGGACGACGCCGCCGACGCCGCCCGCGAGGGCGTCGCCAACGCTCTCGCGACCGCCGGCGGGGACAGCCCCCAGACGCAGGCGCTGATCCGAGCCGCTCAAGAGTCCTTCGTCGACGGCTGGCAACAGGCCATGTGGGCAGGCGCAGTAGTGATGGCGATCCTGTTCGTCTACGTTCTCGCGCGAGGTCCGCAGCAACGGACCGAGGGTTCCGGTGGCAACAGCCGTGACTCCAACGATGTAGTCGCCGACCTGCTTTGACCCGCCCGCCACCCTGTCCTGCCTGCCTGCCTGAGCGGAGGTCAGGCGCTGCGGCCCGGGTGTTGTCGGGGCACAGTGGGCATGCCCGGAGATCGGCTTCCAGCTCGTCGAGGCGGGGCAGCATTCTGGGATTGGTCGGCAGCAGTAGGCAGCGAATGCAGACTTCTGTGAACCATCGGTGCCAGTGCGGATCACGTCTCGTCGGGGCCGATTACGGCGTTCAGCGCGCGCAGAGCGTCATCGTATTGGCGACGGTCGAACTGGAACGGACCGAATGCCGTGTACTCGCGGGCCTTGCGATGGGGTTGCTCGAAGGAGTCCCAGACCACGAGGTGGGCTGTCGGGGTGATGCGGGCCATGAGGGGCCAGCATCCCCACTCGCCGCATTCACAACCGAGCACGGGTGTCTTCGGCCCCATCGCGTTGGTGGACCGTCCGAGGAAGTGATCCCGCATCGGGCCGAACCGGAAGAACTCCGGGATCAGACCGCCGTAGGCATCGCCGGCGGGCTGCATCCCGGCCGCGATCTCGAACCCGTCGATCAGCTCGGTGAGTGGTGCTCCGTCGACGCGGGGGACGATCACGAGCGGGCCGCCGTCGCCGCGGTGCCGGCCGTCGAAGCAAATCTCGTTGCTGGTCATCCAGCGATTGTCTCAGCGAAGCCGTTCCCTCCTCCCGGCTGGATTGAGCTGGAGCTATGCGTGGCATGCCGAGGTCGATCGCCGTACCGCCGGGAGTTCGCCGGTCCATCTGAGCGAGCTTGCTTCAGCGCCGGCCGGGCTGACCCGGAGTCCTTCAACCTCGCCGAGCCAGCCCACGCGCTCGGCCTCGGCGATGCGGGGCGACGAGGTTGTCGCGGATTTCCTCCAACCGGCCGCGCCGGGCCGGGTCCGAGGGCGAGTGGCCAGTTCGTGGACGGTCATTGAGGTGGTCCTCGCCTGCGTCGAGGTGCTCCGTCCCGGGACCTGTGGAACAACTCCAGCACAGCGCGGTGAGAGGCGTCCCGAAGCGGCGGTCCCCGCGTTAGCCCCAGGGGCGCCGGGGCACTCGGGGCCCGTGGCGGGTCCGCCCCGGAGTCGCCACGCCCCTGGCTGGAGGTGAAACCATGGGACACGGAGGAAACGTCATCGACGAGCTGGTGACCGATCACCGTGAGGTCGAGGAGATCTTCGGCCGGATCGAGGCGCTGCCGCCCGGAGAGAAGGACCGCAAGGTACTCGCCGACCAGGTCACGATCGAACTGGTCCGGCACTCGGTCGCCGAGGAGGCCTACCTCTACCCGGCGGTGCGGGAGCACATGGCGAACGGGGACGCGTTGGCCGACAAGGAGCTCGACGACCACTCCAAGGCCGAGCAGATCATGAAGGACCTGGAGGGCTGCGACGCCGACGACCCCGAGTTCGACCGGCTCATCGGCATGCTGATGACCGAGATCCGGTCGCACGTGGCCGACGAGGAGGAGAACCTCTTCCCCGGGCTGCGCGCGGCGTGCACCGCGGACGCGCTCGACACCCTCGGTGAGAAGGTCCGCCAGGCGAAGAAGACGGCACCGACCCGACCGCACCCGTCCGCCCCGGACACGCCTCCGGCGAACAAGCTGCTGGCGCCGGGCGTCGGGATGGTCGACCGCCTGCGTGACGCGCTGTCCGGTCGCGGCAAGAGGTGAGGTGACGGGTACGGTTCGGGTCAGGGGCGCCCGCGGGCGCCCCTGACCGGTGTCGATCACGGCTCGGCCGGGAGCCCCCTCCGTGCTGACGCGGCCGGCACGGGGACCTGGCCGTCCCGGCTGCCGCTCAGGCGATGAGCGCCTCTCCCGGCTTCCCCGGCGCCCCCGGCTTCAGACGGTCGAGGAGCTGGGAGTGGTGCAGTGCGGCCACGGGTGCGAGGAGGTCGGGATGGCGCAACAGCGCCGCCGCCCGGCGGTCGCGGTCGTCAGGCGCGACCAGTCGCCGGAACTCGACCGGCGCACCGGCCGTGTGACCGCCCTCTGCGACCGCGGCCACGGCCAGGCCGGCCAGTTCCGGATCGGTGAGGAGGCAGGCCGCCCAGCTCGCCACGACCTCGTCCACCCAGGTGCGCCAGGCGTGGTCGTCCGGGTCCTCGTCCCCGGTCCCGGCACCGTCCGCGCCCGTGATCCAGTCCAGCCGGGCGGAGCCACCGGGGCCCGCCATCTCCACCAGTGCCGCGTCCATCGGCGTCGGATAGCGCAGCCACGACGCCACCGTCACGGCCTGTCGTGCCTGCACCTCGCACAGGGCGGCGGCCAGCGCGCCGCCTCCCGAGGGGTAGGCGCACACCAGCCACTGGGTCGTCGCCGCGATGAGGGGGGAGAGGTCTGCGAGCACTGCCGGGCCGTCCGAGGTACTGCCGGGGAAAGGGGGACCGCACAGCACGGTAGCCCGCCGCGCGTACCGTGAGACGTGACGCGTGCCTCGCACGCGACGTGGCCTCGGCCACATCATCGCCGCGACGCCCCGAGAGCGGCGCGTGCAGCCGGGGCTACTGAAGGACCGTACACGGCGGGGACAGAACGCGGCCCCATGCGCCTCGTGGGCCATAGACGGACCTACATCGGACCTATCTCCGACTCGTTCCATGCATTGACGCGGTTTGACGGCCAGTCCTACGCTGCGCCAGGACGAGAGATCCGATGAATCGTTCCTGTGATCCACCCGCTCAACCCCACACCAGCGCGTGACGTCCACCAGGAGTGATTGGCATGAGCCCTTCAGACTCACAGCCGTCCAGACGTACGGTCCTCGCTGCCGGCGGCTTACTCGCCGGCAGCGCGGTCTGGGCGATGACCCCGGCCACGTCCTCGGCCGCACCCACCGCACCCGCCTCGCCGACGGACGGCTGGACGAAGACCAGCTTCACCTACGGCATGCAGAAGCCGTGGAACCTCGACCTGAGCGACCGCTACACCCACACCGGCGGCGTCCACCGGATGTGGGTGTACGACACCGACGAGCCCATGTCGCAGGGCAGTTCCACCGACCCGCGCACCGAGATGCGCTGGAGGCAGGAGTACACGTCCGGGCAGCACATGTGGGACGCCGACGTGTACCTCCCGTCCGGTACGAACGGCGCGACCTTCGTGCAGATCCTCCGCGTGATCCACCCCGCGGGCACACCCGCCACGGACTTCATGCTCAACGCCTACAGCGCGAGCGGCGGCACCGTGCGGGCCTACGACCGCACCGTCCTCAAGACGAACGCCTACAACACGTGGTTCAACGTCAAGCTCGAACACAACGCCTCCAGCGGCACCGTCAAGGTCTACTTCGACGACGAGCTGGTGCTGACCACCGCGGACCGCGGGCCGGCCACGCGTCACTTCAAGAACGGCGTCTACCACCACGGCAGCGGCCGCGCGGAGGCCCGCTTCCGCAACATCACGTACTGGACCCGGTGAGCGGTACGGAAACCATCGAGGACCTCGACGAACCGTCGCACCTTGGAGGCACCCGCAATGACCTCTAGAAGAGCCGTGCTCGGCTCCGTGATCGGCGGCACGACGCTCGCCGCGCTGCCCACGGTGACCGAAGCCGCTCCCGCCGGCACCGCCGGCGAAGAAGCCCTCGCGGCCGGTCCCGGCCGCGCCCCCTGGAAACTCCGCAACCGCATGGACTCCACCGGCGCCTGGTCCGGCTTCCTGCGCCGGCAGGACCTGGTCTGGCGCAAGCTGCCCAAACTGTGGCACGAAGCACCGTTCCTGGGTGACGGGCGGCTGGGCAGCATGGTGTACCAGGATCCGGTGACCAGCGGCATTCGCTTCACCGTCCAGCACGGCGAAGTGCAGGACCACCGCCCCCAGTTCGGCAGCGGCTGGGGCACCTGCCGGCTGCCCGTGGGGCATCTGACCCTCGATCCGGTCGGCACCGTCACCGGCGTCGACTGGCGCCTGAGCCTGTGGGACGCCGAGCTCACCGGCACGGTCACCACGGACAAGGGCTCCCTGTCCTTCACCGCGTTCATCCACGACGGCATACTCGCCGCACGCGCGACGGCCGACGGCGACGAGGAGGTGCGCTGGACCTTCCACCCCGAGGAGGCGATCAGCCCCCGGAAGATCAGTGAGGCGCCACCGAACGGGTACGTCCCCAACCCGCCCTGGGAGACCCGGACGACCGACGGCGTCGCGCAGGTCCTGCAGCCGCTCACCGGCGGCGGCCAGACCGCGACGGCCCACCGCCGCTTGGGCGACGTCCTCCTTCTCTCCGTCGCCCACAGCCATCCCTCGGACACCCGGGCCGCGGAGGTCTCGCTGAGGAAGATCCAGCGCGCCCCCTCGTACCGGGCGCTCCGCGACCGCCACACCCGCTGGTGGCACGCCTTCTACCGCAAGAGCTTCGTCTCGATCCCCGACGAGCGGCTGCAGAGCTTCCACTGGATCCAGCTCTACAAGGTCGCGTCCGCCAGCCGCGAGGGCGGCCCGGTGATGGCCACCTCCGGCCCGTGGCTGGAGCCCACACCCTGGCCCGCAGTGTGGTGGAACCTCAACGTGCAGCTCGAGTACTGGCTGATCCACGGCTCCAACCACCTGGAACTGGACTCGCTCGCCAGTACTCTCCGGCAGAGCCAGGAACAGCTGATCGCGAACGTACCCGCCGCCTACCGGTCGGACAGCGCCGGGGTCGGCCGCAGCTCGGACATGTTCATGAACCGCGGCGCCCCCACCCCGGGCAGCGGCGGCGAGTCGGGCAACCTCCCCTGGGCCCTGCACAACGCCTGGCTGAGCTACCGCCACACCATGGACGAGTCACTGCTGCGCGACACGGTGTTCCCGCTGCTGCGCCGCGCGATCAACTACTACCTGCACTTCCTCCAGCCGGGGGACGACGGCAAACTGCACCTGCCTAAGACCCTGTCCCCGGAGTATCCGGTGGTCCCTCCGAAGGACACCAACTACGACCTGGCACTGCTGCGCTGGGGCTGCGCCACTCTGCTGGAGGCGTCCGAGCGCCTGGGCGTCGATGATCCGCTGAAACCGCGCTGGCAGGAGGTACTGGCCAAGCTCACCCCGTACCCGGTGGACGACAACGGCTTCATGATCGGCGCGGACACCCCGTACGCCCAGTCGCACCGCCACTACTCCCACCTGCTGATGATCTATCCGCTGTACCTCGTCAACTGGGACCAGCCGGAGCAGCGCGAGCTGATCGAGAAGTCGGTCGTCCACTGGCACGCGGTGACCGGATCCCACCGCGGGTACAGCTACACGGGCGCCGCGTCGCTGTACGCGATGATGGGCCGCGGCGACACCGCGCTGTCGTACCTGAAGAAGTTCTTCGACCCGACGACGCGCTACCCGTGCCGGGCCAACACCCACTACACCGAGGCCGGCCCCGTCATCGAGACCCCGCTGTCGGCGTCGCAGTCCCTGCACGACATGCTCTGCCAGAGCTGGGGCGGTGTCGTACGGGTCTTCCCCGCCGTGCCGGACTCCTGGGCCGACGTCGCCCTGCACGACTTCCGCACCCAGGGCGCCTTCCTCGTCAGCGCGTCCCGCACCGGCGGGGTCACCCGTTTCGTCCGCGTGCGGAGCCTGGCGGGTGAGCCGCTCGAACTGCGGCACGGACTGACCGGCGGCCCGGTGACCGCGGTCCTCGACGACGGCACCAAGGCCCACACCCGCCCGACGGACGAGGGCACCCTCGCGATCGATCTGCCCAAGGGCCGCGAGGTGCTCCTGTACGCGGGCCGGCGCCCCGACCTCGTCATCGCCCCGGTGGAGGTGAGCGAGCCGGGCGAGCCCTGGGGGCTGCCGTAGACCACCGAGCCGCCGCAGCGCTTCGCATCGGGCCCAGGGGGTGAGCTCCTGGGCCCGATGCCTCTTCCGGCAATCCCGGCGCATGGCTACCGGCGCGCCGACGCCGCCGGGGCTCGGGCCGCCAGTGCCTCCAGCAGGAGGTCGACCGCGTCCTCGAAGGAGCTGTCCCGCATGGTGTACAACTCCTGGCGCACGGTGGTCAGCGCCGGATACGAGGCGGGGTCCAGCCCCTGGTAGACGTCGTTCCACGCCCGGTGGTCGGCCTCGCGCTGCTGTCGTGGGAGCGCCTGGAACGCCGCGTCCATCGCCGCGTGGCCGAGCACGGTGTCGATGAACGCCAGATACAGACGGGTCGCGTCGGAAGGATCGAAGCCGGCGGACAGCAACAGGCCGATCCCCGTCTCCACGGCACGGATCTCGTTCTCGCGCCGGGTGACCCGGTACGAGGCGAAGGCGGCCGCGCGGGGATGGGCGAGGTACCCGGCGCGCACCCGCAGGGCCATCTCGCGCAGTGCGGCCACCCAGTCGTCACCGGGGGTGAACCCCGCCATGGCGTCGCCGATGATGCGGTCGGCGATGGCGAGCACCAGGTCGTCGGTGCCGTCGAAGTAGCGGTAGAGGGCGCTGGGATCGCAGCCGAGGGCGGTGCCGAGCCGTCGCACGCTGAGCGCCTCCGGGCCGTGCTCGCCGATCAGGCGCAGGGCGGTCTCCACGATCAGGTTCTCCGACAGCAGGACCCCCGAGCGGGTGGGACGGCGGCGTTGTCTCTCCCGCGGAACACGGGTGGGCATACCGGACTCCTCTCGTGCCGGGCCTTGTGGACCTACCGGCCGCATACGGGGAAGTGAAGAGGCGCGCCCGCCTTATGTCAACAGCATTGACGCAAGGCGAACGCGCGGTGTTCGATCGCAGTCCCGCGCGGCTCGTCCTCTCGTCCCTCCCCTTGCTCCCCGCGAGGAGGCTTCCATGCCGTCCCTGTCTCCCCAGCCGTCCACGCCTTCGCAGCCGTCCACACCGCACCGGCCCGCCCCGCCGGCGCCGTCCGGTGGGGCGGACACCGGGCTGCGCCGCTCCCTCGGTGTCGTGGACGGCGTCGCCATCGCCGCCTCCAGCACCGCCGCCACCACCAGCATCGCCATCGGCATGGGCACGATCGCCACCATCGTGGGCCTGCAGGCCCCGGCGCTCCTGCTCCTCGCGTTCCTTCCGGTGCTCGGCATCGCCACCGCGTACGCCCGCCTCAACCGCTCGGAGCCCAACTGCGGCAACGGCTACACGTGGGTCGGCAAGACCCTCGGCCCCTGGCCCGGCTTCCTGACCGGATGGGTCACCATCGTCGGCTCGGTCATCTTCTGCGCCTATACCAGCGCGGTCATGGGCTCGGTCGTCCTGATCTTCGCCAACAAGGCGGGCCTGCGCAGTCTGGCGGGCATCGCCCTCGATCCGTCCTCCACCGGTGTCACCACGGCGGTGGGGCTGGTGCTCCTGGTCGGCCTCACCGCGCTCGCCGTCACCGGGATGCGCGCCACCACCCGCTTCCAGTTCGCCCTGCTCGTCTTCGAGTACGGCGTGCTGCTGGGCTTCTGCGGCTGGGCCCTGATCACCGGCGGGCAGTCCTTCTCCTTCTCCTGGTTCAACCCGTTCGAGATCTCCGACGGCACCACCTTCGCCCAGGGCATGGTCCTCGCGGTGTTCTTCTTCTGGGGCTGGGACGCGGCCTTCAGCGTCAACGAGGAGACCCGGAGCCCGGGCGACTCGGCCCGCGGCGGACTGATCGCCCTGTTCGCCATGCTCGGGCTGTTCCTCTTCGCCTCGGTGGCCTTCCAGCGCGAGATGAGCCTGACCGAACTCATCAAGAACGGCCCGCAGGCCCTGCCGTACCTCGGTCAGAAACTGGCGGCGGAACCCTGGGCCACCCTTCCGCTGGTCGCCCTGATGTTCTCCGCCGCTGCCTCGGTGCAGTCCACCCTGATTCCCACGGCGCGCGGACTGCTCGCGATGGGGCGGGACCGCACCATGGGGCCGTTGTGGACCCGGGTGCACCCCCGCTACGGCACTCCCGCCGCCGGAACGGTCGTGGTGCTGTCCATCGCCGCCGCGATCGCCCTGCTGGCCGTCGCCATCCCGAAGCTGAGCGACATGCTGCTCGCCGCCGTCAACGCCATCGGCCTGCTCGTCGCCCTCTACTACGGCCTCACGGCGCTGGCGTGCGCCGTCCGCTTCCGGTCCGCCGCCCGGGAGGGGCTGCGCGCGGCGGTGCTCGCCGTGGCCGTGCCCGCCCTGTCCGGTCTGGTGCTGCTGGGGCTCGGCGGCTATCTCGGATACTCGTACCTGACCAAGAGCGATCACTTCGAACTCAGCCCCGACAACGGGTGGTTCATGTTCTCCCTGCCCGCCCTCATCGTCCTCGCCGGCCTCGGGATGGCGGCGGTCGCCAAGTACGTCCGCCGATCGCCGTACTTCACCACGGGACGCGGAACCGACGCGGAGGCCCTCACCCTCCCGATGGACCGCACGGCCGTCTGAGCCCGCGGCCCGCCCGGCCCGCTCCCCCTCCATGCCCCTGTCCCCCACCCTCTCCAGGGAGTTCCCCCCGATGTCGCAGTCCCAGGTCACGGGCCCCGCCGATCTCGTCCTCACCGGCGGGCCCGTCCACACCGTCGATCCCGCCCGCAGCCGCGCCACCGCCGTGGCCGTGCGCGGCGGGCGGATCGCGGCCGTCGGCCACGACGAGGTGCACGCGCTGATCGGGCCGGGCACGGAGGTCGTCGACCTCGCCGGGAAGCTGCTGCTGCCCGGCTTCCAGGACGCCCACGTGCACCCGCAGGGCGCGGGCCTGGAACTCGGCATGTGCCACCTGGCCGACACCGTCGACCCCGCCGAGTACCTGCGGCGGATCGCGGCGTACGCCGACGCGAACCCGGACGCCTCATGGATCAGCGGCGGCGGCTGGTCCCTGGAGGCCTTCCCCGGCGGCGCCCCCACCGCCGCGGCCCTCGACGCGATCGTCCCCGACCGGCCCGTCTTCCTGCCCAACCGGGACCACCACGGCGCCTGGGTCAACTCCCGGGCGCTCCAGCTGGCGGGCATCGACGCCCGCACCCCGGATCCCGCGGACGGCCGTATCGAACGCGACGCCGACGGCCACCCGACCGGCATGCTGCAGGAAGGCGCGGTCCACCTGGTGGGCCGGCTGGTTCCCGAGCCCACCCCCGAGGAAAAACTCGCCGGGCTGCTGCGGGCCCAGGCGGTCCTCCACTCCCACGGTGTCACCGCCTGGCAGGACGCCATCGTCGGCGCCTACGCCAACATGACCGACCCCGCACCCACCTACCAGAGGGCCCTCGACCGGGGACTGCTCACCGCCCGCGTCGTCGCCGCCCTGTGGTGGGACCGCGAACGCGGCGCCGAGCAGATACCCGAACTGGTGGCCCGCCGCGACGAGTTGAGCCGGGAACGGTTCCGCGCCGGCACGGTGAAGATCATGCAGGACGGTATCGCCGAGAACCACACGGCCGCGATGCTCGACCCGTATCTCACCGGCTGCGGCTGTGCGTCCGACAGCAGCGGCATCAGCTTCGTCGACCCCGGTGACCTGAAGAAGTACGTCACCGAACTCGACGGTCTCGGCTTCCAGGTCCACTTCCACGCCCTCGGCGACCGCGCGGTGCGCGAGGCGCTGGACGCCGTGGAGGCCGCCCGCGCCGCGGTCGGGCACCGCGACACACGGCACCACCTGGCACACCTCCAGGTCGTCCACCCCCACGACATACCGCGGTTCCGGGCGCTGGGCGCCACCGCCAACCTGCAGATGCTGTGGGCCGCCCACGAGCCGCAGATGGACGAGCTCACCCTGCCGTTCCTGGGTCCCGAACGCGGCGCCCGGCAGTACCCGTTCGGGGACCTGCTGCGCGCGGGGGCGACACTGGCCGCGGGGAGCGACTGGCCGGTCAGCAGCCCCGACCCGCTCCAGGCCATCCATGTCGCCGTCAACCGCGTCTCCCCCGGCGCCCCCGAGGGCACCCCCGAGTTCCTCCCCGGACAGCGTCTCGACCTGGGCGCCGCCATCGCCGCGTACACGGCGGGCAGCGCCTACGTGAACCACCTCGACGACATCACGGGCAGCATCACCGTCGGCAAGGCGGCCGACCTCGTCGTCCTGGACCGGGACCCGTTCACGGGCCCGCCCGAGGAGATCGCCTCCACCCGGGTCCTGGAGACCTTCGTGGAGGGGGCACGGGTCCACGCGGCCCCCGACGCCTGAGCTCCGGCGGCATCGGCTCCCCGGAGTTGACCCTCGACCTGCTCAAGGGTCCAGAGTTCCGGGTGTGGAGAGCGAGATGCAGAGCATTGGTGAGTTGGCGCGGGACAGCGGACTGAGCGTGAGCGCCCTGCGGTTCTACGACCGGGCCGGTGTGCTGGTCCCCGCCTGGGTGGATCCGGTCAGTGGCTACCGCTGGTACGAGCCCGAACAGCTCACGGAGGCCCGGCTGCTGGGCCGGCTGCGCCGGGCCGCGATGCCGCTGGCGGACATCCGGCTGGTACTGGCCGGCTGGTCAGGCGCGGACACCGACCTGGTGCGGGGGCTGCTCCAGGCCCATCTGCGACGCCTGGAACTGGGGCTGGCCGATGCCCGCAGCGAGTTCTCCGCGCTCCGACCACTGCTCGATCGCAAGGAGGACTCCATGACTTCGCTCCACACCACCCCCGTCCGGCTGAGCGTGCCCGCGCCCGGACTCGCCGCCGCTCTGGACGCGGTCCGTTTCGCCGCGAGCACCGACCCGGAGCTGCCGGTGCTCGGCGGAGTGCTGTTCGACGTCGACGGCGAGGTGCTCCACGTCGTGGCCACCGACCGGTACCGGATGGCTGTCGCACGGGCCGGTGCCGCCGGCCATGGCGGCGCGCGGGTGCAGGTCATCGTGCCCGCGCCGCTCGCTGACGCGATGCGGGCCCTGCTGGGAGGCGAGGACCCCGTCCAACTCGCGGTGGACGGCGACCGCGTGACGCTGGAGGCCGGGGACCGCCAGGTGACCGGGCAGTGCCTCGGCCACGACTTCCCCGACTACCGTCGCCTCGTCCGCCTGCCGGCCGGGCGCCGCGCCCTCGTCGACGTGCCGGCCTTCCGGCAGGCGCTGCGGACCGGTCCCGTCCGCGCGAGCGAGGCACGCGGACAAGACGGCGCGTGCACCGATCTCAGCGTGCTGAAGGTGACGGCCGACGGCACGGTGACCATCTGCGAGGACGGTGACGACGACCAGAGCCAGGTCGCCGTCAACCGCGACTTCCTGCTGCACGCGCTCACCGCCGGGGCGCGGGACCACCTGGTCCTGGAGTTCGGCGACCCCACCGCCCCCGTCGCGATCCGCCGGCCCGACGACGAGGACACGTTCTCGATGCTGATGCCGGTGCGTCTGGAGAACTAGACGGTGTACCGGTCGTAGTACTGGTGGAGAGCCGGGCGGGACCTGAGGCCGGGGCCGGACAGGGCACCGTGACGGCGATGAACGGTGTGAGGGGGCCCACCCGGCCGATGTGCGCGGAGAAGGCGTTCGGCACAACCCTCGGCCGCTCCACGTGATCTCGTAGAACGTCCTGCTGTCGGTACACCCGGAGGAGCCGTACATGTCCCGTGCCTCGGAGTCCGTCGCCGCCGAGCCGTTCGCGCTGCTCCCCGGCGCGCGGGACTCCCCCGTGATCCTCCATGTCCCGCACTCCGCGCGAAAGATACCGGCCCCGGTGAGAGGGGACATCGTGCTCGACGAGCGGGAGCTCGAACGGGAGCTGGACCACATCACCGACGCGCACACCGAGCGGCTGGCCCGCGCCGCGGCGGAGGCCGCCGCGGTCAGGCCGTGGCGGTTCGTGAACCGGCTCTCCCGGCTGGTGATCGATCCCGAGCGGTTCCCGGACGAGCGGGAGGAGATGAGCGCCGTCGGCATGGGCGCGGTCTACACCCGCACCACACACCGGGCGCCGCTGCGGCGCGCGGACTGCGAGCCCGGGCCGCTGATCGAGCGGTACTACCGTCCGTACGCGCGGGCCATGACCGAGGCGGTGGCCGGCCGTCTCGCCGTGGCGGGGCGGGCCGTCGTCCTCGACGTCCACTCCTATCCGACGGCCCCCCTGCCGTACGAACTGCACGGCGACGGCCCCCGCCCTCCCGTGTGTCTGGGCACCGACCCCTTCCATACGCCGCCCGAACTGCTGGCAGCCGCCGAGGAGGCGTTCGCCGGCTTCGGCGGCACGGGTGTGAACAGTCCGTTCTCGGGCGCCTACGTCCCGCTGGTGTTCCACGGCACGCGACCGGACGTCACCGCGCTGATGGTCGAGATCCGCCGCGACGTCTACATGAGAGAGCCGGGCGGTGCCGCGGGCCCCGGTCTCGACCGCCTCGCCGGGTCTCTCGCCGCGCTGGTCGACGCGGTCTCGTAGACCGAGGTGTGCCGCCAACTCGGAGACAATGGTTGCCTGTTCGCCCTTCCGGCAGGGCGCCCCGGGCTGTCAGACTTCCGAGAATGCCCGACTTCGACATGCTTGTCATCGGATCCGGTCCGGGTGGCCAGAAGGCCGCCATCGCGGCGGCCAAGCTGGGCCGCCGCGTCGCCGTCGTCGATCGCCCCGACATGGTCGGCGGTGTCTCCCTGCACACCGGGACCATCCCCTCCAAGACCCTTCGTGAAGCGGTGCTGTATCTCACCGGCCTCACCCAGCGCGACCTGTACGGCCAGAGCTACCGTCTGAAGGAGGACATCACCGTCGCCGACCTGACCACACGCACCCAGCACGTGGTCGGCCGCGAGGTCGACATCATCCGCAGCCAGCTCGCGCGCAACCACGTCGCCCTGTTCTCCGGCACCGCCCGCTTCGTCGACGCCCACACCGTCGCGCTGCGCGAAGCGACGGGCAACGAGCGGCTGTTCGCCGCCGAGCACATCGTCATCGCGACCGGTACCCGCCCGGCCCGGCCGGACAGTGTCGAGTTCGACGGGCGGACGATCATGGATTCGGACAACGTCCTCACACTGGAGCGGGTGCCCCGTTCCATGGTGATCGTCGGAGCCGGGGTGATCGGCATGGAGTACGCCTCCATGTTCGCGGCCCTCGGCAGCAAGGTCACGGTGGTGGAGAAGCGGTCCGGGATGCTCGACATGTGCGACGTCGAGGTGATCGAGTCGCTGAAGTACCACCTGCGGGACCTGGCCGTCGCCTTCCGCTTCGGGGAGACCGTCGCCGCGGTCGAACGCCATCCGAGGGGCACGCTCACCGTTCTGGAGAGCGGCAAGAAGATCCCCGCGGACACCGTGATGTACTCCGCGGGCCGGCAGGGTCTGACCGACGAACTCGATCTGGACAGGGCCGGGCTGTCCGCCGACCGGCGCGGCCGGATCACCGTCGACGAGCACTACCGCACCGAGGTCCCGCACATCTACGCGGTCGGCGACGTCATCGGCTTCCCGGCGCTCGCCGCGACCTCGATGGAGCAGGGGCGTGCGGCGGCGTACCACGCGTGCGGCGAGCCGGTGGGCCGGATGCACCACCTCCAGCCGATCGGCATCTACACCATCCCGGAGATCAGCTTCATCGGCCGCACCGAGGACCAGCTCACCGAGGACCGCGTACCGTTCGAGGTCGGCATCTCCCGCTACCGGGAACTCGCCCGGGGGCAGATCATCGGCGACTCCCACGGCATGCTCAAGCTGCTGGTCTCACCCCGGGACCGCACTCTGCTCGGGGTGCACTGCTTCGGCTCCGGAGCCACCGAGCTCATCCACATCGGGCAGTCGGTGATGGGCTGCGGGGGAACGGTCGACTACCTGGTCGACGCGGTGTTCAACTACCCGACGCTCGCGGAGTCGTACAAGGTCGCCGCGCTGGACGCGACCAACAAGCTGCGGCAGATCGACCGGATCGGCGACTGAGACACCGGGCCGGCCGACCATGTCCCGTTCCGGTCAGCCGGAGGCCTCGGTGAGCATGCGCCAGCCGGGCGTGTAGTTGCCGTGGAGCACGAGTGACGCGGCGCCGACCGCTCCGACGGTGTCGCCGATGACGCTCTGCTCGATGGCGATGGGCCGGATGGCACGGGCGACGGACGTGCTGTTGACAGCCGTGTCGATCTCCTCGCACACGATGGGCTCGATGCCGCGCAGCCCCTCACCGCCGAGGACGACACGACTGACGTCGAGCAGGCTGACGGCGCCCCTGGCGGCCTGACCGATACGGCGCGCGGCACCGCGTACGACGTCACGGGCCTGCTCGTCTCCGGTGCGGGCGGCCCGGCGGAGCAGCTTCCAGTCGTTGTGCAGGGAGGCGGGGTCGCCGGCCAGGCCGACGCGGTCGGCGGCGGCCCGTCCGTGGCGGCGCAGGAAGTCGTCGATGATCGCGGCGGGGCTGCAGTAGGGGCCGAGGCAGCCGGTACCGCCGCAGTGACAGACGCGGTCCCCCGGTTCGACGGCGAGGTGCCCGAACTCCCCCGCGTTGCCCGAATCGCCGTGCAGCACGGTGTTGTTGAGAACAATGCCGGCACCGATGCCGGTACCCAGGTAGATGAACAGGAAGCTGCCGGCTCTGGCCTCGCCGCCGATCCAGCGTTCGCCGATGGCGGCGGCGGTGGCGTCGTTGTCCAGGGCCACGGGCATGCCGGTGGCCTCGGCGAACATCTTCAGCAGGGGGACGCGGTCCCAGCCGGGGAGGTTCGGCGGGGAGACCACCTCACCCGAGGAGCCGTCGATCGGCCCGGGAGCGGCGATGCCGAGGCCGAGCAGGCGGTCGGGATCCACGGCGGACCGGTCGACGAGCCGGAGGGCCGCGCGGGCGACCCGGTCCACGACGTCGGCGGGGTCGTTCGGGACCGTGAGCCTGAGCCGACGGCTGGTGATCGCCTCGCCGGCCAGGTTGACCAGGACGATCACGGCCGCGTCGGGGTCGAGATGGACGCCGAGCGCGTAGGCCCCGTCGGGGCGGGGAGCCAGCAGGGTGCGGCGCTTGCCTCCGCTGGAGGGCGCCTGGCCGGTCTCCGTGACGAGGCCGGCGTCGAGCAGTTTGCGGACGACGTTCGAGACGGTCTGGTTGGTCAGGCCGGTGAGCGCGGCCAGTTCGACCCGGCTCACGGGCCCCCTGGTCCGGATGGCGTCCAGCACGACGGCCTGGTTGTACCCGCCGACCCGGGGCAGGTTCGTGCCACCGAGCATCGTCACCTGTCGGTCACCTACCGCTCCTTCGTGTCTTCTCGTTGTCCTCGACTGATCGGCGCGGGCGCGACCGGAACGCGCGTTGTGAGCCGAACCGCGAACCATGCCCCTTTATGTGCTGAACGGCGGTTCGTGACGAAAGTTTACACGCCGGAAGCGTTGACTTCATCCATCAATTGGATTTAGCTACGGCCATCAAGCCGGGCGCACCAGGCCAGGTCGCGCGGGGTGGCGCCGCATGGAGCGCCTCGCTCGTACTGCCCGCGGCGCGCACCCCAGTCGCGGCTTTCCCGTTCTTCTCCTCGTCCTCCCCTCGCTCTTCTCCTCGTCCTCCCCTCGTTCTTCTCCTCAGGTTTCGCGTTCCGGAGGAACCACCGTGCGTTCGAGACTCATCGCTGCCGCAGCACTCACCACCGCCACCGCCCTGGCCGCCTCCGGCTGCGGGGATTCCGGTTCGTCCGGGAGCTCCGCCAAGTCGATCAAGGTCGTCTACTGGCAGAACCTGGACAGCAAGAACAAGCTCCAGGCCAACCGCCTCTCCTCGGTGGTCAAGCAGTTCACCAAGGCCAACCCGGGCACCAAGGTGACCCTCGTCCCGGTCACCGCCTCCGAGAACGACTACTACACCAAGGTCCAGCTCATGATGCGGTCCCCCGCGACCGCCCCCGACCTCGTCTACGAGGACACCGCGCTGATCAACTCCGACATCGCGAGCGGCTACCTCCAGCCCATCGACTCCTACCTCGCCAAGTGGAGCGACTGGTCGAAGTTCGTGCCCGCCTCCAAGGTCGCGGCGCGCGGCGCCTCGGACGGCAAGACGTACGGCGTCCCGGACGGCACCGACACACGCGGGATCTGGTACAACAAGCAGCTCTTCGAGAAGGCCGGTATAGCCGTGCCGTGGCAGCCGAAGACCTGGGACGACATCCTCAGGGCCGCCCGGAAGCTGAAGGCCGAGCTGCCCGGTGTCATCCCCATGAACCTCTACACCGGTACGGCCGGCGGCGAGGCTTCCTCCATGCAGGGCTTCGAGATGCTGCTGTACGGCACCCCGGCGGGCGACAAGTCCCTCTACGACACGAGCCGGAAGAAGTGGGTCGTGGGCAGCAAGGCCTTCAAGGACTCGCTGGAGTTCGTGCGCACCGTCTACAGCGAGAAGCTCGGCCCGCCGGTGGACCAGGCCCTCGGCGCCAACTTCGGTACCACCGTCGGCACCGAACTGATCCCCGAGGGCAAGCTCGCGATGGACATCGACGGCTCCTGGATGCCCAACAACTGGGGCTCCACCAGCCCGAAGCCGTGGAAGGACTGGGAGACCGTGATCGGCACCGCCGCGATGCCGACCCAGAACGGCCAGAGCCCCGGCAAGATCAGCATGTCCGGCGGCTGGGTCTGGTCGATACCGGCCAAGGCCAAGAACCCGGACCTGGCGTGGAAGTTCCTCACGATGATCGAGACAAAGGCCAACCACGCGAGTTGGAACGCCACCAACGCCAGCATCGCCGTCCGTACGGACTCCGCCACCGATCCGTCGTACGCCAACTCCGTGCCGACCAACAAGTTCTTCACGGACCTGGTGCAGTACACCCACTACCGGCCCGGCCTGCCCGCCTACAACCAGGTCTCGGCCGCGATCCAGAAGGCCATGGAGTCGGTGACCACCGGCCAGGCCTCCGTCGACAAGGCCGCCGCCACCTTCGACAGCGACGTGAAGTCCGCCGTCGGCGACGACAAGACCGTCAAGGGCGACTCGTGACCGCTTGGACGTCGGTGCCCCACAAGGCCGGTGATCGCCACCGGCCCCACGGGGCACCTCCCGCCCCCGTACGTTCCCTGCTGCGTGGTCTGCCGATGCTCCCGGCGGTGGTCCTGCTGGCCGTCTTCCTCGCGGGGCCCATCGCGTACTGCGTGTACTACGCGTTCACCGACATGCAGCTCACGGGCGCGGCCGGTACCCACTTCGTGGGCCTGGACAACTTCACGCGGGCTCTGGAGGACCACGACTTCCTCAACGCCGTCTGGCTGACCCTGGCGTTCGTGGTGGGCTCCGCCGTCATCGGCCAGAACACCCTGGGACTCGCCCTGGCCGTCCTGATGGAGAAGGCGGAGAAGCCGGTCCGGGCGCTCACCAACGGTGTCGTCATCGCCGCGTGGGTGCTGCCCGAGGTGGTCGCCGGCTACCTGATGTACGCGTTCTTCTACAACCAGGGCTCACTGAACTCGATTCTCGACGCCCTGCGCCTGCCGCAGCAGAACTGGCTCTACACGATGCCCATCCTGGCGGTCTGCCTCGCCAACGTCTGGCGCGGCACGGCTTTTTCGATGATGGTCTTCACCGCCGCCCTGAACGACGTGCCGCAGGAGCTCGTGGAGGCGGCCGAGATGGACGGCGCGGGTCCCTGGCAGCGGCTGTGGCGGGTCGTCCTGCCGGTCATCAGGGGGTCGATCATGACCAACCTGATGCTGATCACGCTCCAGACGCTCTCCGTCTTCGGCCTGATCTACACCATGACCCGAGGCGGTCCCGGCAACAAGAGCGAGACCCTGCCCATCTTCATGTACCAGCAGGCGTTCCAGAACAGCCTCATCGGCTACGGCACCGCCATCGCCCTCGTGCTGCTGGTGGTCGGCGCCCTGTTCTCCGTCGTGTACATCCGCCTGCTCAAACTGGAGGACGACTGATGGCCGTTCTCGCACCGTCGCGTGCCGCGTCCGACCGGCCGGCGACGGCCACCACACCGCGTGCCTCGCACCGGCGCCGCTCCCTGGCCGGCCGCATCGCCGTCAACGCCGTCCTGCTGGCCGTTTCGGTGACGTACGTCCTGCCCCTGCTGTGGATGCTCATCGCCTCGGTCGGCGACACCAACAGCTTCCGGCTGCGGTGGCCGTCGTCGCTCACCCTCGGCAACTTCGACGCAGTCCTCAACGCCGACACCACCTACCGGCCGCTGCTCAACAGCCTGCTGCTGTGCGGATTCGCGACCCTGGTGACGGTGGCGGCGTCCTTCCTGGCCGCCTATCCGCTGTCCCGTTATCGCTCCCGACTGCGCCGGCCGTTCCTCTACACGATCCTGTTCTCCACCGGTCTGCCCATCACCGCCGTGATGATCCCCGTCTACAGCATGTTCGTGCAGGTGAACCTCATCGACTCCGTCCCCGGCACCACGCTGTTCCTGGCGGCCTCGGCGCTGCCCTTCGGGATCTGGCTGATGAAGAACTTCATGGACGGCGTACCGATGGTGCTGGAGGAGGCCGCCCGGATCGACGGCGCGAACACCGCGCACGTGCTGTGGCGGGTCGTCCTGCCGCTGATGCGGCCCGGCGTCACCGTCGTCACCGTCTTCACCTTCATCGGCATGTGGGGGAACTTCTTCGTCCCGTTCATCCTGCTGCTGTCCCCGGAGAAGCTCCCCGCGTCCGTCAGCGTGTTCACCTTCCTCAGCGCCCATGACCAGACGCAGTACGGGCAGTTGTCGGCGTTCTCCATCCTGTACTCCCTGCCCGTCGTGATGCTCTACGTGCTGCTGGCCCGGAAGCTCGGCGGCGGCTTCGCTCTCGGCGGCGCCCTCAAGGGGTGAACCCCTCACAGAGCGGCCCCTCCCCCACCCCCCGGAGAAGAACAACCCATGCACAACGACCGTGAAGTCTCCGAGCAGCGGCTCGCCCGGGTGCTGAACGAACGCATACGGCCGGCTGTCCACGCCCGGTCCGTCCCCCTGCACGTGGAGATCTGGAACGTCCCCGGCGAGCCCGTGCCGGTCCGTGACGCGCTGGCCGCTCCCTACCGTCCGGCGCGGATCGGTGACCGGTGGGGCCCCGCCTGGTCGACGAGCTGGTTCCGGGTCAGCGGGGAGATCCCGCGGGACTGGGCGGGACTCCCCGTCGAGGCCGTGCTCGACCTCGGCTTCTCGACCCACTCCGCCGGCTTCTCCGCCGAGGGTCTGGTCCACCGGGCCGACGGCACCGCGGTGAAGGCGCTCAACCCCCGCAACATCTGGCTGCCGGTCACCGAATCGGCCGACGGCGGCGAGGAGTTCGTCCGGTACGTCGAGGCCGCCGCCAACCCGGTGGTCATGCACACCGCCCCCGGCCGGCTGACCTTCGGCCCCACCGCGGTCGGCGGGCGGGCACCCTGGCTCGACGATCCGTCGGCCGACCCCGGCGAACCCCTCTACCGGCTGCGACGGATGGACCTCGCGGTCTTCGACCGCACCGTCCACGAACTCGTCCAGGACCTCGACGTCCTCGGCCAGCTGATGCACGAACTGCCGGTGGACTCCCCGCGCCGCTGGCAGATCCTGCGGGCCGTCGAACGCGCCCTGGACGCGGTGGACCTGCAGGATGTCGGCGGCAGTGCCGCCGCGGCGCGCGAGGCACTGGCCCCGGCCCTGGCGGCGCCCGCGACCGCGAGCGCGCACCGGATCTCCGCGGTCGGGCACGCGCACATCGACACGGCCTGGCTGTGGCCGCTGCGGGAGACCGTGCGCAAGGTCGCCCGGACCGTCTCCAACGTCACCCAGCTCATGGACGACCATCCGGACTTCCGCTTCGTGATGTCCCAGGCCCAGCAACTCGCCTGGCTCAAGGAGCACCGGCCCGACGTGTACGCCCGCGCCCGGGAGAAGGCCAGGAGGGGCCAGTTCCTGCCCACGGGCAGCCTGTGGGTGGAGCCGGACACGAACCTCACCGGCGGCGAGTCGCTGGTCCGCCAGTTCGTCCACGGCAAGCGGTTCTACCTGGAGGAGTTCGGCGTCGAGACCGAGGAGATGTGGCTCCCGGACACCTTCGGCTACAACGCGGCCCTGCCCCAGCTGATGAAGCTGGCCGGGGTGCGCTGGTTCCTCACCCAGAAGATCTCCTGGAACACCACCAACAAGTTCCCGCACCACACCTTCTGGTGGGAGGGCATCGACGGCACCCGCATCTTCAGCCACTTCCCGCCCGTCGACAGCTACAACGGCGACCTCTCCGGCGCCGACGTCGCCCACAGCGTGCGCAACTTCCAGGACAAGGCGGGCGCCAACCACTCCCTCGTCCCGTTCGGTTACGGCGACGGCGGCGGCGGCCCCACCCGTGAGATGCTGGCCCGCGCCGCCCGGCTGGCCGATCTGGAGGGTTCGGCCCGGGTCACCATGGAGCGGCCCTCCACCTTCTTCGCCCGCGCCCACGCCGAGTACGAGGCGAACGGCGGCGCCCCGGTGTGGTCCGGCGAGCTGTACCTGGAGTTCCACCGCGGCACCCTGACCAGCCAGCTCGCCACCAAGCAGGGCAACCGGCGCAGTGAACACCTGCTGCGCGAGGCGGAGTTGTGGGCGGCCACGGCCGCAGTGCGCCACGGGCACCCGTATCCGTACGAGGCGCTGGACCGGCTGTGGAAAACGGTGCTGCTGCACCAGTTCCACGACATCCTGCCGGGCACCTCGATCGCCTGGGTGCACCGCGAGGCGGAGGAGACGTACGCCGTCGTCGCCCGGGAGCTGGAGCAGATCGTCGAGGAGGCTCAGCGCGCCCTCGCGGGGCCCGCCGACGCGGCCGGCTCGGCCACCCCCGCAGACTCCACCACGGGCACCATCGTCTTCAACGCCGCCCCCCACGCACGCGGTGGCGTCCCCGCGCTGGGCGCCGCTCCGCGCGCCGAGGTGGCCGACACGCCCGTACCGCCCGTCCCCGACGGCGACGGCTTCGTCCTGGACAACGGCCTGCTCCGGGTGACCGTCGACGGCCGTGGCCTGGTCACCTCCGCATACGACGTGAGCGCCGACCGCGAGGCGCTGCCGCCGGGCACCACCGCGAACCTGCTGCAACTGCACCAGGACTTCCCCAACCAGTGGGACGCGTGGGACATCGACGTCTTCTACCGCAACGCCGTCCGCGACCTCAACGAAGCCGAGTCGGTCACCGCGCTGGACGACGGGGTCCGCGTCGTCCGTGCCTTCGGCGCCTCACGGATCGAGCAGACCCTGACCCTGGCCGCGGACTCCAGGCGGCTCCTGATCGACACCGTCGTCGACTGGCACGAGACGGAGAAGCTCCTCAAAGCCTCCTTCCCGCTGGATCTGCGCGCCGCCCACTCGTCCGCCGAGATCCCCTTCGGGCACGTCGAGCGGCCCACCCACACCAACACCAGCTGGGACGCCGCCAAGTTCGAGATCTGCGCTCACCGCTTCCTGCACGTCGGTGAGCGAGACTGGGGCGTCGCGCTGGTCAACGACTCGACGTACGGTCACGACGTCACCCGCGACGTCCGCCCCGACGGGGGCACCACGACCACGGTCCGCCTCTCGCTGCTGCGCGCCTCCCGCTTCCCCGACCCGGACGCCGACCAGGGCACCCATCGGCTCCGCTACGCCCTGGTGGTGGGCGCCGGCCTCGCCGACGCCGTCCGCGAGGGCTACCGCCTCAACCTGCCGGAGCGTGTGCTGCCGGGCAGCGCGCCCGTCGCTCCCCTGGTCGCGGTCGACCACGAGGGGGTGGTCGTCGAGGCCGTGAAGCTCGCCGACGACCGGTCGGGCGACGTCGTCGTCCGCCTCTACGAGGCGCACGGCGTCCGTACCCGCGCCACCCTCGCCACCGGGTTCCCCCTCGCGTCCGTCACGGCCACCGACCTCCTGGAACGCCCTCTCGGTGATGTGACGAGCCATCAGGCGGCCGGGGACTCGGTCCGCTTGCGCCTGCGCCCCTTCCAGATCCTCACCCTCCGCCTCCGCCGGCGAGGCCAGTGAGCTTCTCTCCCGGGGCCTGGCCAACTCGTTGACCTTGCCCCAGGGGGAGCCCGCAGCATCGGTTCACGGATGGGTGCTGCGGGCGGCGGAGGGGCGCGGGTGCGGGGACGAGGGGTGCTGGTCGACGTACGGCCGCTGCGCGGGGACGACTTCCGGCGGCTGTGGGCGGCCGGCATCGTGACGTCACTGGGAGCGCAGTTGACGGCGGTCGCCGTGCCGCTGGAGATCTACGGCCTCACCGGCTCCTCGGCCCATGTCGGGCTGGCCGGGTTGGTGGGCTTCGCCCCGATGGCGGCCGGGGCGTTGTGGGGAGGCGCGTTCGCCGACGTACGGGACCGGCGGCGCGTGCTGCTGACGACCACGAACGGCATCGGCGTGGTGTCGCTGCTGCTGTGGGCTCAGGCATGGGCGCAGCTCCGGTCGGTCGGCGTGCTGCTCGTGCTGGTCGGTGTGCAGCAGGCTCTGTTCGGCGCCAACACCGCGGTGGGCAGAGCCGTGGTTCCCCGGCTGGTTCGCCCCGGTCTGCTGCCCGCTGCCAACGCGCTGCAGTCGATGGTCGTCCTGTCGGCGGGGATCGCCGGTCCGCTGCTGGCCGGCGGCCTGCTCCCGGTCGTGGGCAGCGCGACGCTGTACCTGGCGGACGCCGCCGCAGTGTGCGCGACGGCGTGGGCCGTGTGGCGGCTACCGGCCCTGCCCCCTGCGGGGGGTTGCGGGAGGAGGCGGGGCGCGGGCGTACGGCAGATCGTGGACGGCGTGCGTCTCGTGGCGCGGAACCGGGTACTGCGAGCGGTGTATCTCGCCGACTTCGCCGCCCTGTTCCTGGGCCTGCCCACGGCGCTCTTCCCGCAACTCGCGCAGGAGGCCTTCCAGGCGTCGGACATCGGAGTGCTGTACGCCGCCCTGTCGGCGGGAGGGGTGCTGGGGGCGCTGCTCTCCGGGAGCTTCACTCGCGTCCGCCGCCATGGTGTCGCCGTCGCGGCAGCGGTGGGCCTGTGGGGCCTGGCCGTCGCGGGGTTCGGGACGGCCCGCTCGCTGATCTGGGCGGCAGGCTGGCTGGTTCTGGCGGGCGTCACGCTCCTGGCGCTGGGGGTCTTCCGCCGCACGGTCCTGCAGACCGCCGTGCCGGACGGGATGCGGGGCCGGCTGCAGGGAGTCGACACCGTGGTGTCCGCGGGCGGGCCGCGGTTGGGCGACCTCGTGCACGGCACGGCGGGTGCCGCCTTCGGCGCCACGTGGGCGGTCACCGGCGGCGGAGCCCTGACCTTCGCGGTCGCGCTCGTCCTGCTCCCGCTCTTCCCTGACTTCCGCCGCCACGGGGCACCTGACACCGCGGCACCATCCTGCTAAGCCTCGGAGCGCCGGCGGTGAAGGCGTCCCGAGGCGTCCTCAGTCCGTTGCCGCCCGGAAGGGGCGGAAGAACGCGCGCAACTCCTCCGCGTAGAGCTCGGGTTCCTCGAACGGCGCGAAGTGCCCGCCGCGCGGGGGCTCGGTCACGCGCACGACGTTCGCCGTGCGCTCCAGCCACGCCCTCGGCGGACGGACGACGTCACCGCGGAAAAGGGAGAACCCGGACGGCACCTCGACCCGGCGGGTGAGCTGTGCGGGCGGGATCGCCGCGTTCGCGTGGTACGCGCGCATCGACGAACCGATCGTCCCGGTGAGCCAGTAGAGCGTGACGTTGGTGAGGATCTCGTCCTTGGTGAAGCTCCGCTCGATGTCGCCGCCGCAGTCGCTCCACCCCTGGAGCTTCTCGACGATCCACGCGGCGAGCCCGGCCGGCGAGTCGGTGAGCCCGACGGCGGCGGTCTGGGGCTTCGTGCGGTGCATGGCGCCGTAGGCGCCCTCGGTCGCGGCCCAGGCAGCGCAGTCCGCGAGCCAGGCGCGCTCCTCGGCCGTGAGCTCCGCCGGGTCGCCGGTGAAGACGGGCAGGCCCGCGTCCGTGCGGTGCACGGCCACGACCCGGTCGGGGTGGTCGAGGGCGAGGTAGCGGCTCACGTGACTGCCCATGTCCCCGCCCGCCGCGCCGAACCGCGTGTACCCGAGGACGCCCATGAGCTCGGCCCACAGGCCCGCGACGGCGACAGTGTCGAGGGGCGGGCCGACGGGACGCTCGGAGTAGCCGTAGCCCGGCATGTCCGGTACGACCACGTCGAACGCGTCGGCGGGGTCGGCGCCGTGCGCGCCGGGATCGGTGAGGAGCGGGATGACCTTCGAGTACCGCCAGAAGGAGTCCGGCCAGCCGTGGCTGAGGACCAGCGGCAGCACGGGTCGGGCCGGATCGGCAGCCCGGGCGTGCACGAAGTGGATCCCCAGGCCGCCGAGTTGCACGCGGAAGCGGGGCAGCCGGCCGAGCTCCGCCTCCCGCGCCCGCCAGTCGAACCCGTCCGCCCAGTACGCGACCAGCTCACGCAGGTAGTCGACATCGGTCCCGAGCGACCACCCGGCGTCCTCGGGCGCGTCCGGCCAGCGCGTCGCACGCAACCGCGAGCGGAGGTCCTCGAGCGTTCCGGACTCTGTCTGAGTGGTGAACGGCTGCGCTCCCGGCGCAAGTTCCGACATGTGAGGCACCCTACAACCGCGTCACACCGTCCCCTCAACGAGCCGCTCGGCACTCGGCGGGCTGTTGTCTGCCGCTGGGTGGGCTCCCCCTGCCCCCGGCGGCCGCCGGCTCATCCGCGCTCGCGGAGATACGCGTCCAGTTCGGCCGCCCCGGTCAGCATCGCCCGCCCGCGGGTGGACAGCCGTCCCCGCCAGTCGCGCAGTGCGGACTCCAGCGGCTCCAGCCCGCCGGCCGCCCGTACTTGGGCGATGAGCGGGGCGATCTGCTCCAGCAGGTAGCCGCCCCGCCTGAGCTGGTGGGCCAGCCGGGCGTCCCGTACATCGCTCTCGTCGTAGACGCGGTACCCGGTCTGCCGGTCGCGGCGCGGGCGCACCAGCCCGGCGCGCTCCCACTTTCGCAGCGTCGCGGGCCGTATTCCGAGCTTGTGGGCCAGCGGCCCGATGAAGGTGACGCCGGGCCCGGACACCGCGGGGGGCTCGGCCCCCGCGCCGGGCCCGGAGGCCGTGCTGGGCTCCAGGTCGCGCAGGGCGCTCTCCACGGCCTGGAGGGTCCGGCGGTCGTCGAGGAGCTGGGTGTGGCTCTCGTCGATCAGGCGGAACGCCTCATCGGCCGAGCCCTCGTTCACCGCCCGCATGATCGACGTCGCCGTCTGGTGGCCGTGGCCGGGCACGAGGGCGAGAAACGCGCGCAGGGCCGCGGCGTGCAGCGGGGTGTAGGTGCGGTAGCCGCTGGGCGTGCGCTCGGCGGCCGGAAGGATGCCGGCCTCCTCGTAGTTCCTGATCGCCTGGGTCGACAGACCGTGCGCCCGCGCGAGATCGACCGGCCTGAGCCGACCACCTCTTTGAGGGTTGCGCCTCATGCTGTTACCGATGTTTCTGCCGAAATGCTGGCCGACGTCGCGGAAAACTTTCAATCGACAGTTCAACGATACCGTTCAAGGCATGGTCACTGACATCAAGGACACCGCCCATGCCGTCGATGCCACCGCCGTCATGAAGCTGCTCCCGGCACCGCCGAGGCTCCTCGCCCTGGGCGAGCCCACGCACGGCGAGGACACGCTGCTCGAGTTGCGCAACGAGCTGTTCCGCCGGCTCGTCGAGCAGGAGGGCTACCGGACGATCGCGATCGAGAGCGACTGCATGATGGGGCTGGTCGTGGACGACCACGTCACCTTGGGCACGGGCACCCTCGACGAGGTCATGGAGCGCGGATTCAGCCATGGGTGGGGCGCGTCCGCGGCCAACCGCGAGCTCGTGCGCTGGATGCGCGCCCACAACAACGGCCGGCCGGCGTCCGAGCGGCTCCGCTTCGCCGGTGTCGACGGCCCGCTGGAGATCACCGGCGCCGCGAGTCCCCGGCAGGCACTCACCGCACTCCACGGCTACCTCGCGGCCCGGGTGGACGCGGACCTGCTCCCCTGTACCGCCGAGACGCTCGACCGTCTGCTCGGTGGCGACGACCGGTGGACCAACCCCGCCGCGATGATGGACCCGGCCCAGTCCCTGGGACAGTCGGCGGAGGCGAGGGAGCTGCGGCTGCTCGCCGACGACCTGGTGGCGCTGCTCGACACGCAGACGCCGCATCTGATCACGGCGACCTCCCGGGAGGACTGGGACCGGGCGCGCCTGTACGGGCGCACCGCGACCGGCCTGCTGCGCTACCACTTCTGGATGGCGGACACCTCACCGAGCCGTATGACGCGGCTGGTGGGCCTGCGGGACCAGATGATGGCCGCCAACCTCCTCGCCGTCGCCGAACGGGGCCCGGCACTGGTGCACGCCCACAACGGGCATCTCCAGCGGGCCAGGAGCACGATGCGGATGGGCGGCCTGCCGGTGGAGTGGTGGGGCGCCGGCGCCCTCGTGAGCGCCCATCTGGGCGAGCGGTACGCCTTCCTGGCCACGGCCCTCGGCACGATCCGGCACCAGGGCGTGGGCACCCCGCCGCCGGACACCGTCGAAGGACTCCTGTACACGCTCCCGGAGGACCGCTGCGTCGTCGACGCGCCCCGGCTGGCCACCGCCCTGGAAGACGCACGGCCCGCCCCCCGCGTGTCCCCCTACCACGGATACTCCCCACTGGACCCCGCCCACTTGGCCGAGAGCGACGGAATCGTGTTCGTCAAGGACGTCCCGCAGAGCCAGGGGGTGTCTTGAAACTCCCGGCGCTCGCGGTCCTGCGCCGCAAGGCCCCGGGCACCCCATGCCCCTACAAGGCGCTCTTCCCCCGAACCATCAGTGCGGTGCTCACCCTGCTCGTGCTGTTCGCCGGCGTGCGGTTGGCCGCTCCCGGACTCGGCGACCACTGGTTCGGCTCCGACTACGCGCCGGACGGCTGGAGTCACGACGAGCGCTGGAAGTACCTGCTGACGGAGGCCGTCCCGCTCGCCGGGTTCATGCTCCTCGGCGTGCTCTTCTGGGCACTGGGCAAGCCGACCCGCACGGCATCCGCGGCCACCGAGCAGCGAGCCACAACGGGGACGGAGCAGAGAGGAGACGGACGAGAGGGAGGAGACTGGGGATACGGGGAACCCGGGCGGGACGCGAGGCGTTCCGCCCGTGAGTGGGACCGGGGTGCCCGCCGCCGAAGAGGACGGGGACGACGTGATGAGTGACAAGGCACGGAAGCTGTTCGAAGCACTCGACCTCGACAGCGACGGGATCCTGACCCGTGAGGAAGTGATCATCGCCCTGCGGACGAAGGGCCCGTCCCTGGCCGCGGCGGGGGACCTGCCGTACTGGGGAGTGGAGGACGCCGACGCCTCGTCCGCGCTGTTCGACGCCGCCGACCAGAACGGGGACGCGGTGCTGACGCCGGAGGAGTTCGCGGCGGTGGTGGACCGCCGTTTCGGCTGGCACTGAGAAAACGAGCCTGTCCGGCGTTCGAGGACAAGGCCGCAGGGCCGACACTGCGGGCGCGTGCACCTCGACGCTCCCTTGCCCCCTCCATTCGCCCGCACCTAGCCTGCGTTTGTGCCGTTAATAAACAAATCCCGCACCCGCGACGCCGTGCCGGGCAACGACCTGACGCGGCTCCGTACGGCCCTCACCGCGTTCTTCGCCCTGGACGGCTTCGTCTTCGCCGGCTGGGTGGTGCGCATCCCCGCCATCAAACAGCAGACAGGCGCGTCGGCCAGCGCGCTCGGTCTCGCTCTCCTCGGCGTCTCCGCGGGCGCCGTCATCACGATGATGCTCACCGGACGGCTCTGCCGCCGCTTCGGCAGCCACCGCATGACCGTGATCTGCGGCGTCATGCTCTCGCTCAGCGTCACCCTGCCACCGCTCACCCACTCGGCACTGGCACTCGGCGCCGTCCTGCTGGTCTTCGGCAGCGCGTACGGTGGCATCAACGTCGCCTTCAACAGCGCCGCCGTGGATCTCGTGGCCGCGCTGCGGCGGCCCGTCATGCCCAGCTTCCACGCCGCGTTCAGCCTGGGCGGCATGGTGGGGGCGGGGCTCGGCGGACTGGTCGCGGGGTCCCTCTCCCCCGCTGGGCATCTGTTCGGTCTCGCGGCGATCGGTCTGCTGGTGACCGCCGTCGCGGGACGCACGCTGCTCCAGCAAGCGCCGCCCGACCCGGTGGACCGCGAGCGGGCCGAGGAGCACGTGCCACGGCGACCGGACTCCCGGACCCGCGGCCTCGTGGCGGTCCTCGGTCTGATCGCGCTCTGCACGGCGTACGGCGAGGGCGCACTGGCCGACTGGGGCGCTCTGCACCTGGAGCAGGCGTTGAACGCCTCGCCGGGCATGGCCGCGATCGGTTACTCGTGCTTCGCGCTCGCCATGACCATCGGGCGGCTGACCGGGACGACGCTGCTCGAACGTCTGGGCCGGAGGCGTACCGTCGTGGCAGGCGGCGCGACGGCCATGGCCGGCATGCTGCTCGGATCGCTCGCGCCCACCCTGTGGGCGGCGCTGGCCGGCTTCGCGGTCACCGGGCTCGGGCTCGCCAACATCTTCCCGGTCGCCGTCGAACGTGCCGGTGCGCTGGCCGGCCCCAGTGGCGTGGCGACCGCCTCGACCCTCGGCTACGGCGGCATGCTCCTGGGACCGCCCGCGATCGGGTTCATGGCGGACTGGTTCTCCCTGTCGGCCGCCCTCACCAGCGTGGCGGTCCTGGCCGGGGTGGCCGCCGTCATCGGGGGTCTGATCAAGCGCTGGACGGTGAGCTGACGCCGGGGTGCCCGGCCCCGCGGGCGGGCCCGGTACTGCCTCGACCGCACTCCGTCCGGCACACTCGGCCCATGGACATCGCCGAGCACATCGAGGCCCTCGACAAGGAGGGCCGGCTGCTGGCCGCGGCCGCCGAGACCGCGGGGACCGGGGCACGGGTACCGACGTGCCCCGACTGGCAGGTGCGGGACCTGTTGCGGCACACGGGGATGGTGCACCGCTGGGCGGGGGCGTTCGTCGCCGAGGGCCACATGTCGTACCACCCGGACGAGGGCGAGCCGGACCTGGACGGCGCCGAACTCCTGGCCTGGTTCCGGGAGGGCCACGCGTGGCTCGTCGACACCATCACCGCGGCACCCGTGGACGTGGCGTGCTGGAGCTTCCTGCCCGCGCCCTCGCCGCTGGCCTTCTGGGCACGGCGGCAGGCGCACGAGACGACCGTGCACCGGCTGGACGCGCAGGCGGCACGCGACGGGAGTGCCGAGGCGGTCGGGGCGAACGCGCCGGACTTCGCGATCGCCCCGGACTTCGCGGTCGACGGCGTCGACGAGTTGCTGCTCGGCTTCCACGCGCGGGAGAAGAGCAGGGTGCGCACGGACCGGCCGCGGATCTGGCGGGTGCGGGCGACGGACACGGGCACCGTGTGGACCGTACGGCTGTCGTCCGGGCCGCCGCTGGGCGAGCGGGGCGAGACGGCGGAGGCGGACTGCGAGGTGGCCGGTCCTGCCGCGCGGCTCTACCTGTCGCTGTGGAACAGGCTGCCCCTGCCGGGCGTCACGGGCGACGAGTCGGTGGCGGCGCTGTGGCGGGAGAACTCCGCCGTGACATGAAGGTGAGGCAGGGGCCCGGCGCCCGGCGGGCTGTCTTGCCCCGCCGGGCGCCCACCTGTTGGATACGGCGCATGGAGACTGACGGGGGACGGGAAAGCGGCGTGTACGAGACGCAGGGACGGCGCACACAGGCCGATCGGGACGCGATCACCGTGGAGATCGGATACGCGCTGGTCAGCGCGGCGTTCGCGGCGGCCTTGGTGTTCGGGGTGTTGGCCGGTCCGGCCCTGCTCTTCGCGCTGCCGGATGGTGTGGAACGTGTGCTCGTTCTCTCCGGTGCCGTGCTGGCGGCCCCGCTCTTCGCTGTTCGGGTGGTGAGCGTGCTGCTCCGTTTCAACCGCGGCAGCGGCCGGGCAGCGGTGCCCCGCCGTTCATCCCGTCGGGCCGGATCTCAGCCCAGCCAGCCCGGCCGCACCAGTCCGGACTCGTAGGCCAGCACGACCAGTTGGGCCCGGTCGCGCGCGCCCAGCTTCACCATCGTGCGGCTCACATGGGTCTTGGCAGTCAGCGGGCTGACGACCAGGCGGCGGGCGATCTCCTCGTTGGACAGACCGATGCCGACGAGGGCCATCACCTCCCGTTCCCGCTCGGTGAGTCCGGCGAGCGACGCCGCCGCCGCGGGCTCCTTCGAGCGGGCCGCGAACTCCGAGATCAGCCGGCGGGTCACTCCCGGTGAGAGCAGCGCGTCGCCCTCGACCACGGCCCGTACCGCGCGCACCAGTTCCTCCGGCTCGGTGTCCTTGACCAGGAAGCCCGACGCACCGGAGCGGATGGCCTCGAAGACGTACTCGTCGAGCTCGAAGGTGGTCAGCATGACGACCTTGACGTCCGTCAGGTCCTGATCGCCGGTGATACGGCGGGTCGCGGCCAGCCCGTCGAGAAGTGGCATCCGGATGTCCATGAGGACGACGTCCGGTCGCAGTGCGCGCACCCCGCGCAGTGCTTCCTCACCGTCGGCGGCCTCCCCGGCGACCTCGATGCCGGGCTGCGCGTCGAGGAGTGCCCTGAAGCCTGCGCGGACCAGTGACTGGTCGTCGGCGAGCAGTACGCGGATCACCGGTCCTCCTTGGCCTCGCGGGCCCCGCCGGACGTGAGCGGCAGGTCGGCGAGCACCCGGAACCCGCCGTCGTCCCGGCGCCCCGCCTCGATCATGCCACCGAGGGCGGCGGCCCGCTCCCGCATTCCGGCAAGGCCGTTTCCGCTGCCGCCCGCGTCCGCGCCGGTCGCCGGCCCGTCGTCGTCGATGCGCAACCGCAGCGCCCCTGCCGCCTGTTCGAGGTGCACGCGCGCGTGCCGCGACCCCGAATGCCGTACGACGTTGGTGAGGGCCTCCTGCACGATGCGGAACGCGGCGAGGTCGGCGCCGGGCGGGAGCGGGGGCGCCTCACCCTCCACGTGGACCGTGAGCCCCGCACCGGCCGCCTGCTCGACGAGTTCCGGCAGCCGGCCGAGTCCTGGTGCCGGGGCGCGCGGGGCGTCACCCCGGGCCCGCAGCGTGTCGAGCACCTGACGGACCTCGCCCAGGGCCTCCTTGCTGGCCGCCTTGATGGTGGTGAGGGCAGTACGGGCCTGCTCGGGGTCGGAGTCGAGGAGCGCGAGCCCGACCCCGGCCTGCACATTGATCACGGAGATGCTGTGGGCGAGGACGTCGTGCAGTTCCCGGGCGATGCGCAGCCTCTCCTCGTCGGCGCGCCGGCGGGCCGCCCGGGCGCGCTCGGCACGTTCGCGGGCCCACTGCTCGCGGCGCACCCGGACCAGCTCGGAGACCGCGACGATCGCGATGATCCACGCGGCGACGGGCACTTCCGACCCCCAGGGGGCGGCGTCGCCGCCGGGCGGTGGCAGCCACCGGTACAGCCAGTGCGCCACCAGGGCGTGCCCCACCCACAGTGTCCCGACCGCCGCCCAGGCGGCCTTGCGGTGTCCGGTGACGATCGCGCTGAAGCAGCCCAGGGCGACCGTGAGGAACACCGGTCCGTACGGATACCCGGCCCCCAGATAGAGCATGGCCGCGGCGGCCGTCCCGAAGGCGACGAGCACCGGATACCGCTGCCGCCACAGCAGCAGGACCGAGCCGACGACCAGGAGCACGCGCGCGAACAAGCCGAGGGACGCGTGCTCCGCCTCCTGGAACCGGGCGGCGGCGTTCGAGCCGGCCACGACGAAGACGGTGATCAGCAGTGTGGAGCGCCACGGGAGGCGGGAGCCCGCGTCCTCGTCGGACCGCGCCCACCACGGCGGACCACCCGGCCACCACCCGGGCCCGCCCGACCACCCGGGAGGGCCGCCCGGCCCCCGTCGCCACGGTGGTCCTCCCCGCGGCCGGGTCGGTGTGCCCGCGCCCTGCTCTTCCATGACCGCCACGCTAGACGCCGCCCGCCCTGCGGTGCGTCACCCGAGCGAGGTGATCACACGTACTCCTCGCGAAGTACGCCCTGGCCGCAGCGCCCCGTCAGGACCCGGAGCGTCAGGCCCCGGGGAACACGAGCCCCACGTGGTGGGCGAGTTGGGCCGCCGCGTGCCGGAAGAAGGCCTCGCGGTCCTCGACGACGCGGTGGAACTGTCCGAACACCTCGAAGTTGACCAGCCCGAACAGCTGTGCGCAGGATGCGACGAGCGCCGCGATCACAGCGGGCGGCAGATCGGGCGCGAGATCGGCGGCCATCCGCTCCGCCTCCGGCGTGACCTCGGCCGACAGCTTCCACTGGGCCACGCCCCTCCCCCGGTGGGCGTCCCGCACGATCCCCATGGCGAGCTGCCAGACCCGCGAGGCCGCCGGCACGGTGGTGTCGGGCGCGGAGTAGCCGGGCACGGGCGAACCGTAGATCAGCGCGTACTCGTGCGGATGCTCCAGCGCCCACCCGCGCACCGCCTCGCACACGGCGATCCACCGCTCGGCGGGCGCGGCCCCGGCAACCCGGGCGTGCGCGGTCTCCGCGGCCTCGCCGAGGGAGTCGTAGGCGTCGATGATGAGTGCGGTGAGCAGGTCGTCGCGGCTGGGAAAGTAGCGGTAGATGGCGGAGGAGGCCATGCCGAGTTCGCGGGCCACGGCGCGGAGCGACAGCTTGGACGCTCCCTCCGCGGCGAGGTGCCTGCGCGCTTCGTCCTTGATGGCGGCGGTGACTTCGCTCCGCGCGCGGGCACGGGCTCCTTGCGTGGCGGTGCGGGCTCCTCGTGTGCTGCTCATGCTGGGCAGTGTGCCACGGAGGAGGAGCGCCGCACACAAACGAGAGCAGTGCTCTTGCTTTGGATCACTGATCTCAGGCAGACTCCTCCTTGAGCGAGAGCACTGCTCACAAAAGAGAGCACCGCTCTCACCATCGGGAGGTCACCATGTCGTCGTCATCGCCGTACTACCTCAAGGGCAGCCCCCTCAACGTCCGCCTCAACAGCGTGGTCGGCTGGCTCGCCCGGCACGGCATCAGCCTCATGGGCTCCGCCGAGATGTCGGTGCGCGGCCGCAAGAGCGGACAGATGCAGCGCATCCCCGTCAACCCCCACACGTACGAGGGCGGGCAGTACCTCGTCTCGGCCCGCGGCCACTCGCAGTGGGTGCGGAACATGCGGGTGGCGGGCGGCGGGGAACTGCGGGTCGGCAGGAAGGTCCGCGAGTTCACGGCGGTGGAGCTGCCCGACGAGGAGAAGCCGCCGATCCTGCGGACCTACCTCGAGAAGTGGGGCTGGGAGGTCAACCAGTACTTCAAGGGAGTCACGGCCAGGTCCACCGACGAGGAGCTGATCGCGGCCGCCCCCGACCACCCCGTCTTCCGGATCACCGTCAAGCCGTGACCGACGCGGAACCCGACGGCGCCCGTGCGGTCAGCGGTCGAGCGCCGTCAGAGCCCGCTGAGCCACCGGATGGCTGCGCACGATCTCTCCCAGCGAGGTCGAGCCGCGCGTGATGTCCATGAACGCCTTCCAGGCGGGCCTGAAACCGGTGAGCGCCGCGTGGAACAGTCCGGGACGACGCCGGAAGGCCGTGAGCAGCCGCTTGCCGACACTCATCTCGACGCCGAGCCCGGCCTTGATCGCGAACGCGTAGTTCAGGGCCTGGCGCCGGGTGTCCACCGCGTCGTGCGCCTCCGCGATCCGCACCGCCCACTCCCCCGCGAGCCGCCCCGACCGCAGCGCGAACGAGATGCCCTCGCGGGTCCACGGCTCCAGCAGCCCCGCCGCGTCCCCACACACCAGCACCCGCCCGCGCGACAGCGGCGAGTCGTCGGCGCGGCAGCGCGTCAAGTGACCGGAGGAGATGCTCGGTTCGAAACCGGCGAGACCGAGCCGCCCAATGAAGTCCTCCAAGTACCGCTTGGTGGCGGCGCCCTCACCCCGCGCCGAGATGACCCCCACCGTCAGCGTGTCGCCCTTGGGGAAGACCCATCCGTAACTGCCGGGCATCGGGCCCCAGTCGATGAGCACCCGCCCCTTCCAGTCCTCGGCGACGGTCTGAGGCACCGGGATCTCCGCCTCCAGACCGAGGTCGACCTGGTCAAGCTTCACCCCGACGTGTGCCCCTATGCGGCTCGCGCTGCCGTCCGCGCCGACCACGGCCCGCGCGAGCACGGTCTCGCCGCCCTGCAGGACGACGGCGACAGTGCGCCGGTCCGGCACCGCAGACCCGTGCTGCTCGACCCGGGAGACGGTGACGCCCGTGCGCAGCTCCGCGCCCGCCTTCTGCGCGTGCTCGACGAGCTGCTGGTCGAACTCGGGCCGGTTGATCAGCCCGAACAGCATCTGCTTGGAGCGGCGGGTGCGCGCGAAGCGGCCGTCCAGCGAGAACGTGACCGCGTGCACCCGGTCCTGGAGCGGCAGTTCGAAGCCGGGCGGCAGCGCGTCGCGCGAGGGGCCGATGATGCCGCCGCCGCACGTCTTGTAGCGGGGCAGCTCCGCCTTCTCCAGCAACAGGACGCGCCGTCCCGCGACCGCCGCCGCGTAGGCCGCCGAGGCCCCCGCGGGTCCCGCGCCCACCACGACGACGTCCCACACCCGCTGTACGTCGTCCGCCGAAGAGTTCTCGCTGCTCACGATGGTCTACTGCTCCCGATCCAGCCGCCTGCCGCATCTGTCCCCCCGCATCCTACGGCGGGCATCGCCGCAGGCCGCTGTGGGAGGATCGGCAGGCGCATGCGCCCTACACCAGATCGCGCGTCCGCACCCGCGTACCCAGAAGCACAACGTCGCACCCACGAGGAGCGTGCCCATGTCGTCGAATCCGGTCGCCGAGACCGTCGCCTCGCTGATGCCGCGCGCGCGGCGGGAACTCGCGGAGCTGGTGGCCTTCAAGTCGGTGGCGGACTTCGCGCAGTTCCCGAAGAGCGAGAGCGAGGCCGCCGCGAACTGGGTGGCGGACGCGCTGCGCGCCGAGGGCTTCGAGGACGTGGCGCTGCTCGACACCCCGGACGGCACGCAGTCGGTGTACGGCTTCCTGCGCGGGCCCGAGGGCGCCAGGACCGTCCTCCTCTACGCCCACTACGACGTCCAGCCGCCGCTGGACGAGGCCGCCTGGATCTCCCCGCCGTTCGAGCTGACGGAGCGGGAGGGCCGCTGGTACGGGCGCGGCGCGGCCGACTGCAAGGGCGGTGTGATCATGCACCTGCTCGCCCTGCGCGCGCTGAAGGCGAACGGCGGTGTCCCCGTCCACGTCAAGGTGATAGCCGAGGGTTCGGAGGAGCAGGGCACGGGTGGCCTGGAGCGGTACGCCGAGCAGCACCCTGAGCTGCTGGCCGCGGACACGATCGTCATCGGCGACGCCGGGAACTTCCGGGTCGGCCTGCCCACCGTCACCTCGACGCTGCGCGGCATGACCATGGTGCGGGTGCGGATCGACACGCTCGAAGGCAACCTGCACTCGGGGCAGTTCGGCGGCGCGGCCCCCGACGCGCTCGCCGCGCTGATCCGCGTACTGGACTCGCTGCGCGCGGAGGACGGCTCGACACAGGTCGACGGGCTCCCGGCCGACGCGGAGTGGAACGGCCTGCGGTACGACGACGAGCAGTTCCGCGGGGACGCCAAGGTGCTCGACGGTGTGCAGCTGATCGGCTCGGGCACGGTCGCCGACCGCATCTGGGCGCGCCCGGCCGTCACCGTGCTGGGCATCGACTGCCCGCCGGTGGTGGGCGCGACCCCGTCCGTGCAGGCGAGCGCCCGCGCGCTGATCAGCCTGCGGGTCCCGCCGGGCGTCGACGCCGCCGGGGCGACCAAACTGCTCCAGGCCCACATCGAGGCGCACACCCCGTGGGGCGCCCGGGTGAGCTGCGAGCAGACCGGCCAGGGGCAGGCGTTCCGCGCGGACACCTCCAGCCCGGCGTACGAGGCGATGGCCGCCGCGATGGCGGTCGCCTACCCGGGCGAGGAGATGCAGTTCGCGGGCCAGGGCGGCTCGATCCCGCTGTGCAACACCCTCGCCTCCCTCTACCCGGACGCCGAGATCCTCCTCATCGGCCTGAGCGAGCCGGAGGCACAGATCCACGCGGTCAACGAGAGCGTGTCGCCCGAGGAGCTGGAACGCCTCTCGGTGGCCGAGGCACTCTTCCTGCGCAACTACGCGGGCGAGTAGAGGCAGTCAGAGGGGCCGGCGGGCGAGCCCGGTCACACGGGTACGCCCGCCTCCAGGTACAGCGCGGCGCCGCGTTCGCGCGCCCGCAGCGCCCACCGCAGCCGCTCGTACCGTACGGGCGGCAGCAGGTCGGCGGCCTCCTCCTCGGTGACGAAGCGCCAGCCCCGCAGTTCGGGCCCGGGCAGGACCGGCCGCTGGCTCCCTTCGGCGTCGAGGCGCCCGCCGTCGTACAGCAGGCGCAGTCCGCCGTACCTGGGGGGCGCGGGCCGCTCCCAGTCGACGACCAGCAGCCGGGGTACGTCGTCGAGCCGTATGCCGGTCTCCTCGGCGACCTCCCGCATGCCCGCCCGTGCCGGCGCCTCACCGGGTTCGACGACACCTCCGGGGAACTCCCAGCCGGGCTTGTACGTCGGGTCGACGAGCAGGACACGGTCCTGGTCGTCGAAGAGCAGGACGCCCGCGGCGAGGGTCTCGGCGGTGGGTTCGGGAGTCTGCACGATGTCGCAGGCGGGCGCGTCCCCGGTGCGGACCGCCTCCGCGATGTACCGGGCCGTTTCGTACGGAGTCCGGGTGCTGGTGTCGACGAGGTGTGCGTCGGAAGTGAGCCAGGAGCCGAGGGCCGTCTGGTACGGCTCTATGTGGTCGTACGCCCACTGCCGCACGCGCATCTCGCCGTCGGGGAGGTCCGGTGGGATCTCCCGGCCGGCTATTCGCTCACGCAGGATCGTTTCGGCCGGGGCGAGCAGTATGTGCCGCACCGGAATCCGGCGCGAGGCGAGGCCGCCGAAGATCTCGTCGCGGTAGTCCTGGCGCAACAAAGTCATGGGGACCACGAGGGTGCCGCCGAGCTCGGCGAGCAGGGCGGCCGCGGTGTCCACCACGAGCCGTCGCCAGCTCGGCAGGTCCTGGAAGTCACCGACCTCGGCGAGGCGCTTGGCCGGCAGCAGATGCGTGAGTGCGCCGCCGATGACCTCGGGGTCGAAGAGCGTGCTGTTCGGGATCAGTTCGATCAGTTCCCGTGCGGTCGTGGTCTTCCCCGCACCGAACGCACCGTTGATCCAGACGATCACGGTTCCCCCTCTTCTGTTGGCCCCCTGAGGCTTGCCCGCTTCACCCCGCCACGGAAACCAGCCGCTGATGAGGCGCCGACCACACGACGCCCAGCCAAACGGCTACCCGTCGGCACCGGGGCGGATGCGGATCCTGTGCGTCTGTCGTGACACACGGACATCGTTGGATCCGGACGACTAGCCCTGGTCCTCCTGGGAAACAGCAGCGGTGGACGATAATTCGCTGAACGGATCCGCTACCGAGGGAGCGGGGCAGGCGAAATGGCGACCGAGCCGCGATGGAGCGACAAACTGCCTTCCGAGGAGACGCAGAAGTGTCACGCCGCATTCGGCGGCGGACTGGGTGACGTGACCGGGGCCCGACTGGCCACGGAGGAGTTCCTGCGTGCCGTGGCGCGTGCCTCGCCGCCGACGGCGCCCGAGCACTGGGACGACGTCCTGCTCGTCGTCAACGAACTTGCCGCCAACGCGGTCCAGTACGCTCCGGGGCCGTTCGAGCTGACGATGCGGCGCACGTTCGACGGTGTGCACGTGACCGTGCACGACACCAGCACCACGCCCCCCGCGCCGCGCCCCTTCCATCCCAAGCACGGAGGCGGCGGCATCGGATGGCATCTGGTGCACACCCTGTGCACGCAGGTCAGCGTGGTGGTGCGGGACGACGGCAAGGACGTGCACGTCTTCCTGCCCTGGTGAGCCGGCGGCGACGTCAGCTCATCGGTACGAGCACGCTGATCGTCTTGCCTCCCTGGGAACGGCGCTCGATGCCGATGTCCCGCGCCAGGCGGATGATCAGCGGCCATCCGTAACCGTTGCCCACATGGCCGGCCGGCAGCGCGCCCGGGCCGTACGCGACGGCGGGGACGACGTCGCTGTAGTCGTCCACGCGCAGCCGGATTCCTTCACGGGTGCACGTCACCTCGAACCCGGCGATGCCGCCGCCGTGCCGTATCGCGTTCGTCACCAGTTCCGAGACGACCAGCAGCAGGTCGATGACGGCTTCCTCACTGGCCCGTCGGCCGGGCCGGTCCCAGTGTTCACGCACGACGTCCCGTGCGAGCTGCCGCGCCGACGCGGCACTCGTGACGGCGACCTGCGACTGCGGCACCCCGCCCCGCACACCGGCGACGGTGCGCGGGGCGGCGCGCGGAAGGCGGGTGTCGGCCCGGACGTCCGTGTCACTGGGCGTACGGGAGAGGGCGCTGTCACCGCTCATGCGGTGGTCCACGGGTTTCATCGTTTCTCCGCCCCCGTCCCGGACGCCCCCACTTGCTCTCGTTCGTCACTCATCATCGGAACCCGCATACCCGCTCGGGCCCGAAGCATGGCGCACGGAATGGCCATGAGTCACCGGTCACACCGTCGAGGAGAGGGCCGGCCGGTCCGGTCGGCCTCATGTGGCCTGCCGTGGTGGCAGATTGAGGTGGTAGGCGGCGACCGAGTCCAGGTACGCCGCATCGAGGGTCTCGCGATCCGTCCTGAAGCGGGGAGCCGACCTGATCTCGTCCCGTGTGGAGGCCACGGTGATCCTCTCCGCCTCGCTGTCGATGTGTGTGACGAGTCCCGCGGGCACCAGCACGCTCCTGCCGAACACCCAGACCCCCGTGTCGACGATCAGGTGGCGCCTGGGGGCGTCGTCGGCCTGCCGGTCCACGTGCCCGATCGTGCCGTCGGCGGCTTCGACGGTGAAACCCGTCAGATCCTGTCCGTCCCGGTGACCGCTCTGCGGTGAGTACGACCAGATGTCGTCCCGGTCCACTGCTCTTCCTCCTCGGTTCTGCCGTTCCATGTCCCGCCGTCTTCCGTTCGCAACGATTGCCGGGGCATCACCCGCGTCATCGGGGTACCTGGTCACTCTCGCCCGCTGTTCCGCCCGGAGGTCTTCCTTGATTCCGTTCGTGCACAGGACCCTGACCATGCGACTCGAGTGCGCACCCGACCACCACGTCCGCGTGCTGGCCCACATGAGCTACGACGCGGAGGATCCCTTCGCGGTGACGGCGACCTTCACCCACCAGGGCCGCATCGTCGCCCAGTGGAGACTCGACCGCGGGATGCTGGCCGAGGGGGTGCGGCGCCCCGTCGGCGAGGGAGACGTCCGCCTGCGCCCTCAGCGCGCGGGGGCGCGGAGCGAACTGCGCATCGAGCTGTCCGGCGACGCCGACGCCCGTACGGGCCGCAGGTGCGCGGTGATCCTCGCGCCGGCATCCGCCGTCGTGTCCTTCCTCGAGGCCACGTACCGCGTGGTGGAACCGGGTCACGAGGAGCTGGACATGGAGGGGTTCCTCGCCAAGGTCCTCGCCCGAACGGGCAGGCGGTGAGGAGCGGTCCGCGTCCGGACGGCTCCCCACCGCACAGCGCCGCGTACGAACCGGCGGGCTCACGCGCCGACCGGCGCACCGCCCGCCGCCGGTTCGTGCGCGGCGGCCAGCTGACGGCGCGCCTCTTCTAAGGCCCGCCTCACGTCCCGGGTGCCCGTCGTCACACAGAGCGTGTAGGCGAGGTCCTGCGCGCGGTGGCCGGGCCCCGCCGCCGTCTGACGGCCCTCCTGGCGCACGGCCTCCTCGTACTCCTCGACAAGTCTGCGCAGGATCGCGGGATGGGGCTTCAGCATGAGGCTCCTTCTTCGGCTTCTTCGGCTTCTTCGGCTTCTTCGGCTTCTTCGGTCGGGTTCTGTCTCGCGGGGAACGCGGGGAACGGGGGAACGCGGGTCTTCACCGGTCGGGGCCGGACCGCTCGCCGCTGTCCCGGCGGGCTCCCGCCTTCTGCGCGCCGAGGGCCTCGTCGCGCACCCGTGCGCAACTGCGGCTGATCAGACGGGAGACGTGCATCTGCGAGATGCCCAGCTGTTCGGCGATGCGGCTCTGGGTCATGTCCTCGAAGAACCGCATGTAGAGGATGGCGCGCTCCCGTTCGGGCAGCTGCCGCAGGCCCTCCTTCGCGGCCTCGCGGTCGACGACGGTGTCGTACGACGTGTCGCAGGCGCCGAGCGTGTCGGCGAGGCTGTACCCGTCGTCGCCCGCGGACACCTCCGCGTCCAAGGACAGCGTGCTGTAGCTGTCCAGCGCCTCCATTCCGGCGGTCACCTCCTCCTCCGTGAGCTTCGTGTGAGCCGCGATCTCGGCGACGGTCGGTGTGCCGGAGCCGGCGGTCTGGCTGAGTTCGCGGCGCGCGACGCGCACCTTGTTGCGCAGTTCCTGTACGCGGCGGGGAACGCGGAGCGCCCACATCCGGTCGCGGAAGTGGCGCTTGATCTCACCCGTGATGGTGGGAACGGCGTAGCTTTCGAACGCTCCGCGTTCGGGTTCGAACCGGTCGATGGCCTTCAGCAGCCCGACGGCCGCGACCTGTCGCAGATCCTCCAGCGACTCACCGCGGTTGCGGAACCGGCCCGCGATGCGATGGGCCATGGGCAGCCAGAGCTTCACCAGTTCGTCCCGCAGCGCCTCGCGCTCGGGCCCGTCCTCCAGCTGTGCCAGCCGGACGAAGTCGGCGATGGTGTCGGGGGCGTCGTCGTGCACCCGCTGTCCCGGCCCGTGGGAACGCGCGGACACACCGGAACCGTTTGCGGAAGTCTCAACGAGCATGCGGAATCGCTCCTGAACGACGATTTTCAGGGGGAACTGCCGCGGGAAAGGGTGCGCGGGGGCGAGAGGCCCCGAAGGGAACACACCTCTCCCGTCGGCGCGCCTCTGGTCCGAAGCACGGAATCCCGCTTGCCCCGCGCTCGCGTGGGCAAACAACGGTCCGCACATGCTTCATGACACATGCTCGTGGGAGCGACGACTTCACGCCACACACCGCCCTGACGGTGCGCCTTCGCCAATTGGGAGGAGTGCTTCGCATGAAGGCGGGCAGGCGAGTCGTGACATCGGGAACTTCGGCGATTGGGGTGGACGGCATGGCAGCCGTGACGGCAGCACGGACAACGGCCACGGCGCAGGGGACTGTTACGGCGGAAGAGGCGCGACTGCCGCTCATCGACGCCCCCTCGAAGATAGGCCCGAAGGACGCCCGTGAGCTGTCGCGCCGGTTCTTCGACCGGCTGGCCGTGCTGGAAGAGGGGACCCCCGAGTACCAGTACGTACGCAACACGCTGATCGAGATGAACCTCTCCCTCGTGCGCTACGCCGCCTCGCGCTTCCGCGGCAGGGAGGACTCGTTGGAGGACATCGTCCAGGTCGGGACGATCGGGCTGATCAAGGCGATCGACCGGTTCGAGATCTCCCGGGAGGTCGAGTTCACCACGTTCGCGGTGCCTTACATCGTCGGCGAGATCAAGCGCTTCTTCCGGGACACCAGCTGGGCGGTGCACGTGCCGCGGCGTCTGCAGGAGGCCCGGGTGGAGCTGGCGAAGGCCACGGACGAGCTGCGGTCCCGGCTGGGCCGCACTCCGACCACGCGTGAGCTCTCCCAGTTGATGTCCCTGTCGGAGGAAGAGGTCATCGAGGCGCGCAAGGCGGCCAACTGCTACAACTCCGCCTCCCTCGACGCCGTGCTCGGCCCCGACGACGCCCAGGACGGCAAGACCGTGCTGGCCGACGTCATCGGCGAGGAGGACCCGTCGCTGGAACTCGTCGAGGACTTCCACTCGCTGGCACCCCTGATCGCCCAGTTCGACGAGCGGGAACGCCGGATCCTCCACATGCGCTTCGTCGAGGAGCTCACCCAGTCGGAGATCGCCGGGCACCTCGGCGTGTCGCAGATGCACGTCTCACGGCTGATCAGCCGCATCATCAAGCGTCTGCGCAAGGGCCTGCTGGAGCCCGGCGTGGCCTGACACCCCCCGCCGGTCTCCCACAGGCCGCCGGACCACAGGAGAGTCCCGCCGAACCGGGTCGGCGGGACTCTCCTCTGGCGATCACCGCACGTGGCCTCCCGGCGACCCGCCGCTGCCGACCGGCACCGGGTGCACCGGACACAGGGGAACCACCGCGGTGATGCGCTTGCCGCCGGACGGCAGGGGCGACACCGCCACATCGCGGGACAGCCGGCGGACGATCCGCCAGCCGCGGCCTCCGGTCCGCCATCGGCCGTGGTCGTCGACCGCGGGCGACGTCATGGGCAGCCGGTGGTCGCCGTCGCTCACCGACACGTACAGGTCACGACCGACGAGGGCGACGTCGAAGTCCGTGATGCCGCCGCCGTGCAGCATCGCGTTGGTGGTCAGTTCCGACACCACGAGCAACGCGTCCGAGAGCGCGTCCTCGTCGCAGCCGGTGCCCGCCGTACGCTCGGCCACCACCCGCCTGACGGCCTCACGTGCCTCCCGTGGGTTCCGCGGCCCTCCTCGGGCCCGCCCCGGCACCGCCGGGCGGCCTATGGTCTGGACCCGGTATTGCTCACGCATCCTCTCGCTCCCTGAGGGGAATTGGTGGCCGGACAGCTGCGGCGCCGGCAGTTCCGTACCGTCCCGTCACCCCGGGGACGTCCCGCCCGCACCCGTACGCGCGATCCGTGACGCCCGTTCTGTACCTTTCTCTCCTTTACATCGGCTGACCGCAACGAGGCGTCCGAAACCACGGAACGCCCTGATGGCGGGAATCACCCGGGGAGACGGCCCCGTACGGCAGCCGGTCGGCGCGAACAGCACGGCAGGGGGGAGCGGAACCGTGTGTCCGCACGAATCGCGGGTATGCGCACGAGCGCATCGCCATGACGAGCAGGGGTGTCCCCGATGTCGCCGGGCGATGCATCGAACCGCCACTTCGGGGTAACCGGCCCCGAACCGGTAACGCCTGTGGGAGGTACTTGTGTCTGTTGCCCAGAATCCGTTGTCGATCAAGGTGACGCTGCCGCGGGAGGATGCCGCGCTGCTCACCATCGAGGGCGATCTGGACATCGATACCGCGACGGAGCTCCAGCATCACGTGGCGAACCAGCTCCACCACGGTCGGCGGCACTTCCTGCTCGACGTCTCGTCCGTGCCCTTCATGGACTCGTCCGGCATGAACATCATCCTGCGGGTCTACCAGGAGGTACGGCAGATCCACGGGGGCGTGTACGTGATCTCCCCGACGCCGGCAGTGCGGCGGATCCTGGACCTCACGGGCGTCAGCATCACCGTGCGGACGGTGGAGAGCGTCGAGGAGGCGCTGGCCGCCCTGGACGACCCGCGGACCGACGAGGAACCGTTGGACGCGGAGCAGGCCGGCCCGGTGCGCTCAGAGCGATCAGGGGACTCCCCGTCCGACTAGGGCCCGTCGGCCGGACCTCGAATCCCGTGACGCCACGGGGTGATTCGTCCGTCGCGAGGAGCCTCCACGGGACCAACAGTTGCTGTTTGACAACTATGGCCGTGAGGCAACAGAGTGAGCCAGGGCAAGCGCGGGAGGTGTGAGATGCGCGGGAGCAACGCCGCATGTCAGGCACCCCTGACGCCGGATCAGGCACTCTGGACGTCAGGGGTCTCGCCCTCGTGGATCTGTGCCGCCGCGGCGCCGCAGAACGCCTCCAGGCCCTCCAGCAGCGCGGTGCGCTTCGCGGTGGGCATCTGCGCCAGCACGGCCTCCAGGGCGCTCTCACGGCGGCCCCGCAGGTTCGCCAGGAAGGTCCGGCCGCGCCGGCTCAGCTGCAGGCGCAGTTCACGGCGGCTGGAGGCACTGGGCTTCCGCTCCACGAAACCGACGGCCTGCAGGCGGTCGCACAGTCTGCTGGTGGAGGGCGGTGTGGAGCCCAGGGCGTCCGCGAGCATCCGCAGGTTGATGCCGTCGTTGTGTTCGAGGATGAACAGCACGCGGATCTGTGAGGCGGACACCGGCGCTGTGGAAGCACGGCCCCACACGACCTCCAGCAGCTCCGCCGCCTGTGAGGTCATACGCGCCAGCTCGTCCGGCCGTGGGTGCGAGGAGGAGGAAGGCACGCCCCCACTCTTCCAGGGTTCTCGAACAGTGTCAGCCCGCTACGGCGGACAGGCCGGACAGAACACCGGATACAGGCACAGGAGTACAGACGGACGGCGACCGCGGCGACGCGGGACCAGCACCGTCACAGTGGAGAGAATGGCGTGTCCGACATCGTGAACAGGTTGGCGGCAGCCGAGCGGGCACTGCGCTCCGCGCCCCCGCACCACCTGGTGGACGCGGTCCGCCAGGTGCTGTGCGGAAGCTACGCGGCGAAGGCGGTCGACCTCCTCATGGCCGACTACGGGCTCGCCGTGCTGCGGAGCGTCCCCGTGCCCGCCGGCCGGCCCGAGTCCCTGCCGGTGCACGGCAGCCCGGCCGGGCGGGCGTTCGGGTCCCAGGAACCGTGTCTGGAGAGGTGCGGCGACGCGCAGGTGCGCCTGCACGTGCCCGTGTCGGTGCGCGGCGACCGTCTCGGCGTGCTGGTGGTCACCATGGACTCCGCCGACCAGGCCGAGGAGCACCGCGCCGAGCTGGCCGAGATCGCCGAGGTCCTGGGACACGAGATGATCGTCGCGGAACGGGACACCGACGTGTACCTCCGGGCGCGGCGCACGGACCGCCTCACACTGGCGGCCGAGATGCAGTGGCAGCTGCTTCCCGGCCGTTCCTGCGCACGCCCTGAGTACGCGCTCGGCGGCCAGTTGGAGCCCGCCTACGCGGTCTTCGGCGACAACTTCGACTGGTCCGCGAGCGCCGACCGCCTGATGCTGTACATCACCAACGGCATGGGAGAGGGCATCGAGGCGTCGCTGCTGACCACCCTGGGGATCAACGCGCTGCGCAACGCGCGGCGTGCGGGCCTGTCCATCGCCGACCAGGCCGCCCTCGCCGACCAGGCGATCCACGCCCACTACCAGGGCCGTGTCCACCTGTCCGTGCTCCTGCTGGACCTGGACCTGGCCACCGGGCGCCTCCAGGTCGTCGACGCCGGTTCGCCCCGGATGCTGCGCCTGCGCGAGCGGAACGTGACGTCCGTCGACCTGGAGGCGCAGCTCCCCCTCGGCATGTTCGAGGAAACCGACTACGTGGCTCAGGAGTTCCACGTCGAGCCGGGGGACCGGCTGGTCTTCGTCAGCGACGGGGTGCACGGGGTCGCCGCGCCCGGTGGCGAGACGTACGGGGAGCGGGCCCTGGCGCGGGCCATCACCTCCACCGCTCTGCTCCCGGCGGCCGACGTGCCCGCCGCCGTACTGAGGCAGCTGTCGGGCCACCGCGGTTCCGCCGAGCCCGAGGACGACGCGCTGGTGGTCTGCCTCGACTGGTTCGGGCGGTCATGACGTCATGAGAGGGAGGTCGTACGGCCCGGACCGCCGGGCAGGGCAGCGCGGTTGCCGAGGATCACAGCGCGTCTACAGTTGTCGGGCATTCAATCAAGGGATCGCACCGACGGGCTCTCCGCTGAAGCCGGGGCAGCGCACAACAGGTGAGGAGTAATACGTGCCGGAGCAGCAAGCGGCAGGACACCAGGACACGTCGGCGCAGGAGGTCGCGGACTTCCTGCGCCGACGTCGGGAGCAGATCGCCCAACGGTGGGCCGACGCGGCTCTGTTCCGCACCGTCTTCACCGTCTCCCGGGACGAGGCGGTGGAAGCGGGCCGGGCCGTGGTGGAGGCGCTGGCCGCGGTGGCCGCCGCCGAACGCGTGGAGGAGCAGGAGGCCGACGGCTTCGCCGTCGTGCGCGAACAGCTCGCGCGGATGGCGGCCTCGCGTTCCCGCGCCGGTTCGACGAACAGTCAGATCTCGGTCGAGGTGGACGCGTTGCGGCCGCCCGTCGTCGATCTTCTCGTCGCCGACCTGCAGGACCGTCCGGCGGAGGACGTGCGGGAGTGCACGACCCAACTCACCGTCCTGATGGGCACGCTGCGCCTGGTCGTTCTGGAGACGCTGCTGAGCGCGGGACAGGAGCTCATCAACCGGCAGCACGTGCAGCTGCTCGAAGTGGCCACGCCCGTGATCAAGTTGTGGGAGGGCATCGTCGCCGTGCCGCTGATCGGCACGCTCGACAGCGCCCGCAGCCAAGTGGTGATGGAAACACTCCTGGACTCGATCGTGGAACAGCACGCGCGTTTCGCGATCCTCGACATCACGGGGGTGCCGACCGTCGACTCCCTCGTCGCACAGCACCTGATGAAGACCGTCGCGGCGGCACGTCTGATGGGGGCGGAGTGCATCGTCTCCGGCATCCGGCCCGCCATCGCCCAGACCATCGTCCACCTGGGCCTCGACCTGGGCACGGTGAAGACTCGGGCGAGCCTGGCTGACGCCCTCGGGTACGCCCTGATGGAGCAGGGCGTACACATCGTGCCCCAGGATTCGCACGACGCGGGGCCCCGGTGACCGGCGCGTTCCCCTCCCCGTACGGTGGCCAGGTGCCCGTCCTCAGGCTCGGTGACGTCCTTCTCGTCACGCTTCAGGGGGACCTGCACGACGGCACGGCGGAGCAGCTCCAGCAGGACGTCAGCGAGGCGGCCGCCGACAGCCTGGTCAAGGGCGTGGTCATCGACCTCTCGGGTGTGGAGATCGTCGACTCGTTCCTCGGCCGGGTACTCAGCGACATCGCGGCCAAGACGCGGCTCCTCGCCGCGGAGACCGTCGTGGCCGGGATGCGCCCCGCCGTGGCCATCACGCTCGTGGAACTGGGTCTGACCCTCCCGGGGCTGCGCACGGCACTGAGCTCCGAGGAGGCCATGCGCCTCCTCGGCGAAGCCTCGATCTCCCCCCGGCACGGGCGCACACGCCAGGAGAGTCCCTGATGCAGACAGCCGGCGGTGTCTCCGCTTGCCTGCCGATCCACTCGGACCTGGATCTGGTGTGGGTACGGCAGCACGTGCGGCAGGCCGCTGCCCAGCTCGGCTTCGGCCTGGTGGCACAGACGAAACTGGTCACCGCCGCCAGTGAGTTGGCCCGCAACACCCTCGTCCACGGCGGCGGGGGACAGATGGCGTGCGCACCGGTGAACAGGGGCGGCGTGCCGGGGCTGCGGCTCGCCTTCAGCGACGAGGGACCGGGCATCCCCGATATCGACCAGGCCCTGCGCGACGGCTACACCTCCGGTGAAGGGCTGGGCATGGGCCTCGGGGGGGCGCGGCGTCTGGTCCACGAGTTCGACATCGACAGCCGCCCGGGCAGGGGGACGACCGTGACGGTGACCTCGTGGGTCTCGGGTCCTCCGCGGCCGCGTGAGGAGCCGTGATGCCCCGCGTCTGGGAGGTGCCGGTCCACGACTCGACCCGCGTGCGCGACGTACGCGTGGCGACGGAGGAGGCGGCGGGCCTGGCAGGACTCGACGACGACCGCACGGCGGGCGCCGCCCTCGTGGCCACCGAGCTCGCGACGAACCTGCTGAAGCACGCGGGCGGCGGGCGGATACTCCTGGACCTTGTGGAGTTCCCGCTCGCGCCCCCGGGTCACGAGCGCGTCCCCGTCGTGCAGATCCTGGCGGTCGACCACGGCCCGGGGATGGCCGACGTGGGCACCGCGCTGCGCGACGGCTTTTCGACCACCGACTCGCTCGGTGCCGGTCTCGGGACCTGCCGTCGGGTCGCCGACGACTTCGACCTGCACAGTGTGCCGGGGCGGGGGACGGTCGCGCTGGCACGGATCGGCGCCCGGCGGGGCCGTTCCGGCGCCGCGGGGCGCCCGGCCCGTCCCCCGGTGCGGGTGGGCGGCATCAACTTCCCTTTCGCGGCGGCGGAGTACTCGGGTGACGCCTGGGCAGGGATCCGGTCGGGCGACCGCGTGACGCTGATGCTGGCCGACGGTCTGGGCCACGGCCCGGAGGCGGCACGCGCGTCCTCGGCCGCGGTCGAGGAGCTGCGCCGTTCGGGCGAGTTGCCGCCGGCGGAGTTCCTGCGGCGGCTGGACGGGGCGCTGCGCGACACCCGGGGCGCGGCCGTGGCCGTCGCCCAACTGGAGGTCGGAGCCGGACAGCTGCGCTTCGCCGGGGTCGGGAACATAGGAGCCCGGCTGCGTCGCGGCGACAGGTGGCAGCCCCTGCTCTCGCGTCCGGGGATCGTCGGCGCCCACCGGTCGGCGAGGCTGCCCGAGCACCGGGTGGAGTGGGAGGACGACTGCCTTCTGGTACTGCACAGTGACGGCCTGCCGAGCCGATGGAGTCCCGGTCCGGCGGCGCACAGCCCGTCCCTCGACCCCGCTGTCGTCGCCGCGATGATCGTGCGCGACGCGAGCAGCCCCGCCCGGCCGGTGCGCGACGACACCGCGGTCGCCGTACTGAGCCTCGCACCACCGGACCGGACCTCATGACCCGTATCTGGCACATCAGCACCGTCACCGACGCCGCACGGGCCCGGATCGCCACCGCCCGGCTCGCCACCGCGTACGGTGTGACGGCCGTGGAGCGCGCACGTCTGGTGACCGCGCTCACCGAACACCTGCGCCAGTGCCTGACCAAGGGCGGTGAGTGGCGGCTCGGTGTGCGGGTCCCCCCTTCGCCGGGTGCCGGCGGCCGGTTCGTCGTGGAGGTGGCGTCGGCCGCCCACCGCCCGACCGACACCCAGCCGCCCTGGCGCGTCACGGCGTCCTTCCCCGCGAACGGTGACGGCTCCGGGGCGGAGCACGTGGGCGACGATCCTGAGACGCTGGCGGAGGCCCTGTTCAGCGCCGACGAGGACGCGGCCGTGCTGCTGGAGAAGCTCGAAGAGCAGGAGCAGCTGGTCGCCTTCCACCGTGAGGAACTCCACCAGACCAACCAGGGCGTCCTGGCCCTGCACGCCGAACTCGACGCGGCCGGGCGGGCGCAGCGGGAGCTCTTCGACGCCGAGCAGAAGGCCCACGCGGCAGCGGAGCAGGCCCGTGGCCGTCTGACCTTCCTGGCCGATGCGAGCGCCGCACTCACCGCCTCCCTCAACCACGACGCGATCGTGCGGCTCCTGCCCGAGCTGCTGGTGCCCCGGTACGCCCGCACCGTCGACGTGTGGCTGTTCGGCGAGGGAGACGACGAAGGGGCCGACGAGAACCGCAGCAGGCCGCATCCGGCCGCCGCCGTCGTCGCGGCACGGCGGGGGCGCCCCCAGTACGCCGCCGACCACCCCGGCGGCCTGCCCGGCGTCGACGACCAGCCGCCTTCCGCGCTGGAACCCGGACGGCCGCTGCTGTGCGTCCCGCTGATGACCCGCGGGGCTCCTCTGGGCGTGCTGACGCTGTCACCCCCAAAGGAGCGCTGGGACGCCGACGACGCCGTCATGCTGATCGAGCTCACCCGGCGGGCCAGCATCGCCCTGGAGAACGCCAGACGCTTCGAGCACAACCGCGACATCGCCGAGACGCTGCAGCGGGCGCTGCTCACGGACCTCCCCACGACCCCCGGCCTGCACCTGGCCGCACGCTATCTGCCGGCCACGCACGGTCTGAACATCGGCGGGGACTGGTACGACGCCTTCCGCCAGCCCGACGGCAGCCTGATCACCGTCATCGGCGACGTGACGGGGCACGGTCTGCACGCCGCCGTCATGATGAGCCAGCTGCGCACGGCCCTGCGGGCCTACGCCGTCGACGGCGGAAGTCCCGGCGAGCTGCTCACCCACCTGCACACCTTTCTGCACCACCTGCAGCCCGACCTGTACGCGACGGCCGTCATCGCGCGCTTCCATCCCGACGACCCGACCCTCACGTGGGCCGCCGCGGGTCATCCGCCACCGGTCCTGCGCACGCCCGACGGACAGGTGCACACGCTCGACGCCAAACCGGGTGCCATGCTCGGCATCCCCCTCCGGCAGAAGATCGGCGACCACACCGTGCCCCTCCCGCCCGGCTCGACGCTGGCGCTCTACACCGACGGCCTGGTGGAGCGCCGCGCCCAGGGCATAGACCCGGGCATCGAGCGTCTCGCGACGGCTCTGGCGGCTTTCGAGCCGACCGACCTCGACCGGGACCTGGAGGGGTCGGCCGACCGGCTCCTGCAGCCGCTGCTGCGCGACTCCGAGCACGACGACGACGTGTGCCTGCTGCTGTGCCACATCCACAGCGACGCGTCGAGGATCAGGGAGGCGACGCCTTCGGGCACACGCGCCTGACCGGGAGGCCGGCGGTCGCCGGCGTCGTCAGCGGTCGGCACGCCGGTCCCGCGCAGGCCGTGGGTCCTCCGCCCGCGTCTCGTGGAAGGTCCGCAGGAGTTCCTCCAGCATGCCGCGCCGACCCGGTGGCAGGCCGTCGAGCGCCGTGGTGACATGCGCGGACAGCCGGTCGGTGACATCGGTGAGGTACCTGCGGCCGTCCGCGGTGACCACCAGTTGCACCTCGCGCCGGTCGCCGGGCTGCACGTTCCGCTGGAGCAGTCCGGCGGCCTCCAGCCGGTCGCACATCCTGCTGGCGGTGGGCAGCCCGATGTCCAGTTGCTCGGCCAGTCCGGTGAGGTTGAGTTCGGGCCGCCGGCGCACGATCCGCAGGGCCCGCACCTGGCGGGCGGGCAGGCGCGGCGTGACGTCCTCCACGGCGGCGAACCAGAGCGCCACCAGGTTCTCCACCGCGTCGACCACGTGCCGGCCGACCGCGTCGCCGTGGGAGCGGGGGGCTTCTTCGCAGCCCACCGCCCGTCACCCTCCGCAAACCCTCGACCACCGGGTGCGGGGCCGTCTCGGCCAGGCCGGGACCACCGGCCGGCGCCCCCTCGCGGCACCGGCGGAATCACGCCGGCCACGACGGACGGGACGGATTCGCGGTATGCACACAGCTCCAGCGGTACCCACGAACGCTTCTCTCTCAGTCAACTCCGGCCAAAACCTTGGTCATGTCCAAGGGACTACCCGGAGCTTCCGTGAGTACACGGCCGTCTCACATCCTCCGCGTGGTACCTCGACAGGCCGGTCACAGTTCCGTGGGGAGTCCGCTCGCCTCGGCGATGCCGCGCAGTTCCTCGTCCTCCCGGTACCGGGCGCGGATGCAGTCGGCGATGTCCTTGCGGCGTTCCGGGTCGGCCGCCGTGTCGGGATCGGTGACGACCCGGACGGGCTCGCCACCCTCGATCTCTATCTGGATGAGTTCGTTGTCGACGCGTCCCGTGACGGCGGTGGCGATGACCAGTGCGGCCTCGTCGCGGACCGTCTGTGAGACGTCGTCCATGGCGTCGTCGTCCACATCCTGGCCGACTGGTCCGGACTCCTCCGAGTCGAGCGCCCGCAGCACCGGCTCGACCATGCCCAGCAGGAGCTCGTACTCCTCGGAGGTCATGCTCATGCGCAGGAGGCCGAGGTGGATGTCCAGGGCCTCACTCTGGGGTGGGAGATTCGGCTCGTTCATGGTGTTCGGGTTCCCCGATATCCGGATCGCTCCCAGAAAACCTCAAGAGACACACGGGGCCGCCGTTTTCCCGGCGGGGGCCGGGGTGACGGGGGTGCGCGGTCATGGGATGGCCCTCGCCCGGCGCACAGGCGCCGGGCGAGGGCCGGTGTTCGTCGGGTCAGCCGTGGCGACTGGTGCTGCCTTCGCCGTGGCCGGCCTTCCCTCCCTCACCCAGCACGCCGTCGTCGGCGGTCGTCCGGTCGAGAGTGCTGTGGGTGTCGTCCACGTCCAGGTTGCCGAGGGCGCCCGCGTCGAGACCGTGGGACGGCGTGATGGCCGCGACGACGAAACCGGTGGCCAGGGAGGCGATGGCGAGCATGCTGCGCTTCTTCATACCCTGCTCAACTGCGAAACCGGCTCGAGGTCACGCGTCCCTCTGTCATCCGATGACCTGTCAGGCCCTTGCGCGCCCAGGCACTCGCCCCCTCCCCTTCCACCTCGCCTCCATGCGTCCTACCGTAAGCCCGCACGGATGACGCGAACATGAAAACCTCCCATCTTTCGCGAGGACGAAGGAGCGTAACAATGCGTCACCTTCCCACCCGCACAGCTCGCCGAAGAGTGGTCGGGGCGCTCGTCGCGGGGGTGCTCGGCCTCGCCGGGCTCTCCGCACCGGCCCTGGCCACCCCCGCCGCGTACCCGGCGGCCCCCGCCCTGGACGACGGGCTCGCCCTCACCCCGCCGATGGGGTTCAACAACTGGAACTCCACGCACTGCCGCGCGGAGTTCAACGAGGCCATGGTCAAGGGCATCGCGGACATCTTCGTCGAGAAGGGGCTCAAGGACGCCGGGTACGAGTACGTCAATCTGGACGACTGCTGGGCGCTGCCGCAGCGGGACGCGGACGGCAAGCTGGTGCCGGACCCGGTGCGCTTCCCGAACGGCATCAAGGCCGTCGCGGACTACGTGCACTCCAAGGGCCTGAAGTTCGGCATCTACACCAGCGCGGGCACGAAGACGTGCAACAGCGCCGGGTTCCCGGGCGCGCTGGGCCACGAGTACAGCGACGCACGGCAGTTCGCGGACTGGGGCGTCGACTACCTCAAGTACGACAACTGCAACAACCAGGGTGTCGACGCCAAGCTGCGGTACACGACCATGCGCGACGCGCTCCGGGCCACGGGCCGGCCCATCGTCTACAGCATATGTGAATGGGGTCAGAACAAGCCCTGGGAGTGGGCCTCCGGTGTCGGGCACCTGTGGCGCACGACCGGTGACATCAGCGACACCTGGGGCTCGATGCTGTCGATCCTCAAGAAGAACCTGCCGCTCGCGCCGTACGCCGGACCCGGGAACTGGAACGACCCGGACATGCTGGAGGTCGGCAACGGCGGCATGACGGACACCGAGTACCGCACGCACTTCTCGATGTGGTCCATCATGGCGGCGCCGCTGCTGATCGGCTCGGACCTGCGGTCGGCGTCCGACGAGACCTTCGACATCCTGGGGAACCGCGAGGTCATCGCGGTCGACCAGGACCCGCTGGGACGGCAGGGCACGGTGGTGTCGTCCGAAGGCGGTCGCTGGGTCGTCTCCAAGGAGATGAAGGACGGCAGCCGGACCGTCGCCCTCTTCAACGAGACGGCCGGCGCGCAGCGGATCTCCACGACCGCCGCGGCCGTCGGGCTTCCCGCGGCCGACGGGTACACCCTGCGCGACCTGTGGCAGCACAAGAGCTACAACACCGCGGGCAGTATCTCGGCGACCGTCCCCGCTCATGGCACGGTCCTCTTCCGTGTCCGGGCCGACGGCAAGTGGGCCGCGTATCCGCCGTCCGTCGAACTCGGCCTGCAGGGCGGCCCGTTGATCGAGGCGGGCGAACCGGCCGCGCTCACGACCACGGTCACCGGTCTCGGCCGCACTCCGGCGAAGCGCGTCTCGGTCGCCCTCACCGGACCGGCGGGGTGGACGGTACGGCCGGCCTCGCCCACCACCGCGGGCACGCTGCCCACGGGACGTTCCCTGCGGACCTCGTGGAAGGTGACGGCGCCGGAGGGCACGGCCGCGGGGTCGTACGACCTGACGCTCAAGGTCACGTACCGGTCGCCGGCCGGGGTGCGGGCCGAGAGTGTGGTGCCGCTGCGGTTCTCCGTGGTGGCCGCGCCGCCCTCGGGCACCTCGTACCTGAGCGATCTGCCGTGGCTGTCCACGGCCAACGGCTGGGGTCCCGTCGAACGCGACACCAGCAACGGTGAGAGCGCGGCGGGCGACGGCAATCCCCTCACCGTGGGCGGAACCGTGTACGCGAAGGGGCTCGGCGTGCACGCGCAGAGCGCCGTCGAGTACTACACGGGCAAGGCCTGTGAGACGGTCACCGCGCAGGTGGGCGTCGATGACGAGGAGGGGGCCGCCGGGTCCGTCGCCTTCGAGATCCGCGCGGACGGTGCGACGGTCGCCTCGACGGGGACGCTCACCAACGCCCAGGGCGCGCAGGGGATTTCAGCCGATGTGAGCGGCGCCCAGGTGATCTCGCTCGTCGTCACGGACGGCGGGGACGGGACGACGTCGGATCACGGGGACTGGGGCGACGCGCAGTTGAGCTGCTAGAGGATTTCGCCCCGCCGCCCCTACCCGTTCCCATCCCATGGGGGCTGCGCCCCAGACCCCCGGTATCGGCCTTCGGCCTCGTCCTCAAACGCCGGACGGGCTGAAAAACCAAGCCCCGGCCGGGGGAAGATCAGCCCCTCCGGCGTTTGAGGAGCGGGGTCCGGGGCGGAGCCCCGGGGAACGGGAATGGGCAGGGGCGGCGGGCACGAGCAAAGGACCGCGCCTCACACCGCCGTGGCGCTCGGCCTCCGGGCCAGCGCCGCGGCGGCCGCGCCGACGAGCCCCGCGTCCGTCCCCATCTGCGCGGGCGTCACCGTCAGCCGCTGAACGAACGACAACGTGGCGTAGTTCTTGAGCGCCGCACGCAGCGGGGAGAAGAGAACGTCGCCCGCCTTGCCCACTCCCCCGCCGATCACGGCGATGTCGATCTCGACGAGCGTGGCGGTGGCGGCGATCCCGGCCGCCAGGGCCTGCGCGGCCCGATCGAAGGACGCCAGGGCCACCGGGTCACCGGCCCGTGCCGCGGCGGCCACCGCGGCGGCCGAGGTGTCGCCGTCGGGCCCCGCCTGCCAGCCGTTCTCCAGCGCGCGCCGGGCGATGTTCGGCCCGCTCGCGATGCGCTCCACACAACCGCGCGAACCGCACGGGCACAGATCACCGTCGAGGTCGACGCTGATGTGGCCGATATGACCCGCGTTGCCGGTGGGGCCGGGATGCAGCTGCCCGTTCAGGACGAGCCCGCCGCCCACGCCCGTGGACACGACCATGCACAGCGCGTTGTCGTGACCCCGGGCCGCGCCCTGCCAGTGCTCGGCGGCCGTGATGGCCACGCCGTCGCCGATCAGCTCGACGGGCAGGTCGCCCGTGACCGCGCGAGCACGCTCGACCAGCGGGTAGCCGCGCCAGCCGGGCACGTTCACCGGGCTCACGGTGCCGGCGGAGGCGTCCACGGGGCCCGCGCTGCCGATGCCGAGGGCGCCCGCCCTGCTCCACAGCGGGGATGCCGTCAGCTCGCCGAGCACCTCCTCGACGGCCCCCATCACGGTGTCGCCGTCCTCCTGCGCGGGCGTCGCGCGCTGGGCGCGCACCAGGATCCGGCCGTGGCCGTCCACCAGCGCTCCGGCGATCTTGGTGCCGCCGATGTCGAGCGCGGCCACGAGGTCGGTGTGCATGAGTGTCAGTTCTCCCGCTGCAGTGTCGTACCCGTCGGACCGGGACGTACGGGGGACGTACCGGGTTCCCCGGCCGGAGATCGACAGCACGACGCGCCCCGAAGGGGGCGCGGGCCGGAGAGTGCGATGGACAGTGTCCCTCGGACGTGACAACGTTGTCCAGGCTCTATGCTCGACGCCACATCCTCATACAACCTCATGGACTGACCGCAACCCCATGGACCAACGCGGCCCCATGGACAACAGGACAGGACACCGCATCGTGCCCGAGACCGCCTCCCGCCGAGGAGACCGTCCCCCGGACCGCAGCTCCGCGGCTCGCTACGGGAACCGCCCGACCATGAAGGACGTGGCCGCGCGTGCCGGTGTCGGACTGAAGACGGTCTCGCGTGTCGTCAACGGCGAGCCCGGGGTCACCGCGGACACCGAGCGCCGCGTGCAGGAGGCGATCGAGGCCCTGGGCTTCAGGCGCAACGACAGCGCGCGCGTGTTGCGCAAGGGCCGTACCGCCAGCATCGGCCTGGTCCTGGAGGACCTCGCGGACCCGTTCTACGGTCCGCTCAGCCGCGCGGTCGAGGAGGTGGCGCGCGCCCACGGTGCCCTGCTGATCAACGGCTCCAGCGCGGAGGACCCGGACCGCGAGCAGGAGCTGGTGCTCGCGCTGTGCGCCCGCCGCGTGGACGGGCTCGTGGTCATCCCGGCCGGCGACGACCACCGCTATCTGGAGCCCGAGCTCAGGGCGGGTGTCGCCACGGTGTTCGTGGACCGTCCGCCGGGGCGGATCGACGCCGACGTGGTGCTGTCGGACAACTTCGGCGGTGCCCGCGACGGCGTCGCCCATCTCATCGCGCACGGCCACCGCCGGATCGGCTTCATCGGTGACATGCCCCGCATCCACACCGCCGCCGAGCGTCTGCGCGGCTACCGCACGGCCATGGCGGACGCCGGTATACCGGTGGCCGGCTCCTGGACGTCCCTGGGCGTCACCGACCCGCAGCGGGTGCGCAGGGCCGCCGAGGAGATGCTGTCCGGCCACGAGCCCGTCACCGCGATCTTCGCCGGCAACAACCGCGTGACGGTCACCGTCGTACGGGTCCTCGCCGAGCGCACCCGTCCGGTCGCCCTCGTTGGCTTCGACGACTTCGAGTTGGCCGACCTGCTCCGACCGGGCGTCACGGTGATCGCCCAGGACGCCGCCCAGCTGGGCCGCACCGCCGCCGAACGCCTCTTCAGCCAGCTGGACGGCGCCCGGGTCACTCCGGAGCGCATCGAACTGCCCACCCGGCTGATCACCCGCGGCTCGGGCGAGCTGCCCCCCGCCGGCTGAGCCGCGTGTGGAGGGGCGAACACTTCAGGAGCTGGGCCTTGCCCTGGCTCCGCGCGAGGAACCGCTGAGCTATCCGGGCGCCTGGCCGAAGGAGTCCGGACTCCTCGACGGCGACCGGATGTTACCGCTGGACCCTCACGCCACGTTCGAGGGCCGCGTCCCGGTACTTGCGGTCGGCTCGAACGCGTGCCCGGGACAACTGCGCCACAAGATGGCCGAGTTCGGCATCACCTCCCCCATCCCCATGGTGAAGGCGCGGGTCACCGGCCTCGACATCGGGGTGTCGGCCCATGTGAGCCTCATGGGGTACGTGTCGGCGGCACCGTTCAACGCCCCGGGAACCGTACGGGAGTTGTTCCTGACCTGGCTCGACGCCGAGCAGCTCGCGGTTGTCGACGCGACCGAGGGAGTCACGTCGCGGGCGGGGGCGTACGACCGTGCCTGGCTGCCGTCGTGCGACGTGCGGGTGGAGCCCGAAGTGGGCTCCGTACGGCCTCTCCCGGGTGCGTACGTGTACGTCAACCGTCGTGGCGTCCTGCACAACGGCAGCCGTGCGCCGCGCAGGCACCGGGACCAGCGATCCCTGCTCACCGAACTGCTCGTCGGGACACCGCGGTTGAGGGAGCTGTTCGGCATCACGCCCGAGGAGTTCTGCGCGCGGGCGCGCTTCGACCGGTGGCTGTGTGCCCAGGGGACCCGGGTGTTCGCCGAGGAGAAGCTGGTGGTCGCCTCCGGGCTGGAGCGGTATGTGAGGTGACGACGTGTTCGGTGCCCGTGCTCGACGGGCGGAGGTCAGCAGACCGGGAGGCCGGGCACCGGCTCGTCGTTGTCCCCGCCCCTGATGTAGACGTCGCTGACGAAGACGTTCGTGTTGCCGCTGTCGTCGTCCGTCCTGGCCCACCACACGTTGGTCCACTCACCGTAGGTTTCGCGGCGGCCCAGGTTCTGCTGGCAGTAGAAGTAGTTGGTGCCCGCGTTGAGGACGCCCGCCTCCGCGCCGGAGGCGGTGTAGGACTTGGCGGTGCGCCACACCTGGCAGTTGTACCTGCCGCCGCCGATCGGGTCGCAGACCGGATCGGGGCTCGGCTCCTCCCCGCCGCCGGCCGTGCCGCCGCTGGCCGAGCCGTCCGCGTCACCCGCGCCCGTCGTGCCGCTGGCGGCGGGCTTCGACGCGGGAGCGGACGCCACGGGCGTGGCCTCGTCCCGCCCGGTCGGCTTCGCGTCCGGGGCCGGGGACCTCTCGCCGCCCTGACCGGCGGGCTCGCCGGGGTCCTTGGAAGCTCCCGCGGCACTCCCGCTCGCCTTGTCCGACGGAGTGGTGCTGCTGGTGAGGTCCGCCCCTGCCCGGGCGCCGCCGCCGGAGCCGTCCGAACCGTTCACCAGGGCCACGGTGACACCCGTCGCGGCGAGCACGACCGCGACGGCCGCGGCGGCGAGCAGGGCACGGCCCTTGCGGCGTCCGGGTGGCGGGGTGGCGGGCGCGGAAGCGGTGTCGGCCATGGCCCCCGACGCGGGGTCACCGGGCGGGGCCGCCCCGGACCCGGCGTTCCCCGTTGCGTGCTGTGCCCCGAAACCGACTCCGCCACCCGGCTCCGGCGCCGCCGCCGTGGACTCGCCTGCGGCCTGGGGTACCCCGAAGCCGGCGGCTCCCCCGCCTTGCGGTGCTGCGGGCCCCGCACTGATGCCGGCCTGCGCCGCCCCCGCACCGGAGTTCTCGCCGGACCGCGGCGGTCCGAACCCCGGCGGTACCGAGGGGACGTTCCGTTCTGTCGCCTCCCGAGAGCTCGGACCGGGCGCGCGCAGTCCCGTGGTGGGGGTGTCCGCTTCGGGCGCCGCGGACACCGTCTCCAGCAGGACGCGGGCCCGGTCCGCGTCCGGGCGTGACTCCGGGCGCTTGTCCAGGAGCCGGCCGAGCACGGGACCGAGCGGGCCCGCGCGCCGCGGTTCCGGCAGGGGGTCGGCCACGATCGCGGTCAGGGTCGACCAGGTGGACGTGCGGCGGAAGGGAGCCGCGCCCTCGACGGCCGCGTACAGCGTGGCACCGAGGGCCCAGACGTCGGAGGCGGGGCCCGGGTCGTTGCCCTGGGCCCGCTCGGGCGCCAAGTAGTCCAGCGAGCCCACGAGTTGACCGCTGCGTGTCAGGTGCGTGGTCGCGTCGTCGCCGGGATCCTCCATGGTCGCGATGCCGAAGTCGGTGAGGACGACCCGGCCCGAGCGCTCCAGCAGGATGTTGCCCGGCTTCACGTCGCGGTGCAGTACGCCGGCGCGGTGGGCGGCGGCCAGGGCGTCCATCACCTTGGCGCCGATCGAGGCCGCCTCGCGGGGGTCGAGCGGGCCGCGCTCGCGCAGGACGTCCTCCAGGGAGGGCCCGTCCACCAGTTCCATGACGATCAGCGGACGGCCGTCGATCTCGGCCACGTCGTGCACGGCGACGACTCCGGTATGCCGGATCCGCGCCGCCGCCCGCGCCTCACGCTGCATCCGCAGCCGCAGGGCTTCCAGTTCCGACCCGGCGATGTCCGTGAAGGTGCGCAGCTCCTTGACGGCGACCTCGCGGCCCAGCACCTCGTCGACGGCCCGCCAGACGACGCCCATGCCGCCGCGGCCCAGCCGCTCCACCACCAGGTAGCGTCCGGCGAGGACCCGGCCGGTCCCGTCGGTCCGGCCGTCCGCCTGTCCGCCCGTCTGGCTGTTCTCCCCCGAAGACACCACTGCCCCGTTCCTGTGTCATGCCAGTGAGGTCCGTACAGCCTACGGGCCGGCAGTGACAGAACAGGGCAGGAGGCGCCGATGTGACGAGGCCGCTACGTGCCGGAGACCGTCACCTCCGCCCGCCGCGGTGCCGCGAAGCCCTCCAGGTCGGTCCGGGTCAGACCGCCGGTCGCCCTGGTCACCTCGTCGAGGTCCAGCGCACCGCAGTCCAGGCCGCGCAGCAGGTAGCCGCTGAGCGCCTTGGCCGTCGCGGGCTCGTCCATCACGTCTCCGCCGACGCGGCCCGCATACCGGGACAGGCGTGCGGCGGCCTGCTCGAAGCCCTCGCGGTAGAAGGCGAACACGGCCGCGTACCGGGTGGGGAGGTGGCCGGGGTGCATGTCCCAGCCCTGGTAGTAGGCACGGGCGAGCGCGCGGCGGGTGAGGCCGTAGTGGAGCCGCCAGGCGGCGTGGACGTTCTCGGTCGGGCCGACCGGCAGCACGTTGGTGGAGCCGTCGCAGACGCGGACGCCGGTGCCCGCCGCCGCGACCTGCATGACCGCCTTGGCGTGGTCGGCGGCCGGGTGGTCGCTCGCCTGGTACGCGGCCGACACGCCGAGGCAGGCGCTGTAGTCGAAGGTGCCGTAGTGCAGTCCGGTGGCGCGGCCCTCGGCGGCCTGGATCATGCGGGCCACGGTCGCGGTGCCGTCGGCGGCGAGGACGGCCTGGCTGGTCTCGATCTGGATTTCGAAGCCGATCCGGCCGGGCGGCAGTTGACGGGCCGTCTCGAAGGCCTCCAGGAGCCGCACCATGGCGGTGACCTGCTCGGCGTACGTCACCTTGGGCAGGGTGAGGACGAGCCCGTCGGGCAGGCCACCTGCCTCCAGCAGGCCGGTGAGGAAGATGTCGAGCGTGCGGATGCCCCGGTCGCGGACGGGCGCCTCCATGCACTTCATGCGGATGCCCATGTACGGGGCCGCCGTGCCCTTCGCGTACGCCTCGGCGACGACGTGGGCCGCGCGGGCCGCCGTCTCGTCCTCCTCCGCGTCGGGGCGTGAGCCGTAGCCGTCCTCGAAGTCGACGCGCAGGTCCTCGACGGGTTCGCGCTCCAGTTTGGCGCGGACGCGGTCGTGGACGGGCTCCGCGAGGTCGTCGGTCAGGCCGAGCGCGGCCGCGAAGGCGGCGGCGTCCGGGGCGTGTTCGTCGAGGGCGGCGAGGGCCTGGTCGCCCCAGGAACGCATCGTGCCGGCGGCGAAGGCGTCCGCGGGGACGTAGACGGTGTGGACGGGCTGGCGGGTGCCGGGGTCGCCGGGGTAGCGGCGCGCCAGTTCGGCGTCGACCGGGGCGAGGGAGGCACTGATCTCCTCGCTGACGGCACCCGCGAGGCTCGTCGCGATGTGCCCCTGTCGGCCCTGCGCCATCCCAGACCTCCTTTTTCCGTTGAACGGAATCCGCACTCCGTATGGTGAAGCTAACCGGCCGTCTTCACGCCGGTCAACACCTGTCCACCGCCGTCAAGCGCCCCACTGGCCTCGTTCTTCTGTGCGATGCGTCATGATCACTGCTGTCCCGCCCATTCCTTCCGTATTCCACTACGCACCTTCATCCTGACTCCCAAGGAGAGGAGATCGCGTGCCGAACGACGCACGACTGACGCGCCGCCAAGGACTGAGGAGCGCGGCTGCCGCGGCCATCGCCGTACCGCTGCTCACCACGGCCGGGTCCACACTGCCCGCGTCCGCGGGTGACCACGCGGGCGCCCTGAACGTCATGACGTTCAACGTGCGCTTCGCGACGGTCGTCGACAGCACCCCGCGCTGGTCCGTGCGCCGCCCGGTGATGCGGGAGCTGCTGCGGCGGGAGCGTCCTCACGTCATCGGCACCCAGGAAGGCCTCTACCAGCAGCTGCGCACGATCGAGAAGGACATCGGCCCGCACTACGACTGGATCGGCACCGGGCGCGGGGGCGGCAGCAAGGACGAGTTCATGGCGATCTTCTACGACACCAGACGCCTGGAGCCGATCGAGTTCGACCACTTCTGGCTTTCGGGTACTCCGTACGTGATCGCCTCGAACACCTGGGGCGCGGACTGGCTGCGCATGGTGACATGGGTCCGTTTCAGTGACCTCAGCGACGGGGGCCGGGAGTTCTACGTCCTCAACACCCATCTGGACAGCGTGAGCCAGTACGCGCGCGAGCGCTCGGCGCAGCTGATCGGCGAGACGATCGCCGGGTTCAAGGACGGCTTGCCGGTGATCGTGACCGGTGACTTCAACGCCGCGGCCCACGACAACCGCGTCTACGACCTGATGCTGGACGCCGGGCTCGTGGACGCGTGGGACGCCGCGGGGGCGCGGAGCCCGGCGTACGGGACGTACCACGGCTACCGGAAGCTGGTTCCCGACGGCAGGCGCATCGACTGGATCCTGACCACACCGGGGGTGACCACGCACTGGGCGGCCATGAACACCTTCTCGCTGAACGGCCAGTACCCGAGCGACCACCTGCCCGTGCAGGCCTCGCTGACCCTTGGGCCTCGCTGACCCTCGGCTGAGCCGAGCCGCGGCCCGGAACGCGCCGAGGCTCCCGCCCCCGTCCGGAATGTCCGGACGGGCACGAGAGCCTCGTGCGTCAGCAGGCGCGACCGAAGCCGCTCAGCCCTTGCGGGACTTGACCTCTTCGGTCAGCTGCGGGACGACGTCGAACAGGTCGCCCACGACGCCGTAGTCGACCAGGTCGAAGATCGGGGCCTCGGCGTCCTTGTTGATCGCCACGATCGTCTTCGAGGTCTGCATACCGGCGCGGTGCTGGATCGCGCCGGAGATGCCGGAGGCGATGTACAGCTGCGGCGACACGCTCTTGCCGGTCTGGCCGACCTGGTTGGAGTGCGGGTACCAGCCGGCGTCCACCGCGGCACGGGAGGCGCCGACGGCCGCGCCGAGCGAGTCGGCGAGCGCCTCGATGAGTCCGAAGTTCTCCGCGCCGTTGACACCACGGCCGCCGGAGACCACGATCGCGGCCTCGGTCAGCTCCGGACGGCCCGTCGACTCACGCGGGGTACGGCCGGTGACCTTCGTGCCGGTGGCCTTCTCGGAGAAGGAGACGCTCAGGGCCTCGACCGCTCCCGCGGCCGGAGCGGCCTCGACCGCCGCGCTGTTGGGCTTGACCGTGATGACCGGGGTGCCCTTGGCGACACGTGACTTGGTGGTGAAGGACGCCGCGAACACGGACTGGGTGGCCACCGGTCCCTCGTCACCGGCCTCCAGATCGACGGCGTCGGTGATGATGCCGGAACCGATGCGCAGCGCGAGGCGGGCGGCGATCTCCTTGCCCTCGGCGGAGGAGGGCACCAGCACGGCGGCCGGGGAGACGGCCTCGTACGCGGCCTGCAGGGCGTCGACCTTCGGGACGACGAGGTAGTCGGCGTACTCGGCGGCCTCGTGGGTGAGGACCTTGACCGCGCCGTGCTCGGCGAGCGCGGCGGCGGTGTCGGCGGCACCCGCGCCGAGGGCGACGGCGACCGGCTCGCCGATGCGGCGGGCCAGGGTCAGCAGCTCCAGGGTGGGCTTGCGGACGGCACCGTCCACGTGGTCGACGTAGACGAGGACTTCAGCCATGGGACTTCTTCTCTCCTGCGTGCGAAAGATGAGGGGCGGTCAGCGAATCCGGGCTCAGATGAACTTCTGGCCCGCGAGGAACTCAGCGAGCTGCTTGCCGCCCTCGCCCTCGTCCTTGACGATCGTGCCCGCGGTGCGGGCCGGGCGCTCGGCCGCGGAGTCGACGACCGTGTAGGCGCCCTCCAGACCGACCTCCTCGGCCTCGATGTCCAGGTCCGACAGGTCCCAGGACTGAACCGGCTTCTTCTTGGCCGCCATGATGCCCTTGAAGGACGGGTACCGCGCCTCACCCGACTGGTCGGTGACCGACACGACGGCCGGGAGGGAGGCCTCCAGCTGCTCGGAGGCGGCGTCGCCGTCACGGCGGCCCTTGACCACGCCGTCCTCGACGGACACCTCGGAGAGGAGGGTCACCTGCGGCACGCCCAGGCGCTCGGCGACCAGCGCCGGTACGACACCCATGGTTCCGTCGGTGGACGCCATGCCGGAGATCACCAGGTCGTAGCCGGCCTTCTCGATCGCCTTGGCCAGGACCAGGGAGGTGCCGATGGCGTCGGTGCCGTGCAGGTCGTCGTCCTCGACGTGGATGGCCTTGTCGGCACCCATCGAGAGCGCCTTGCGGAGCGCGTCCTTGGCATCCTCGGGACCGATGGTGAGCACGGTGATCTCCGCGTCGTCGGCGTCCTCGGCGATCTGCAGCGCCTGCTCGACCGCGTACTCGTCGAGCTCCGAGAGCAGACCGTCCACGTCGTCGCGGTCGACGGTCAGGTCATCGGCGAAGTGCCGGTCGCCAGTGGCGTCGGGCACGTACTTCACAGTGACAACGATCCTCAAGCTCACGCCGGCTCTCCTACTGCATCGTCATTTCTGGGCTGCCTTCCACCAGGCAGCATAGGCGCCTGAAGCGGCCGCTCCCGGTCGGGGCGGGCCGTGCTCCGAGCGAAATATTACTCACCAGTACGTGCTCCAGGTTCCCGCAGTAGCTTCCCTCTAAGCAAGCGCTTTGAACTGTGACCTTGACAACGCTGCGTAATCAAGCGGGAATCCGCGGGAAACGTCACTCGCGCAGAGCATTGAAGCGCCCCTCGTGGTACAGCAGCGGGCTGCCCGGCCCCGAGGGATCACCGAGGACGAGCTCCGCGAGGACGATGCGGTGGTCCGCCGCGGGGACGCGCGCCACCACGCGGCAGACGAGCCAGGCGAGCACGTCGTCCAGCACGGGAACGCCTTCGGGTCCCGTACGCCATGCGGTGGGCGCGCCGAAGCGGTCGGCGCCGCTCCGGGCGAAGGTGGCGGCCAGCTCCCGCTGGTGTTCGCCGAGTATGTGCACGCCGACGTGGTCCGTCCGGGAGATCACGGGCCAGCTGGAGGCTCCGGTGCTGATGCCGAAGGACAGCAGCGGGGGCTCCGCGGAGACCGAGGTGAGCGAGGTGGCGGTGAAGCCGACGGGGGTGCCGCCGTCCTGCGCCGTGATCACGGCCACTCCGGCCGCGTGCCGGCGGAAGACGGAGCGGAGCAGGTCGGGAGAGGCGAGCCGAGCGGTGCCGAGGCTGGGGCCGGCGGTCATGGAGTGTCCTTCTGCGAGAGGGGGGCGAGCTGGTCCGTTGCTGCTCAACAGCCCGGACAGCGCGCGCTCGCCGTCCGGGCGAGGTCCACATGGACGCGCTCGAAGAGAAGGAGTTCCGCAGGCATGCGGTCAGGCTGACGATAGGTGACGCGTACAGTCAAGTGCGTCCCGGCATCTGGGAGGCGCGTCACCACCGGCCCCACGCGCACTCCGGCCCTGACGGCCGCACCGGAATCCGCGGCAGCCCGCCCAGCGCGGACCCCGGCCGCCACGGGCGAGCAGCCCGGCTGCGGCACGCGCCCGGGCAACCCGGCCGCCGCCCCGCGCACCACGGGCGAGGCCCTCACCGGGGAGGGCCAGGCCGCGGCAGCCCTCGCCTCTGCGAGCCAGCCGCCACCGGCCGCCCACCCACCGGCGATCGACCGCACGCCTGTGCCCCGACCGCGGAGGACAAACCGCGGCCCGCACCACCCGCCCCCGCGGACCGGCCACCGCCGGCCCACCCCGCCACCGGGAAACGGCTTGCGGTGAGGGGCACCTGCGCAGGGGCCGAGGCGTCCGCGGACGGTGGCGGGTCACACCGCCTCGCCGATCGCCGCGATCACGTCCGCCTTGCGGGGCTGGCCGGTGGCGCGGCGCACGACGAGGCCGTCGGCGTCGAGGACGAGCACAGTGGGGGTCTTGAGGATGTCGAGGCGGCGTACGAGGTCGAGGTGCCGCTCGGCGTCGATCTCCACGTGGACGACCCCGGGGACCATCCCGGCGACCTCCGTGAGCACCCGACGGGTGGCCCGGCAGGGTGCGCAGAAGGCGCTGGAGAACTGGACGAGCGTGGCCCGTTCACCGAGCTCCTCCCCCAACTCCGCCGCACCGAGCCGCTTGTCGGCGTCCCGTACGCGCACCCTGACCCTCCCGCTCCGCCGCCGCTGCAGCACTCCGTAGGCGCTCGCCGCCGCGAGCACCGCCACGCACACCACCAGTCCGGTCATCGTCCGCTTCAGCGTTCACGAGACTGCAAAGATTCCCGGCTCCCCCCGGCGTGTTCCATGCGGAATGCTTGATTCATGGACATCGATGTGAGGGGACCACGCTTCGGCGCGGCCCTGACGACCGTCGTGCTGGCGGTCGTGCTGATCACCGGCAGCCCCTGGCTGCTGGCCTGGCAGACCCTAGCGTTCGCGCTCGGCACGACCGGCGGGGTGGGGCGCTCGCCGTACGGCTGGTTGTTCCGCAAGGCCGTACGGCCGCGACTCGACCCTCCCACCGCGTTCGAGGCGCCCGAGCCGCCGCGGTTCGCGCAGGCCGTCGGGTTCGTCTTCGCCGCCGTGGGACTCGTCGGGTACGCGATCGGCCCCGAGTGGCTGGGGCTCGCGGCGACCGGTGTCGCGCTCGCCGCGGCGTTTCTCAATGCCGCGTTCGGGTACTGCCTGGGGTGCGAAATGTTCCTGTTCGTCCGCCGAATGACCGTCCGTACGGAGTAAGGGCGTGCGGGATTCAGGAGCTGTTCGGGCGAGCGACGTGACGAGGATCTCTCCGCTCCCCGGCACCAGGACTGGTACCGCGCGCGTTCTTGGGGCACCATCTGCGAGATGCCGTAAACCTACGGCTGCGTAACTTCCCGCCGGGAGTCCCTTCCCAGGCAGAGAGAAGGGTCCACACCGTCCTATGGCTGAGCTTGTCTACCGCCCCGTTGTCGGCCTTGCCCTCACCCTGTTCAAGGCCTGGGACCTGAAGATCGACTGCAAGGGCTCGGAGAACATCCCGCGGTCGGGCGGTGCGGTGCTGGTGAGTAATCACATCAGCTATCTGGACTTCATCTTCGACGGTCTCGCCGCGCTCCCGCAGAAGCGCCTGGTTCGCTTCATGGCGAAGGAGTCGGTGTTCCGGCACAAGGTCTCCGGTCCGCTCATGCGGAGCATGAAGCACATCCCCGTGGACCGGAACCAGGGCGAGGCGGCGTACGCGCACGCGCTGGACTCACTGCGGTCCGGGGAAATCGTGGGCATCTTCCCCGAGGCCACGATCTCGCGGTCCTTCACGCTGAAGAGCTTCAAGTCGGGCGCCGCCCGCCTGGCGCAGGAGGCGGGCGTCCCGCTGGTGCCGATGGCGCTGTGGGGGACGCAGCGGCTGTGGACCAAGGGGCATCCGCGCAACTTCAAGCGCAGCCACACCCCGATCACGATCCGTGTCGGCGAGGCCATCGAGGCTTCCAAGGACAAGTACGCGGGCGCCATCACCCGGCAGCTGCGCGAGCGCGTCCAGGAGCTGCTGGAGGCCGCCCAGCGCGCCTACCCGGTGCGCCCCAAGGGCCCGGACGACACCTGGTGGATGCCCGCGCACCTGGGCGGCACGGCGCCGACGCCGGAAGAGGTCCGCGCGGCGGAGGCCCGCTGACGGCGCTCGGGGCCGCCGGTCAGGACAGGTTCGCCCCGGTCCCTCGGCATCGGCGGCCGGCGTCGGCGCGTTGGACAGCCCTGAGCGGCGGTCTCACAGCGCGGTGGGGAGCGTCTTCCAGAGGTACGGCCGGTCGGGGGCGGCCCTGAGGACGCTCACCACGACCGGATGCGGTGCGGCGTACAGCACCGGATAGTCCGTCTCATCGGCCTTCGGGTCCGGCACGAAGGCCAGTCGCTCCCCCTCGAGGGAGAACCGCGCGTCCACCCCCGGCTTGTTGCCCCGCGGGTCCTGGCGGTGCCAGGCGCCGTCGAACCGCACGGCGACCAGACCGTGCACGGCGTGACCGCTGCCGTCGTCATGCGCGAGCCGCTGGTAGCAGAGCGCGGTCGGGATGTCCTCGGCCCGCAGCAGCGCGGCCAGGGCGTGGGCCTTGGCGTAGCAGATGCCGGTGCCCTGCTCCAGGACCCCGGAGGCCCGCCAGGTGACACGGAGATCCCCCGAGTCCTGGGAGTGCGGAATGGTGTCCCGGACGAACTCGAAGGCGGCTCGCGCATAGGCATACGAGTCCTCCACCCCGCGAGCGAGCCGCGCGGCCGTCTCGCGCACCGGGGGATGATGGTGGTCGATCACGTCGTCAGCGGCCAAGTAGGCGGACAGGTCAGGGGTTTGCTGGATCAGTTGCATGCCCGTAGAGCATAGGAAGACGATCACCCGAGAGTCAATGACTTTTCGGGAGATCGCATACCTATGCAGTGCATGCAGGTGCCGGAAGGTGGCGGTGGACTATCGCGCCATCTCCTCCTTCAGCGCCGCCACGAACCCGTCCACGTCCTCCTCGGTCGTGTCGAACGCGCACATCCAGCGGACGTCCCCGGCCGCCTCGTCCCAGAAGTAGAAGCGGAAGCGCTTCTGCAGCCGCTCGCTCACGTCGTGCGGAAGGCGCGCGAAGACCGCGTTGGCCTGCACGGGGTGGAGGATCTCCACGCCGTGGACCGCGCGCACGCCCTCGGCGAGCCGCTGGGCCATCTCGTTGGCGTGCCGGGCGTTGCGCAGCCACAGGTCCCTGGCGAGCAGGGCCTCCAACTGCACCGAGACGAACCGCATCTTGGACGCGAGCTGCATGGACAGCTTGCGCAGGTGCTTCATGTGGCTGACGGCGTCCTGGTTGATGACGACGACCGCCTCACCGAACAGGGCGCCGTTCTTGGTCCCGCCCAGCGAGAGGATGTCGACACCGGCCGCGTTGGTGAACGTGCGCATCGGGACGTCGAGGGAGGCCGCCGCGTTGGCCAGCCGGGAGCCGTCCACGTGCACCTTCATGCCGTGCGCGTGGGCGTGCTCGCAGATCGCGCGGATCTCCTCGGGCGTGTAGACGGTGCCCAGTTCGGTGTTCTGGGCGATCGAGACGACCTGCGGCATCGCGCGGTGCTCGTCCTCCCAGCCGTAGGCCTGCCGGTCGATCAGCTCGGGTGTGAGTTTCCCGTCGGGTGTGGGAACGGTGAGCAGCTTCAGCCCGCCGACCCGCTCGGGCGCCCCGCACTCGTCGACGTTGATGTGGGCGCTCTCCGCGCAGATCACCGCACCCCACCGGTCGGTGACGGCCTGGAGCGCGACGACGTTGGCGCCCGTGCCGTTGAAGACCGGGAACGCCTCGGCGCTCGCGCCGAAGTGGCTGCGGATCACCCGCTGGAGGTTCTCCGTGTACGCGTCCTCGCCGTACGAGACCTGGTGCCCGCCGTTGGCCAGGGCCAGCGCGGCGAGCACCTCCGGGTGCGCCCCCGCGTAGTTGTCGCTGGCGAAACCGCGGACCTCGGGATCGTGGTGGCGACGCGCGTCGGTCTTCGGAGGGTTCACGGCTTCTCGGTCAGCCACAGACGGTTCCCGTTCACTTCGGCGGCGGGCTTCTCCCAGACGCCGGCGATGGCGTCGGCAAGGTCCTTCACGTCGGTGAAGCCCGCGAACTTCGCGTTGGGGCGCTCGGCGCGCATGGCGTCGTGCACCAACGCCTTCACCACCAGGATGGCAGCCGCGGAGGTCGGCCCCTCGGACCCCTCTGCCTTCCCGGCCTTGCGGAAGTAGTCCGCCAGCGCCAGCGTCCACGCCTCCGCCGCGGCCTTGGCGGCGGCATAGGCGGCGTTGCCGGCGGTCGGCTTGCTCGCGCCCGCGGCGCTGATCAGGACGTACCGGCCGCGGTCGCTGTTCTGCAGCGCCTCGTGGAAGGCGAGGGAGGTGTGCTGCACAGTGCGGACGAGCAGCAGTTCCAGCAGGTCCCAGTCGTCGAGGCTCGTCCTGGTGAAGGTCTCGCTGCCGCGCCAGCCGCCGACGAGGTGGACGAGGCCGTCGACGCGCCCGAAGTCCTTCTCGATGTGGGTGGCCCAGTCCTGCGTGGACTGCCGGTCGAGCAGGTCGACCGTGTCCCCGATGACGGTGGCGCCACCGTACGCGTAACGCGCCGCGTCCACGGCCTCGGCGAGCCGCTCCGGGTCGTTGTCGGAGCCGATGACGACCGCTCCCGCGTCGGCGAGCCGCATCAGTGTGGCCCGGCCCGCGGGTCCCCCCGCGCCGGCCACCGCGATCACCGCGCCGCTCAGTGCCCCGTTCCTGTTGGTCATCGTCGCCTCCTGAGCCGGCTGGGTGTTCTCCGTACGGGTGGCGCTCACGCGGCGACCCGCTGAGCGGTGATACCCCGGGTCGAGGCGATCACGGCTTTGAGTTTCTTGGAAAGCGCCTCATAGAACATGCTCAGCGGAAACTCGTCCGGAAGCACGTCGTCGACGAGTTTGCGCGGGGGCTGGGTCAGGTCCAGGGCGTCCGGGCCCTTGGCCCAGCGGGAGCCCGGGTGCGGGGCGAGGTAGGTGGAGACCAGTTCGTACCCGGCGAACCAGTGCACGAGCTTCGGGCGGTCGATGCCGTCGCGGTACAGCTGCTCGATCTCGGCGCACAGCTGGTTGGTGACCTGGGGCGCGCGCTGCCAGTCGATGGAGAGCTTGTTGTCGGTCCAGCGCACGACGTCGTGCTGGTGCAGGTAGGCGAAGAGGAGCTGGCCGCCGAGGCCGTCGTAGTTGCGGACGCGCTCGCCGGTGACCGGGAAGCGGAACATCCGGTCGAACAGCACGGCGTACTGCACGTCACGGCCCTGCGGGACGCCGTCGGCCTCCAGCTTCACGGCCTCCCTGAAGGCGGTGAGGTCGCAGCGCAGCTCCTCCAGGCCGTACATCCAGAACGGCTGCCGCTGCTTGATCATGAACGGGTCGAAGGGCAGATCGCCGTGGCTGTGGGTGCGGTCGTGGACCATGTCCCACAGGACGAACGCCTGCTGGCAGCGGTCCTGGTCGGCGACCATCTCGCGGATGTCGTCGGGCAGTTCGAGCCCGAGGATGCCGACGGCGGCCTCCGTGACGCGACGGAAGCGGGCGGCCTCGCGGTCGCAGAAGATGCCGCCCCAGGAGAAGCGTTCCGGCGCCTCGCGCACGGCGATGGTCTCCGGGAAGAGGACGGCCGAGTTGGTGTCGTAGCCGGCCGTGAAGTCCTCGAAGGTGATGCCGCAGAACAGCGGATTGTCGTAGCGGGTGCGCTCCAGCTCGGCCAGCCAGTCCGGCCACACCATGCGCAGGACGACGGCCTCCAGATTGCGGTCCGGGTTGCCGTTCTGCGTGTACATCGGGAAGACGACCAGGTGCTGCAGGCCGTCCTCGCGGTGGGCCGCGGGCTGGAAGGCGAGCAGCGAGTCAAGGAAGTCGGGCACCTCGAAGCCCCCGTCGGCCCAGCGGCGCAGGTCCTTCACGAGGGCCTGGTGGTAGGCGGCGTCGTGCGGCAGCAGCGGCGAGAGTTCCTCTACGGCGTGGACGACCCGGCGTACGGCCAGCTCGGCGTCGGACGGGTCCGGGGCACCCTCGGCGCCGAAGTCGATGGAACCGTCCTTGGACTGCCATGGCCGAATCTGCTCCACGGCACTCTTGAGCACGGGCCAGGCCGGGTGGTCCACCACCCTGCCCCCAGGAGGAACCTGCTCCTCCGAACCCACCTGCACAAGAATTTCCGTCATGACCCATCCTCCACGGGAGAACCTCGCGTAGGGACACCGTACGTAGGGAAGGATCATCCTCGCAAGACCAGCCATCAGGAGGTTGTCCCGCGAGACCCGCACTTCACCGATAATTTTCCTGCCAGTGAAGGTTTTGGCGACGATTTCAGCAGTTCGCGGTCAACGCGCGCGCCCTGTCGACGGCACTCGTGTGACAGGAGTCAAACGGCCGCGGGACTCGCCCACCCAGGGGTGACCGGATTCCTGCGCCCTGTGAGGGAAGCTTCCTGTTCCCCCGTGGCGTACGCCGTCACGACCCCGTGCACGACCGGATGCATCCCGCGTGCGGACGACTACGCTGCGGCCTTGCCGCGTGGAGCGCTCCCTTCCGGCCACGCGGCCCGAGCCGCCGTCGACGGAAGCGAGTCAACCTTGAACTTCCTCACCATCGGTCATCGCGGAGTCATGGGTGTCGAACCCGAGAACACCCTCCGGTCCTTCGTCGCGGCGCAGCACGCCGGCCTCGACGTCATCGAACTCGACCTCCACCTGAGCAAGGACGGCGCCCTCGTCGTCATGCACGACGCCGACGTGGACCGCACGACGGACGGCACCGGGGCCATCGCCGACAAGACCCTCGCCGAACTGCGTGCCCTGGACGCCGGTCGCGGTGAACGCGTCCCCACGTTCGAGGAGGTCCTGGACGCGGTGAAGGCCCCGCTCCAGGCCGAGATCAAGGATGTGGCGGCGGCGCGGGCGCTCGCCGAGGTGATGCTGCGCCGGGACCTGGTCTCGCGCGTGGAGGTCCTGTCCTTCCATGATGAGGCGCTCGCCGAGATCGCCCGGCTCGTGCCGGGCGTGCGCACCGCGCTGGTGGCCAGCCGGTACGGCACGGACGTCGTGGAGCGGGCCACGGCGGTCGGCGCGACCACGCTCGTGCTGAACATCCGGCGGATCACGCTGGAGATCGTCGAGCACGCCCGCAAGGCGGACCTGAAGATCATCGGCTGGGTGGTGAACACGCAGGACCACCTGCGGCTGGTGCGCGCGCTGCAGCTGGACGGCGCGACGACCGACTACCCGGAGATCAAACGCACCGGCCGCTTCACGGCATGACGGTCCCGCGGACGGTTCGCGGCCCTTACGCCAGCTCCTTGACCAGCAGCTCGAACTGCAGGTCGTCGCGCTGGGGGATGCCGAACCGCTCGTCGCCGTACGGGAAGGGCGTCATCCGTCCCGTACGGCGGTAGCCGCGCCGCTCGTACCAGGCGATGAGGTCGCCGCGCACGGAGATCACGGTCATGTGCATCTCCCTGGCACCCCAGGTCTCGCGCGCGACCCGCTCCGCCTCCGCGATGATGACCTTGCCGAGTCCGGCGCCCTGGAGCCGCGGGCTGACCGCGAACATCCCGAAGTACGCGTGGTCGCCGCGGTGCTCGAGCTGGCAGCAGGCGACGACGGCGCCGTCACGCTCTACCGTGAGCAGACGGCTGTCGGGCGACTTGATGACCGCGAGCACGCCCTCGGGGTCGGTGCGCTGCCCCTGCAGGATGTCCGCCTCGGTGGTCCAGCCGACGCGGCTGGAGTCCCCGCGGTACGCCGACTCGATCAGCGTGACGAGGGTGTCCACATCGGCGTCGGTCGCGTCGCGGAAGGTCAGGCCTTCGGCGGTGTCCATGGGGCGGCTCCGGATCGGTCGGTGGTACGGCGCGGGCACCGATGAGGGTAGCCCCCGGCCCACTACGCTTCCCCCGCATGGTCCACGTACTGAGCAGCCGCGTACTCCTGCGCCCCACCGACCCCGACCGCTCCCGTGCCTTCTACGGCGAGCAGTTGGGCCTTCCCGTGTACCGCGAGTTCGGCACGGGCCCCGAGCGCGGCACCGTGTACTTCCTCGGCGGCGGCTTCCTGGAGGTCGCGGGCCGCTCTCAGACTCCGCCGTCGCCCGCGCTGAAGCTGTGGCTCCAGGTCGCGGACGTGACGGCGGCGCACGAGGAACTGGCGAAGGCCGGGGTGGCGGTGCGCCGGCCTCCGGTGAAGGAGCCGTGGGGGCTGGTCGAGATGTGGATCGCGGACCCGGACGGCACGGAGATCGTGCTCGTCGAGGTGCCCGCGGACCATCCGCTGCGCTACCGCCCGGGGATCTGAGAGCCGCCGTTCACCGGCCGCGGCGCCCCGGCGCCGTCAGACGCGTGAGGCACCGAGTCTGCCCTCCAGCTGGATCAGCAACTCGCCCAGCAGCGCGGCCAGGTCGCGCTGCCGGTCGGCCTCGACCCCGGACAGCACGGCCCTCTCGTAGGCGAGTTGCTCGGGCAGGACCGCGTCGACGAGGTCGCGTCCGGCGTCGGTCAGCCGTACGTGCGCCACGCGGCGGTCGCGGGAGTCGCCGCGCCGTTCGACCAGGCCGCGTTCGGTCAGCAGCTTGAGGCGTTTGGTGACGGCGGCGCCCGAGGAGAAGGTCTCGCGGGCGATCTCACTGGGGGTCAGTTCATGGCCGGTGCGGCGCAGGGTGCCGAGGACGTCGAACTCGGGGCGGGCCAGCCCGGCGCGGCGCAGTGGCGCGTCCTCGGCCTGCTGCAGGAGTGCGGCACAGCGGTTCACCCTGCCGATGATCTCCATGGGACCGGTGTCCAGGTCGGGGTGGACCGTCTGCCACTGGCGCACCACCTTGGCCACCGTGTCCCCCGTGACCGTCCGCCCCTTGCCTGCCGTCATGCCGGTGTGCCCTCCGCAGCGTGCCGTCGTACCGTCGCCGCGAGCGTACGGTGTCCGGTTCGCTCGGCGCGCACGACCCGCTCCTCGGGCAGGGCACGTTGCCACCACTCCCCGGCCGCGGCGTCGACGGTGGCGCGCAGGTCGACGAGTGCGGCGGTGAGGCCACGGCGGGCGGCCGCCAGGGCGCCGGGGGTGGCCGAGGTGTCGGCGACGGTCCGGGCGGCGTGTTCGCGGGCGTGCTCCACGGCGGCGAGGGCTCGCTCGACACGGTCGCCCGCACGCCGGTTGGTGACGGCGACCGCCGCGACGAACCCCAGGAGAGCGCCGACGAAGGTGTCCAGGATCCGGTCGGTGACCAGCTCGGCGGGCCGCTCGAACCGTGCGAACTCGGTGACGAACAGCGCCATCGGCGTGACGCAGACGCAGCCGAGCCAGTAGTTGCGGCTGATCAGCGCCTCGGCGCCGAAGTTGAGAGCGAGGCAGCACAGCACGAGGGTGAGCGGACCGATGTGCGCGAGTGGGGCAACGGCCATGAAGGCCAGAACGCCGACGAGGTTGCCGACGACGCGCTGCACGGCCCGGTTCCAGGTGAGGGTGAGGTTGGCCTGGTAGAGCGAGGCCGCGGTGACCAGGGCCCAGTAGGGGCGGCCGACGCCGAGCGCGAGGGACGCGTACCCGGCGAGGGCACAGCCGAGCGCGGTACGGGCCGCGAGGGGCGCGAGCGGACCGAGGTCGCGCCACGACGATCGTGCGGGTACGGCCCGTTCCGCCTCCACGCCGAGGAGTTCGTCCACCGCCTCTCCCCGGGCTCGCACCCGCGGCACAGGGCCGGTGCCGCGCAGTGCGCGGGCCCATGCGCGCAGTAGCTCGGGCTCGGCGTCGGCGGGCGCGGCGAGCGCGACCTCCGCGCGGACCAGAAGCCGTTCCAGGGCGTGGCGGGGTGCCGAGCGGTCGCCGGCGGAGAACAGCGCCTGCCAGGCGGCCTGGAGCGCGGCGGCGCCGCGAGCCCTCGTTGACGCCCCGGCCGTCCCGGAGCCCGCCGTGGCGTGGGCGGCGGCCGCGTCGAGGGCCTGGGCGACGGCCCGGCGCTCCGGTCCGTACGGTCGCAGGAGACCAGGGGCCATGCACACGATCCAGGCCCAGGCGCCCGCCACGGCGGCGGGAACGAGGTGGCCGGGCACCTGGCCGAGGCTCTGCGGCACGAAGAGGGCCGCGGAACTGACGAACGTGAAGATGACGTTGGCGGGCGGCCCGATGCGGGTCGCGTCGCACAGCGCCTTCTGTACAGCGGCGAGCAGCGCGCCCACGGTGACCAGGACGACGGCGTCGGTGGTCAGCGAAGCCGTGACGAGCGCGACGCCGAGACCGCCGAGCATGCCCAGGACGACACCGGCGAGAACGCGGGCGCGCGCGGCGTACGGGCGGTTGTGGGCGTAGAGCGCGCAGAGCGATCCGGCCATCGCGTACACGGCGAGGTCGAGGCGGCCGAGCGCCACCAGCGTCAGGGTCGGCGGGGCGACCGCGGCGACGACGCTGAGCGCGGGCTTGAACCAGATGTCGGAGGGCCGCCCGAGGCTCAGTACGCCGGTGAGCGGCAGCCGGGGTGCGCGGGGAGGTCTGACATTGCCCATGGAAGAACCTTAGCAGGTGTTTTACTCGTAAACTTTTGCCGCATCTCCTTCAGCGTCCGCCCGGGCTTCCGCTCACCCGCGATGACCCTCCCGCACGCCCCCACGTACTCCTGTGCGCTCGCGTGCACACCGCGCGCGTGGGGCATGCCCTGACCGTCTGTCCGTCCTCCATCCGAACCGTCGAGCGCGGAGGTGCGCGGTGCACGGATCGGTTGCACCCGGCTGGCTGCTCGTCGCGCTGTGCGCGGCGGCCGGCGTCCACTGCCTGCTGCGGACCCGCAGCACCCTTGAGGAACAGCGCCGCGCCGCCGGTGGCGAGGCGCTCATGAGCTTCGGCATGGCCGCCATGGCGGTGCCTGCCGCCGTCCTGGCCCCGCCGCGCTGGGCGTGGGCGGCGTACGCGGCCGTGTTCGCCGCGGCCGCGCTGCACGCGCTGTGGGCGGCCAGACGGAGCCCGCACCACCTGCACCACTCGGTGGGCTCGCTGGCGATGGCCTACATGGCGGCGGTGATGGCCGACGCCCCCGGTGGTCATGGCGCGCACGCGCCCTCCGGAGTGCCCCTGCTGACCGGTGCGCTCCTGCTGTACTTCACCGTGTACGTTCTGTGGGCCGGCGCCCGCCTGATACCGGTGGCGGCCGTCACGGCAGGCACTCCCCCCGCCGGCGCCGTGGGCTGGGGCGACCGTCCCGAGGTGGCGCGGGCGTGCCGACTGTCGATGGGTATGGCGATGGTCGCCATGCTGCTGACGCTGTGAACGGGCCTCCCCCAACAGTCCGTCACCCCAGGGGCTGTACGAAACCGTGGTCTGCGTCACTTTGCCGCCCGCGGCCATGTCCCCGTCGGCCGCGTCACTCATAGGCTTCGCCCCATGATGGTCCCCGCAGCGCTGATGCTGCTCGGCGCCCTGACCGCCGTCGTCGCCCCGCGGCTGCTCGCCCGGGCCGACTGGCCGGACCGCGAACCGGTGGTCGCCCTGTGGATGTGGCAGTGCGTGGTCGTCGCCGTGCTGCTGTGCTGCGCGCTGTCGATGGCCCTGAGCGCGGCCGCCGCCTGGGTGGCCGTACGGGGTCATGTGTTCGCGCCGGCACCGCACGAGGTCGTGGAGGCCTACGCACTGGGCACGGGCGACCCGTGGGCCGCGACCACCGCCGTGGCACTCGCGTGCGGTGGCCTGTGGACCGCGGCGATGCTGGTCCGCGAAATCCTGCGGGCCCGTCGGCGCCGTCGGCAGCGGCGGGCCGAACTCCTGGTGCGCGCCCCGCTGTTGCCGGGCGAGGAGCCCGGCACCGACCGTCTCGTGGTCCTGGAGGGCGAGCGCAGCGACGCCTGGTGGCTGCCGGGGGCGGCTCCCCAACTGGTCATCACCACGGCCGCGTTGCGGCGCCTGAAGGGGCGGCAGCTGGACGCCGTCCTCGCCCACGAGCAGGGGCACGCGCGGGCGCGGCACGACTGGCTGCTGCACTGCTCGGCCGCGCTCGCGAACGGGTTTCCGCAGGTGCCCGTGTTCGCCGCGTTCCGTGACGAGATGCACCGGCTGGTCGAACTGGCCGCCGACGACATGGCCTCCCGCCGCTTCGGCCGCCTCACGATCGCCCTGGCACTCGTCGGGCTCAACGAGGACCGGGGGGTTTTCGGCCCTTGTCCGACCCCGGAGGCGCATGTCCCGCAGCGCGTGAACCGGCTCCTCACTCCCCCCGACCGGCTCACCGCCGCCCGGCGCCTGCGTCTGACGGCGGCCGCGGCGCTGGTGCCGGTCATCCCCCTGCTGGTGGCCTTCGGACCGGGGCTGCGGGCGCTCGGCTGACCCGTCGGAGCGCCTCCGCGCAGCGCGGCCGGGGTTCACGGGAGCCGTCCGGACATGACTCAACGAGCCGACCGGACGGGATGGTTCCCATCGCGCCACGTGAGGGGGACCTCACGCTTTGGCGTTGGCCTTCGGCCCCACTGGTCGGCGAGGATCGCTCTATGCACCCCGTGTCCGTCGACTCACCGCCCCGCCCGCCCGGCAGCCGGACCGTCGTTCGCGTCGCCGGCGCCCTCGCCCTGCCCTTCGTGCTGCTCCTGCTGCTGGTGACCGTCTCCTGGCATCCGCTGATGTCGCTCGACGGCGACGTCGCGCGCACCACGCACGGCTGGGCGGTCGAGGAGCGGGGCGTCACCCAGGTGTTCCGCGTCCTGACGGACTGGGTCTGGGACCCCGTCACGATGCGGCTCATCGCCGCGGTCACCGTCGTGTGGCTCGCGTGGAGGCACGCGGCCCGGATGCTCGCCGTGTGGGTGGCGGGGACCTGTGCCCTGGGCACCCTCCTGCAGCAGGGCCTCAAGGCCGCCGTCGGCCGGGAGCGGCCCGTGTGGCCGGACCCCGTGGACTCGGCCCACTACGCGTCGTTCCCCTCGGGCCACGCCATGACGGCCACGGTGGTGTGCGGCCTGGTGCTGTGGCTGCTGCACCTCTACCGCGCCGGACGCGTCCTGTGGCGGACGGCGGTCACCGTGTCGGTGGTCTCCGTCGTGGGCGTGGGTGCCACCCGGGTCTGGCTGGGTGTGCACTGGGCGTCCGACGTGGTGGGCGGCTGGCTGCTGGGCGCGCTGACCGTGGCGCTGGCAGTGTGGTCGTACGAGAAATGGCTTGGCGCGACGCGTCCTTGACCGGGGTGGGAGCCGGCACGAAGGATCCTCGTCATGACGATCAAAGCCGTGCTCTTCGACTTCTCCGGCACGCTCTTCCGTATCGAGTCCACCGAGTCCTGGCTCCGCGCGGTGCTGGCGGAGACCGGTGCCGCGCTGCCGGAGCCCGAGCTGATCCGGACCGCCGAGGCGCTGCAGAGGGCAGGTGCCCTGGCGGGCGGGGCGTTCCCCGAGACGCCGCCGGCAGGTGAGCTGGGCGCGCTGTGGGCGACCCGGGACCAGAGCGCGGAGCACCACCGGGCCGCGTACACCGGTCTCTCCCGGCAGGTGTCGCTGCCGGATCCGCGGCTGCACGACGCCCTGTACGAGCGCCATATGACACCGGCCGCCTGGGACCCGTATCCGGACGCGGCCGACGTCCTGGCCGGGCTGCACGAGCGCGGTGTGGCCGTCGGGGTGGTCAGCAACATCGGCTGGGACCTGCGGCCCGTGTTCCGGCACCACGGTCTCGACCCGTATGTGGGCGCCTACGTGCTGTCGTACGAACACGGCGTCCAGAAGCCCGATCCGCGGCTGTTCGCCGTCGCGTGCGAGGCGCTGGGCGCGGCGCCGGAGGACACGCTGATGGTCGGAGACCACCCGGCCGCCGACGGCGGTGCGGCGGCCCTGGGGTGTGCGGTGCACTTCGTGGACCATCTGCCGGCGGCGCAGCGGCCGGACGGCCTGCGGCCGGTACTCGACCTGATCGGCTGACGGCCCCGGCGGCTCTCGTACCCGTCCCGGACCATCCCCCGCGTGGCCCGGGACGGGCAGCTCAGGGCGCATCCACGCAGAGTGGTCACCCGGAGGCGCTGAGTATAGTTGACCGACAGCCGGTCAACGCAGGGGTTACAGGATCTCCCCACGCCACGCCTCGGTCAACGAAGAATCGCGGCAGCGTTGCCCGCAACAGCTTCCGCGGGCGGCAGTTGGACCCGTCAGTGAGCGCGGGTACGAGGAGACGACGCCCGGCGCCGAGATGACGCGACGTCACGCGCCGGGCCGGAGCGGGTGTCCCGCCGGGCCCCGGAGAGCCCGGCGGGACGCGTCGAGAGACGCGTGTCAGGCGGATCAGCCGAAGTAGTCCGGCTGCGTCTGCACGTTGAGCTCACCCAGGCGCACCCACTTGGCCGGGTCCGTGCGGCGGTCGCTGATCTTCAGGACGTCGAGGCCCTTGGCGATGTCGTTCGAGTAGATGTACCCGTTGTAGTAGTACGCCGACCACGAGCCGGCGGTCGTGACCTGATCGGTGGTCAGCGGACCGCGCTCGAAGTAGGCGATCTCCTTGGGCTTCGAGGAGTTGGTGAAGTCCCAGACGGAGACACCACCCTGGTACCAGGCCTGGACCATGATGTCCCTGCCCTTGACCGGGATCAACGAGCCGTTGTGGGCCACGCAGACCTCGGTGTCGGCCTGGTGGCGGTCGATCTTGAAGTAGCTGCGGAAGACGAGCTTGCGCTTGTCGCCCTTGCCGACGATGTCGTAGATGCCGTCGGCACCGCGGTTCGGGCCGATCTCCGCGTTGCAGGTGGCCGCGCCGCCGCCACCCAGCTCGTCGGTGAAGACGACCTTGTTCGCCCTCTGGTTGAAGGTCGCCGAGTGCCAGAACGCGAAGTTCACGTTGTCCTGGACGCGGTCGATGACTTTCGGGCGCTCCGGGTCCTTGATGGAGAACAGGATGCCGTCGCCCATGCAGGCGCCCGCCGCGAGGTCCCTGGAGGGCAGCACGGTGATGTCGTGGCAGCCGGTCGTCTTGGACACGCCCGGGTTGGTGGGCCCGCCCGGGTTGCCGCCGCCGTCCGGCCCCTCACCGGGGAAGAGCACCGGGAAGCCCACGACCGCCGCCTTCTCGGGCGCCTTGCGCGGCACCTTGATGACCGAGATGCCGTCGTGCGGCGGCTGACAGTCGGGGAAGGATGCGCTCGGCGAGTACGAGGAGACGTACACGTAGACGTTCTTGCGCTCGGGCACCAGCGTGTTGGTGTGGGAGCCGCAGGCGGTCTCGACGGCGGCGACGTACCGCGGGTTCCTCTTGTCGCTGATGTCGAAGACCTTGATGCCCTCCCACGAGGACTTCTCGGTCGCGGGCTGCGTGGTGCTGTTGCAGGAGCTGTCGCTGCGCGAGGAGTCCGTGGACAGGAAGAGCAGGTTGCCGGAGACGGAGATGTCGTTCTGCCCGCCCGGGCAGAGCACCTGGGACACGGTCTTCGGCGCCTTCGGGTTGCTGATGTCGAAGATGCGGAAGCCGTCGTAGTTGCCGGCGAAGGCGTACTTGCCCTGGAAGGCCAGGTCCGTGTTGGTGCCGGGCAGCGCGTCCTTGGGGATGTTCGTGACGTGCTGGATGTTGTCGGAGTGGACGATCTCGTCCACTCCGGGTATGTCGCCGCTCTCGATCGCCGCCCTCGCGTCGGCGGCCTCGCTCTTGGAGACCTTCTTCGGCGCGGCGGGGCTGTCCCCCGGGTCGGGGGTCGCGGCCGCCGGTCCGGCCGTGAGCAGCGCGGCCAGGAGCCCTGCCGCGGTCGCGGCAACTCCGAGGCGTCTGCGGCGGGTTCGCAGGTCGTTCAACAGGGTCACTGTGTCCTCCCTCGTAGCCGTTCCCACGGGAACGGTTCACGGACCACCGAAGTATCGTCTGCATCATGCACAGATCAACAGACGGCAACGCACTCGTAATGAATCTTTTTTGATCACACGCGCGTCGAACCGTGCTAGACCGGTCATCAACACTCACGAGGTGTACGTCAGTTCGCGTGTCCCAGGAGGTCACTGTGCTCGTTCGCCGTACGTCCCGTACGCCACTGGTCGCGGCGTTACTGGTGTCCGCCTCGCTCGCGCTGGCGGGCTGCGACTCCGGGTCCGACTCGGGCCAGGACGCCGACTCGGCCAGGTCGACCGGGCCGAAGGTGATCGCTCCCGGCGAGCCGGGCGAGGCCGCGGAGACCCTCTCCGCGGAGGAGGCCGCGGAGCACCGGGCCGAGGACGACTCCCCCAACTCCGCGGACTACGCGTACGCGCGGATGATGATCAAGCACCACTCGCAGGCCCTGGAGATGACCGGACTCGCCCCGAAGCGCGCCGAGTCGACCCAGGTGAAGCGCCTGGCGGAGCGGATCTCGGCCGCGCAGCAACCGGAGATCTCCACCATGAAGAGTTGGCTGAAATCCAACGGCGGGGAGAAGAAGGGCACTTCGGGCGAACACGCACACGAGGCGATGCCGGGAATGGCGACCGAGGCGCAGCTGAAGAAGTTGCGCGCGGCGAAGGGGAAGGCGTTCGACCAGCTGTTCCTGACTCTGATGATCACCCACCACGAGGGGGCGGTCACGATGGCCACGGACGTGAAGGCGCAGGGCAACAACATCCTGGTCGAGGAGATGGCCGACGACGTGATCGCACAGCAGGCGGTGGAGATGAGCCGGATGCGCGAGATGCTGTGACGGCGGACGCAGGCGAGCGCGCCCCGTGGGGGCGCGCGGCTGCCCCGATATGCGGCTCCGCCGCGATGAGGGTCCCCCCGATCGAGCGAAGCCGAGAGGGGGAGCGACCAGCCACGACGCACCGTCGGACAAGGCCGTGCTCCCGGCCGAGCGCTCAGCGCCGCTGGTGACGTGACGTCAGGAAGCCCTCGTCGCGCGCTCCGGCGATCAGCTTGAGCGATCTGCGGCGGCTGTGGCCGGTCGCGCGCATCACCGCGAGGACCGGATCGGCTCCCCGCTCTTGGGCGGCGCGGTACTCCTCGGCGACGCGACGCGCCCCCTCCACGCCCTGCGGCCAGGCGAGCCGGGCGCCGCACGCCTCGAAGAGCGGACCTTCGACCCAGTCGGCGAGCACGGTCAGGTCGTCCAGGGACAGAGGCGGCTGGGCCCGCACCTCCTCGATGACGACGTGCTCCCCGGCCACCACGGCCAGCAGATCGACACGGGCGCCGTCGGGGAAGGCCAGCCGTGCGTTGTACCAGGCGGTGGCTCCGTCGCGCTCCTGCACTTCCCACGCGGGCCACACGGAGACGGCCCCATCCGTACGGTCTCGACCGGAAAGGTGGACAAAGGATGCTTCCAGCACATGCGCAACGTAAGTGCATCATCACACCCGCCGCCACCACCACGCGCGCCGGGCCCCGTACGGCACCCCGTCAGCGCAGTGAGGTGCCACCCCGTCGGGTGGTATGCGCGCGCTGCCCTCCCGTCGTGGGCGGCGCGGTGCGATGCTGAAGGCATCAGCGATCTCCTCGCGTAAGGAGTTCCGCCGTGCTGCGTGTCGCCGTCGTCGGCTCGGGACCGAGCGGGGTCTATGCCGCGCAGAGCCTGGTGCAGCAGGATCCCGCGGTGCGCGTCGACGTACTGGACCGTCTGCCGTGCCCGTACGGCCTGGTGCGGTACGGGGTCGCGCCCGACCACGAGAAGATCAAGTCGCTGCAGAACAACCTGCGCGCCGTGCTGGAGCACGAGCGGGTCCGCTTCCTCGGCGGCGTCGAGGTCGGTCCGGCCGGGCTGCCGGTCGAGCGGCTGCGGGAGCTGTACCACGCGGTGGTGTACTGCGTGGGGGCCGCCACGGACCGGCGTCTCGGCATCCCGGGCGAGGAGCTGCGGGGCAGCTGGTCGGCGACCGAGTTCGTGTCCTGGTACAGCGCGCACCCGGACTCTCTCGCCGACGGGTTCGTGCTCGGGGCACGGGCGGCCGTGGTGATCGGCGTGGGGAACGTCGCGGTGGACGTGACCCGGATGCTGGCCCGGGGCGCGCCGGAGCTGAGGCCCACCGACATGCCGCAGGCGGCCCTGACGGCGCTCGCCGCCAGCAAGGTCGCCCAGGTCCACATGGTGGGCAGACGCGGCCCGTCGCAGGCCCGCTTCACCACCAAGGAGCTGCGCGAACTGGGTGCGCTGCCGGACACCCGGGTGAGCGTGAACCCCACGGAGCTGGAGCTGGACCCGGCGTACGTCGACCCGTCCGGGCTCCCCGCACCCCAGCGCCGCAACGTGGAGGTGCTGCGCGGCTGGGCTTCTCCGCCCGCGGGGGACGACCGGCACAGCATCCGGCTGCGCTTCTTCCTGCGGCCGGTCGAGTTCCTCGCCGACGGCGACCGGGTGTGCGGGGTGCGCTTCGAGCGGACGGAGCCGGACGGGCGGGGCGGGGTGACGGGCACCGGGCGGTACGAGGAGATCGAGGCCCAGCTGGTGCTGCGTTCGGTGGGGTATCGCGGGGTGCCGCTCGACGGGCTGCCGTTCGACGCCGAGCACGGCACGGTGCCGCATCTGGCCGGGCGGGTGCTGCGTGAGGACGTGGTGGCTCCGGGCGAGTACGTGGCCGGATGGATCAAGCGGGGTCCGACCGGCGTGATCGGGACCAACCGGCCGTGCGCCAAGGAGACGGTGACCTCGCTGCTCGAGGACGCCCCCGTCCTCGTCCGGCGGGAGGTGCCCGACGACCCGCTCACCGCGCTGCGGGCGGCGGGAATCGCGCCCGTGGAGTGGTCCGGGTGGCAGGCGATCGAGCGGGCCGAGGCGGAGCTCGGGGCCTCGCTCGGGCGGGGTGTGGTGAAGCTGCCGGACTGGGAGTCGCTGCTGGCGGCGGCGCGGACGGCGCACGGCTGAGCCACGGCTTCAGCGGGTAGGGCCCTCTTCGGTGGGCATGACACCTGGCGGCAACGGCGCCGAAATCAACAAACTGTTCAAGCGCCGTACGTTCTCCTGCTGTCCGGAAGTCCCTCACTCGCCCCGCTCGCCGCCGCTCCTGGAGTGCCCATGGCCGCCCCTGCCCCCGTTCACCCCGTGGACGAGGTCCCACCCGTACGCCAGTTGGCCGCCTTCGGCCTGCAGCACGTGCTCGCGATGTACGCGGGCGCCGTCGCCGTGCCGCTGATCGTGGGCGGGGCGATGAGGCTGTCGTCCGCTGACCTGGCGTATCTCATCACCGCGGACCTGCTGGTGTGCGGGATCGCGACGCTCATCCAGTGTGTGGGTGTGTGGCGGTTCGGGGTGCGGCTGCCGATCATGCAGGGCTGTACGTTCGCGGCCGTGTCGCCGATGGTGCTCATCGGCACGGAGGGCGGGGGCCTGCCCGCGATCTACGGGTCGGTGATCGTCGCCGGACTCGCGATCATGCTGCTCGCTCCGGTGTTCGGCCGACTCCTGCGCTTCTTCCCGCCGCTCGTCACGGGCACGGTCATCCTCATCATCGGCGTCTCGCTGCTGCCGGTGGCCGGGAACTGGGCCGCCGGCGGGGTGGGCGCCAAGGACTTCGGTGAGCCGGAGAACCTGGCGCTCGCCGCGTTCGTCCTCCTCGTGGTGCTCGGTGTGCAGCGGTTCGCGCCCGTGTTCCTGAGCCGGATCGCGGTGCTGATCGGCATCGGTGTGGGGCTCGCGGTCGCGGTGCCGTTCGGGTTCACGGACTTCAGCGGGGTCGGGGACGCCGACTGGCTGGGCATCAGCACGCCGTTCCACTTCGGGGCGCCCACGTTCCATGTCTCGGCGATCGTGTCGATGCTGGTCGTGGCCCTGGTGACGATGACCGAGACGACGGGTGACCTGATCGCGGTGGGTGAGATGACCGACCGGAAGGTCGAGTCGCGTTCGCTCGCCGACGGGCTGCGGGCCGACGGCTTCTCGACCGTCCTCGGCGGTGTGTTCAACACCTTCCCGTACACGGCGTACGCCCAGAACGTCGGCCTCGTCGGCATGACCCGCGTGCGCAGCCGCTGGGTCGTCGCCACGGCGGGCGGCATCCTCGTGCTGCTCGGTCTGCTGCCCAAGCTGGGTGCGGTGGTCGCGGCGATCCCGGCGCCGGTGCTCGGCGGCGCGGGCCTGGTGATGTTCGGCACGGTCGCGGCGAGCGGCCTGCGCACGCTGGCCCGGGTGGACTTCCGCGGCAACCACAACATGACGGTCGTGGCGGTCTCGGTGGCCGTGGGGATGCTGCCGGTCGGGGTGCCGACGGTCTACGACAAGTTCCCGGAGTCGTTCCAGACGGTGATGGACAGTGGGATCAGCGCGGGCTGCCTGACGGCGATCGCGCTGAACCTGCTCTTCAACCACCTGCCCGCGAAGGCCGGTGCGGCCGCCGAGGCGTCACGGGAGGACAAGGCGTCAGGGGAGGACGAGGCGTCCCGCGAAGGCGAGGCGTCCCGCGAAGACGTCGGCCGGGCCGGACGAAAGCCGGTCGAACGACAGCAGGTGTCAGAGGCCGAAGGCCGCCAGTGACGGCGCGCCGACGGGGAGCGACTGCTCCGCCCAGATCGTCTTGCCCGTGCCGCTCGGACGGGTGCCCCAGCGGTCGGTGAGCTGGGCGACGAGGAGGAGGCCGCGGCCGCCCTCGTCGTAGGTGCGGGCGCGCCGCAGGTGAGGTGAGGTGCTGCTGGCGTCGGAGACCTCGCAGATGAGGGACTGTTCGCGGATGAGGCGCAGCTGGATGGGGGCGCCGCCGTAGCGGATGGCGTTCGTGACCAGTTCGCTCACCACGAGTTCGGTGACGAAGGCGGCGTCGTCGAGGCCCCATTGCTCCAGCTGCTCGGAGGCGTGCCGGCGGGCCGTCGCCACCATGGCCGGATCGGAGGGCAGGTCCCACACGGCCACCTGCTCCTCATCCAGGGCCCGGGTGCGGGCGATGAGAAGGGCCACGTCGTCGGCGGGGTTGTCGGGCAGGAGGGACTTCAGGACGGTGTCGCACATGACTTCCAGGCTCTCGGCCGGGACCGTCAGGGCGGAGCACAGGGCTGCGGTTCCCGCGTCCACGTCGAAGGTGCGGGCCTCGATGAGACCGTCGGTGTAGAGGGCGAGGATCGAGCTCTCCGGCAGTTCCAGTTCGGTGGCCTCGAACGGCAGCCCGCCTACGCCGAGCATCGGGCCGGCGGCCACCTCGACGACATTCACGGTTTTGTCGGGGAGGACCACGACCGGTGGCGGATGGCCGGCGGAGGCGACCGCGCAGTGCCGGGACACCGGGTCGTACACGGCGTACAGACAGGTGGCTCCTATCTCACCGCCGGTGTCGTTCTCGGCGGCGGCGAGATGTCCGACCAGGTCGTCGAGGTGGGTGAGCAGTTCGTCCGGCGGCAGGTCGACGTCGGCCAGCGTCCACACGGCCGTACGGAGCCGGCCCATCGTGACGGAGGCGTGGATGCCGTGGCCGACGACGTCGCCGACGACCAGCGCCACCCGGGTGCCCGACAGCGGGATCACGTCGAACCAGTCGCCGCCCACGCCCGCCTGCGACAGCGCCGGCAGATAGCGGGAGGCGAACTCGACGGCCGCCTGTCCCCCGGTGGCCTGCGGTAGCAGGCTTCGCTGCAGGGCGAGCGCGGTGGTCCGCTCCCGGGTGTAGCGCCGGGCGTTGTCCACGCACACGGCCGCCCGGCTGGCCAGCTCCTGCGCCAGCGACACGTCGTCGTGGTCGAAGGCGTCGGGGCTCTCGGGGGTCAGCAGCCGTACGAAGACCGCCACGCCCAGGGTCGTGCCGCGCGCCACCAGAGGCACCGCCATCAGCGAGATGGCGTGGCCCTCCGCCTCGCGCAGCCTGTCGGAGCGGGCGCCGTGCCGCGTCAACCACGCGTCGAGGTCCGGTGAGCCGGTCCGGCTGAGCACCACATCACCGGAGGCCAGTGCGCGGGCGGGCGGTGACGCGGGCGGATAGACGTCCGCCGCGCCAAGGTCGATCACGGCCTCCGGCGCACCCGGTGTGAGGGAGTGGTGAGCGACGCGGCGCAGCTCCACCTCGGCGCCGGTCACGCCGACGGCGGGCTCCTCGCCCTCCAGTACCGCGTCCAGCAGGTCCACGCTGGCGAAGTCCGCGAGCCGGGGCACGACCAGCTCGGCCAGCTGCCGGGCGGTGTGGACCACGTCCAACTTGGTGCCGATGGTTCCGGCGGCCTCGTTCAGCAGGGCCAGACGCTGCCGCGCCGCGAACTGCTCGCTGCTGTCGAAGGCGGCGAGCGCGGTGCCGATGAGCTTGCCGGAACCGTCCCGCACCGGCCACATCTCGGTGTTCCAGGCGTGCATGCGCCGACCGGACGGCGAACGGGTCCAGCTCTCGTAGTGGACCGGCTGCCCGGTGTCCACCACGATCTCCAGATGGCGCAGGAAACCGCGGTGGGGCTCGACGTCCTCCACGGTGTCCAGGAAGTACCGGTGCCGGAACACCTCCCAGGGCTGCCCCATGACCTGGCACCCCGCGTCGTTCATCCGCAGGTAGTGCTGCCCGGTGTCGAAGACGGACATCGACATGGAGGCCTGCTGGAACGCCAGGTCACCCAGGTTCCGTTCCCCCGCGTCGGGCGGCGAGGCGATGATCGCGTACTCCGGTCGCTCGCCCTGGAGAGGGCAGACGCGCAGCGCCAGTTCCACGCGCCGTCCGTCGCGGTGCCGTACGGGGACGACGGCGGGCCCCTCGCGCAGTTCACGCCAGGCCTCGGTCGTGTCCCTGTCCACCAGTTCCTCCGCCGGCCGGCCGGTGACCTCGGCGGCCGTGAACCCGGTCAGCAGCCGGGCGCCCTCGCTCCAGCCCGTGACGGTGCCCCGCGCGTCGACCACAGCCATGGCGTCACCGGCCGGGGCCGCCCGCTCCTCGTCGCGCGGCGGCGTCACCATATGCCCAAGAATGGTCCCGCCGAGGACGGGCTTCAAGCCGAGTCCCGCACCGGGCGCAGCGCCGGCTTCAGCGGGCGGTGAGGCCGGAAGGCCTGGGTGGAGTGCGGAAGAGCCGGGTGGGCACGGCGGCGGCCAGCGTTCGGTAGCCCTCGGGGTTGAGGTGCAGCCAGTCCCCGTCGTGGAGTTCGGCGCGCAGGCGGCGCGGGTCCGCGGGGTCGCGTACCGCACGGTCGAGGTCGATGACCGTGTCGAAGGTGCCGCTGGTTCGGATCCAGTCGTTGACGGCCTGCCGTGAGGCCTCGCGGAGCCCGGCGGGATCGTCGTACGGGGTGTTGCCGCCGAACGGCAGGAGCGTCGCGCCGTACACGCGGATGCCCTGCGCGTGGGCGCGGACGACGATCTGCTCGTAGGCGGCGATGAGGTCGGCGGTGACGGCGCGCTGGGCGGTCTCCGTGGCGGCGGCGGTGCCGATGTCGTTGATGCCCTCGAAGACGATCAGCCAGGCGACGCCGCTGCGGGCCAGGATGTCGCGGTCCAGGCGGGCGAGGGCGTTGGGGCCGAGGCCGTCGTTGAGGATGCGGTTACCGCCCGCGGCCTGGTTGAGGACGGCCACGTCGGCGGTGGCCGGATGCGCCTGGAGCCGGTCGAAGAACTGGTCGGGCCAGCGGTTGTTGCCGTTGGTCGTGGAGCCGCGGCCGTCGGTCAGCGAGTCGCCCAGGACGGCGACGGCGGCCGTGGTGGCGCGGGAGACGACCTCGACGTCGCTGAGCAGGTACCAGTGGTTGGTCGCGGTCGCCCCGGGCAGGTCGGCAGCCTTCGTGTGATCGCCGTGCCGGAGGTACGACGTGGTGCGGGAGCCGGGATGGGAGGTGAGCGCGAGGGACTTCTGGCCCTCGGCGAGGTAAGTCGTCACGGTCAGGTTCGTGCCCGGCCGGAGAGCGAGGTCGAGGGGGTCGGAGACCAGTTGGGCGCCGACGGGCACGGTGGCGGCCGCGCGTCCGTTGAACGTGACCGGCTGGAGGCTCCCGGGCTCGATCGCGCTGACTCCGGCCTGCCCGTCCTTGGGCAGGGCCACGGTCACCGCGGTGAGGGGCAGGGGGGTGGTGCCGAAAGCGTTGGAGAAGCGCAGTCGGATGCGCCCGCCGCCGGTGGAGACGCGCACTGTCTGCCGGAGGGTGGTGTCGACCAGGACGGCGTCGCTCCCGGTGAAGGGTGGGGGCGGCATGTTGCCGGGCTCGGTGAGCTGCGGCATCGCCGTCCAGGTGCTCACCCAGTGCCGTGGGGTTGTACGGGACTGCTGGGCGGCTGCCGGTTCACCGCCGTGGCCGATGGCGCCCACCGCGGACGAGGTGGCGACGAGGGCCAGCGCCAGGACGCACACGGCGATCAGGTGGGCGAGTGCTGTGCTTCGGGAAGACGACTTGTTCGCTTTCGCTGGCTTCGTTGGTTTCCTTGACCTCATGGGCCTCATGGGCCTCGTACGCCTGGTTGGCTTCGTCTGTTTCGTCGGGTGCGGCACTCCGGTCGACGGCTTCACGGCAACGTGCCTTCCTGTGCGGGGGGGGGCATGGGCAGGCGCGCGCCGGGAGTCCCGGCGCGCGCCCGGTGACGACGGTGTGGGAGGCGGTCCGTCAGGTGGCGCAGGTGGCGCCGTTGAGGGTGAAGGCGGAGGGGCTCGCGCTGATGCCGGTGTGGCTCGCCTGGTAGCCGATGCTGACACTCGCGCCCGGAGCGATCGCGGCGTTGTACGCGGCGTTGGTGGCGGTCACCGCCCCGCTCGCCGGGGCGTAGGTGGCGCCCCACCCGTTGGTGATGGTCTGGCCGGCGGGGAGCGTGAAGCCGAGCTTCCAGCCGTTCACAGTGGTGGTGCCCGTGTTGGTGATGGTCACCGAGCCGGTCAGGCCGGTGCTCCAGGCGTTGGTGGTGGCGGAGACCTTGCAACCGCCGGGCTGGGGCTGGGGTGCTGGGCCGCCACTGTCCAGGCCGAAGAAGGTGATCACGCGCGCCGCCATGCCCGTGGTGATCAGGTTGTGGCCGACGCCCTGGAGGCTGATGGCCTCAACAGGGGCCCGGTCACCGGTCGAGCCGTAGCGGGTGCGGGTCCAGCCCGAGGCGGGCGAGTCGGTGCGGGCGGGCGTCCGGCTGATGCCCTGCACGTCGGTCCACTGCTTGATCATCTCCCCGAAGTTGGGGTAGCGCAGGACGTCGTCCTCGGTGCCGTGCCAGAGCTGCATGCGGGGGCGGGGGCCGGTGTAGCCGGGGTAGGCGTTGCGGACGAGGTCGCCCCACTCCTTGGGGGTGTGGGTCACGGTGCCGTTCGCACAGGCGCTGTTCCACTCGGAGCCGTCGGTGGTGGCGAAGCAGCCGAAGGGCACGCCCGCGAACGCCGCGCCCCCGGCGAACACGTCCGGGTAGTCGCCGAGCAGGACGTTGGTCATCATCGCGCCCGAGGAGACGCCGGTGGCGAAGATGCGGCCGGTGTCGGCGTCGTAGGTGCGGGTGACGTAGTCGATCATGGACTTGATGCCCACCGGGTCACTGCCACCGCCCCGTCTGAGCGCCTGGGGCGAGGAGACGTCGAAGCACTTGCTGCTGCGGGTGACCGACGGGTAGATCACGATGAACCCGTAGCGGTCCGCCAGGGAGGCGAACTCGGTGTTCTGGTAGAACACCGGACCCGAGCCGGTGCACCAGTGGACGGCCACGAGGACCGCGGGGTTCTCGGTGACGGTGTCCGGCACGTACAGGTACATCTGGAGGTTGCTGGGATTGGTGCCGAAGTTCGTCACCTCGGTCAGGGAGGCGGTCGGTGCCACGCCCCCGGCCGGGGCGGCGGGAGCCACCCGCGCACCTGGCGGCACGGCTGTGGCCCCGGGAGCCGCCGAGGAGTGAGGGGCGGCGAACAGCACCGCCGCGAGTAAGGGGACCAGCCCAGCGAAGAGCGCGAGGAATGCCGTACGGAACGGTCTCCTCGCCATGGTGCCGACAGTGGTGGACACGTCCTCGTCCCTTTCTTTCTGATCGCGGCTCGTACGGCATCGCTCAGCGGACAGCTGCGGGGAAGCGGAACAACTGCGGCGAAGCGGAACAGGTGCGGGGAAGCGGAACAGGTGCGGGGAAGCGGAACAGGTGCGGGAAGCGAAGGGAATCGTGGCATGCACATGCCTGCCGCGGAAGCGCTCCCACACTCCGAAAAGATTCGACGGCCGCCCCCGGAGATCCCGCCGCCGGCACCCGCGGCCGGACGGCGGGGGGGATGGCGAAATCCTCCTGCGCGAACCGTTGACCAGAAAGCGCTTACCCCCTACGTTCCGTTCAGAAGCGTGACCCGGCAGCTTCATCTCCTCTTGGGAGAGGAGCGACGGAAGGTCTTTACCACCTGGGGCATTGCACGCCTTGGTGCTCCACGACCTTCCCGTCGGGCAGGCTCCGCTCGCGCGCGGCGATCAGAATGGCGAACAGCGGTCATGTATATGACCCCCAGTGATCCACCTGGCACTTCTGAAGGGAAGCACCCGCATGCGCACTCTCCCCCCACGCACAGGAGCGCACAGATCCGCCCTGACGGCGGTCGCCGCGGCCGCCCTCGCGGCCGTCGCCGTGGCCGCCGTTCCCCAGCCGGCGGGTGCCGCCGAGTCCTCGCCCATCGGATTCGGTGAGGGCACCACCGGCGGGGGCGGCGCCACCCCGGTGACCGTGTCGACACTGTCCGCCTTCAAGACGGCCGTCACCGGAAACGCGTCGAAGGTGGTACGTGTCAATGGCCTGATCCCGCTGAGCGGTCAGGTCGACATCGGCTCGAACACGACGGTCCTGGGCGTCGGTTCGTCGTCCGGCTTCACCGGCGGCGGCCTTCGGATCAAGGAAGCGACCAACGTCGTCGTCCGCAACCTCAACATCAGCAAGCCGGTCGCACCCGCCGACGGCATCACGGTCCAGGAATCGACGAAGGTGTGGATCGACCACAACTCCTTCTCGGCGGACCGCGACCACGACAAGGACTACTACGACGGCCTTCTCGACATCAATCACGGTTCCGACTACGTGACGGTGTCCTGGAACACCTTCAAGGACCACTTCAAGGGGTCGCTGGTCGGCCACAGCGACAACAACGCCTCGGAGGACACCGGCCACCTGAAGGTGACGTACCACCACAACAGCTTCAGCAACGTCTACTCGCGCATCCCGAGCCTGCGCTTCGGCACCGGGCACTTCTACAACAACTACGTGAACGGCGCCGACACCGCCTGCCACTCGCGCATGGGCGCCCAGATGCTCGTCGAGAACAACGTCTTCCGCTCGACGAAGATCGCGGTCACCACGAACCGCAGCAGCGACGTCGACGGCTACGCGAACCTGCGCGGAAACGACCTCGGCGAGGCCGCCACCGAGGTCTCCAGGACCGGCAGCTTCACCAGCCCGCCCTACAGCTACACGGCCGAATCCGCCTCGTCCGTCGTCGCCTCGGTGACGTCCGGAGCGGGCGCGGGAAAGCTCTGACCCCCACGGGATCCCCCCACCGCCACCCCCACACCCCCACACCGAAGAACAGTCCACACCACACCGGACAGAAGGAATCGGGACATGACTTCTGCGCCACGCCCGCGCGCCCGTACGCGCGCGCTGACCGGAGCGCTGGCCACACTCGGCCTCTCGGTTGGCATGATCATGACAGGCAGCCTCTCTCCGGCGAGTGCCGCCACCTGGCCCACCCCGAACGGCAGCCAGGGCGTCTCCTCCACCATCCCGGTCTCCGGCACCAAGGACTACGGGATGAAGCGCCTCTACGGCACCGGCGACCTGGGCAGCGGCGGCCAGGACGAGGACCAGGGACCGATCCTGGAGCTGGCCGACGGCGCCGTACTGAAGAACGTCATCCTCGGTGCCCCCGCCGCGGACGGCATCCACTGCAAGGGCAGCTGCACGCTGCAGAACGTCTGGTGGGAGGACGTCGGCGAGGACGCGGCGACGTTCAAGGGCACCTCGTCCTCCAGCGTCTACACCGTCTCCGGCGGCGGCGCCAAGGAAGCCAGCGACAAGGTGTTCCAGTTCAACGGCGCCGGAACGCTGAACGTCTCGAACTTCGCGGTGAAGAACTTCGGCACCTTCGTCCGGTCGTGCGGCAACTGCTCCAAGCAGTACAAGCGGACGATCAACCTCAACACCCTCGAGGTGAACTGGAAGGGCGGCAAGATCGCCGGTATCAACACCAACTACGGCGACAGCGCGACCCTGAGGAACATCACGATCGTCGGGGACTCCAGCAAGAAGATCGTCCCCTGCCAGAAGTACATCGGCAACAACACGGGCGCCGAGCCGCCCACGAACGGCAGCGGGCCCGACGGCACGTACTGCAAGTACGCGGCGTCCGACATCAAGTACAGCTGAGCCCGCTCAGTCCGCCGGGTCCGCCGCGCCCGGCTCGGGCGGCGGTCGGCTCCGGGTGACGTCCGGGAGAGCTCCGGAAGAGTTCCGGGCGGCTGCGCGAGGCACCTTCGGTGGGTGTCCTCGTGCAACCGCCTCCGGCGTGCGCAGGGAGCTGGAGCCCTACCAGGTCTTCCGCCCCCAGAGCGGCCCGACGCGTTCCCACTCCTCGTCCCACTCGTCCATGCGCCGGCGCTCCATGCGGCCACGGGCGAGGCGGCCGCCCACGAAGGGGACGCCCGCGGCGGTCACGCCCACGAGGACGCCGATCAGTGAGGAACGCAGACGGGCCTCGGACCGTGTGGCCGGCTTGGTGACCATGCGGCCCTCGGAGTCCGTCCAGACCGTGACCGGCGTACCGACCGCGCTGGCGGGCGCGACCCGGGTCTGCCCGGTGTGGGCGGAGCCGTCCGTCGCCGTCCAGCGGACCTCGGCCCACACCCGTTCGGATCCCGACGCGGACGGCGTGGCCGTCCCCGGGGCGTTCTCGGTGAGCCGCGCCACGACGGGGCGCCACTCGACGCGCTGCCGGTCGAGGTTGTGCTCGACGGACCGCGTCGCCAGCAGGCCGGTGACCACCCCGCCGAGGACGGTGAGCGTCCAGGCCGCGAGGACCACCCATGCCTCGAGCCGGTCGCTGCGGCGCCGCAGCGGGTTCCGCCGCCAGCGCCACAGCCACACCTTCGGACCTCGGAATGCCGCCATCGTGGGCACCCTCCTCACGCACGCGCAGAAAAGCCAGGACCGCTCTCCCATACGCGGGTGGCTTCCCCGATGCTCATGACGAATACGTCACCCCGGCCGGACGGCGTGTTCCGCACGGTCGGCGCACGCTCGGGCAGCGTCGGATCCCCGCCAGGAGAGTGGCTCGTCCGGCGTGCCCGCTCCTCGTCACACACCCGCTCCGACCTGCGGCAACAGCGTCTGCGGGGGTGATTGTCAGTGGTGGGGTGCAGACTGGCCCATGTCTGAGACAACGACGTCCCGGAGGTGGCCGGTATGGCCGACATCCTGCTCACTGTAGGCACACGCAAGGGTCTGTTCATCGGACGGCGACGCGGCGGCGCATGGGAGTTCGACGAGAGTCCGTACTTCAACGCGCAGGCCGTGTACGCGGTCGCGATCGACACCCGCACCGACACCCCCCGGCTGCTGGTCGGCGGTGACAGCGCGCACTGGGGGCCGTCCGTCTTCCACTCCGACGACCTCGGCCGGACCTGGACCGAGCCCGCCCGGGCCGCCGTGAAGTTCCCCAAGGACACCGGGGCGTCGCTGGAGCGGGTGTGGCAGCTGCATCCCTCGGCGGCCGAGCCCGACGTGGTGTACGCGGGCACGGAGCCGGCCGCGCTGTACCGCTCGGCGGACCGCGGGGAGAGCTTCGAGCTCGTCCGGCCCCTCTGGGAGCACCCCACGCGCGGCAAGTGGGTGCCCGGTGGCGGCGGGGAGGGCCTGCACACCATCCTCACCGACCGTCGCGACCCTCGGGCGATGACGGTCGCCGTCTCGGCGGCCGGCGTGTTCCGCACCCAGGACGGGGGCGCGAGCTGGGCGCCGTCCAACTCCGGTGTCTCCGCGGTGTTCCTGCCGGATCCGGACCCCGAGTTCGGCCAGTGCGTGCACAAGATCGCGAGAGACGCGGTGACCCCTGACCGGATGTACCTGCAGAACCACTGGGGTGTGTACCGCAGCGACGACGCGGGCGCCCACTGGACGGACATCGGCGAGGGACTGCCGTCCACGTTCGGCTTCGCCGCGGCGGCCCATCCGCACCGTGGGGACACCGCGTACGTCTTCCCGATCACCGCCGACGCGGATCGCGTGCCGGCCGGGCGGCGTTGCCGTGTCTTCCGCACGGCGGACGCGGGCAAGACCTGGGAGCCGCTGTCGGCGGGCCTGCCGCAGGAGGACCACTACGGCACGGTGCTGCGCGACGCGATGTGCACGGACGACGCCGACCCGGCGGGCGTGTACTTCGGGAACAGAAACGGAGAGGTGTACGCGTCTGCGGACGACGGCGACAGCTGGCGGCAGTTGGCGTCCCACCTGCCGGACGTGCTGTGCGTGCGCGCGGCGGTCGTGGGCTGACGCACGGGCGGGTGCCCGGGGTGACCGAGGGGGGAGGTCGTGCGCCAAGTCCGGTGGAGAGGTGACCCTTTCGTCAACCCGGCGGTCAGGCGCGGTCACTCATCGGCCACTGCGTGATCAACGCCGTGCGCGCGGCGGCGGGGTGACGCTCCTGGCACCACGACCGTTGCAGGACATCGTCGAAGCGGGCTGCGTGGGTCCTGGCCCTCGGGGGCCGAACGGATCGCCCGGAGGGGCGACTTGCCGCGCGCGGAGATCGCCGCGGGACACACCTGCCTCTCGGCCTCGTGTCCCGCGGCCTCCAACAGCCCTTCGACGACGTACGGGTTCTGATCGTCGGGCAGGCCGCGCCTTCGTCGAGGCCGCGGGCCCGGACGATCAGGTCCTCTCCCCCTCCACCAGCACCTGAGCCCACATCACGGCACGCCCCCGACCGTGGTGCGGTGCGTTCGCCCTCGGACATGCCACCGAAACACCGACACCATCAGGTCGCTCCCCTCGCTGTCCGGGGCGAACGCCCCGCCCACCAGGGCACCACAGCGGCACTCCGTCGTGCACGACAGCGGGAAGTTGCGGCCGAACTGGGCGTACGGGAAGGCCTGTTGCAGCTCGTCGATCACTACCGCACGTCAGCCGCGCCCAGGGGCGCCGGGCGCGTTGCCGGAGCGCGCGGCGGCCTCAAGGCACGCGCAGGCGATCACCGTTCGATGGACCCAGCTTCAAATCTTGAGCACAAATTGCACACAGATCCCTTCTTCAGATGGGCCCCGATGGTCTAGATTGACCCGTGCTTCACATGTTTGGACACGAGGCGACAAATAGTGATCTATAGGTCCGGCGCTGCGGGCAGCCAGTAGTCGCGTCCCCGGCGCCAGACCTGCGGGTGGTCAGTTCTTGGAGCCCGAGAGGGGCCCTTGGGTGTGGGGAGCACCCGAGGTTGGACGGGTTCCAGCGCACCTCAAGAGTCTGGCACGACATGCGAGTCCGCTGCCGCCTGTTGGGGTGTCAAGTGCCGCTGCGATATCGGGATGTCATGCGGGGGGGCGGGGGCCTCCCGGGGGGAGGACAGCGTGGCGCGGGAGGCGGGGGCCTCCCGAGGGGCGGAACAGTGTGAGGCGAACACGTCGAACCACTGGGGACCTGGGGGGTTCTGTGTGGCAAGGGGGATCAGTCAGCCCGTTTTCGTCGGGGCCAGGGCGTCTGGCGAACGGGACAATCAGTCAGCCCGCGATCGACTGGGAGCAGCGGTACCGCCGTGCTGTGATCACCACCGACACCGTGGCCACCGCCTGCGTGGTGACGGCGATCGGCAACTTCTTCGGGGTCCGGGACGCGGCCAACTGGCATGAGAAATGGGGAATTCTCGCCTTCGGCACCGAGCTGCTGGTGCTGGGGGCGCTTGCGGTGAGCCGGTCGTGGGCTCCGGCCGTACTCGGCCAGGGCGCCGAGGAATTCCGCCGGCTCGGACGCTCACTGTTCGCGGCGACCGTCGTCCTCGCGCTCGGCGGGATCGCCCTCACCTCGCGCAACATCAAGCTCTGGATCTTCGTCGCGATCCCCGCGATCGCGCTCGTCACCATGACCGCGCGGTACCTGCTCCGCCTCTGGCTGCACAAGCAGCGCAAGGAAGGACGTTGTCTGAGACCGGTGCTCGCTGCCGGGAGCCCGGACACCGTGCGCGACCTGATCAGCCGAACCCGCAAGTTCCCGCACATCGGCTGGCGGGTGGAGGCGGTGTGCACGACGGACGGTCGCGGGCTCGACGGTGACCAGCTGGACGGAGTGCCGGTCGTCGGCCAACTGGCGGACGTCGCCAAGCACGTCCGCCACGACGGCTACCGTGTCGTCGCGGTCACACCCGACCCGCACTGGTCACCGGACCGGCTGCAGCGGCTGGCCTGGAACCTCGAAGGCAGCGACGCCGAGATGGTCGTGGCTCCCGTGCTGATGGAGGTGGCCGGCCCGCGGCTGCACGTCGACGCGGTGCTCGGGATCCCGCTGCTGCGGGTCAGCATGCCGACCTTCACCGGGGGCCGCCGGGCGGTCAAAGAGGTCGTCGACCGGATGGGCGCGGCGATCCTGCTGATGGTGTTCGCGCCGCTGATGGTGCTCGTCGGGCTGCTCGTGGCGGTGGACGGCCCGGGTGGGGTGTTCTACCGCCAGCGCAGAGTCGGCAAGGACGGCCGCGAGTTCACCATGCTCAAGTTCCGCACCATGGTCGCCGGGGCCCACGCGGCACGTGGCCAGCTGGCCGACCTCAACGAGGGAGCCGGCCTGCTGTTCAAGGTCCGCCGGGATCCGCGGGTGACCCGGGTGGGAGCGGTCCTGCGCCGGTACTCGATCGACGAGCTCCCGCAGCTCTTCAACGTGCTCACCGGATCAATGTCGCTCGTCGGGCCCCGGCCTCCGCTGCCGGAGGAGTGCGCCGCGTACGACCCCGACATCCGGCGGCGGCTGCTGGTCAAGCCCGGCCTCACCGGCCTGTGGCAGATCAGCGGACGCAGCGACCTGCCGTGGGAGGAGGCGGTCCGCCTCGACCTGCGGTACGTGGAGGACTGGTCGCTCGCCCTCGACACAGTGATCTTGTGGAAGACGCTGCGTGCGGTGCTCCACGGGCAGGGGGCCTACTGATGCGCGGGGGTCGTCGTACGGCCGGCGCACGGACCGCAGGCCACAGGGGCCTGCCTGGGGGGAGGAACGGGTCATGAGAGTCAGCGTTTTCGGGCTCGGCTACGTGGGCTGTGTGTCGGCCGCGTGCCTGGCCAGCATGGGTCACGAGGTCGTCGGGGTGGACGTGAACCAGGTGAAGGTCGACCTGGTCAACGACGGCAAGGCCCCGGTGGTCGAGGAGCGGATCGGCGAGCTCATCGCCGAGGTCGTGCGGACCGGAGCGTTGCGCGCCACCGTCGACGTCCGCGAGGCGATCGCGGACAGCGAGATATCGCTGGTCTGCGTGGGCACGCCGTCGGAGCCCAACGGCAGCCTGTGCACCACCTACTTGGAACGGGTCACCGAGCAGATCGGCGCCGCGCTGGCCGAGCGGGGAGGGCGGCACACCGTCGTGTTCCGCAGCACCATGCTCCCGGGCACCTGCCTGAACCTGCTGGTACCGATCCTGGAGAAGTACGTCGGCGGCACGGCCGGCGTGGACATAGGGGTCGCGGTCAACCCTGAGTTCCTGCGCGAGGGCACGAGCGTGCGGGACTTCTTCGACCCGCCCAAGACCGTCATCGGCGAGCTCGACCCGGCCAGCGGCGACGCGGTGATGGCGCTGTACGACGGCTTGCCCGGCGAGGTGTTCCGGGTGCCGGTCCCGACGGCCGAGGCGATCAAGTACGCGGACAACGCGTTCCACGGCCTCAAGATCGGCTTCGCGAACGAGCTGGGCGCGGTGTGCCAGGCGCTCGGGGTGGACTCGCACCAGGTGATGGACGTGTTCCTGGCCGACCGCAAGCTGAACATCAGCCCCGCCTACCTGCGGCCCGGCTTCGCCTTCGGCGGCTCCTGCCTGCCCAAGGACCTGCGCAGCCTGGTCCACGCGGCCCAGCGGGCCGATGTCTCGGTGCCCATCCTCGCCCACGTGCTGCCCTCGAACTCCGACCATCTGCAGCGCGCGGTTGACCTGGTCGAGCGCACCGGCAAGCGCCGGGTCGGACTGTTCGGGCTGTCCTTCAAACCAGGCACCGACGACCTCCGCGAGAGCCCGCTCGTCGAGCTGGCGGAGAGGCTCTTCGGCAAGGGTTACGACCTGCGGATCTACGACGCCAACGTGAGCCTCTCCCGACTGCTCGGCGCGAACCGCGAGTACATCGAGAACCGGCTGCCGCACCTCGCACAGTTGCTCGCGGACTCCGTCGGCGAGGTGCTCGAGCACGCCGAGGTGTGCCTGGTCGGGACCAGGGATCCAGCCGTGCTGTCGGCGCTGCCCCAGGGCGGCGGCCCGGTGATTGTCGATCTCGTCCGCCTTCCCGACGCCGAGGCGCGCCGGGCCGAACCGGGGTACATGGGCCTTGCTTGGTAACGCGACCAGCGGCGACGGGCCGGACCGGCGCGCGCTGATCCTGGTGGAGAACCTGTCGGTGCCCTTCGACCGGCGGGTGTGGCAGGAGTGCACGACGCTGCGCGACGCGGGCTGGACGGTGCACGTCATCTGCCCCCAGGGAACTAAACGGGACACGGAGGCGGAGGCGGAGATCGACGGGGTGCGGATCCACCGCTACCCGTTGCGCGCGGCCACCGGAGGGCCGGCCGGCTACCTGCGGGAGTACGGATCGGCGTTGTGGCACACGGTCCGGCTGGCCCGCAAGGTCGGCCCGGTCGACGTGGTCCACGCCTGCAACCCGCCCGACCTGCTGTTCCTGCCCGCGCTGTGGCTGAAGCGGCGCGGCGCGCGGTTCGTCTTCGACCAGCACGACCTGGTACCCGAGCTGTACCTCTCCCGGTTCGGCCGCGGGGAGGATCTGCTCTACCGCGCCGTGTGCGCGCTGGAGCGGCTGACCTACCGGGCCGCCGACGTCGTACTCGCCACGAACGAGAGCTATCGGGACGTCGCGCTGCGCCGTGGCGGCCGGCGGCCGGAGGACGTGTTCGTGGTGCGCAGCGCGCCCCAGATCGATCGGTTCCAACCGGTACCGCCCGAGCCGGAGTTGAAGCGCGGCAAGCCTCATCTGCTGTGCTATCTCGGCGTGATGGGCCCTCAGGACGGCGTCGACTACGCCCTGCGGTCCCTCGCGAAGCTGCGCGACGAGGTCGGGCGGACCGACTGGCACGCGGTGTTCGTCGGCGCCGGTGACGCCTTCGACGCGATGGTGGAGCTGTCCCACCGGCTGGGACTCTCGGAGCAGGTGCAGTTCACCGGGCGCATTCCGGACGCCGACCTGGTGCGCTACCTGTCCACCGCGGACGTGTGCCTCTCCCCCGACCCGCGCAATCCGCTCAACGACGTGTCGACCATGAACAAGGTCCTGGAGTACATGGCGATGGGCCGGCCGATCGTCTCGTTCGACCTGAAGGAGGCGCGGGTGTCAGCCGGTGACGCAGCGGTCTACGCGCCCGCCAACGACGAGGCCCGGTTCGCCGAGCTCATCGCGCTGCTGCTGGACGATCCTGAGCAGCGGGCCCGGATGGGCAAGATCGGCCAGGAGCGGATCAGCGGGCAGCTTTCCTGGCGGAACTCGCAGGCGTCGCTCCTCGCCGCCTACACCGCTGCCTGCCGTGACCACGCCCCGTTGTCCGCGGGCGCCCAGGTCCGCACAGGGAAGAGGCAGCGTCGTTGAGCGATGAATCGATACGCCTGGTCACGATCGGGCGGATTTTCCGTCGGCGCTGGCGGCTTCTCGCCATCGTCGCGGTGGTGGGTGCGCTCGCCGGCTACGGCGCCTCTTCGGTGTTCCCGCCGCGTTACAAGACGTCGGCGTCGGTACTGCTCCCGGGGGCGTGGGAGGAGCGCGAGCTGCTGACTCAGGCGGAGATCGGGACCAGTTCGGTGGTACTCGATCGCGCGGCTGCCGAGCTCGGCTGGAACGGGGTCAGTGGCAGCGAGCTGCGGGATCGGGTGAGCGCCAAGGCCGCCAACGGCAACATCCTCAAGATCTCGGGTACGGCCGACTCCCCCGAGCGCGCGCAGCGGCTCTCCGACCAGGTGGCCCGGCAGTTCGTCACCTACGCCGCGCGGATCGCGGACGACACCGCCGACCCCGACGCGGCGGCGGAGTCCGAGGCACTGCGGAAGAAGGTGGCGCAGACCAACCGCCGCATCACCGAACTGGCCGGAGCGGCCGATCCGGGGCGGACGGTGGAGAGCGTGCAGGCGCGCACCGAGCTGGAGCAGTTGCGCACCGCGCTGCAGGAGGCCATGAAGAAGCTGGAAGAGGCCGACCCGGCGAACAACAAGGCCACCATGGTCGTCATGGGGTCGGCGGCCCGGCCGGAGGGCGAGGCGCCGCCGACGAGGGTGCAGCTCATCGTCGCGGGGGCGCTGCTGTTCTTCCTGCTCACGGTCATCGGCCATCTCGCCGCCGCAAGGATGAGTCGCCGGCTGCGCACCGAACCGGAGATCGCCGCCGCGCTGGGCTCGCCGCTGCTGGGTACCGTCGACGTCCCTGGTGAACAGCCCGCGCGCCGGCCGGAAGGCCGTGGTTCGCGGGTCCTGCTCCGCCGGCTGCTGGGCGTCGACACCCGGTGGGACATCCCGGCGCCGCGCACGTCCGGCGACGAGGCCGGCAGGCAGATCCGCTACCAGCGGGTGTGCGCCCGTCTCCGGGACCAGCTGCCGGCCCCCCGGCGGCTGCTGGTCGTCGTCCCGGACGATGACGAGGTCGCCCGCCGGGCCGCCGAGCAGCTCGTCGCCGAGGCCGGGAGCGATCCGCTGCTGCGGGTGGTGGGAGCGTCGGTGTCCCGGCCACTGGTACCGGACCGCGACACCGAGTCCGGTGCCCTGGTCGTCCTCAGCGCGGGCAGCCGGACCGCGGGAGAGCTCACCGGCATCGCCGAGGCGTGTGCGGACGCGGGGCACGGGATCGTCGGCATCGTCGTCGCCGGCACGGTCCGGGCCCGTCCGGCGCGGTCTGCCGGCCCTCCTGCGGAGGACGCCACTCCCGCGCTCGCGGTTCGCGGCCACGCGACGAGAGGTTCGATGTGACGATGATCAAGACCGCGGAGTCGTCGGCCGCCGCTCCGCTCCTGGACCTGCAGGCGCTGGTGGTGGCGGTGCGCAGGCGTCGCCGCCTCTGGTGCTCCTTGGCGCTGCTGGGGCTGCTGGTCGGCGCGGCGGTGGCGGTCCTGCTGCCGCCACCTCCGACCGCGGTGACCAAGGTGCTGGTCGCGCATCAGGAGGACCAGCCGAACGACACCGGCACGCTGATCCGCACCGATGTCGAGCTGTTGCGGACCACGCGGATCGCCGGCGAGGCCCTGCGCACCCTCAAGTCCTCGGAGAAGCCGGAGGACTTCATGCGGGACTACCGGGGCACCGGCCTGACCAACAACCTGCTGCAGATCGATGCGACAGGTGACAGCGACGCGGAAGCGGTGGCCCGGGCCACCGCACTGGCCGACGCGTTCATCGCGGACCATGTGAGGCGGATGCGGGAGGGCGCGACGGCCGAGGCCAAGGCCCTGCTCGAACAGCGTGACCGGCTGCGGGACGAACTCGCGCAGGTCAACAAGGCGATCGGGAACCGGACGCCGGGCAGCGACCCCAAGGAGTCGGCGGACCTCGAGTCGCTCTTCGCCAACCGGGCCCAGCTCAAGTCGAAGATCGCCGACTTCGACCAGCGCGCCGAGGAGGCGCGCATCGGCACGCCCCAGGTCATCGCCCGCACGCAGATCGTGGACGCCCCGCGCGCGGTGCGGCACTCCCTGCCCAGGGCCGCCGTCACCAACGCCGGGATCGGGCTCGTCCTCGGGCTCGTCCTCGGGCTCGCGGTGGCCGCGGTCGGCGCGGTGGTGGCGGACCGCCCGGTGCTGCGCCGGGAGATCGCGGCGAACCTGGGCGCCTCGGTCATCGCGGAGCTGCGCCGGCCGGCCGGGAGGTGGCAGCACCGGCGGACCCGGGCGGCACGGACCAGGCTCACCGCGACCCTGGCCCGCGCCGTGAGCGGCTCCGTGGAACCGGTGTCGCTGCTGGAACTCGGCTGTGCGCGCGGTGCGAGCGTGATCGCCCTGGACGTCGCCAGGGCACTGACGGCGGAGGGCCCGGTGGTCGTCATCGACGGCCTGCCGGGACCGCAGCTGGCACGCCGCCGTCAGCAGCCAGGAGACCCGGCCGTGGTCAGCGGCGAGCGTGCCGCGGCCGTGGAGCCTCAGGTGCGCCGGCTCGGCGTCGGCTCGGTCGCGCCCGGCACGGCGTGGACCGACCTGAGGTTCCTCGGTGGCCGGACCGTGCTCGTCGTGCGTGCCGGGCACGGCAGCGCCGCATGGCTGCACACCGTGGCGCGGCAGCTCGCGGACCTGGGCATTCCGGTGATCGGTGTGGTGCTGATCGACCCCGATCCGCGGGACCGGACCGACGGCACCCTGTGGGACGGGCGGCGCACCGCGCTGCGCGGCCACTACGAGCGGCTCGCCCGGCAGAACGGTGGGGGTACCTCCCACGCCGTTCAGGCGGTGGGGGACGGCGGGCTGCGGACGGAGCGGCGTTCACGGCCGGCCGTACGAGTCCCGGACAGCGACCAGGAGGCGCGGTAGGACATGTGTGGCATCGCAGGTACGTACCGATGGCCGGACGGGAAGGCCGTGACCGACCGGCTCACCGAGACCCTCGCCCACCGCGGTCCGGACGGGGCGGGCCGGTACAGCCACCCCGCCGGTGACGGCGAGGTGCACCTCGGGCACCGCCGGCTGGCCATCATCGACCTGTCCGAGACCGGCGCACAGCCGATGGTCTCGGGCGGCCTCGTCCTGACGTACAACGGCGAGCTGTACAACGCGCCCGAGCTGCGTGCCGAGCTGGCAGCCGCCGGGGTGCGCTTCCGCGGCACCTCCGACACCGAGGTGCTGCTCGAGGCCTGGCGGCGCTGGGGCACGGACTGCCTGCCCCGGCTGCGCGGCATGTTCGCGTTCGGGGTCTTCGACGAGCGGACCGGTGAGCTGGTGCTCGCCCGCGACCAGCTGGGCATCAAGCCGCTGTTCCTGCTGCGGCGCGGCGAGGGTCTGGTGTTCGCCTCCGAGCTCAAGGCGCTCGCCACCGCGACCGGTGGGAAGCTGGAGGTGGACCACGCGGCGCTGGTGGCCTCGCTGCTGTACTACTGGGTGCCGGACTCACGGTGCGCGTTCCGCGAGGCGGAGAAGCTGCCGCCGGGCAGCTGGCTGAAGGTCCGGCCCGACGGCCGGGTGGAGCGCGGCCGGTTCTGGAACCTGAAGGACGTCGCCGCCGAGGGCCGCGAGCGGGCCCGGTCCGGCGAGCGGCCGGACATCGCCGCCCTCGTGGAGGAGTCGACCCGGCGCCACCTGCTCTCCGACGTACCGGTGGCGACCTTCCTCTCGGGCGGCCTCGACTCCAGCTACCTGACCGCGCTGGCGGCCCGCCACCAGCCCGGGATCTCCGCCTACACGATCGGATTCCGCGCCGAGGACGCCAGGTTCGAGGCGATGCCGGACGACCTGCGCTACGCCCGGCGGGTGGCCGAGCGGTTCGGCGTCGACCTGCACGAGATCGAGATCGCCCCGAACGTGCTCGACCTGCTGCCGCGGATGACGTACCACCTGGACGAGCCGATCGGCGACCCAGCCGCGATCAACACGTTCCTGATCTGTACGGCCGCCCGGGAGGCCGGGGTCAAGGTGATGCTCTCGGGGATGGGCGCCGACGAACTGTTCGCCGGGTACCGCAAGCACCTGGCCAACCTGATCGCGCTGCGCTACCAGCGCGTGCCCCGGCCTCTGCGGCGCGGGGTGTCCGCGGCCGTGGACCGGCTGCCGGTCGCGACGAGCCGCCGGGGGTACCGGTCGGTGCGGTTCGCGAAGCGGTTCCTCTCCTTCGCCGATCTGCCGGAGGAGACCGCGTTCCGGCGCAGCTACACCATGTACGACCGGGACGAGCTGCTCGCCCTGGTCGATCCGGACCTGGCCCGGGCGGTCGACGACGTGCTGACCGAGCACGCGGACACCTACGAGGACAACGACCTCGACGACTTCGTCAACCGCATGTGCCTGGGCGACGCCCGGATGTTCCTGCCGGGCCTGAACCTCACGTACACGGACCGCTCCAGCATGGCCGCGTCGACCGAGGTGCGGGTGCCGTACGTGGACGTCGAGGTGGTGAAGGCGGCGTTCGCCGTGCCCGGTGAACGCAAGATCGCCGGACGTCAGGGCAAGGCCGTCCTCAAGGAGGCGGCCACCTCGATCCTGCCCCGGGAGATCGTGTACCGGCCCAAGGGCCTGTTCAGCGCCCCGCTGCGCGCCTGGATGAGCCGGGATCTGGCACCGCTGGTGCGCGAGGTGGTCAACGACGGCGAGCTCGTCCGTTCCGGGTTCCTGCGCCGCGACGCGCTGGCGCGGATGGTCGCCGAGGACGCCGCCGGGCAGCGGGACTTCTCCAAGCATCTGTGGCACGTGCTGACCCTGGAGCACTGGTATCGCGGCGCGACCTCCGGGGCCGGCCAGAACGCTCCCCTGACGGCGTAGAGACAAGAGGACTTCGGTGAAACAGGTAGTACAGAACTACAAGAGCGGCGAGCTGGCGGTTCTCGACGTGCCGGTGCCGGGGTGCAAGCCGGGCGGTGTGCTGGTCCGCAGCGCCTACTCGCTGATCTCCACCGGGACCGAGCTCATGAAGGTCTCCGAGGCCGGCATGTCGATGCTGGGCAAGGCCCGCTCCCGGCCGGACCAGGTGGCCAAGGTCATGCAGAGCGTCGCCACCAACGGGGTGCCCGCCACCTACCGCAAGGTGATGGGCAAGCTGGACTCCTACACGCCGCTGGGCTACTCGTTGTGCGGGGTGGTCGAGCAGGTCGGCGCCGGGATCGACGACGTGAAGGTCGGCGACCTCGTGGCCTGCGCCGGCAACGAGCACGCGCTGCACGCCGAGCTGAACTGGGTGCCGAAGAACCTGTACACCCCGGTGCCGGACGGCCTCGCCCCGCGGCACGCGGCCTTCGGCACCGTGGGGTCGATCGCGCTGCAGGGCGTCCGCCAGGGCGCGTCACAGCTCGGCGAGGTGGCCCTGGTCATCGGCCTCGGGCTGATCGGGCAGCTGGTCGTGCAGCTCCTCGCCGCCTCGGGCGTCCGTGTCGTCGGGGTCGACCCCGACCCGGCGCGCTGCGAGCTCGCCGAGCGCCTGGGTGCCGCGGCCTGCGGCGATCCCGCGTCCGCGGCCGTGGAGGCTTCCGTCGCCGAACTGACCGGCGGTCACGGCGTGGACCAGGTGTACCTGGCCGCCGGCGGCGGCAGCAACGAGCCCGTCGAGCTGGCCGCCCGGCTCTGCCGGGACCGCGGCCGGGTCGTCGACATCGGCAAGTGCCGCCTGGACCTGCCGTGGAACGCGTACTACGAGAAAGAGCTGGACGTCCGGTTCTCCCGCAGTTACGGTCCCGGGCGCTACGACCCGGAGTACGAGCTTCAGGGGCGGGACTACCCGATCGGCTACGTGCGCTGGACCGAGCGCCGCAACCTGGCGTGCTTCCTCGATCTCCTCGCCCTCGGCCGCGTCGACGTGGAGCCGCTGATCTCCCACATCGCCGACTTCGATGACGCCGTGGAGACGTACCAGCGCCTCAAGGACGGTGAACTGAAGGCCGTGGCCGTACTGTTCCGCTACCCCGGACACGCGGGGGAAACGGAGGAGGCGGCGGCCCCGGCGGTGGTGGTGCCCGCGGTGAAGCGGCCCAGCGGCGCGGTGCCCACCCCGGCCCGGGGTGCCAAGTCGCCGGTGCGGCTGGCGTTCGTCGGCGCGGGCAACTACGCGACGTCGATGCTGCTGCCGCACCTGGCGCAGCGCGACGGCGTGACGTTGTCGACGGTCGTCACCACGACGGCGCTGTCGGCGGCCAACGCGAAACGGAAGTTCGGCTTCGACGAGGCGACCACCGATCTCGACGCCGTGCTCGGCGACACGTCCATCGACGCGGTGTTCGTGGTCACCCGGCACAGCTCGCACGCCGATCTGACCAGGAAGGCGCTGCTGGCCGGCAAGGCCGTGTTCGTGGAGAAGCCGTTGGCGCTCACCGAGGACGAGCTGGCCGGCGTGCTCGCCGCGGTGGAGGAGTCCGGCAACGACCGGCTGCAGGTGGGCTTCAACCGCCGGTTCGCGCCGCTGCTGCAGGAGGCCAGGAAGCAGTTCGGCGCCCGGACCGGTCCGGCGAGCCTGCGCTACCTGGTCAACGCGGGCCGGCTCGATCACGGCAGCTGGTACCTCCAGCAGGGCAGCGAGGGCTCGCGGTTCGCCGGCGAGGGCGGGCACTTCATCGACACGGCGAGCTGGCTGCTCGAGGCCGACCCGGTATCGGTGTACGCGGTCGCCACGTCCGGCAACGAGGACCTGCAGGTCGTGCTGCGCTACCCGGACGGGTCCACCGCCACCATCAGCTACGTCACCACCGGCGCGCCCGGCTTCCCCAAGGAGACGCTCGACCTCCTCGCGGACGGCAGGGTGCTGCGGCTCGACGACTTCGTCCGTGCTTCGGTGTACGGCCGCAAGCGGTGGGTCAGTTCGCGGCTGCCCAAGGCCCGGGACAAGGGGCAGAACGCCGAACTGGCCGCGTTCGTCAAGGCCGTGCGGACCGGCGGGCCGATGCCCGTGCCGCTTCAGTCGCTCGTCGCCACCACCGCGGCCACCCTCGCCGTGCAGACCGGCCTGGCGAGCGGCGCGCCGGTGACGTTGGCGAGGGCCCGATGACCATGAGCGCGGGCTGGTACCTGCGGCGGCTGTCCCGGATGGGGCCGCGGGAGGTCGCCGGCCGGGTGGGCGACACGGTGCGCAGGCGGCGGTGGCGGTCGGCGCCGCCGGACTGCCCGAGCGTGACCGGCGCACGGTTCACCGCCGTACTGCCCGCGGGGACGATCGCCGCGGTGCCACCGGACGCCGCGAAACGTCTCCTCGCCGAGGCGGACCGGCTGATGGCCGGGCACGCCGAGTACTTCGGGGTGGACCGCGACGACCTGGCCGACCCGGACTGGTGGTACGACCCGAAGACCGGGCGCCGGGCTCCGGCAGGCTACGCCTTCGACGTGCCGTACCGGAACGAGGACGCGGTCGGGGACATCAAGCAGATCTGGGAGCCGTCCCGGCACCAGTACCTCACCCAGCTCGCCGCCGCCTACGCGATCACCGGCGACGAGCGGTACGCCGAGCGCGTGGCCGAGCACCTGAGGTCGTGGTGGGTGGTCAACCCACCGCTGCGCGGCGTGCACTGGGTCAGCGGCATCGAGCTGGGCATCCGGCTGCTGTCCTGGGTGTGGATCCGCCGGCTGCTCGACGGCTGGCCGGGCGCGGCCGGGCTGTTCGAAGGCAACCCGGTGGCGCTGAAACAGATCTGGCACCACCAGCGCTGGCTGGCCGCCTTCCCCAGCCGGGGGTCGTCGGCGAACAACCACGTCATCGCCGAGGCCGCCGGGCAGTTCGCCGCGGCCTGCGCGTTCGGGTGGTTCCCCTCCTCGGCGCGTTGGCGGGCCGACGCGCTGCGGTTGCTGGAGCGGCATCTGCGCGGCAACACCTTCCCCAGTGGCCTCAACCGCGAGCTGGCCACCGAGTACCACGGGCTGGTGCTGGAGCTCGGCCTGGCCGCGGTGGCCGAGGCGGATGCCGCGGGCGTGCCGGTCCCCGCGTCGGTCCGGCTGGTGCTGCTGCGGATGACCGACGCGCTCGCGGCCGTCGTGGACAGCCGGCTGCGGCCGCCGCGCCAGGGGGACGCGGACGACGGGCACGGTCTGGTCGTGGACGGCGCGGGCACCGACCGCTGGGCCTCGCTGCTGACCACCGGGGACGCCGTGTTCGGCCGGCTCGACTGGTGGCCGGCGGTGACCGGCACCGATGTGCGCACCCCGCTGCTGGCCGCGCTCGTCCGGCCCCGGACAGTCCCTGCCGTGTCCCGCCCGGCAAGCCGGCCGGCTCACTTCGCCGACGCGGGCACGACCATCCTGCGCGGTCCGGGGAAAACGGGAGAGATCTGGTGCCGCTGCGACGGTGGTCCGCACGGGTTCCTGTCCATCGCCGCGCACGCCCACGCGGACGCGCTGTCCGTGGAGGTCCGGCACGACGGGGTCGACGTGCTCGCCGACCCGGGGACGTACTGCTATCACGGGCAGCCCGAGTGGCGGCAGTACTTCCGGTCGACCCTCGGCCACAACACCCTGCAGCTGGACGGCGGTGACCAGTCCGTCTCCGGCGGCCCGTTCCTGTGGACCCGGCATGCCAGGAGCCGCGTCCTGGTCGCGGACACCTCCGACGCGGGTGTGGCCCGCTGGTGCGCCGAGCACGACGGCTACCAGCCGGCCGTGCACCGCCGCCGGGTGGAGCTGACCGCCGCGAGCCAGGAGCTGCGGGTGGTCGACGAGGTGCGCGGCCAGCGCAGTTCGCGCCGGACCGCGCGCCTGGCGTTCCACCTCGGGCCCGCGGTCTCCGCGGACCTGGTGGGGAACCGGGCCGTGCTCACCTGGACCCGCGACGGTGAGGACCGCTCCGCGGTGCTCGACCTGCCCGGGCAGCTGAGCTGGCGGGCGCATCGCGGCGAGAGCGACCCGCCGCTGGGCTGGTACTCCGCCGGCTTCGGGCGCAGGGAACCCACCACCACGCTGGTCGGCACCGGCTTCGCCGACGGCGTGGAGGAGTTCACGACCGTACTCAGGTTCCGCGGCCAGGGGGATGTGTGGGGTTGAACAGGCGGCACTGGGCGTGGCCGGCGGCACCGCTGGCGCTGGCCCTGCTGGCGGCGACCGGCTGCGAGAGCACGCCGGGCGCGCGGCCGAAGTCGACCACCGCGCCGTCCACGTCCGTGGCCCGGGTGTGCGCCAAGCCCGCGGCCGGGCCCGCGAAGGCGCCGGCGGGCGCGGTGACGGTCGACCCCGAGGTGGTCGGTGACCTGGCCGCGAAGACCGAGAGCAGCCCCCCGAACACCACGTTCTGGCTTCGACCGGGCACGCACAGGCTCGACCCGGACCGCTACGCCCAGGTCGTCCCCAAGGAGGGGAACCGCTACCTCGGCGCGCCGGGTGCGGTGCTCGACGGCCGAAGGACCAACCAGTACGCGTTCGGCGGCACCGCCCAGGGCGTCACCATCCGCCACCTGACCGTGCAGCGTTTCGTCGCGCCGCACGACGAGGGCGTGGTCAACCACGACATGGCCGACGGGTGGGTGATCGAGCACGCGAAGATCCAGTACAACTCCGGCGCCGGGCTGATGGCCGGTGCCCGCCAGCAGGTCCGCGCCAGCTGCCTGCGCGGCAACGGGCAGTACGGAATGAACGCGTACAAGACCGGTGACTCCATCCGCGGCCTGGTGGTCGAGGGCAACGAGATCACGGGCAACAACACCGACGACTGGGAGCGCCGGCGGCCGGGCTGCGGCTGCACCGGAGGCGTCAAGTTCTGGGCCGTCAACGGTGCCGACGTACGCGGCAACTGGGTGCACGACAACCGCGGAGCCGGGTTGTGGGCGGACAACAACAACAACGACTTCCGCATCGAGAACAACCTGCTCGAGGCCAACGACGGTTCCGCGCTGATCTACGAGACCAGCTACAACGCGGTCATCCGGAACAACCGGATCCGGCGGAACAACTGGGTCGAGGGCCGCAGAGAAGCCGGCCGCGGCGACACCTTCCCGTTCGCGACCATCTACGTGTCCGAGTCCGGCGGCGAACCGCGGATCCGGGCCCGCACCGACAAGATCGAGATCTACCGGAACGTGCTGGAGAACAACTGGTCCGGGATCACCCTGTGGGAGAACGCCGACCGGTTCTGCAACAGCCCGGCCAACACCTCTACGGGTTACTGCACGTTGCTGGTGAAGGACACCGACCGCTGCGCGCGGCCGGCGATCACCACCGCGCCGCTCTACGCCGACTGCCGGTGGAGGACCAAGCGGGTGGACATCCACGGCAACCGCTTCGTGCTGGACCCGTCCGTCGTCCGGTGCACGGCGGAGTGCGGCCGCATGGCGGTGCTGTCCAACTACGGCACGTATCCGGACTGGTCGCCGTACAAGGGCCGGCGGGTGGCCGATGCGATCACCCACAAGCAGGACAACCGCTGGTACGACAACGTCTACCGCGGGCCATGGAGCTTCACCGCCGACGACCAGAGCAAGAAGCTCGACTTCGCACAGTGGCGTGGCACGCCGTACCGACAGGACGCGGGCAGCACGCTCGTCCGGCGGGACGGTGATTGAGATGGACGGGAACCCCACACCGAAGGCCGTCGGAATCGCCTGGGCGCTGCTCGGCCTCAACACGCTCGGCTCCGCCGGGGCGAGGACCATCGTCCCGCTGCCCCGCTCCCTCATCCAGATGGCCACCATGGGCGCGCTGGTCGCCGCGTTCGCGCTGGCGCTCTCGCTCAATCTCCGGCTGCGCATCCGGCCCAGCGCCTTCGTGTTCCTGCTCACCCTGCTGCTGGTGCCGAGCGTGATCTCCAGCGCGGACCTGGATTCCGGGTTCGGCGCGCTGTTCCGCTGCGCCCGGCTGGCCCTCTTCGTCGGGACCCTGTGGCTCCTCAGCCGCTGGTGGGACGGCAGCCTGACGTTCGTCCGCTACCACATCCGGATGTACTTCGCGGTGCTCGCGCTGGTGACCGCGGGCCTGGTCGTCTCGCCGGGCGCGGCCATGCCCGAGCTCTACGGCGGGCGGCTGGTCGGCGCGTTGTGGCCGCTCACCCCGCCGCAGATCGGACAGTACGCCGCGGTGATCATCGGGCTCACCGTGCTGCTCCTGCTGGGCCGCCGGACCGACGGGAGGAGCGCGGCCGTGATCATCGTGCCCTCACTCGTGCTGCTCGCGTTGACCCATACGCGGACGGCCACGGTCGGCCTGCTCGTCGGGTTGACGCTGGCGATCGGCTCGCTCGTTCTGACCAGCGCCGCCGCCCGCCGGTTCTTCGCCTGGGCGGTGCTGGTCTCCACGGTGGCCGCGGTGGGGTTCGCCTCCGCGCTGCGGGCGTGGTTCCTGCGCGGGCAGACGCAGGAGTACTTCACCAGTCTCACCGGCCGGGCCAAGGTCTGGGACGCCCTGCTGGCGGCGCCGCGGACGGGCCCGGAGAAGTTGCTGGGCACGGGCCTGAGCGACAAGTCGTTCGACGGGCTGCCGATCGACAACAGCTGGCTGGCCGTTTACCACGAGCAGGGTCTGATCGGGGTCGCCCTCGTGGCGGCGATCATCATCGTGCTGGGTGGCGTCGCGCTGCTGCGGCCGCCGTCGCTGCCCCGGGCCTGCGCGATCTTCCTGATCAGCTACGTCGCGCTCTCGTCGTACACCGAGGCCGGGCTGGGCGACGCCTCACCGTATCTGCTGCATCTGGCCCTGGCCGCCTCGCTGCTGGCGGCACCTGCCGCGGAAACGCCCCTCCCGACGCCCCCTGTCCCCCGACAACGTGTCCCGCGCTGGGCCCGGGACCGGGAGGTGACCTGACCATGCACGTCCTCGTGGTGCACAACCGCTACTCCTCGGCGCAGCCGAGCGGGGAGAACAGGGTCGTCGATGAGGAGGTGGGGCTGCTGCGCGCGGCCGGCCACCGGGTCGACGTGTTCGAGCGGCGCAGCGACGACATCGCCGGCCGGTCCCTGCTCGGCAAGGTCGCCGTGCCGCTCCTCGTGCCGTGGAACCCGGCGGTCCGCACGGAACTGGCCGCCCTGCTCCGCGCCGAGCGGCCGGACGTGGTGCACGTCCACAACGTCTTCCCGCTCCTGTCGCCCGCGGTGCTGGCCGCCTGCGCCGACGCCGGCGTGCCCGCCGTCGCCACGCTGCACAACTACACCCAGGTCTGCCCGCCCGGCACCCTGCAGCGGGAGGGCCGGGTGTGCACCGAGTGCGTCGGGTCGGCGGCGCCGCTGCCCGCCGTCCGGCACGGCTGCTACCGGAACTCCCGGCTGGCGACGGTGCCGCTCGCGGTCAGCCTGTCGGTCAACCGGCGGCGGTGGTGGTCCGGCGTGGAGCGGTTCCTCTGCATCTCCGCGGCGCAGCGCGACGTCCTGGTGCGGTCCGGCATGCCGCCCGAGCGGCTGGCGGTGAAGCACAACTTCGTACCCGACCCGGGCGCCTGCCGAGCCGGCGACGGCGAGCATCTGCTCTTTCTCGGCCGGCTCGCCGAGGCCAAGGGCGTGCGGCTGCTCATGGCCGCGTGGGACGACGTCGCCGCGGCCGGCGGTGTGGGCGTGCCGCTCGTGCTCGCCGGCTCGGGACCACTGGAGCGAGAGGTGACCGCGTGGGCGGCGGGCCGGGACGACGTGCGGTACGCCGGCCTGCTCGACCCGGAGGAGTGCCGGAAGGCCGTCGCGCGGTCGGTCGCCGTGGTGGCTCCCTCGGTGGCCCTGGAGACGTTCGGACTGGTGGTCGCGGAGGCGATGGCGGCGGGGGTCCCCGTCGTGGCCGCCGGCCACGGCTCCTTCGTCGAACTCGTCGAGGACGGGGTGACCGGGCTGCTGCACCGGCCGGGCGAGCCCGCCTCGCTCGCGTCCTGCATACGCCGGATCGCGGCCGAGCCGGCCCGCAACCGGGAGATGGGCCAGGCGGCCCGGCGCCGTTACGAGCGGGGTTTCAGCCCGGCCGTCGGCCTTGAGCGCCTGGTGGAGGAGTACCGCACCGCGATCGCGGGGCGGTCAGCACTGGCTCGCGGCGGGGACACCCGCGCGAGCAGGGGGGATGGGGACAGTAGATGACACGATGCCGACTCTGCGGCTCGGCGGCGCTGGCGAGCGTCGTCGATCTGGGGGCGACCCCGCCGTGTGAGAGCTTTCTCGCCGCGGACCGACTGGACCAGCCGGAGCCGGCGTACCCGCTGCACCTGCGGGTCTGCACCGACTGCTGGCTGGCACAGATACCTCCGCTGATCACGCCGGAGGAGACGTTCAAGGAGTACGCGTACTTCTCGTCCTACTCGACCTCCTGGGTGGAGCACGCGCGCACGTTCGTCGCCGACGCCGTACAGCGGGTGGGTCTCGGCCCCGACTCCTTCGTGGTCGAGGTCGCGAGCAACGACGGGTATCTGCTGAGGCACGTGGTGGACCGGGAGATCCGCTGCCTGGGCATCGAGCCGTCGGTGAACGTCGGCGCCGCGGCGCGGGACGCGGGTGTGCCCACGCTCACGGAGTTCCTGAGCCCGGACACCGGCGCCGCCGTCCGCGAAGAGCACGGCCCGGCGGACCTGGTCGTGGCCAACAACGTGTACGCGCACATCCCCGACGTGGTCGGCTTCACCCGGGGGCTGCGCGCCCTGGTCGCCGACGACGGCTGGGTCTCCATCGAGGTGCAGCACCTGCTGACCCTGATCGAGGAGAACCAGTACGACACGATCTACCACGAGCACTTCCAGTACTACACGGTCGCCTCCGCGATACGGGCCCTCGCGAGCGGCGGACTCACGCTCGTGGACGTCGAGTTGCTGCCCACGCACGGCGGCTCCATCCGGCTGTGGGCCCGCCCGGCCGAGGTGGCCGGCGAACCGACGCAGCAGGTGGCCGACGTGCTGGCCCGGGAGAAGGCCGCCGGGCTGCAGGAGCTGTCCGGGTACACCGAGTTCTCCGCCCGGGTTGCCAAGGTGCGCCGGGATCTGCTGCGGTTCCTCATCGAGGCGGCCGAGCGCGGCGAGACGGTCGTCGGCTACGGCGCCCCGGGCAAGGGCAACACCCTGCTCAACCACTGCGGCATCCGGCCCGACCTGCTCCCCTACACGGTCGACCGCAACCCCTACAAGCACGGCAGGTTCACCCCGGGCACCCGCATCCCGATCCTGCCGCCGGAGCAGATAGCCGCCGACAAACCGGACTACGTCCTCGTCCTCCCGTGGAACCTGCGGGCCGAGCTGGTCGAGCAGCTGTCCTTCGTCCACGACTGGGGCGGCCGGCTGGTCTTCCCCATCCCGGAACTGAGCGTTGTCGAGGTCGCGTCCCGAGAGGTCACAGCATGAAGGTCGTTCTGTTCTGCGGCGGTTACGGGATGCGGATGCGCAACGGTGCCGGCGACGACGTACCCAAGCCGATGGCGATGGTCGGGCCGCGCCCGCTGATCTGGCACGTGATGCGCTACTACGCGCACTTCGGGCACACGGAGTTCATCCTGTGCCTCGGCTACGGCGCCCACCACATCAAGGACTTCTTCCTCACCTACGAGGAGACGACGTCCAACGACTTCGTGCTGCGGGGCGGGCGGACCGAGCTGCTGTCCACCGACATCTCGGACTGGACGATCACGTTCGCGCAGACCGGCATCGAGTCACCGATCGGGGAGCGGCTGCGCCGGGTGCGGCACCACCTCGACGGCGACGAGATGTTCCTCGCCAACTACGCCGACGTGCTCACCGACGCGCCGCTGCCGGAGATGATCGAGAACTTCGCCCGGCGCGACGCCGGCGCGTCGATGATGGTGGTGCCGCCGCAGTCCTCGTTCCACTGCGTGGACCTGGGCGAGGACGGCCTGGTGGGGGGCATCACCGCGGTGAGCGAACTGCCGCTGTGGGAGAACGGCGGCTACTTCGTGCTCCGCCAGGAGGTCTTCGACCACATCCCGGAGAACGGGGACCTGGTCGCCGACGGGTGCGCCCAACTGGCCAAGCGGGGCCGGCTGGTGGCGCACCAGCACCGCGGCTTCTGGAAGCCCACCGACACCGTGAAGGAGCGGGCCGCGCTCGACGAGGCCTACGCCCGGGGCGACCGGCCGTGGGCCGTGTGGGAGCGGGACTCCGCGGTGAGGACCGCGTGATCCGGCTCGGGGCCGGGCGCCCGGAGCGGATCGTCGCGGTGGGCGCGCACTGCGACGACATCGCGATCGGCGCCGGCGGCACGCTGCTGACGTTGTGTCTCGCCCGGCCGGGTATCCGTGTCGACGCGCTGGTGCTCTCCGGCGGTGGCACCGAGCGGGAGCAGGAGGAGCAGGCCGCGCTCACCGCCTTCTGCCCGGGCGCCGACCTGCGGCTGACCGTGCTCAAGCTGCCGGACGGCCGGATGCCCGCGCACTGGGAGGAGGCCAAGGCCGCGGTCGAGGAGCTGCGGACGCGGACCGATCCGGATCTCGTGCTGGCCCCCCGTACCGATGACGCGCACCAGGACCACCGCGGCCTGGCGCAGCTGGTACCGACCGCGTTCCGCGACCACCTCGTGCTCGGCTACGAGATCGTCAAGTGGGACGGCGATCTCGGCCGGCCGGCGGCGTACCAGCCGCTGCCGCCGGAGATCGCCGAGCGGAAGGTGCGGCTGCTGCAGGAGCACTATCCCTCGCAGCGGCACCGGCCCTGGTACGACCGGGAGGCCTTCCTCGGCCTTGCCCGGATCCGCGGTATCGAATGCCACGAGCGCTACGCCGAGGCGTTCGCCGTCACCAAACTCATGCTCAACCTGGGGGGTTGAACCTTGCGCGTACTGCTGACCGGACACCAGGGCTACCTGGGCACCGTGATGGCCCCGGTCCTCAAGGCCGCCGGACACGAGGTCGTCGGCCTCGACTCCGGCCTGTTCGCCGACTGCGTCCTCGGCCCGAAACCCGCGGACCCGCAGGGGCACCGGGTGGACCTGCGCGACGTCACGGCCGACCACGTGGCCGGGGTGGACGCCGTGATCCACCTGGCCGCGCTGTCCAACGACCCGCTGGGGTCGCTGGCGCCGGAGCTCACCTACGACATCAACCACCACGCGTCCGTGCGGCTTGCCCGGCTGGCCCACGACGCCGGAGTGCGGCGCTTCCTGTACGCGTCGACGTGCTCGGTCTACGGCGCCGCCGGCGGCGACGACCTGGTGGGTGAGGACGCCCCGCTGCGCCCGGTGACCCCGTACGCGGAGTCCAAGGTGCGGGTGGAGGACGACCTGCACGCGCTGGCCGACGGCGACTTCACCCCGGTGTTCATGCGCAACGCCACCGCCTTCGGCTACTCCCCCCGGCTGCGCGCCGACATCGTGCTGAACAACCTGGTGGGTCACGCGCTGCTGTCCGGCGAGGTCCTGGTGCTCTCCGACGGCACCCCCTGGCGCCCGCTGGTGCACGCCGCCGACATCGCGCGGGCCTTCACGGCCGCGCTGACCGCGCCCCGGGAAGCGGTGCACGACCGGGCGTTCAACATCGGCAGCGAGATGAACAACGTCACGGTCGCCGAGATCGCCGCGCAGGTCGCCGAGGCGGTGTCCGGCGCGAAGGTGGTGATCACGGGCGAGACCGGCGCCGATCCGCGGTCGTACCGGGTGGACTTCTCCCGGTTCCGCGCCGCGGTGCCCGGCTTCGACTGCGAGTGGACGGTGAAGCAGGGCGCGCTCGAACTCGCCGACGCCTACCGGAAACACGGGCTGACCCGGGAGGACTTCGAGCGGCGTTTCACCCGCCTCGCCGTGCTGCGCGCGGCGTCCGAGTCCGGCGCGGTCGACGACACCCTGCGGTGGCGCCCGTGACCGCGATCGGCGAGGAGATGTACGCGCTGGTGGAGCGGCTGTACCCGTTCTGCCGGAGCATCACCGGCGATGGCGTGCGCGCCACCCTGGACATCGTCGGCGAGTACATCCCGCTGCAGACGCACGAGGTGCCGACCGGGACGCAGGTGCTCGACTGGACGGTGCCGCAGGAGTGGAACATCCGGGACGCGTACATCGCCGACGCCGCCGGCCGCCGGGTCGTCGACTTCGCCGCGTCCAGCCTGCACGTGCTCGGCTACAGCGTGCCGGTGTCGGCGACCATGCCGCTGGCCGAGCTGCGTGAGCACCTGCACACCCTGCCGGACCACCCGTCCTGGGTGCCGTACCGCACCAGTTACTACAAGCCGGAATGGGGGTTCTGCCTGGCCCAGGAGACCCTGGACGCGATGCCGGACGGCGAGTACGAGGTGTGCGTCGACTCCACCCTCGCCGACGGCCACCTCACCTACGCCGAGCACGTGGTCCCCGGGCAGGTCCCCGACGAGGTGATCGTCTCCTGTCACGTCTGCCACCCGTCGCTGGCCAACGACAATCTGGCCGGCATCGCGGTGGCGGCGTTCCTGGCCCGGTCGCTGGCGGAGCGGACGCCGTACTACACCTACCGGTTCCTGTTCGCGCCCGGCACCATCGGGGCGATCACCTGGCTGGCCCGCAACGCGGATCGGGTGGAACGGGTCAAGCACGGGCTGGTGCTGGCCTGCGCCGGAGACCCGGGGCACCTGACGTACAAGCAGAGCAGGCGAGGCGACGCGGAGATCGACCGGGTGATGCGGCACGTCCTGACGGCCTCCGAACGCCCGCACCGCGTCACCGAGTTCACTCCGTACGGCTACGACGAGCGGCAGTTCTGCTCGCCCGGGTTCAATCTCGGCGTGGGCTCGCTCACCCGTACCCCGTACGCGGGCTACCCCGAGTACCACACCTCGGCGGACAACCTGGACTTCGTCTCCCCGGAGGCGATGGCGGACACGCTCGCCGTCTGCCGCGAGGCGTTCGCCGTGCTCGACCGCAACCGGCGGTACCTGAACCTCAGCCCTTACGGCGAACCGCAGTTGGGCCGGCGTGGGCTGTACGACGCGCTCGGCGGCCGCAGCGACACCAAGCAGGCCCAGATGGCCATGCTCTGGGTGCTCAACCTGTCCGACGGCGAGCACAGTCTGCTGGACGTCGCCGAGCGGTCCGGGCTGCCGTTCGACGCCGTCGCCGCCGCGGCCGGAGCCCTGCACGGCGCCGGGCTGATCAAGGCATGACGCCGATGACCAGCGACAGGGAGGATCCGCCGACAACGGCGCCACCGGCCGGGTCAGCCAAGCGGGCCCTCGTGGGCCGGCTGTCCTGGGGACTGGCCGACCAGGCGGTCTCCAGCATGTCCAACTTCGTGGTGGGCATCTTCGTGGCCCGCTCACTGGGGGTGACCGCGTTCGGCATCTTCAGTCTGGCCTGGGTGACCTACGGCGTGGTGCTCAACGTCTCCCGCGGCCTCGCCACCGATCCGCTCACGGTGCGCTTCAGCGGCGTGCCGGACGCGTCCTGGCGCGGCGCGGTGGCCCGGTCGACCGGTACCGCACTCGGCGTCGGCTCCGCCATCGGCGCGGTCTGCCTGGTGGCCGGGCTCGGTCTCGGCGGCCGCGTGGGGCCCGCGTTCGCCTGCCTCGGCGTCATGCTGCCGGGGCTGCTGCTGCAGGACGCGTGGCGGTTCGCGTTCTTCGCCGCCGGAGCCGGGCGGAAGGCGTTCGTCAACGACGTCGTGTGGGGCGTCGCGCTCGTCCCGGCCATGGTCGTGGCGGCGCGCGTGGGCAGCGTGGCCGCGTATCTGCTCGCCTGGGGCGCGTCCGCCACGGTGGCCGCGGGGTACGGCTGCCTCCAGTCCGGCATCCGGCCCCGGGTGACCCGGGCGCGCGCGTGGCTGCGCGAACAGCGCGATCTCGGTTACCGCTACCTGGTCGAGAACGTCAGCCTCAGCGGCGCGAGCCAGCTGCGGGCCTACGGGCTCGGCGCGATCGTCGGGGTCGGCGCGGTGGGCGCGGTACGGGGCGCCGAGCTCCTGCTCGGCCCGTTCCTCGCCGTGCTGATGGGTCTTTCGCTGGTCACCGTCCCGGAGGCGGCACGGGTGCTGCGGCGGGCCCCGCACCGCCTCGGCAGGTTCTGTCTCCTGCTGGGCGGCGGGCAGGCCGCCGCCGCGCTGGTCTGGGGTGCGGCACTGCTGCTGCTGACAGACCGGCTCGGCGAACTCCTGCTCGGAGACGTCTGGCACTCCGCCGCCCAGCTCATCGTGCCGGTCACCCTCGGGGTCGCGGGCGCCGGCCTCGGCACCGGCGCGGCGGCCGGGCTGCGCGCGCTCGGCGCGGCCCGGCGCAGCCTGCGCTCCCAGTTGTTCGCCTCCGCCTGCTACGTCGGCGGCGGGCTCGGCGGGGCGGCCGTGGCCGGCACGGTCGGCTCGGCCTGGGGTGTCGCCGCCGCGACCGTCAGCGGTTCGGCCGTGTGGTGGCTGCACCTGCGCTCCGCCCTGCGCGAGCGCCACCCGAACCCCATCCCCGAAGTGAGGACGCCATGACCGCCCATCCCCGGCTGAGCATCGGCCTGCCCGTGTACAACGGCGAGGAGTACCTGGCCGAGTCGCTCGACGCCCTGCTCGGGCAGACGTACGAGGACTTCGAGCTGGTCATCTCGGACAACGCCTCGACCGACGGGACCCAGGACATCTGCCGCAAGTACGCGGCTCAGGACTCGCGCGTCCGGTACATCCGGCTGCCCCGGAACATCGGCGCCGCTCCGAACCACAACTACGTGTTCACCGAGTGCCACGGCGAGCTGTTCAAGTGGGCCTCGCACGACGACCTGTACGCACGGGACCTGCTGCGGCGCTGTGTGGAGGCGCTGGACGAGCGGCCCCATGTGATCCTCGCGCACGCCGACCAGGCGGTCATCGACGAGGACGGGAAGGTGAAGGTCCCGTACGAGTACACGCTCGCCACCGCCTCGCCGCACGCGCCGGAGCGTTTCCGCAGCATGCTGTTCGAGCCCGGCGGCGACGACTTCTACGGGGTGATGCGGGCCGACGTGCTGCGCCGGGTCAAGCCGCACGACAGCTACCACCACGCGGACCGGACGTTCGTCGCCGAGATCGGCCTGCACGGGCCCTTCCACCAGGTGCCGGAGCTGCTGTACTTCCGCCGCGACCACCCCACCCGCGCCGAGCGGGCGAACCCGTCCAAGCGCTCCCGGTGCGTCAACCTGGATCCGCGCCGGGCGGGCGTGCTGCACCCGACGCCCCGGCTGCTCGCCGAGTACGTCGGGGGCTTCGTCTCGGCGATCCGGCGGGCTCCGCTGTCCTCGGCCGACCGGCGCGCGTGCTACCGCCACCTCGCCGCATGGATGACCAGCCGGGCCCGGCCGGGCGCCGGCGAGCGGGTCGAGGACCGCGCCCCGGTCGACCCGGCCAAGTTCGACGTCTCCGTCGACGCCCTCGTCGCGGGCCGTGAGGGGCGGCGGGCATGAGGACGGCGACACGCGTCGGGGTGTTCGGTCTGCTCGGCTCCGGCAACCTCGGCAACGACGGGTCGCTCGAAGCCGTGCTCGGCTACCTCCGCGCCGAGCACCCGGAGGCGGTCGTGGACGCGCTGTGCGGCGGACCCGAGTCCGTCACGGCCCGGTTCGGGATCCCCGCGACGCGGCTGCACTGGAACCGCGGGGAGTACCGGACGGCGTCACGTGCGGGCGCGATCGCGGCCAAGGGCCTGGGCAAACTCATCGACGTCGTCCGCACCGCCGCCTGGGTGCGCCGGCACGACGTGGTGGTCGTGCCGGGCATGGGCGTCCTGGAGGCCACGCTGCCGCTGCGGCCGTGGGGTTTCCCGTACTCGCTGTTCCTGCTGTGCGCGAGCGGCCGGGTGCTGCGCACCCGGGTCGCGCTGGTCGGCGTCGGCGCGGACGCGATCAGCGACCGGCCGACCCGGGCCCTGGTGCGCTGGTCGGCGCAGCTGGCCGCGTACCGGTCGTACCGGGACGACCTGTCCCGCGACGCGATGCGGGCGATGGGCGTGGACACCGCGCGCGACGAGGTCTACCCGGACCTCGCGTTCGCCCTGCCGGCGCCACCGACGAGCGCGCCCTCCAACTCGCCGGGCCCGGTCTGCGTCGGCGTCATGGACTTCCACGGCGGCAACGACGACCGCGCCCGGGCCGAGGAGATCCACCGCCGCTACCTCGACGGGACGACCCGGTTCGTCCGCGCGCTGGTCGAGGAGGGCAGGCCGGTCCGGCTGCTCACCGGCGACGCGTGCGACGCGCCGGTGGTCGCCGCGATCCTCGACGCGGTGGACTCGCCGCTGGTCACCGCCGCCGAGGCGGCCTCGCTGGCCGACCTGATGGAGGAGATGGCGGCTGCCGACTCCGTGGTGGCGACCAGGTACCACAACCTGGTCTGCGCGCTGAGAACCGGCACCCCGACGCTCGCACTCAGCTATGCGGCGAAGAGCGACGCGCTGATGGCCCGGATGGGCCTTGGCGCGTACTGCCACCCGGCTCGGGAAGTCGACGCCGAGCGGCTGCTGGAGCAGTTCCGGGCGCTGGAGAAGCGATCGGACGACCTGCGCCGGACCCTCGCCGAGCGCAACCTGGTCGCCGCCCGGCAACTCCAGGAGCAGTTCACCCGGTTGACCGCGGCCCTGTTCCCGGCGATCGGCCACGCCCAGGCCCACGCCCGCACTCGGCAGGAGACTCCATGAAAGCGACCCATGTCCCGGCGATCGCCGGCGCATACCTGTTCGAGGCGACGCCGTACGCCGACGAGCGCGGCTTCTTCTGTCGCACCTTCGACGCCGACGTGGTCCGCTCGGTGGGCCTCGACCCGGACGCCTTCGTCCAGGACAGCCTGTCCCGTTCGGTCCGGGGCGTGGTGCGCGGCCTGCACCTGCGCTCCGGCGCCGGCGAGGCCAAGCTGGTGCGCTGCTCGTACGGGCGCGTCTTCGACGTCGTCGTGGACCTGCGGCCGGACTCGCCGACCTACCTGGGCCGGGCCTTCTTCGAGCTGTCCGGCGAGACGCAGACGACCCTGTACATCCCGGCGGGATGCGCGCACGGCTTCCAGGCGCTGACGGAAACCGCCGACACCTCGTACCGGATCGACCGCCCGCACGATCCGGCCGAGGACGTGACGATCGCCTTCGACGACCCGGAGCTCGCCATCCCCTGGCCGCTGCCGGTCACATCGATGTCCCAGCGGGACCGGGAGGCGCCGAGCCTCGCCGAGGTCCTGAAGCGCAGAGAGAGCTGAGGTCGGCGTGGACACCGAACACACCGAATACACCGAGCACACCGAACACACGGAAGAGACCGAGGAGTTCACTCTTCCCCGGTCGCGGACGGCGAACGAGCGGCTCCACGCCATGGTCCCCGGGGGCGCGCACACCTACGCCAAGGGGGACGACCAGTACCCCGAGAACCTGGCCCCGGTCATCAGCCACGGCAGCGGTGCCCACGTGTGGGACGTCGACGGCAACCGCTACGTCGAGTACGGCTCCGGCCTGCGGTCGGTCAGCCTCGGCCACGCCCACCCGCGCGTGATCGAGGCGGTGCAACGGGAACTCGGCCGCGGCGGCAACTTCGTCCGGCCGTCCATCGTGGAGGTCGAGGCCGCGGAACGCTTCCTGGCCACGGTGCCGACCGCCGAGATGGTGAAGTTCGCGAAGAACGGTTCCGACGCCACGACCGCCGCGGTGCGCCTCGCCCGCGCCGTCACCGGGCGCCCGCGGGTGGCCATCTGCGCCGACCACCCGTTCTTCTCCGTCGACGACTGGTTCATCGGTACCACGCCGATGTCCGCCGGCATTCCGGCGGCGACCAACGAGCTCACCGTGGCGTTCCCCTACGGGGACCTGGCCGCCACACAGGAGCTGCTCACGCGGTACGAGGACGAGGTCGCCTGCCTGGTCCTCGAACCCGCCACCCACTCCGAGCCGCCGCCCGGGTACCTCGCCGGCCTGCGGGAGCTGGCCGACCGGCACGGCTGCGTACTCGTCTTCGATGAGATGATCACCGGCTTCCGCTGGTCCGAGGCGGGCGCCCAGGGCCTGTACGGCGTCGTCCCGGACCTCTCCACGTTCGGCAAGGCGCTGGGCAACGGGTTCGCCGTCTCCGCGCTGGCCGGGCGCCGGGACCTGATGGAGCGGGGCGGGCTGCGTCACTCCGGCGACCGGGTGTTCCTGCTGTCCACCACGCACGGCGCGGAAACGCACTCGCTGGCCGCCGCGATGGCCGTGCAGACCATCTACACCGAGGAGGGCGTCACCGCGCGGCTGCACGACCTCGGCGAGCGGTTGGCCGCCGGTGTCCGCGAGGCCGCGGACAGCATGGGCGTCGGCGACCACGTCGTCGTCCGGGGCCGGGCCAGCAACCTGGTCTTCGCCACCCTCGACGAGAACCGGCAGCCGTCGCAGGAGTACCGCACCCTGTTCCTGCGCCGGCTCCTCGCGGGCGGGGTGCTGGCCCCCTCGTTCGTGGTGAGCAGCGCGCTCAGCGACGCCGACATCGACCACACCGTCGACGTGGTGGCCCAGGCATGCGCGGTGTACCGGAAGGCGCTGGACGCCGCCGACCCCACTCCCTGGCTGGGCGGGCGGCCGGTGAAGCCCGTGTTCCGCCGCTTGGCGTGACGTGACCTGACCTGACTTGACTTCAGTGACGCTCTCACCGACCGGCGTCGGCCACCCGGTCGACCAGGTGGTCGGCCGTCCGGTCGACCAGCCAGGCGGTCGCCGGTATCACCGCCAGCGCGGTGCACCAGCCGCCGAGGACGTCCGTCGGGTAGTGCGCGCCCAGGACGACCTGCGCCCAGCCCATGGCGGCGCCGGCCACCAGCGCGGCGGCGAGCACGAGCAAGGTGCCGGCCGTCCTGCCGAGGCCGTGCCGGCCGACCACGAGCAGCGCCACCGCGAGGGCGAGCGCGGTGAGGAAGGCGGTGTGCCCGCTCGGGTAGGACAGGTTGCCGTCGCCGTGGATGGTGCGTCCCACCAGGGACTTGAGCAGCCTCGTCGTCCCCACGGACAGCCCGGTGCCGGCCACGACGAGCACCGCCGCGCGAGGACGCCGAAGCAGCAGGCAGCCCGTCACGGCGGCCACGACCAGCGTCGCCGCTCCTGCGGGCTCCCCCAAGAAGTCCGTGGCCAGAGCGACGTCCCGCCACCGCGGTCCCACACCGTCCACCGCCGCCCAGATCCGCGCGTCCACCGTGCCGGGCTCGCTGTCGTCGGCATAAAGGATGCCGAGTACGGCGACCACCAGAGCGGCGAGGGCCGCGACCGGCCCCAGCCACGAGCGCGGCGACAGGGGCCGCACCGCGGTCGCCGACCGGCCGGTCACACGCCCACCGCGTTCGGTCGGCCCGCGGTCCTTTGCCGTGATCCACGGTCCGGGTGGCGGTCGAGCCCGCAGCAGCGCTCATGGCGGAGGCGGGGACAAACCCGCGCACCGTCGCAGACCATCCGGCGGATGCCCGCACCTCCCCCTCCCGTCGGGGCCCACGTCAGGTCACCCGCCGCTACCGATGCCGCGCCCCGGCCTTCCGGCGCCGCCCCGCAAGGACATCGGAGCCAGTATCTCCCCATGATCGACGATTGTCGACGCCCTACGGCAGGCGCCAGTCCACCGGTGGCGCACCCTGTCCGACGAGCAGGTCGTTGGCCCGGCTGAACGGCCGCGAACCGAAGAAGCCCCGGTCCGCCGACATCGGGGAGGGATGCGCGGACTCGATCGCGGGGAGATCCCCGAGCAGCGGCCGCAGATTACGCGCGTCGCGACCCCACAGGATCGACACCAGCGGCTTGCCACGCGCGGCCAGCGCTCGGATGGCCTGCTCGGTGACCTCCTCCCACCCCTTGCCGCGGTGGGCTGCCGGCTTGCGGGGCGCCGTCGTCAGCGCCCTGTTGAGGAGCAGCACTCCCTGCTCGGTCCACGGCGTCAGATCGCCGTTCGACGGCCTGGGCAGCCCCAGGTCCGTGTGGAGTTCCCGGAAGATGTTCTCCAGGCTGCCCGGCAGCGAGCGCACCTCGGGCGCCACCGCGAAACTCAACCCGATGGCCATGCCCGGCGTGGGGTAGGGGTCCTGACCGACGATCAGGACGCGCACGTCGTCGAAGGGCTGCTGGAAAGCCCGCAGGACATTCGCACCGGACGGGAGGTAGGTCCGGCCGGCCGCTATCTCGGCCCGGAGGAAGTCCCCCATCGCGGCGATGCGTTCGGCCGCGGGTTCGAGAGCCTTCGCCCAGCCTGCTTCAACAAGTTCGTGCAAGGGTCGTCGTGCCACAGCGCGTCACCCTACTGGCACACGCCGGAACTCCGCACGAACACAGAAGCCCTCACGCACGGCCGCCGCCCTCGGCGCTACTCTTCCCTCCTGATCACGGTCGTCGAGTCGGCCCAGCGGGCCGCGCGGCCGGCCACGGGAAGGAGGGGAGCCTGTTGCATCCCGTGTTCCAGCCACTCCGCCATGGTCACAACGCCCGGTCAGCCCCTGGCTCTGGACACCGGCATCCCGGAACTCCCGCACACGCGGCGCATCTGTCGCACTCGGCCGCGCCGGAGGTACGGCCACTGCCGGGCAGCCTGATCACTGCCTTCCGTGGGCTCGCCTCCCACCCGTTCAGCCCCGCCGACGACCTGCTCGCCCGGCGGGGAACGCGGTCCGTGGACCGGCGCCTGCCGTGACCGGCGCCGGGGCGGTTCCCGTCGTGCTCGGCGTGGACTCGGGCGGCTCCGGGCTCCGCGTGGTGCTGGCCTCGGAGGGCAGGGCACGCACCGCCCCGCTGGTGTCCGCGGAACCGGTACGGACGGGTCCGGCGGGGATCGACGCAGGGCATCTGCTGGAGCAGCTCGTGCCCCTGGCGCGGCGGTTGCTCGACGACGCCGGCAGCGGTCCGCCGCGGGCGGTGGCCATCGGCGCCGCCGGGTTCGCGAGCCTGGGCGAGGGCATGCGCGCTGAGCTCCCGGGGGCCCTTGAGCGCGCGTTCGGTGTGCGCCGGGTCGCGCTGGCCGCCGACGCGGTCACGGCGTACGCGGGTGCTCTCGGGACGCGGGCAGGGGCGGTGGTCGCCGGTGGCACCGGGCTGATCGCGATCGGCACCGATCTGCGGAGCTGGCGCCGGGCGGACGGCTGGGGCCATCTTCTCGGTGACTGCGGTGGCGGCGCGTGGATCGGGCGGGCGGGTCTGGAGGCCGCGCTGCGCGCCCACGACGGACGGCCGGGCGGCTCGGCGCGGCTGCTGGCGCGCGCCGAGGAGCGGTTCGGGCCTGTCGCCTCCCTGCCCGGACGGCTCTATCCGCGCACCGACCGTGCCGCGGTGCTGGCCTCGTTCGCGCCCGAGGTGGCGGCGTGCGTCGAGACGGACCCGGTGGCGGCGGAGGTCCTGCGCTCGGCGGCCCGTCACATGGCCGAGTCCGTGGCCGCCGTCTGCCCCGTGTCGGGCGAGCCCCGTGTCGCTCTCACCGGTGGCCTGTTCAGGATGGGCGACCCTCTCCTCGTGCCCCTGGAGGCGGAGTTGGCGGAGCGGGTGCCGCACGCGCGGCGGGTGGCCGCCGAGGGTGATCCGCTGCACGGTGCGGTCCGCATCGCGGCAGAGTTGGCCGAGGGGGTGCCGGCCCTGCCGGGCGACGAGAGGATGCTGCACGTGCAGCTGGCCGAAAACTAGTACCATAAAACGGACTTACTTCTTGCCGTCCAGCAACTGCGAGATGAGCCGCTTCCGCTACCGCATGTCAGCGAGGAGTGACACGGTTTTGTGCCGATCGTCACGTAACTCATCAGACAAATCCGGACGGATACCGCTCACCTGCACCCTCCCCGAACAGGGGAGCCCAGGAAGCCAGTAGCATGCGGCGCCATGAGCTCCCCCACTGGGCCCGCATCCGGCCTGCCTGTACGAATGCCGCGACCCCGCCAGCCCGGGCGGCACCGCCGCCCCGAGCCCCTGGCGGCTCCTGAAGGCGCGCCCGCGCTCGTCCTCGCGGTGCCGGGCACGCCCAGCGCCGCCACACGCAGCCTCGCCGAGGAGGTCGTGAGCATCGCGCGCTCCGAGCTGCCCGGCCTGGACGCGCGGATCGGGTACCTCGACGGGGCGGGCGACGAGTTCCCCACCCTCCAGTCGGTGCTCGTCCGCGCCGCCGAGGAGCGCACCGCCCGCTTCGAGCAGGCCCGCGCCGCCGGCATGGACGTCAGGGAGCCGGAGGGCCCCGTCGCCGTCGTCGTGCCCCTGCTCGCGGGACCGGACAGCTCACTGCTGCGCCAGGTCCGCCAGGCCGTCATGGAGAGCCGTATCGCGGCCGACCTGACCGACGTCCTCGGCCCGCACCCGCTGCTCGCCGAGGCGCTGCACGTGCGGCTGTCCGAGGCCGGTCTGGCCCGCGCCGACCGCGCCCGCCTGTTCACCGTGGCGACCGCCGCGGACGGCATCATCCTCGCGTCCGTCGGCGGTGACGAGGCCGTGCAGGCGGCCGGGATCACCGGCATGCTGCTCGCCGCGCGCCTCGCCGTGCCGGTAATGGCCGCGGCGCTCGACCAGGAGGGCTCGATCTCGGCAGTGGCCGAGCAGCTGCGCTCCTCCGGTTCGCAGAACCTCGCGCTCGCCCCCTATCTGATCGGCCCGGAGATCGACGCGGGACTTCTCGACGCGGCCGCCAAGGAGGCGGGCTGCTCCGCCGCCGAGGCCCTCGGCCCGTACCCGGCGATCGGCAAGCTGGCGCTCTCGAAGTACACGTCGGCGTTGGGGATCACCCCGCAGCAGCCGCAGGGCATGCCGGTGCGCTGAGCCTCGTTGCCGCGCCCGCCGGGTTCCGTGGATGCGCCAAGGGCCCGCTCCCCTCTCGGGAGCGGGCCCTTCGCCGCTCGGGGGGTCCAGGGGCGTGCGGAACCAAGCAACCGCAGCGAATCCGCAGCCAACGAACAGCGATCAGTACCGGCCGGCGTCTCAGCCCAGGATCACGCACGAGGCCGCGGCGACCTCGACCGAGCCCTCCGGGGCGGGCACCCCCGTGTCCGGGTCGACGGAGAACCAGCTCACGTTTCCCGCGCGCTCGTTCGCGACGTACAGGAAACCGCCCGAGGCGGCGAGCGCGCGCGGCCAGTGGCCGCCGCACGGCACCGTGCCCGCCAGCGCGAGCTTCTCGCCGTCCCCGTCGGCCGTCAGGACGGAGAGCACGTCCTGGCCGCGTGTCGCCGTCCACACGAAGCGTCCGTCGGACGACACGGCGATGCCCGACGGGTAGGCGTCGCCGTCCGGGGTGCCCTGCAGGACCGGGGTCTCACCGAGCGGTGTGAGCTCACCACTGCCAAAGTCCCAGCGGCAGACGGTGACGATCGGCGCGAGTTCGTGCAGCACGTACGCGTACGAACCGTTCGGGTGGAAGGCCAGGTGGCGGGGCCCGGAGCCGGGCCTGAGCGTGGTCTGGCGGCGCAGGACCGGCACCCCGGCGTCCAGCTCGCACACCAGCACCGCGTCGGTGCCCAGGTCGACGCCGACGGCCCAGCGGCCGCTCGGGTCCGGCTGCACCTGGTGGGCGTGCGGTCCCTCCTGGCGCTGCTCGTTGGGCCCTGAGCCGGTGTGCCGGAGGACTCCGGACGCGGCGTGCGCCAGGGTGCCGTCGGCTCGCAGGGGTACCGCGGTGACGCTGCCGGAGCCGTAGTTGGCGGTCAGGACGTGTCCGGCGACGAGGCTCAGATGGGTGGGCCCGTCGCCGTGGACCGGGACGGGCGGCCCGGTGAGCTCCGGCCGGTCGCCGGTCACGCGGTACGCCGCGACCGCTCCCTCGGCCGTCTCGCTGACGCTGTAGAGGACGTCGCCGCCCGGCGCCAGGGCGAGGTACGACGGGTCGGGCACGTCGTCCGCGTGACCGAGGACGGTCAGCGCGCCGCTCGCCTCGTCCACGGCCGCCACGACGACGCCGGGACCGCCCGCGCTCGTGAACGAGCCGATGAACGCCCGCCGCCCTGTGCCGCCACCCGCGCCCACATCTGTCACTGTCCCTGTCACTGCCGTCCCCTCTCGGTGACACGCCTGCCGGCACCGTGCCGTTGGCGCAGACGGTAGCAGGAGGTCTAGACCAAAGCTCCGTCGCCCACGTTGCCACGCGCGGAGAACAGCTCAGCCCCGCGCCGGTGACGAGCGCAGGGGCGGCCAGGGCGGTGCGGGCGTGCTCCAGGCCGTCAAGTGGGCGAGTGCCTGGCGGCGCCCGGGTGCCGGCCGGGTGCGCCCGTGTACGGCGGCACGGCGCCACGCGGTACGGCGCCGAGCAGCGTCTCGACCGCCGACTCGACGCGCAGGCACGCGACCGTGAGGCGGGCGTCGTGCGAGGCCTTGCCCACGGCATTCCCATCACTGATGTCGCCGAGTGGATGGGACACAAAACAATCGAGGTCACGTACCGGAACTACCGGCACCTCGTGCCGGGCTCCATCACGAGGGCAGCCGGGGTCCTCAACGAGCGGCTATGAGCCGCCTGGCAGAAAGGGTCGCACTGTAGGTCGAGGCTCTTTCTCCCGTTCAGGAATGGGCAAGTGGAGGGCGCGGAGACGGCCCGAGAGACATCGCCAGCTCCGACAGAGCCTTCTCCAAGCCGCGCAGATGCGCGAGGGCCGACTCCGTCTCGTCCTGCTGAGGCATCTCGCCGGAAGCGGACGCGACTCGTCTGCGCCCCAGGTCGCCGGCAGTGAGTGATTCCACCGCTGCCTCGGCGCGCCAGCAGGCAGCGACCAGACGCGCGTCGTGCGACGCGACAGGATCGGCAGCAACAAACACCAAGCCCCGCACTTCGCGGGCGCAGTCGTCGAGCAGCTCAATGACCTGGCGGGCACGGGCCTTCCGAGCACGGAAGGGAGCCAAGGGGTGCATCAATGGAGCAAGTGCCATCCGTACCCGGCCGAGCAGCAGCTCCAGCTCAGCGGCGTGCGGGGCAGGGTCGGCCTTCGGGTCTCCAGCGAGGCGAGCGGTCGCCTCCGCCGTGGCAGCGTGCACGCAGTGGAGTGCCCGCTGGATCCAGGCCTCGTTCGTGGCGTGCGTGGTGACCGGCAGAACCAGGGTCACGGCCAATGCGGCACACAGTGCGCCCACACCGGTCTCTGCGAGACGGAGCCCCAGCAGGCTGGGGTCCAGCACGCCCAGCAGGCCGTAGAGCAAGCTGACCATGACCGTCACCGCCAGCATCATCCAGGAATACGAGACGGCGGCGGTGTAGAAGATGCCGAAGACACAGACGGCAACCAGGGCGGCCGTTGGTGCGGGCGCGCCGTGCAGCGGGATGGCGATCAGCAGGCCGACGGCGATACCGATCACAGTTCCGAGGATCCGGCGGAATCCACGGACCAGGGTTTCGCCGCGAGAAGCCGTGTTGACGAAGATCCACCAGACAGTACCGACGGCCCAGTACCAACGCTCTTCTGAGAGCAGCTGGCCGATCAGAAGCGCTAGAGCCGAGGCAGCAGTGGCCTGGAAGGCTTGCCGGGTGGTGGGCCGCGCCAATCCGCTGCCGGGCAGGGCCGGGGGAGCTGCCGCGGGTGGGGTGTGCCGCTCGATGGGCCAGAGAACGAAGCGCGTGGCGCCGGCCGCGAGGAGGGCAAGGCCCACGGCGGTGTACAGCTCGGGCAGCTGAGCGGGCACCGCGTGCAGGAACTGCGCGATGAAGAAGTTCATGAACGCGAAGATCCCGAGCGCGTGGCCCCGCGGGCCCCAGCGACGGGCATAGACCCCACAGAAGACGACGGCGAGGAACGCGGCGTCACGGGCCGGGGTGATGCCGTGCAGTGTGGTGGCGAGCGCCAGCACGGGGAATCCGGCCATGGGAAGCAGGGCGGTGGTGATCCGCTGGTCACGGACGGTCGCATCGGTGACCGTGAAGAGGGCGAGCAGTGCCGCGAGCCCTCCGGTGATCGATGCGGTGAGCGACAGCCTGCACAGTCCCGAAACGGCGACGGCGGCGGAGACACCGATGACAGCGCGAGTCGCGTTCCGCAGCCTCAGGTGCCCCGGGTCCGGAGCCACGAACATCCTCTTCACGGCGGTGAGCCGCCCCCCTTGCGGTGGTACGCGTCCCGCCCACGGTTGTCCCGGGTGGCGGACAACAAGCAGGCACGACGAGGCACCGCGGTCCGGACCGGCCTCGTCGCCGTCCGGCGCTACGCGGCGCCGCAAGTACATGGATAGGGCAAAGATAACCACCTTCGGGCCCGCTGGCTCAACTGTCCTGCCATTGACTGCGCCAATGGCACAGCTGATCAGTCCTGGATGTCGGCCGATGGTAGGCCAATGGATCAGACGTTACCCAGCCCCAGGGCCGCAGGTGGCCTGCCTCATCCGACACTGGTAGCCACGCGGTAGCCCATGAAGACGTCGCGATCGCGGCTCACAGCGAGCCCATCCCTCCAGCGCCCGTGAACCGACCGTCCATAAACCTCACCCGCACAGGCAGAGGCACGTCCCGATACTCGCCCACCTTGCGATGCTTGAACCGCTCGTACTGACAGGGGGTGCGATTGACCTGTTCGGTAATGCGGCAGACGTCGTCGGCGACGATGGTGGGCCACAGCATCGAGGACCGCATGGGCGACATCCGCTTCGCGCTGTTCCACGTCGCCTACGGGTACGCAGCTGCGTACGGTTTCGCCCTTGCGAACTCGGATTCAGCACTTGCCTCGCCAGCACCGGTCCCGCCACCTCGCCGGTGGACATCGGCACGAAGGGCGGCCGACTGACCTTCTCGTCGCACTTCGACGGCTGGGGCTGTGTCCACCTCTACCGCAACAAGGGCGGCAAAGCGGCCTCCGGCGTCCGGCCCGACCCGGCTTACTTCGCCTACTACGCGGGCGGATTCCGGGTCACGAGGGTCAAGCACGACGAGCTTGTGGAGGTCGGCCGCTTCGCTGACGAGGGCGGCGACAACGTCTGGGGCGCGGAGTCCTTCAACTCCTTCGGGAGGGAGTACGTCGCGGCCTCTGACCGTGACTTCGGGCTCTACATCTTCGAGTACACGGGGCACTGAGCCGATCTGAGCGCGGCGGGGCCCTGATGCAAGACGGCACGCGGGACCCCGCCCCGCACCGGGGCTTCCCTACGACTCCGCCCCGACGCCTACCGCGCCGATGCAGGACAGCCCCCGGACAAGACGACGCGCAGCTTCAAACACAGACCGAACATCTTCTTGATCACGACGATTTCAGCAGCCCCCACCCCACACACCGATCGGCAGGGGCGGCTCGAGGGAGTCAGCGAGAGCTCTCCTACGCGCATGAAGCAGAGCATACCCCCTGGGGGTAAGGCGAAAGCATCAGATGCTGCGGTGAGTTCACGAGCCCGCCGCGCACACGATCCTCGTCGCCGAGGGGACCTGGGATGAGGGGGACTGGGCGGAGCTGGAGGAAACGGATCGCAGGATCACCCGGGCGGGTGGTGGATGGACCAGCGCGACGCAGACTGCGCTGACCTGCTCGAACTGCTCGACGCAGCCACCAAGGCGGACCGCGGAACGGAAAACCCGTTCCGATGACGCCGGCGCACCATGGCCGAGGGTCACCGCCCGGCGAGCAGGTGTCGTACTCAAGTGCGTGGTCGACGTTGACCGTTGGGGCGAAGCGACGCATGTGGTGACTCCCTCCTGGCACACCCCGAGCCCACGCGTGCCAGCCCGATCACAGCCGTCCGGCTTCTTCCGCGTTCGTTGGCGGAGACTGTGCGAGGGATGCCTCCCTCCTGCGATCCGCGCGAGCGCGCGACCTGCGTCGGAGCGCGACGACCAGGGCAGTGATCCCGGCCACGATCCACATCAGGAACCGCCCTGTCCGAGGCGCCCGTCGAGCCACGCCCGGGCCGAGACCGGGCGCTCGGCCGCCAGGGTGGGACAGCCCCACACCTTGTCACCCGACCGGATCACCTTGGCCCGCGCCTCCTGGTCCCCGGTCGGCATCACGAACGCCAGTCCGCGGCAGCGCTCGGCCAGGCCGGGGCGCAACCGGCGCACGGCGCGGACCTGCTCGACCGCGTCACCCTCTTGCGAGCCACCCGGGACACCGGGAGGCATCTCCACCATGGCGGCGAATGGCACTCCCCGCCCCAGGGCTTCGTCAAGGGCCTGAATGACAAGTGCGCGGGCCTCGCCGTGCGGCAGGCCCGCCGCACGAATCTCCACCCGGGGCCATGCCGACCATTCGACAGACATCCTTCTCCCCTCGCCGCCGGAGCGTGGCGCCAGCACGTCGCCATCGAGCCTGGTTAGGTGAACCTAAGTCTTGCGGACACGCGTCCGCAAGTGCCTCGCGTACGGTTCCCTCATGAGTTCTTCGGGTGGCAGGACCGCCGAGGCCAAGGAGGCGGCACCTCAACGACGCGCGTGGGGCAGTCTGAGCCGAGAGCAGATCGTGGCAGCCGGCCTGGAAATCGCGCGCGAGGAAGGTATGCAGGCGCTGACCATCCGGCGGCTCGCAGCGCGTCTGAACGCTTCTCGCATGGCTCTCTACCGGCATGTTCCGAACAAGGAGGCGCTGGTGGACCTGGTCATGGACGCCATCGCCGAATACGACCTGGTACCACACGGAACCGGCGAAGGGCCCTGGCAGGCGCGTCTGCGCTCGATCGCCGACAGCATGCGCCGGGAGCTGACCGCTCGGCCCGGAATGGTGGACGTACTGATGGTTCATGCCCACCACGGTTCCGGCGCGCTGCACCTCGTCGATTCGGTGCTGGCCGTCCTCGCCGACGCCGGCCTCGACGAGCGCCAGGCGGTGCGCCACTACCTGATCTTCGTCGACCTGGTCTTGGGCCGTCTTCATCGGGAACTGCACGGTGACCCCGTCGACAACCACCGCGAGGCCAGTGTGCTCGCCCTGGCCGAGGAAGAGGGATCCGGCGACTATCCGCATCTACGCGCCGCGGCTCATCACCTCAGAGAGATGTCGTCGACGCAGGTCTTCGACGCCGAGCTCGACATGCTCATCCTGGCCATCGACGCCGCCGCGGGCCGCAGATGAGCCCACGCCGGGCGCGAGCCGTGACGTCACGGCTCGCGCCCGGCCACCGGGGACTCGGGGTTCCTCAGCGCGGCGAGCAGGGTGCGCTCCAGCACGGAAGGGGCCTCCTTCGCCCGCAGACGGCGCCCCTCGGTCTCGGTGACCGTGGCGTGCAGCAGGCTGTAGAAGACCGTGACCAGCCAGGTGCGGGGGACGTCGGTGCGGAAATAGCCTTCCTCCTGCCCGCGTGCGATGAGGCGTTCCACTCGTTCCAGGACCTTGCGGTGCTGCCGACGACGACGCGGCTCGCCGACCAGGCCCGCGGAGGCGGTCACGAGGAAGGAATGCTGGTCGAGAAGACGCCAGCAGGAGCGCACCATGCGGACCATCGCCTCATCGGCGGGCCCGGTGTCCAGGTCCTGGGCCTCCAGCGCCATGTCGGCCTCGCTCACGGAATAGCCGAGTACGGCCTCGAACAGATCCTCACGCGAGGGGAAGTGCGCATACAGCGTCACCCGGCTGACGCCCGCGGCACGCGCGACCGCGGTCATGCTCGCATTCGGATCCTGGCGGAAGCACTCGAGTCCGGCCGCGACGATGGAGGTGATGCTCCGCTCGGCGTCGGCGCGTCGTCGAGTGGCTCCGGAGGCGTCGGAGGACGACGCGGACACGCCGCCCTGCTGCACGGTGCGGCTGGGGGTCCTACGCATGCTGGGAGCCTACGGCAACGCCCCCGTCCTCCTCCAGGACGGCCGTCGCGGCCTCATCGGACCCTGCCATCGAGCCGCTCGCCGGCACGAGGTGTCCTGAGACACTGCGCAACTTCTCGCAGGTCTCCTCGAATTCGCGCTCCGGGAGGGAATCGCCGACGATGCCCGCGCCCGCACGCAACCACGTGCGGCCTTCCCGTCGGTAGACGGTGCGCAGGACCAGGGCGGCATCCAGTTCGCCTTCGCTTCCCACCGTCAGGACTGCGCCGCTGTAAAGCCCCCGTGGCTCCGCCTCGTAACGGCGGATCACGTCGTACGCCGCGATCTTCGGCACGCCGGACGCCGTCACGGCCGGGAACACGGCGGAGAGTGCGGACCAGGGGCCTTCCGTGCGGTCGGCGAGGCCACCGGTGACGCGGGAGGCGATGTGCTGGACACTGCCTCGCTGCTTGATCTGCATGAACTCCTCCACCCGCACAGATCCCGGGATGCAGACGGCAAGCATCTCGTCCCAGGCGACCTGTACGGAGATCGCGTGCTCGTAGATTTCTTTGGCATCGGTGAGCAGTTCGGAGCGCAGGCGCGCGTCCCGGTCGGCGTCGCCAGTCAGGGCCCGTGTGCCGGCGAGCGGCTGGGTGGAGACAGTGCCGTCCGCGGCCACCTCGACGACCGTTTCGGGGCTGAATCCCGCCGCCTGCAGCCCGCCGAGATTCAACAGGAAGGACCGCGCCGGACTGTTGGCCCGGCGCCCCGTCACATACGTGCCGACCACATCGATGTCCTGCTGCACCTCGACGGTCCGGGAGAGGATGACCTTCCGCAGGTCACCGCTGCGTATGGCGGACACCGCGGCGGAGACGGCCTCCTGGTAGGAGTCCCGCCCGCGGCCCGTGACATCGACAGGGAGCGTGGACGGCGGCACCGGCCCGGAACCGCGGACACGGCCGGCCAACACAGCACGGACCTTGTCCGCCGCGGCCCGTTCGGTACATCGGATGAGTGCCTCTCCCCCGCGTAAACGCACCTCCACAGCGGGGATGAACAGGTGCAGCAGCGGTTCCTCGGGCGACGTCCCCTCTTTGTCCTGCACGCCGGCGAGAGCGTACGACAGCTCGAACGACGCCCACCCGTAGGCACGCCAGTCGGCGAGCGGCAGGCCTGCCAGCAGCCGACGTACCTGCCGCAGCGGTTCGTCCGTCCACGGCTCGGTGGTCCGTTCCGCACCCGTCAGCAGGACGACACCATCTCGCGAGAGGGTGAGCTCGGCCTCGGCTCCCGCCGCGTAGCACCACTCGTCCTTGCCCTCGTACACCATGTAGTGCTCGTAGGGGCCGCCGCGGGCCAGGCGGGCGGTGAGGAGCAGGGGGTCACCGCCCTGGATCGGCACGGTGTGTTCGACATAGTGCTGCCGCTGGGCCATGGCTGTCCTCCGGTTCGTCAACGGTCTGGTCCGATCGCCGTCGCGCGGTGGGGGGTCATCGGGAGGTGGCGTCCGGCCACGCCACGCCGAGCTGCTCGGCGACGGCCTGGGCGAGCGCGCGCTTGTCGACCTTCCCCACACTCGTCAGCGGGAAGGAGTCGCGGATCTGCACCACGTCGGGGATCTTGTACGCCGCGAGCCCTCGGTTCTTGAGGAAACCGGCCAGGTCGGAGGCCTCCTCGTGACCGGCGCGCAGAATCAGGCAGGCGCAGGTGCGCTCCCCCAGATACTGGTCCGGGACGGGAACCACTGCGGCGTCCAGGACCGCGGGGTGCGCCCGCAGATGGTTCTGCAGTTCGTCGGCGGAGACCTTGTCGCCGCCCCGGTTCACCAGGTCCTTCTCACGACCCTCGACGACGAGCCGACCCTCCGCGGTGCGTCTGACCAGATCGCCGGTGCGGTAGAACCCGTCGGCCGTGAAGGCCCGGAGGTTGTGCTCGGGTGCGCGGTAGTAACCGCGGAGGGTGTACGGGCCGCGGGTGAGCAAGCTGCCGACGCTGCCGGGCGGGACCTCTTGGTCCTCCTCGTCGACGATACGTATCTCGTCGTCGGGGCTGAGTGGGAACCCCTGCGTGGTGGCGGCGGTCTCCGGGTCGTCCCCGCGCCGTGTATAGCTGAGCAGCCCCTCGGCCATGCCGAACACCTGCTGCAGTTCGCAGCCGAGAGCCGGGCCGATGCGCTGTGCCACGTCCGGGGAGAGCCGGGCGCCACCCACCTGGAGAAGTTCCAGGCTTCCGATGTCCGCTGTGCTCCATTCAGCGGCTTGTGACCACAGGGCGGCCAACGGCGGCACCACTGCCGTGACGGTCACTGCGAACTTCTCGATGGCGGCGAAGGCGACCTCGGGGCTGGGTGAGGGAGACAGGGCGACCGCGCCGCCCGCGTGCAGCACACCGAGAACGCCGGGGCAGGCGAGCGGGAAGTTGTGGCCCATGGGAAGAACCGCGAGGTAGACACTGCGCTCGTCCAGACGGCAGACCTCGGCGCTGGCACGGAGGTTGTAGTGGTAGTCGTCGTGGGTCCGGGGGATCAGCTTCGGCAGACCCGTGGTGCCGCCGGAGACGAGGAGCAGCGCCGGTGCGCCGGCGTCGGGCGCGCGCAGCGGGCGCGGGGCGGCGTCGACATGGCGCAGGTCCGTGTACGGTCCGGGTTCGCCCACGACGAACACGTGCCGCAATGAAGGGGACTTGGACAGCACTTCGGCGGCCAGTTCCCGGTAGTCGAAGCCGCCGTGCGGGTCCGTGTCGGGGATGACGTACGCGACGGCGTCCGTGCTCCGGCACAGATGCACGGCTTCGCTTCTGCGATAGGCCGGCAGCCCGAGAACGGGCAGGGCACCGAGCCGGAAGAGGGCGAACAGCAGCGTCAGGAACTCGGGGACGTTGGGCAGTTGGACCACGACTCGGTCACCCGCCCGGACGCCCATGTCCGCCAGTCCGGCGGCGAGCCGGTCGCTGCGGCGGTCCAGCTCGGCGTAGGTCCACATGAGGTCGTCGGCGAGCAGCGCCCGGGCCTCGGGACGCTCGTCCGCCGTGCGGCGCAGCAGTTCGCCCAGCGGCCGTCCCTGCCAGTGGCCGGCACTTCGGTACCGTTCGGCGAATTCCTCGGGCCACGGAACGAAGTCCATGAACAACCCACCCCTAAATCAACTCTTACCCGCGAACCAAACTCTTACTCGGTCGTAAAGTATAGGAGTTCATCGAATGCCCCAGGTCAATAATGAGAAGGTAAACAATCGGCAAAGCAGCAGCAATGAGTGCCCGTTTTCCAGTGGTATTTATCTGCCTATGACAGACAAGTCGGACATACCCCAGACGGGTACTATCCCTTTGAGCACATTCCTTTGATCGCGCCGCATCAACCTCTTACTCTGAGGCGACGAATTTCCCATCCGCGTCCATTCACAAATCGCCTGCAAATCTGTCGGTGAAGCACCGAAGAGAGGACAGCGATGACGCACCACGCACCCGACGCAGCGCGCCAGATCCGCACAGCCGTGTCCGAGGTACTGGGCCTCCCGCCCGACGCCCTGGCCGACGCGGACAACCTGATCTCGCACGGGCTCGACTCGATCCGCACCATGGCGCTCGTCGGACGCTGGCGCTCCGCCGGAGCCGAGGTCGACTACGAAGAGCTGGCCAGGGAACCGACCATCGAGGCCTGGACGAGACTGCTCGCGGAGCGCCTCGCCGGCACCCCGGCGCCGGAGACCGGTCATCGCACCGACGGCGGGGACACGCCGACCGGGGTGAACAGCGACGAAGAGGCCGCCTTTCCGCTCACCCCGGTGCAGCAGGCGTACTGGATCGGGCGCCGGGACGGCCAGCCCCTCGGTGGCAACGGATGCCACGCGTACATGGAGTTCGACGGTCGCGACGTACGCGCCGACCGTCTCGAAGCCGCCGTGCGCACCCTCGTGGCACGCCACGGAATGCTCCGGGCCCGGTTCGGGGACGACGGGACGCAGCGGGTGACGCCCACCTCGCCATGGCCCGGGCTGACCGTGCACGACCTGCGGGAGCTGTCCGCTCACGCGACGGAACGCGCCTTGCTCGAGGTGCGGGAAGAGCTGTCCCATCGCCGGTTCGACGTCTTCGCCGGCCATGTCTTCGACGTTCAGCTGTCCTTGTGTCCCGCAGGGACCACCCGGATCCATGTCGGGATCGACCTGCTCGTCGCCGACGTGCTGAGCATCCAGCAGCTGCTCGCCGAGATGGCCCTGTACTACGCGCAGCCGGCTGCGGAGTCCGATTCCGCGCCGGGAACTCCGTACTCCTTCCACCGCTATCTGACCGATCTCGCCGCACGACGCAGTGCCTCCAAGGAAAAGGCCCGCACCTACTGGCAGAGCCGACTCCCCGACCTGCCGGGCGGGCCGGCACTGCCGCTGGCCGTGGACCCGGATCAGGTGGAGCGGCCCCGGTTCGCCCGTCGACTCGCCAGGCTGACGCCCGACGCGTGGGAGGGATTCTCGCGACGGGCCCGCGCGCACGCGGTGACCCCCGCCATGGCGCTGGCCGCCGCCTATGCCGAGGTCCTGGGAGCCTGGAGCTCCCAGCAGTGCTTCGCCCTCAACCTCCCCCTCTTCGACCGGCAGCCCCTGCATCCCGACGTCGGTGCACTGGTCGCCGACTTCACCAACCTCGTGCTGGTGACCGCGGACACGTCCGACGAGGCGCCGTTCGTCGACCACGCCAGGCGGCTGCAGAGTCAGTTCCAGCGCGACGTGGTGCATGCCGAGTACTCGGCGGTCGAGGTGCTGCGCGATCTGGCACGCGCCCGGCCCGGGGAGCGGGCGGCCGCTCCCGTCGTGTTCGCCAGCAACATCGGATCCGAGTTCATCGGCGAGCAGTTCCGCAGCACGCTCGGTGAGTTCGGCTGGATGGTCTCCCAGACCCCGCAGGTGTGGCTCGACCACCAGGTGTACGAGGACGCCGGGGGGCTGCTGCTGGCCTGGGACGCCGCGGAGGAACTGTTCCCGCCCGGCTTGATGGACACCATGTTCGGCGCCTACGAACGACTCGTGCGGAACCTCGCCACCACGGACGACGCGTGGTCGTCCCCCGTGCCCGCTCTGCTGCCCGACGGGCAGCGTTCCGTCCGGGAACGGGTCAACGACACCCGGGCAGCCGAGCCCGGACGGCTGCTGCACGACGCCGTGGTGGAGACAGCGCTCCTGCACGGGCAGCGCATCGCGCTGCGCTGGGGCACGGACGGACGCATGACGTACGACGAACTCCTGCGGCGTGCTCTGGCCGTGTCACGGGAACTGCGGGGGCACGGGATACGGCCCGGTGAGCCGGTCGGCGTCATCCTCGACAAGGGCTGGGAACAGGTCGTCGCCGTCCTTGGCATCCTGCTCGCAGGCGGCGCCTACCTGCCGGTGGACACCAACCAGCCTCCGGCCAGGCGCGACATCATGCTGGCCGACGCGGCGGTTCGCGTGGTGCTCACGCACTCCCGGTCGGCCGCGGCAACGGGCATTCCCAGCAAGCCCCACACGCTGGACGTCGACACCCTGGAACCGCCGGCCTCCGCGATGGAACTGTCCTCCTCGCCGGCGAGCGGAGACGATCTCGCCTACGTCATCTACACCTCGGGGTCGACCGGCCGTCCCAAAGGCGTGATGATCAGCCACCGCAGCGCGGTGAACACCGTCATGGACATCAACCAGCGGTTCGGAATCACCGACGCGGACCGCGGGCTCGCCCTCGCCGCTCTGGGATTCGACCTGTCCGTGTACGACATCTTCGGCCTGCTCGCGGCCGGTGGCAGCCTCGTCCTGCCCGACCCCGAACGGCGTGGTGATCCCTCGCACTGGGCGGAGCTCGTCGCCCGGCACGGTGTCACGGTGTGGAACTCGGTGCCGGCCCAGCTCCAGATGCTCCAGCACTTCATGGAGAGCGAACCGGAGCTGAAGCTTCCCACGCTCCGGCTGGCCCTGCTGTCCGGAGACTGGATCCCCGTGAACCTTCCCGACGCCGTACGCCGTCGATGTCCCGGCCTTGAGCTGATCAGCCTCGGCGGCGCCACCGAAGCGGCGATCTGGTCGATCTACCACCCGATCGGCGAGGTGCCCCCCGGGTGGCGCAGCATCCCCTACGGCAAGCCGCTGGCGAACCAGACCTTCCACGTGCTGGACGCGTCTCTACGTGATCGCCCCGACCTCGTGCCCGGCGAGCTGTGGATCGGAGGCATCGGCGTCGCCATGGGGTATCTCGGCGACGAACAGCGCACCGCCGAGCGGTTCGTCGTCCGTCCGGCCACCGGCGAACGGCTCTACCGGACCGGCGACCTGGGACGCTACCTGCCGGACGGCACCATCGAGTTCCTCGGTCGTGAGGATTCGCAGGTCAAGGTGCGCGGACATCGGATCGAACTGGCGGAGATCGAGGCCGCGCTGCTCTCCCACCCGGACGTCGGAACGGCGGCGGTCGTCGTGGACGGCGCGGACTCGGCGAACCGGCGTATCGCCGCCGTGGTGACCGGCAGGCGCCGTGAGGACGCCGCCCCGGTCGCCGATGTCGCCGACCGGCTCGCCACAGCGGCCCACGCGGCAGGCGTCCGAGCCGTGGAGCGGGCCGGACTCGGGAACGTCGAGGCCCAGCTCCGGCGACTGAACCACGTCGCCTTCACCGCCATGGCGGCCGCGCTGCGCACCCTGGGAGCCTTCCCACCGGGCGCTGAACCGCCCACAGCGGAACAGGCGGTGCGACGCGCAGGGGTGCCCTCGCGATTCCACCGCATCGTCCGGCGCTGGCTCACGGCGCTCGAAGGCGAGGGCCTGGTACGCCAGGACCCAGCCACGGGCCGCTACTCGCGTCTCATGCCGGCCGACGCCGGGCTGCTCGCCAAGGAACTGCAGCAGCTGGAGACCGACGGGTGCGCACCCCTGTGGCCCGCGCCCGTGGTGCGGTTGCTCACGCAGAGCATGCGGCACCTGCCCGAGCTGTTGCGCGGAGAGCTGGACCAGGTCCGGCTGTTGTTCCCCGACGGTGAGCTGAACTCCGCACGGGCGCTGTACGCGGACAACGCGATCATGCGGTATCTCAACCGTGCCGCGGCCGCCTTCGCCGCCGCCCTCACCGCGGCCGCCGCACCGGGGCGCCCCCTACGCGTCCTGGAAGCCGGAGCCGGCGTCGGGGCCACCACGGACCAGATGGTCGCGGCGCTTCCCTCGAGCACGGGCGTGGAACCCGACTACCTCTTCACGGACGTCTCGCACTTCTTCCTCAACGAAGCACGCGCCCGCTTCGCCGCCCACCCATGGCTGCACTACGGCCTGTTCGACCTCAACGCCGACTTCCGCAGCCAGGGCCTGCGACCGCAGAGCTTCGACCTGATCGTGATCGCGAACGCGTTGCACAACGCACGGGACATCGACACGGCGCTGGCCGGGCTGCGGGGACTCCTCGCGCCCGGCGGCTGGTTGGTCTTCACCGAGCTGACCGTGGACCGGCCCGACCTGATGACCTGGATGGAGTTCCTCATCCAACTCGAGAGCGACACGCCAGGTGAGGAAGGCGACTTCAACGACCGGCGCCGGGGGCGTGACCAGACATTCTTCGGCGTGGACGAGTGGTGCACCGTGCTCACAGAGGCAGGCGCGCAGGCGGTCGTCGTACTCCCCGAGCGCGACGGGGACCTGGGCTCGTTCGGCCAGCACCTGATAGCGGCCACCTTCAAACGGGACCAGGCGGACATCGATCTGGAGGACCTGTACGACCACCTCGCCGCACAGCTGCCCGAGTACATGATCCCCGCCCACATCGAGTCGGTGGAGGCCCTGCCGCTCGGTGCCAACGGCAAGGTCGACCGCAAGACCGTCCTGACCTGGGTCTCCGACGCCCGCCCCGAGGACGCGGTGCGGTCGGCGCCGCCACTGGACGAGCTCGAACTCCGCCTCGCTCGCATGTGGGAGGAACTGCTCGCCGTGCACGGTGTCACACGCGACGACGACTTCTACGAACTCGGCGGGGACTCCCTGCTCGTCGCCCAGTTCATCAGCCGCCTCCGCAAGGAGGTGCCCGCGGCCGGTGCGATCTCTTTCGACGAACTGCTGCGGACCATGGTGCGCCGCCCCACTCTCGCGGCGGTCGCCGAACGACTGCGGCAGGCCGACACGGAGGAGCCGCTTCGATGAAGAGCACGGTCACCGGGCTCACCGGACTCGCACAGAAGTGGCTGCGGTGCCCCCGGCCCCGGCGCCGCCCGCGGCTGCGCATGATCTGCTTCCCCCACGCCGGCGGATCGGCCCGCTTCTTCTACCCGTGGCTGAGGGAGGTGCCTGCCACAGTGGAGTTGCTCGCCGTTCAGTACCCCGGCCGCGACGACCGTCTGGACGAACCTGTTGTGGACCGGATGGAACTGCTGGCCGACCCGCTCGGCGAGGCCGTCGCGGAAGTCGCCGACGTGCCGCTGGTCCTGTTCGGGCACAGCATGGGTGCGTCCGTCGCCTTCGAAGTGGCACGCCGTCTCGACCACCGGTCCCCGGACCTCGTGCACCACCTGTTCCTCTCGGCGCGTCCCGCTCCCTTCACCGCGGCTTCCGCCTCGTCCGTCGAGCCGCGTGACGACGAAGCCCTGGTGAGGGACCTGGCCCAGCTCGGTGGCACGGACCCGACGCTGTTCGACGACCCGGAGATACGTGCCGCACTGCTGCCGGCCATCCGCGGCGACTACCGGTTGATCGAGCGCTACCGCTACCGCCCGGGGCCTCCGCTCTCCTGCCCGACGACCGCCCTGGTGGGCAGCCACGACCCCGAGGTGCCCCACCGGCTCGCCGAGGAGTGGCAGGCGTGCACGACCGGGAGTTTCTCGCTGCGGTCCTTCCGGGGCGGTCACTTCTATCTGACCGAGCGCCGGACCCAGGTGATCGCCTACCTGCTCACCACCCTGGGAGTGCGTGGTGACCTCCGCGGCGGTTCGGCCTCGACACCCTGACAGCGAAGCTGTCGTGCGACCCAGGACCGGCAATCAGCATCCGACCGATGTTCATGGAGGACGTGTGAGCGGGCTCGGCCCAGACGGAAACGAGGCGGAGCGCACACCGGGGAACGGCGGTTCCCGGTGACGGATCCACTGGACAAGCCCCGCGAGTCGTGCGGCGTGGCCGGTGCCTGGGGCCCGGCCACCCCGGTCCTGCGCACCCTGCTGATCGCACTCCAGCACCGGGGCCAGCAGAGTGCGGGCATCGCCGTCCGCCGAGGCCCGGCCATCCAACGCCATGCCGGACCCGGCCGGGTGACGGACGTCTTCCCGGACTCGGAGCCGCATGCGCTGAGGGCCGCGTCCGGCGCCATCGGACACGTGCGGTACGCGACGTCCGGCGGCGCGGGCCTCGACGGCGAGCTGGCCCAGCCGATCGTCACGGGCGGGCCGGGCGGCGCCATCGCGCTGGCGCACAACGGCACGCTCGTGAACATGAAGGGAGCCCGGGCGGCGCTCGGGCTGTCCGCCGGGGCCACGGACACCGCCGTACTCGGCGCACTGCTGGCCTCGGCCATGGAGAGTGGTGCCGTAACCCTGTCCCAGGCCCTGCGCCACGTCCTTCCCGCGATCACGGGCGCGTACTCGCTCGTCCTCATGGACGGCCACCACATGTACGGCGTCCGCGACCCGCAGGCGTTCCGCCCCCTGTGTCTGGGCCGGCTGGCGGACACCTGGCTCCTGGCCTCGGAATCCGCCGCGGTGAGCGCGGTGGGAGGAACGTTCGTCCGGGAACTGGAACCCGGCGAGGTGCTGGAGGTCGGCAGCGACGGCATCCGCAGCAGCCGACTCGACGTGCCGGGGGCACGGCGTGCGACCTGTCTCTTCGAGCACGTGTACTTCGCCCGCGCCGATTCACGCATCGGCGGCCGGAGTGTGTACGAGGCACGATACGCGTCCGGCCGGGCACTGGCCCGCTGCGCGCCTCCTCCCCAGGACGCCGATGTCGTGGTGGCCGTGCCCGACACCGCCCGGGTGGCGGCCGACGGCTACGCCTGGCAGGCGGGGCTGCCCACCGTGCAGGGGCTTCTGCGGCACGAAGGGGTGGGCCGCTCGTTCATCGCGGGTAATCGAGCCCGCCGCGATGCGGCTGTCCGGCAGAAGCTGACCGCCGTATCCTCCGCCGTCGCCGGACGCACCGTCGTCCTCGTCGACGACTCGATCGTGCGGGGCACCACCATGGCCACGGTCGTCGCCCTGCTCCGTGCGGCGGGGGCGCGTGCCGTCCATCTCCGCATCGCCTCCCCACCACACCGGTGGCCCTGCTTCTACGGCATCGACACCGGACGCGGGGACACGCTGCTCGGCGCCGAAGTGCCCTCGGGCCGGCTGGCGGCTCATCTGAACTGCGAGAGCGCTGAGTTCCTGCCGCTCGACGCGCTGCTCGACGCGGTAGGCGGTACCTCCGACACATACTGCACCGCTTGTCTCGACGGCCGGTTCCCCACCGCGGTGAACCTCGCGGACGAATCCACGGTGCACCCGCGGTGACCGCCCCGCCGTACATCGGCTCGTCCCATCGCCATGGAAGGAAGAGAGCATGGGCACTTCACTGCAGGTACGCGTTCTGAACCTTCTCTCCTCCGCCGGACGCCCCATGCCGGGACGGGAGGTGCAGGAGCGGCTCAACGAGGACCGGGAGGAGCGACTCGCTTACACGACGGTCCTGACGGTGCTGACCAGGCTGGTGCAGAGCGGTGCCGCCCACCGCCAGCGCCGTGGACGGCACTACGTCTATCACGCCACGTGCCGGGACGAAGTGGGCCTGGCCGTCCGAAAAGTGTTCACCAGTTTCGGAGTCGACGCGGTGGCCCACTTCGTGGACCAGGCGTACGCCGATCCCGCGCTGCGGGCGAAGCTTCGCCTGGCCGTCGACGGGTCGGCGCTACGACACGAATCCTCCTAGGGTGTCCAGGGCCCGCTCGCTGAGCCGCCGCACCGTTTCCTGCGACAGGCGTCCGCTGTCGTACCACCAGTCGACGTGGATCCGCCCGGACTGCCGGTAGGTGCGCACATCGAGCGCATGGCCCCGGCACACCGCGGGTTCGCCCATGGGCGCCTCGGTCGGCCGCACGAGCTGTAGCGGTGTGCGACGTTCGATCGTCGCGGGGAGCAAGCCGCTGTCGGAGAAGGTCACCTCGGCGGCCGGTAGCGCCCTGAGGGCTGCGGCGGTCTGCGGGTGGAGGTGACGCAGCACGCCATAGTGCACACCGTTGTAGGGGATGTCGTCGAGAGCCTGGCGGGTCTCGCTCAGCAGACCCGCCACATCGGCACGGTGGCGACCCATGACGAGAGGATGCGTCGAGGCGCAGCGGCCCACGGTCCGGCTCAGGTCGATGCCCGCGAAGTCACCGCCGCGGGCACTGGTCGCGATGTCGATGAGGGCGCTCTCGCCATCCGTCTCCGTGGAGAGCGCGTGCGACAGTGCCGCGAGCACCAGGGGTCCCGCGCTCATGCGCCACTGCTTCTGGACCGTTCGCAGCGCGCCCGTGAGACTCGGATCGAGCGTGTTGCGCACCAGGCGTACTGCATGCCGGTCGGCCGGCGCCGTGGCCGTCTGCGCGTCTGCGAGCCTCGCCTCCATGTCCGCCCGGCGGGCCAGGTCCAGCCAGAAGGGGCGTTCCAGCAGCACGGCGTCGTCGAGTGCCCATGTTGTCAGGCAGTCGGACCAGGTCTGCCACGACGTGGCGACCGGGGGCAGATTCACCGGTCGCCCGGCCAGCAGCTGCCGGCACGCGGTCGTGAGGTCCTCGGCGAGAAGGCGCTGCGAGACGAGGTCGGTCACGGTGGCATGCACGAAGAGCACCAGATGACGGGGGCCGTCCTTGCCTGCGTCGACGAGCACGGCCTCCACGGCGGCGCGCTTTCCGGGCACCCGGCCCCGCCGCGCCTCGGCAGCTGCGGCGGCGACCGTCGTCTCGAGGTCGTCGGAGCCGCCTTCCTCTCGCGAGACGAGCGTCAGCAGGAGACCGGCGGGTTCCGCCCACCGCTGCTCCCACAGTCCGGACCGCTCGACCAGCTCGGTGCACAGCGCGTCGTGATGGCCCACGGCTCGCCGGAGTGCTTCCTCCAGCACGTCCGCGGTGACCTCCTCGCCGACCCGCAGGACCAGGGGAACATCGAGGTCTGTCACGACCTCAGGGTCGGTGGTGAGCTCCAGCTGAGCCGGTACTTGAGGGAGCACCTGCGCCTCGGACACCTTCGCGGCAGGAGCGGCCACCGAAACCGGTCCCCTCTCCGGTCCGGCCGGGTGGGGGCCCACCGCGTCGGTCAAGGCACGCAGAGTGGGATTCTGGAAGATCACGCGTGGGCTGAACCGGAGCCCGGCCGAACGCGCACGACCCGAGACCTGCGCGGCCATCACGGAGTCACCGCCCAGCAGGAAGAAGTCGTCGTCGGGTCCGATCGACTCGATCCCGAGCACATCGGCCCACAGCGCGGCGAGGATCTCTTCGGTCGTCCCTCCACCCGCAGCCGGGGACGCGGCCGTGCCCGTGGTCGTCGGCTCCCGCGGACCCAACGGCTCGGCGTCCGCGTACGCCGACTCCAGCCAGTGCCGCTTCCGCTGGAACGGATACCCGGGCAGGGAGGTCCGATGGTGACCCGCCCGCAGAGGAGTCCAGTCCACGGCCACTCCGCGCGTCCAGAGCCGTCCCAGGGCCTCCCGGAAGGCCTCCAGATCGTCACCGTCCTCGTCGGAACCGGAGAGGAGGTGCAGGTCGGCACGGGGCTCGGATCCCGGTCCGGCGTGCACCAGCAGAAGACGTGTGTCGGCGAAGGCCGTGTCGAGGGCCGAATCCCGGCGTGTGGGCGCGCCCAGCGCCGACCACCGACCGCGATCGGCAGCCTCGGCGGGGCTCAGCCAGGTGCCGGTCGCCGCGGAGAGGAGGGGGAGGGTCGGCTCCGCAAGCGTGCTGTCCGTCATGTCCCCCGACCGATTGTCCACGGCTGTGTCGGATGCGCACCGCCGGGCGACGAAGCCGATGGCGTCCGCGAGACTCATCACTCCCGCCACGTGGGCGGCGACGTACTCGCCGACTCCTGCGCCGGCGACCGCCGCCGGGCGCACGCCCCATGCTCCCAGCGTGCGGGCCAGCGCGTGCTGCACGCAGAACGCCCGGGCTTCCGCCGCTTCGGGACTGTCGAGATCGGCTGAGAGCTTGTCGGCGAACAGCCTGGCGCAGTCCTCGAAGTGCCGCGCGAAGAGGGGGTCGCCCGCGCGGAGTCCCGCCGCGACGTTGGGAGGGGCTTCCTCCGCGCCGGAGAACACCAGCATCACGTCAGGTTCCTCCTCGGCGGACTCGCCGAGACTGCCGGCATCGGCCCGCAGGAACGCCGCCGCTGCCTGCGCACCGTCCCGGGCCACCACGGCCCGGCGGTGGCGGAACGCGCGGCGCCCCTCCGCCAGGGTGAGGGCGGCATCGGCCAGGTCCGTCTCCGGCCGCTGCCTCAGATGGGCCGCGAGCCGCGTGCTCATGTCCTCCAGGGCCGGCCGGGTCCGCGCGCTGAGTACGAGCACCTGCGGCTGCGGGTGGACGGCTGCGGGCGAGTGCGCCGCGCGCTGCGGCGCCTCCTCCAGCACCACGTGCGCGTTGGTGCCACCCGCGCCGAGCGAGGTGACCCCGGCGATCCGGGGCCGGTCACCGGCCCACTCGGTCAGCTTGTCCTGGATGAAGAAGGGGCCGTCCGCGAGTTCGAGTTCGGGATTGGGCTCGGTGAAGTGGAGGGTCGGCACGAGCGTGCGGTTCTCCAGGCACAGCACGGTCTTGATGAGGCCGACGACACCGGCCGCGGTCTCGCAGTGGCCCACGTTCCCCTTCACCGATCCGAGTCCGCACCAGGCGGCCTCTTCCGGCCGCTCGCCGAACGCCCGCCGAAGAGCGGCCACTTCGACCGGGTCACCCAACGCGGTGCCCGTTCCGTGCGCTTCCACGTATCCGACACTGCGCGGATCCACCCCGGCGACAGCGAGGGCTTCGCGGATCACCGCGGCCTGCATGTCGACGCTGGGCGCGGTGTAGCCCATCTTCAGCGAGCCGTCGTTGTTGATGGCCGAGCCGCGGATGACGGCCCTGATGTCGTCGCCGTCGGCGAGGGCGTCGCTGAGGCGTTTCAGCGCGACCACTCCGCCACCGCTGGTGAAGACCGTGCCGCTGGACTTCGCGTCGAACGGCCGGCAGTGGCCGTCCTGCGACATCACCGAGTCCAGGTCGCGGAAGTAGCCGACACGGTGCGGGACCTTGACGGACATACCGCCGGCCAGCGCCATGTCGGACTCTCCGCACAGCAGGCTCTGGCATGCCAGGTGCACGGCTGTCAGCGCGCTGGAACACGCCGTCTGCACGCTCAGCGCCGGGCCGTGCAGGTCGAAGGCGTGCGCGATCCGGGTCGCGTAGAAATTGACGTCGTTCGCCGACCACAGCGACATCTGCGCGGAGGACGTCCCCGCGCCGAGCAGGACGCGCGGATCGTGCCGGGACAGCACGTGGTAGGGGTAGTACCCGCACGCGGATCCGGAGACGAAGACGCCGATCGCACCGTCGTGACGTCCGGGATCGCACCCGGCGTCCTCGAGCGCGTGCCACGAGCACTCGAGCAGCAGTTTCAGCTGCGGATCCATGGTGGCCGCGAGGCTGGGCGCGAAGCCGAAGAACTCAGCGTCGAACTCCTCGATCCGGTCGAGGGTTCCGGCCCGTCGCATATAGGTGGAATCACCGAGAACGGAGTCGGGTACGCCCTGTCGACGCAGTTCGGCGTCGTCCAGGGTCTCCAGGCATTCCCTGCCCTCCGTCAGGTTCTTCCAGAAGTCGGCGACGGTGGGCGCCATCGGAAAGCGGCCTGCCATTCCGATGACGGCGATGCCCTCCGGCGGGTCCTCCATGGCGTCCGTGTCCTGTGTACGTCCGGCGTTCATTGCGGCCTTCTCCTCCTCGCCTGCTTCGCCATCCGTGTACGACGGCTCCGGGACCGCTGCTCGGCCTGTTCCCGGGCCCGGTCCGCCGCCTGCCCCTGGGTGTCCGTCAGCTCGGCCGAGATCTCGGTGGCCAGGTCGGCCACGCTTGAGCCCTGCAGGAGGCGGGATACGGGGATGTCGAGCCCGAAGTCCTCCCGGACGGCGTTCTTGATCCGTACGGCGGCCAGGGAGTCGAGCCCCAGGTGGACCAGAGGTTCGCCGAGCGGCAGGGACGTGCCCGTATGCCGGAGCACCGGGCGGATCCGCTCGCTCAGCCGGTCGGTGACCGAGCGACGCATCTCCTTGTGGTTCATACGGCGAAGCGCCTGAAGATCGAACGGGGCTGGACCTGCGAGGTCCCGGGCGAATCCTGAGACGGCCCGTGCGAAGTAGGAGGAACCACGGGTCTCGGGGAACACCGTGAGGTAGTCGTGCCCGAGGCGGACCACACCGGACTGGGTGTGTCCGCCGGTGATCAGTTCCTCCAGCGCGGCGAAAGCCTCACGGGGGCGAATCTTGCCCAGGCCGCTGATCCGTGCGTCGCGCGCTCCGCCGATCTCGGCCCAGGGCCCCCAGTTGACGGACAGCGCGGGTCTGCCCTGTGCGTGCCGCCACCAGGCGATTGCATCCAGGCAGGCGTTGGCGGCTGCGTAGTTGCCCTGTCCGGGCGAGCTCAGCAGCGCGGCGGTGGACGAGTAGCCGATCCACCAGTCGACGCCGGCCGCCGGTGTCGCGAGGTGCAGTTGCCATGCGCCGACGGCCTTGGCCGACCAGACAGGGCCGATCCGCTCGGCGTCGAGGTCGGTGAACAGGACGTCGTCGGTGAAGCCGGCGGCGTGCACGACGCCGCGGATGCCGGCTCCTTCCTCCGCCGCGGCCTCCATCAGCCGACGGGCGACGCCCGGAGCCGCGATGTCACCGAGGACGATCAGGACACGGGCCCCCAGGGCCCGGATCTCCTCGATCTGCCGAATGGTGTCGGGGCCGGGCTCGGTCCGCCCGTTCAGCACGATGCGTCCGGCACCGCGCTCGGCAAGCCAGCGGGCGGTGGCCAGTCCCAGCCCTCCTGTGCCTCCCGTCACGACGTAGGCTCCGTCGGACCTCACGAGAGGGCCTCCCGCAGCGGCGGGCGGGGCCTCGGACAGCGGGGTGAGGCGGGTGACATGGCGTTCACCGTTGCGCCACACCACCTCGTCGTCGGACGCGTCGGCACACAACTCGCGTACCAGGTCGGCCGGATCGGCGTCCGGGCCGAGATCCACCAGGGTGGGCCGCAGGCCGGGGTGTTCGGCGCGCAGGGACCGGGTCATGCCGATCAGACCCGCCTGGGCCGGGTCGGCAGGGGCTTCCGCGAGGGGTGGACAGGCACCACGCGTGACGACGTACAACCGCGGCGGTCGTGCCGTGTTCGCGTCGCGGGTCAGTCCGTTGGCGAGATTTACCAGCTGGAGCAGGCGTTCGGCGTCCGTCTCGCGGGGGCCACCGGGGTCAGCCGACCTCGTGGACTCCCAGCCGATCAGCACTACTCCCCCGACGGACTCCTCGTCCGCCTCGGCGCCGCCTGCCGGCGGGGCGGGGGCGTCCCGCAGCGGCCGCAGACCGGCCCGTTCCATCTGCGTCAGCAGGGCGGTGCGGAACGTCTCGTCCCCTGCACCGCCGTGCACCAGCCAGGGGCCGGACGGCAAGGGGCCCGCGTCCGCCGGCAGCGGGGCCTGCTCGTGCTCGAGCGTGTAGAGCAGCCCGCTCAGGGCCGGGGGAAGGCCTTCCTCGTCGATGTGGCGGAACTCCACGCCCCGGAACTCCGCGACCAGGAGGCCGTTCTCGTCGTGGACGTCCATGTCGGCCATGCAGCCCTGCTCGGTGTCCTCCACCCGGGCCCGGCACAGGAGGCTGTCGGTCAGGTCTCCGGCCAGCCGAAGCCGGCCCACGCCCGTGGGGAGGCAGACGCGGCCGGTGTCCCCCACGGCCGCCAGGGCGATCCCGTGCAGGCAGGCGTCGAGCAGCGCGGGGTGGATGTGCATGCGGGGGTCGGGCTGCGCGGGCGCCGGCCGGCTCACGCGACTCACGGTCAGGGCACCGGTGATCGACAGGTCGGTGAGGCCGGCGAACGCCGGTCCGTGGTGGAGCCCGGCTGCGCGCAACCGCGGGTAGACCTCGGCGGGGCGAAGAACGGGGCCCGTATCGGCGGTCGGCGGCTCGTCCTCAGAGGCGGGTTCCTCTCCGCTGCGCAGAGCCGTCCGCACCGTGGCGTGCACGACGTCCGTGTCACCCTGCCGACTGGTGATCTCCACCTCTGCCTTGCCTTCTCCGATGACCGTGAGAGAGGTCGTCACCGTCACCGGTGCGGCGAGGGGGAGCAGCCTGTGGAAAGCGACGTCGGACAGGACGATGTCCTCCGGTTTCGCCTCGAACACCTGACATGCGGTGGCCAGGGCCATCTCGCAGTAGCCGGTTCCGGGCAGGACCGGCAGCTCGTCCAGCCGGTGGTCGCCGAGCCAGGGGAGCCGCGAGGTCTCGAGCGTCGTCTGCCACACATGACGAACCGGCGTTCCGGGCAGCCGGATGTGCGCTCCCACCAGCGGGTGTGAGCGTTCGGGGGCGGCTCCGGCACGCCAGGCGACCAGCTGGCGCTGCCCATGGTCCCAGGGCGTGGTGGGCAGATCCACCAGTCGGCCCGTCGGGTAGGTCCGGGCCCAGTCCACGTCGATGCCGCGGCAGTGCGCGCGGGCGAGTGCGAGCGATACGGCGTCCTCCGCCGGCGCTTCTCTGCGCAGGGTCTCCCAGACCGCAGTGCCGCTCACCGCCGTGTCGGCGAGCGTGTCGGCGAGGGACCGGACTGCGACAGGGTGGGGGGACACCTCCACAAAGGTGCGCAGCCCGTCCGCGACAGCGGCTTGGACCGCGTCGAGAAAGCGAACCGGTCGGCGTACGTTGGCTGCCCAGTACGCCCCGTCGAAGGCCGGTGTGGACCGCGGGTCCGGCAGGGTCGTGGAGTAGAACCTGACCGAGGGAGCCGTCCCGGCCACATCCACGAGCCGGGCGGTCAGTTCGGGTACGACCCGGTCGGCGAACCGGCTGTGCCCCGCGGCGTTGCCTCCGCGTACCGGATAGGTGGCGATGCCGTCCGCCTCGCAGGAGGTCAGGAATGCCTCCACTGAGCTGTCGTCCCCTGCCACGACGGTGGCGCGTGTCGAGCTGTATACGGCGATCTCCACGCCGGCTTCGGCACGCAGCCTGCGCTCGACCTCCGCGGCGGGCAGCTCCACGACGGCCGTGGTTCCGAGGCCGAACATCCGCCGCTGCATGACGTCGGAGCGCTGAAGGACGACGTGCGCCGCCTGACTCAGGGTGAGGCCGCCGCTCACCACTGCGGCGGCCAGTTCCCCCATCGACTGGCCCATGACGGCCGCCGGCCGGATGCCGCGGTCCTGCAGTACGGCGGCGATGCCCACCTGGGTGGCGAACAGGGCCGGCTGGACGTATGACGCGTCCACCGACGAAAGGTCGTTGTGGGTGAGCAGTTCGCGCAGCGAGCCGCGGTCCTCGGCGCGAAAGACCGGCTCGAGTTCGTCCACCACGGCGCGGAACGCCGGTTCCCCGAGGAGGTCGCGGCCCATCCCCTGCCACTGCGAGCCGTAGCCGGAGAAGACGAACACCACCCCGTGTGGCGCCTGCTGCGGGACGTCGGCCATGACGATTCCCTGCGCACCGTCGCCGGCCGCCAGGGTGCGGAGCCGGTCGACGAGTTGTGCTCGGCCCTGGGCGAGGACCGCGGCGCGCACGGGGAGGTGCGTGCGGCGCCGGGCGAGTGTGTGGGCCACGTCCCCGAGGGATGCGTCGGCGCCGTCCGTCCGAAGCCAGTCGGCGAGCCGGGCCGCCCTTGCGCGCAGTCCCCTCTCCGTCCGGCACGACAGGGCGAAGAGCAACGGACGCCCGTCTGATGCCTGTTCGCTCATCACAGGTACTCGGCCTGTTCGCTCAGCTCGGTGTACCAGTCCAGGAGCGGCAGCACGTCCTCCCTCTCCCCCGGGGGCAGAGTGAAGACGCACCGGCTCACGCCGGCCTCGATGCAACGTGCGACCGCCTCTTCCTCCGGTGGCACCTCCACGACCGTCACCGGAACCGGCCCCAGGCCCAGTTCGGCGGCCTGCTCGTTGAGCTGGGCGACGCGATCCGCGAGGTTCTCGCCCTCCAGGCCGTACATCGGCATCCACTCGGCCCGGGCCTCGGTCACCCGGTCCAGGGCCCTGCCTCCCGTCAGCCCCATGAGGATCGGAGGATGCGGCCGCTGAGCCGGTTTGGGGAGTGACACGATGGGGTCGAACTTGACGAACTCCCCGGAGTACGCGGCCTCGTGCTCGGCCCAGATGGTCCGCATGACCTCGAGGTACTCCATGAGGCGCGTAGTCCGGGTGGCCGGGTCGACCCCGTGGTTGAGGAGTTCCTCACGGACCCAGCCGGTGCCCACGCCGAAGAGGAAGCGGCCCTGTGCGAGGACGTCGATGCTGGCGACCTGCTTCGCCAGGACGATGGGGTCACGTGTCGGCACCACACAGATGCCGGTGCCGATCAACAGCCGGGTGGTCGATGCGGCGATCGCGGACAGCGCCACGAAGGGATCGAGGCCCTGCATCGCCTCCGGGACGACGGGCCCGCCGTCCGGACGCTCGCTCTCGATGTGCACCGGCATATGCGTGTGCTCAGGTACGAAGAGGGAGTCGAAGCCGCGCTCCTCCGCCTGGCGACCGAGCTCCCGGGGGTCGATGGAGAAGTCGGTGACAACGGACAGCAGTCCGAACTTCATGAACACCTCACAGTTGCGGGCGTGCGGATCGGGGCAGGTCGGAGAGGACGGCGTGCGCGTTGGTCCCGCCGATCCCGAAGGAACTCACACCGGCCACCCGCTCGCCCTCGGCGGCGGGCCAGTCGGTGAGCCGGGTGACCACGTCCAGACCCAGGTCGGACAGCGCGATGGCGGGGTTGGGCCGCGTGTAGTGCAGGGTGGCCGGAATCCGTCCGTGGTACAGGGCCAGCACCGTCTTCACCAGGCCCACCAGTCCGGCGGCGGCCTCCAGGTGGCCGACGTTCGACTTGACCGAGCCGATGAACAGCGGCCTGTCCTCGCGGCGGCCACGGCCCAGGGCCTTCCCCAGTGCGCCCGCCTCGATCGGGTCACCGAGGCGAGTCCCAGTGCCGTGTGCTTCCACATAACCCACCGCGGACGACGCGATACCAGCCCTGTCGTACGCCAGGTCGAGCAGAGCCTCCTGGGCGGCCGGGCTGGGGGCGGTCAGCCCGTTGGAACGGCCGTCCTGGTTCATGGCGGTGCCGCGCACCAGAGCCAGCACCCGATCGCCGTCGTGAACTGCGTCCTCATACCGCTTGAGTACGACGCTCACGCACCCTTCTCCGCGCACGGTGCCGTCCGCGTCGGCGTCGAACGGCCGACAGCGCCCGCTGGGCGAGGAGGCGCCGGCCTGGTCGGCGTAGACGGCTCCGCCCGGGGAGAGCAGGACGTTCACTCCGCCGACGACGGCGAGGTCGCTCTCGCCCGTCAGCAGGCTCTGGGCCGCCAGGTGCAGCGCCACGAGCGAGGACGAACAGGCGGTGTCGACCGTGAGGCTCGGGCCCTGCAGGTCCAGGAGGTACGACAGCCTGTTGGCGATCACGCTGAGCGCCGTACCCGGCAGTGACCAGCCGTTGATGCTGGGCAGGTCCTCCATGCGCAGGCGCGCGAAGTCGTCACAGCTGGCCCCGGCGAACACGCCGGTGCGGCTCCCGGCCAGGCCGTCCGCCGGGATGCCCGCGTGTTCCAGCGACTCCCAGGCGACTTCCAGGAACATCCGTTGCTGCGGGTCGAGTTCGGAGGATTCGGCGGGAGAGATGCCGAAGAACTCCGCGTCGAAGCCTTCGATGTCGTCCAGAAAGCCGCCCACCTGGGTGGTGCGGTCGAGCACCGCGGCATGGGCGGGGGACGCGAGCCGGTATGCCTCCCATCGGCTTTCCGGTATCCGGCGGACGGCGTCACCACCGCCGCGGAGGAACTCCCAGAACCGGCCGGGTGAAGTGATGCCGCCCGGCAGCCGGCAGCCGATTCCGACGACGGCGAGAGCGCCGGTTGCGGCTCCCGGGGCGCGTGGCGCCGCATCACCCGCGCTCGCCGTCCCCGGCACCTCTGCGGAACCGTCCTCCAGATGGTCCGACAGCCGGCGCACCGTCGGGTGTTCCCAGATGATGGTCGAGGCCAGGGGCCGGCCGAGGTGCTGCGCGATCCGGCCCGACAGAGCCACCGCGTTGCGCGAGCTGAGCCCGTAGTCCCGGAACGTGCGGTCGATGTCGATCTCTTCGGCTTCGGCCGCACAGAGCCGGGCGAGCTGCTCCACCAGCCACTGCCGCAGCTCGGTCATGAGGCGGCCCGGTCGGCCGCCACGGTCTGCGCGGCCAGCTCTCCGGCGGTGTACATGTCGCGGCAGATGCGGCGGCGCAGCTTCCCGCTGGACGTCTTGGGAATGGTGCCGCGGGTGACGAGGACGACGTCGTACAGGTCGATGTCGTGCGCTTCTGCCACGGCCGCCCGGATGGCCGTGCGCAGCTCCTCGAGACCGACCGTGGCCTCCGGGCGGAGTTCGACGACCACGACGGCGAGTTCACGGTCGCCGGTCTCGACGGGGAAGGCCGCCGTGTGCCCGCGTCGCACCGCCGGACTGACCTGCTCCACGGTCACCTCGATGTCGACGGCGTGGTGGTTGCGGCCGTCCACGATGATGACGTCCTTGGCCCGGCCCGCGATGAAGAACTCTCCGTCGTGGAAGAAGCCGAGGTCGCCGGTGCGCAGCCAGGCGGCTTCACCGTCGAGGACGTTGCGGAAGGTACCGTCGCCGTCCTCACGCTGCCAGTAGCCGTCGCACACGTTGCCGCCCCTGACCCACAGTTCACCGACGTGCCCCGCTGGCGCCTCCATCCCGCTGGCGGGATCGACGACGCGCACGTCCTGGCCCTGGAACACAGGTCCGCATCCGACGAGACGCCGGGCCTCCGGGTCGGTCCCGGCGCGGGGTTCGACTCGGCCGGCGGTCAGCGCCTCGCGGTCGAAGCAGCCCGTCACCGGCTCGGCCTCGGCACTGATGCCGGTCACGATCAAGGTCGCCTCGGCCAGGCCCCAGCAGGGTGAGTGCGCGGTGTGCCGGAAGCCGTGGGGAACGTATGCCTCGGTGAAGCGCTCCAGGGACTGGGCCCGTACGGGCTCGGACGCGTTGCCGAGATAGCGCAGCGAGGAGAGGTCGAGTCCGGCGCGCTCCTGCTCGGGCACCATGTCGACGCACACGTCCAGGCCGAAGTTCGGGATCATCGCGTGGGTGCCCCGGTGTTCTCCGACCATCCTCAGCCAGCGCGACGGGTGCTGGATGAAGGCATAGGGGGTCATCTGCACCGCCGGTATCCCCACGGCGAGCGGGAGGATCAGCGCGAAGACCAGCCCCATGTCGTGGAAGAAAGGCAGCCAGTTGACGACCGTCGAGTGCTCGTCGAAGCGCTGCCGGTCGACGTGCTGGGCGACCGAGACAGCGATGTTGCGGTGGGTGACCTGGACACCGCCGGGCTTCCGGGTCGAGCCGGAGGTGTACTGGAGGTACGCGGCTCCCGCCCGGTCGGTCTGTGCGGGAGTCCACGCGTCGGCGTGCTCGTCGCCCACCTGATCGGCGAGGACGACCGAGGCGCCGGATGCGGGACCCTCGACCGCCGCGAGCGCAGCCTCCACCGGCTGCCGGTGCCGGCTGACCGTGACGGCCACGGACGGCGCGCAGTCCGCGAGGGTCGGGGCCAACCGTTCCGTACGACGCTGGAGATCGGGCGGCAGGAGAGGCACCGGCAGCAGCCCGGCGTAGAGACAGCCGAGGAAGGCTGCCACGTACTCGGGGCCGTTGGGGCAGAGGATGGCCACCCGGTCCCCCGGCTCGGCCAGTTTCTGCATGAGTCCTGCCAGCGCGATCGCCTTCTTGTCGAGGTCACCGCGGGTCAGACGGATGCGCCGGCCTTCCCAGTCGGTGTCGTAGTCGAGGAAGGTCATGGCCAGGGCGTCCGGCCGGGCTTGGGCGAGGCTCCGCACGGCCGGCACGAATCCGCCCTTCAGTGCCTCGATCTCGTCCCGCAGGCCGGCTGTCACGATGTCGTGCACAACAGGTCACCGTCCTTCACAAGCCAGTCGGAGAACGCCGCGAGGTCGGGAAGGATCACCGTCGAGCACGACAGGACAGCCACGTTGTAGCGCATCTCCGTGATCGTGACGACGGTCCGTCCCGCAGTGAAGGCGGCGTACATTTCGGCAGCTGTTCCCATGCTCGGTTCGTGGTCGGGCAGCCACACGACACAGACGTCGCCGGCGGCCGCGAGCCGGGTCATCTCGTGGAAGACGCCGAGGAGTTCGAGCACCTCGGCACCGAGCTCCGCTCGGGTGATCACGGGTGACTCGGCGACCTCGGCGAGTGCGCGGCGCATCTCCGGCACGCGATCGCCGTAGCGCTCCAGGACCAGTTCATGGGGGTCGTGCACGACCGAGGACGGGCGCAGCCTCGTGATCGTCCGGCGCAGCAGGAGCCGGTAGGACTGGTCGGCGGCGTCGATGTCACGGCGGCCGCCCTGCATGACACCGGCCAGGAAGAAGCTTGTGCTCACTCGTCCTCCACTGAGTACTCGGGCCACTTCTGGCCGGGCGGGACGACTCGGTGGTAGATCGCCGCGGCGTCCATGACGTAGTCCGTGACCTCTTCCGTGGTGCCGTCGACGGCATCGGCGATCAGCTCGAGCACGCCGTCGAACTCGGCCGTCCCGGCCCGGCTGACCCGTCCCTGGTTGTCCTTGGCGATGAGGAACGCGGGGTCCACGAGCATCTCCCGGGGCCGTCCGGTGAACGGCAGTACCAGCTCGCCGATCAGGCGTTCCTGGCGGTGCAGCGCGCGGATGGACAGGTTGTTCTGCATCGGTTCGAGGAGCAGGCGTCGCGCGAAGCCGGCGGGGACCGGGAAGGCCGGCAGCTCCGTGGCGAGGTGAAAGGTGAACGCGCGGTGCGTCACCGCAGTGGCTCGCCGGGGGCTGAACCGGGCGTACTCCAGGAGCAGAACTCCGTCAGCCGGCCACCAGGTACCGCTGAGCCGTGAGGGTGCGGGTGTGCCGTCGGCGCGGACCCTCAGCGGATAGGCGTCCGCGCTGGCTCGTACCGCTCCGCCTTCGGCGTCCTCGCGGCGCAGTCGCAGTGGTTCGAGGTGCGGCAGATAGGGATCCAGGACTGTGATCTCCCCGTCACGGAAGTACATCGCCGGGGAGTGCCCGCCCGCGTAGAGATGCGTCGAGCGGGCGCCGCAGCGTTCCTCGACGAGCCGCGCGACCTCGAAGGTCTGCCAGCCGCAGCCGCGCCCAAGACGCCAAGGGGGCGCTCCTGCTCCGTAGTACTCGTGGTAGGAGGCGGCGCTGCTGTAGGGGACGCGGAACTGCACTTCCTCCAGCACCTCGGCGAACACCTTCTGCACGGTCATCGGCGCGTCGCCGTTCCGGTGAAGTAGGGGCCGCTCAAAGGCGGTTTGGGACTGATCGGGACCGGCGGGTCGGAGACGGTCACCTCGAAGCCCAGGGCCTCCATGCGTTCGATCGACCGGCGGTCGGGGCGGCAGCCGAACTGCAGGCGCCGCAGCAGCGGGCTGGCCAGATCCTGGGCCCGTCCGCGCCGGCCGGTGTCCCGAACGTGCTCGAAGAACGACAGCTTTCCGCCGGGCTTGAGAACTCGATGTATTTCGCCCAGGACGCTGTCGAGATCGTCCACCACACACAGCAGCAAAAAGGAAACTGCGGCGTCGAATTCCCGGTCCCTGAAGGGCAGGCGCTCACCCGTCGCATCGACGACTTCCACCGTCGGCACCACATTGGCGATCTTCCCGGATATCTGCGAGCGCATTCCTGATGACGGCTCGACAGCAGTAACGTGGTCCGCCTTGGAATAATAGGGCAGGTTACGCCCGGTGCCCGCACCTATCTCCAGCACCCGCCCGGTCAGGTCACCGACCAGGCGAGTGCGTAACTGCGGTCCGCCGATTTTCTTCTCCAGCCTCTCGGAGAGCAGATCGTACTGTCGGGCGAGCACGCGAGATACGCGACTGTTTCCCATGCCGAGGGACCTTAGTCCGCGCAGTCTGCGCCTTGCAACCAGGAGCCGGTTTTTCTACGAATTCGTAGAACTACGCCTTCGTAGAAAGATAGATGACTGTTGCCGCTATCCGACATCCACCGCTACCGTAATTCGACACGACCAGGGAGGCGCACGTGATTCGTACCGACGCATGGACGCTCCACGCCGGACCGCGGACCAGCGGGCCCGGGAATCGGCCGGCGGGAACTCTGCAGCGTGAATCGTTCACCTTTGCCGAGCCCGGCGACCACGAGGCGTTGGTCGAGCCGCTGTACGGATCCTGGGAAGCCAACATCGAGCACGCGGTGTCCCGGCAGCCCATCGATGTGTGCCACCTGCGGGGCGAGGACCGGGTGGTCCTCGGCAATCTCGGCGTGGTGCGCGTCCTCGACCCCGGAGCCACGCGCTCGGTCAAGGAGGACGACATCTGCCTGGTGATGCCCCTCGCGCGGCGCGACCGTTACGGATACGCGGAACTCGTGTACGCCTATGACGCGCCACACACCATCGGGCTACTCGCAAAGCGCACCAAGATAGATTCGGCCCTGCTCCTGCCGATTCCGGAACAGAGCAAATATTCGCTGCCACAGTGGGCGGCGTACGCCCGGTATTTCACAGCCTGGGACAACTGGCGCGTCGCTCACCAGTGCTGGTCGTCGCAGATGGCGGACGAGGATCCGGCGAATCACCTGGTCTTCGGGTGGGGCGGTGGCGTGGTACTCGCCGAGCTGCTCCTGGCGAAACACGCCGGGTTCCGTGTCGCCATGACCGCGGGCAGCGACGGAAGGCTGGCGGAACTCAGCCGGCTCGGCATAGAGGCGGTGGACCGCCGGCTCTTTCCCCATCTGGCCCACGACCCGGAGCAGCCCCCCACCGATTCCGCGTCGGCGGCTCGCTGTCGCGCGTCCGAGAAGGAGTTTCTGGCCACTGTCGAAAAGCTCAGCGATGGAGCCGGCGTGGCGATATTCATCGACAACATCGGGGCTCCCCTGTACAAGGCAACGGTGAAATCCTTGGCACGCCAGGGCGTCGTGACCACGGTCGGCTGGAAGGAGGGCATGCGCACGTTCCATCTGCGTGCCAGCGAATGCATCAACCGGCATCTTCACGTGAACACGCATGTCTGGCGATTCGACGACAGCGCGAAGATACGCGACTATCAGGAAGACATGGGGTGGATCCCCTCGATCGACCCGGCCGGCATCTACGACTTCGACGAGGTCCCGCAGCTCGCGGAGGACTACTCGACCGCGAAGATCGACTCCTACTTTCCGCTGTACCGCGTGAACCAGGCCTGACGGGTCCGTCTTCCCGTCCGTCGAAGAATCCGTCGAAACAAAAGGGGAGCGCAGCGATGGCGAGGGGCTGGCGGTACGACACCCAGGGCCGGCCGGGGGTGGGGATCAGGGCGATCGGACGCCATCTCCCGGAGCGGATCGTCACCAACGAAGAACTGTCGCAACGTCTGCCGACGAGCGACAGCTGGATCCGCGAGCGCATCGGCATCGAGGAGCGCCGCTTCTCAGCACCCGACGAGTGGTCGTCCGACCTGGGGGCGCTCGCCCTCGTCGACGCCTGTGCGCAGGCGGGCATCCCCGTTCATGACGTGGATCTCGTGATCTGCGGAACGTACACCCCTGACCACATGCTCCCCAACACCGCTTCCGCGATCATGAGCAAGGCCGGCATGCCGGCCGTCCCCGGATTCGACGTGAACAGCGGAGGATGCCCGGGAGCGGTGTTCGCCCTCGACGTCGGCGCGAAGTACGTGGCGTCCGGTGAATACTCCCGCGTCGCCGTGGTCTTGACGGATGTGGGCACCAAGCTCTTCGACCCCGAGGACCGTACGGTAGGCGTCATCTTCGGAGATGCTGCCGCCTGTTACATCCTGGAGCCCACCCTCCCGGGCAGGGGTATCGCAGAAGTGCTTCTGCGCAGCGATCCCGAACACTACTCGGCGGTGTACGCCGCTCGAGAAGCACGCACGGACCAGAGCGGCCGGCCGAAGAAGTCCGCGTTCGGGGACAACTTCACCACGATGCGCGGAGCGGACATCAAGAAGTTCGTCCTCGGCGTGATTCCCGAGTTCGTCCGTGAGTTCACGGCCAAGGCCGGCCTGGAGCTGGACGACATCGACTTCTTCGCGCTGCACCAGGCCAACCTCCATCTCGTGCACGGAGTGCTCGATGCGCTGGGTCAGCCGCGCGCCAAGACCCTGACGAACATCGAACGCGTCGGCAACACGTCGGGGGCGTCGGTTCCCCTGGTGTTGCGCGAGGCAGTCGAGTCGCACCGGCTGCGCCCGGGGCAACTCGCGCTGCTGACCGCATTCGGCGGCGGTCTCAACTACGGAGCGGCACTTGTCCGGTGGTGTGGACCCGAGGACTTCGTTTTACAGCAGGTCTGAACTTCGTCCGATGATCCCGTAAGGAGACCAGCTCTTGGACATCAGCTACGACTTCACCGGACGGACGGTGGTGATCACCGGCGCGGGCCGGGGCATCGGACTGGGCGCGGCCCGCTTCTTCCATGCCACGGGAGCCGTCGTGTGGATGGTCGGCCGTGACGAGGCGCGCCTCAAGGAGGCGTCCGACGGTCTGGACGGCACTCGCTTCGCCCAGGTCGACGTGACCCGGACGAACGAGGTGGAAGGGGTGGTCGCGGACATCATCGCGGACACCGGCCGCATCGACGTACTGATCAACAACGCGGGAATCCTGCGGGACAGGATGCTCTGGAACATCAGCGACGAGGACTGGGACTCCGTGCTCGCGGTACATCTCGGCGGCCCCTTCCGCTTCCTCCGCGCCTGTGTTCCGCACTTCCGCGCACAGGGCCGGGGGCGCGTGATCAACGTGACGTCGTACGCCGGCATGCACGGCAACGTCGGCCAGGCCGCGTACGCCGCGGCGAAGTCCGGCATCATCGGGCTCACCAAGACGGCCGCCAAGGAGCTGGTGCGTTACGGGGTCACGGTCAACGCCGTTTCCCCGGTGGCCGAGACCCGTATGATCACTTCGCTCCCGGACGAGCAGCGGGAAAAGCTCCGGAGCATCATTCCCGCGGGGTATTTCGCACCGGTCACGGAGACGTCGTGGGCCTTGGCCTACCTCGCGTCGGACCGGGCCGGCTATGTGACGGGAACGGTCCTCCCCGTCGACGGCGGGATGTCGATCTGACTCCGAGCCGACGGCGAGGACCAGGCGACAGGACGCCTCAACCGGCCTGCTCCTTCTGAAGATCGGCGCTCGCCTTCTGGAGGCGGGCGGTCTCCGCCCGGCCGGGAGCCAACAGCACCACCACCAGAGCGCCGACGGCCACGAACGCCGCGGAGACCAGCATCGCCAGGTCCAGACCGTCGGCGAAGGCGGCGCGGGCCACGTCGGCCACCCGTGCTCCCGCGGAGCCGCCGATCCGCTCGGCAAGGGCCAGCGCCGCGTCGATGGAGTTCCGCACCGCCGCCAGCGAGTCCGCCGGAAGCTCGTCACCGCGCTCTCCGACACCGGAGCGATACCCACTGTTGAAAGCACTGCCCAGGATCGCGACGCCCAGGGCTCCGCCCACCTCACGAGTGACGTCGTTCAAAGCCGACGCAACACCCTGCTTGGAAGCCGGCAGGGAGGCGACGATCGCGTCGGTGGCCGGTGCCAGACACAGGGCGATCCCCGCCCCGACCACCATGGTGCCCACCACTACAGGTACATAGGAGGAGTCCTTGTCCAGCGTGGCCAGGGTGCCCATGCCCACGGCCATGATCACCATGGCCGCGGGCATCACGACCCGCAGGCCCAGGCGCAGCACCAGCTTGGGAGCGGCAGGTGAGACCACCGCGACCGCAACGGTCATGGGCATCAGAGCGAGGCCCGCCACGAGCGGCGAGTAGCCCTTCAGCCACTGCAGGTACTGGAGCATCACGAAGAAGAGCCCGAAGGTCGCCACGCTGGCCAGTGCGATCCCGAGCGAGCCCGCAGCGAGGGCACCGATACGGAAGAACCGGGGGTCGAGCAACGGATGTTCGACACGCAGCTCCCACAGAACGAACCCGGCCAGAGCGGCGACGCCGCCCACCGCGCCCAGCATGACGGCGGTGTCGGTCCAGCCCCGCTCGGGTCCTTCGATGATCGCGTACACCACAGCACACAGGCCCACGACCGACAGCAGCGCACCGATGACGTCGACGGGTGTCTGTTCGGGGTCCTTGGACGTAGGCACGAAAACAAGGACGAGGATGCCCGACACAATCGCGAGGGCGGTGCTCAGCGCGAACACCGAACGCCAGGAGTACGCCTCCAGCAGGGCGCCGGAGATCAGCAGACCCATGAGCGCACCACCGGCGGCGACCGCCGACCAGATCGCCACGGCTCCCGCCCGCTCCTCCGACGGGAAGACCGTGGTGACGATCGAGAGCGTCATCGGCATGATCATGGCCGATCCGACACCGGCCACCACCCGCAGCAGGATGAGCAGGGTGGGATCGTCCACCAGCATCGCCGCGGCCGACGCCGCACCGAAGACCAGCACGCCCGCGAGCAGCATGCCCTTGCGCCCGTAACGGTCACCCAGCGCGCCGGCCGGCAGAAGGAAGCCGGCGAAGACGAGCCCGTAGGAGTTCATGATCCACAGCAGCTCCGACTGGCTGGCCCCGGTGTCCCGGGCGATGCCCGGCAGCGCCACGGTAAGACCCACGACCATGCTGACGATCATCATCAGCGCGACACACATCACGGCCAGAACGAGCCGCCGTCGCGCCGGCCCCAGCGGCGCGCCGGCCGCGGACGGCGCGGCCGTCCCCTGTGCTTTCTCCACGGTTCCGCTCCTCGTACAGCCTCGCCCGCGTGGGCAGAGAGCTGATGTAAACGATTGATTGAAACGATCGCTTGAAATACGGTACGGGAGCAGACCGACCACCGCAAGCAGCTGCACCGGCAGCCCAACAGGAGGGGTACGCACATGACTTCACAGACCGGCAGGAGTGCGGCCGAGAAGAACAAGGAGACGGTTCGGGCCTTCATCGACGCCCTCAATCGCCGGGACCTCGCCCGGCTCGACGCGCTCCTCGCGGACGACGCGACCTGGACGGTGTGCGCACGGGACGTTCCCGGCGCCGGCACTCATGACAAGAAGACGGTTCTGGACCGCATCCTGCCCAGCGCATACGCGATCTTCGAAGAGGGCGAGCCCACAACAGAGATCACCCTCATGATCGCGGAAGGCGACGTCGTCTCGGCGGAGATGGTCAGCCACGGACGACTGCGCCACGGCGCGGTCTACAGCAACCGGTACTCACACCTGTACGAGATCCGTGAGGACCACATCGTCGCGATCAGGGAATACACGGACACCGACTACGCCGGCAAGATCATGTCCGGAGCCGTCGAAGCCGGGCACTCCCTCGACTTCGGGTGATGAAACACCGGGCCCGTCACGCGGGGCGCATCAGGGCGCCTCAAATACCGCCACCGCGGCGGTCACGAGTCGCTCGACCTCCGCGTCCGGGTCCGCGGCCTCCGCGACGGCCCCGGCGGCAGTGCCGTGCGGGGCCAGGTCGGCCAAGGTGCCCGCCTGATACAGCGCGAGCAGCCCGACCATGGCCCGATAACGGAACAGGACGTCCTCGGCGGACAACGCGGGCAGGGCCCGGGCCAGCTCCTCCAGGTAGCGCCCCTCCACCGTCGCGACCTCCTGCGCGAACAGCCGTCGGATCTCCGGGTCCGGTTCACACATCACCCGACCGAGCAGGCGCGCGACGGCCGGGGAATCGCCGTCCCGGCTCGCCAGATGGGCGCCCGTACGGACGAACGCGCCCACCAGGTCGGCGACTTCGGGCTTGCCGCCGTCGGCCAGGAAGCTGTCCAGCAGTCGCTGCCGATCGTCGTTGACCGGTCGCATGGCGCGGTCCACGACGGCCCGCAGCAGCCCTTCCTTCGAGCCGAAGTGATAGTTGACCGCCGCGACGTTGGCCCCGGCCGCCTCGGTGACCGCCCGCAGCGACGTAGCAGCGTATCCACGCTCCCCGAACAGCCGCTCGGCCACATCGAGGATCCGGCCCCTGGTGCTCGCGGATGTGGATACGCCTTTCTCGCCCATGGCCTCAATCTAAAACGACCGCTTGAAACAGGCAAGCGCCACGTCCGGACAAGCGCGGCCGGCTTCCCGCTCACATCTGCGGACCCCAAGAAACCTTTACGGCGCTGTTCATGTCAGGGCGACTTCGGGCTACCGTAACCTTTACAGCACTGTTAGACATCAGGAGCATCGGTGACCCACGACAGCCCGCCCCTCGACCACGGACACCAGCCGGCAGAGCACCACGGCCACGATCCGGGCCCGCCTGCGCCGCATCGCTGGGCGACTCTGGCCCTGCTGTGCATGGCCCAGTTCCTGCTCATCGTCGACGTCACGGTCGTCAACGTCGCACTGCCCACGGTCGGTGACGAACTCGGTCTCAGCACGGGCCAACTGACCTGGGTGGTAACGGCGTACACCCTCTGCTTCGGCAGTCTTCTGCTGCTCGGCGGACGCGCCGGTGATGTCGTGGGACGCAAGCAGATGTTCCTCGCCGGTCTGGCCCTCTTCACGGCGGCGTCCCTGCTGTCCGGACTGGCGGACGGCGGCGGAACGCTGATCGCGGCCCGCGCCGCGCAGGGAGTGGGCGCAGCGATGATGTCCCCCGCCGCCATGGCGATCATCACGCAGACCTTCCACGGCGCGGAACGCAATCGCGCGCTCGGGGTGTGGGCGGCGATCGGCGGAAGCGGCGCGGCGTTCGGCGTGCTTCTGGGTGGCCTGCTCACCACCAGTCTGGGCTGGGAGTGGATCTTCTTCATCAACGTGCCGATCGGTGCTGTGGTCTTCTTCAGCGTGGCCATGCTGCTCAAGGGGCACACGGTGCAGACCCAGCACCGTCACGCCGACTCGACGAGGAGCGTCGACATCGCGGGGGCGCTCTCGATGACGGCCGCGCCCGGTCTGCTGATCTACGGCCTCGTCCAGTCCCGCGACAACGGCTTCGGCTCGGCCTCCTCCCTGCTGCCCCTCGCGGGCGCGGTCGTCCTGGCAGGTGTGTTCGTGGCGGTCGAGAAGTCGGTCCGGGCACCGCTCGTCCGGCTGTCGGTGCTCGCCCGGCGCAACCTGGTCGGCGGCAGTGTGGTGATGCTCGCCGCCTCCGGCGTGCTGATCTCCATGTTCTTCCTCTGCTCGCTGTACCTCCAGCACGTTCTCGGGCTCAGCGCCTTCAGGACCGGCCTGCTCTTCCTGCCGGTGGCTGTCGTCATCACCCTCGGCGCGCATGTCAGCTCCCTGGCGATCGGAAGGCTGGGCTGGCGCCCCGTGGCGGCCACCGGATTCCTGCTCGGGGCAGCGGGCAGCTTCCTGCTGTCACGCGTGGACGACAGCGGAAGCGCGTGGACACAGGTGCTCCCCGGTTTCCTGTTGGTCGCGCTGGGTCTGGGCGCGGGATTCGTATCCGCCACCACCAGTGCCATGAGCGACATGCCTCACGAGGACATGGGACTCGCGTCAGGGCTGGTGAACACCTGTCATGAGCTGGGCGCAGCACTGGGCGTGGCGGTCATGGCCGTGGTCGCGGGTACGGGCCTGGAGGCCGCCGATGCCACGGCACCGTCCGTGAGCGGCTTCACGAACGCCTTCCTGGCCTGTGCGGTCATCTCACTGGGTGCGGCCGCGGCCGGTGCACTGCTGCTTCCGAAAGGCCGACCCGATCCGGCGCAGGGACCGGTCTTCGCGCACTGAACCGCAGTCCCCTGTCGGTCATGGCCGGCAGGGGACGGTCTGCGGGCACTTCCCGAGCAACAACCGAGCCCCGTCATCCGGTCGCCGACCAATGCCGAGTCCGGACAACGGGGTGAGTTTGGCCAGTTGTTGACCCGGTAAATACTATGCTCCATAGTGGAAAGGCCCAACGGGTGAACTGGCTCATCGTTTGCATCGGGAGGGGAACTACCGTGAGGACTGGCCGTTCCTGTTGTTGTTACTTCCTGGTTTCATGACGCTGGTCACGGGGGACCTCGGCGCAGTGACCGAACAAAGCGAACAGGGAGGACTGTTACCAGGCGACCGCTCCAGCGGTCACATCCTTCTCATCGACCCTGATCCGACCTCCCGGCTCTTGACCCGGAAGATGCTGGAGCAGTGGCGCCCCTCTGGGCCCCTGACTTCTGTGGCCACGTCGACCGACGTTCCCGTCGGTGAGCTGGGTGCCCCGTTGACCCTGGTTGTCTCATCCGGGGTACAGCATCACGACGTTGGTCACCTTGCGGAGCTGCTGACGCGGCCGGACACCCACGTGGTGATGGTCCTGCGGACTCGGGACAGTGAACAGCTCAGAGACCTGGTCGGCTTTCCCGTGGACGCGCTGGTGCACGTCTGGGACCTTCGCGGTCCAGCCGTCGCGGAAGCACTGAGTCACCGGGCGGACGGTACGGTCGCCGTCTCCCGGCAGGCTGTGCGCCAACTCCTTCATCTCGCCGGCCGCTCGAACACATCAGCGCTCGAGACACCATCGCTCACCGCACGCGAGGTCGAGACGCTCACCGGCATGGCAGCGGGCCTCAGCAATCGCCAGATCGCCAGAAGCATGGGCATCACGGAGCACGGCGTGAAGCGCCACGTGGCCCGCATCCTCGCCAAGTTGAACTGCCGAAACCGCACCACAGCCGTGGCGCTGGCTCTGCGCACGGGGCTCGTACCCCATCAGCCGCCCGGGGGATCTTCGTGGACGTACTCGGTTCCCACCTACAAATGACCACGGGCATGCTGCCGATTCAACCTTGCCCCAGTGGGGGGTGGCAGCGCTCAGCGCCTGCTCTCGTCGCCAGGGTGTGCTCCGGCGTCTTCGAGCGGGGCATGACCCTCACGCGCGCCGCCACCGGCAGACCGTTCGCCACCAAGTACGCGCACAGCCTCTTCGGCCAGGACCGCTCCACCGTCGACATCGCCTACCCCGGCGACGTGGTCGCCTGGTCAACTCCCACCACCTTCGGGTGGGCGACACCCTCAACGCGGACCAGGCCGCTGTCTTTCCCCCATCCCGTCCTTCGCGCCCGGGCACTTCGCCGTCGCCCGGCCCGTCGTCGGCCGCTCCAAGCAGTTCCGACGGAGCATCGCCCAACTGGACGAGAAAGGCGTAGTGCAGGTGCTCGTCTCCGATGTGCGCGGCGACCAGGCCCCCGTCCTGGCCGCGGTCGGCCTGATGCAGTTCGACGTCGTCACCGCACGGATGGCAAGCGAGTTCTCCGCTCAGGTCAGGCTGGAGCCGCTGCCGTAGCGCCTCGCGCCGGCCACCGACGCGGCCGGCGCCGAGGCGCTGGGCCGCTCCCTGACAAGGGGCGAGGCGCTCACCCGTGTCCGCGACAAGGCCTGGCTCGCCCTCTTCGGCAACCACTGGCAGGCCGACCTCCTCCAGCGCGAACTCCCCGGCGTCCACCTGAACCGCCTCATCGCCGCTCACGAATGACTGTTCGGCGACATTGGGGCCGACTGGGCGGGCGTGCCCGCCGCGGGCACCGGCTGGACGACCGTCAGCGGGACGTCGCCGGAGCCTCTCCTCCACATGGCCACGAGCGTGTGGGCGGCATCGTGGCAGCCATCATCGGGCTCTGGAGGCCCGAGTGACGCGGGCCACTGCGAGCAGAGCCGGGGGCGCCGACGCGAGGGCGCACAGGGACACAGTGTCGGCCTTGGTGTCGAACGTTCCATACGCCACTAATGCCTGACATGCTGCCCGCGGGGTAGCCGTCTGATTGCGTTCGCCGGGAAGGGGGCCGCATGGAGTCGTCCGGCTGGCAACCGGTCCTGGTTCTCCTCGTACTTGTCGTCGTGGCCATCATGCTGCTCCATGCCGTGTCCATCGCGCTGCGGGCGATCCGCGAGCCGCTGCACACCGGACCGTTCAGTGGAGGGCTCGAACCACGGGAGCACCCCATGTCCCGGTTCCACGTGCGCTGGTATCCGGTCACGATGATCTTCCTCGCCTTCGACATGGAGATGTTGTTCATGTATCCGTGGACGAAGGTCGTCTCGGCCGTCGGTACGCCTGCGGTCGTCGAGATGTTCCTCTTCCTCGGCATCCTGCTCGCCGGTGTCGGTTACGCCTGGCGGGAGGGGGCCTTCCGGTGGAGTTGAGGCGCGGGCTCGCGCGAACGGCACTGTCCCGGCCCGGAGTGCTGCTGGCGGTGACTCCCGGAGCCACCCGGGAGCGGCTCGCCGTCGAGGCCGAACTCGTACCTCGGGGGTGGCGGTCCGTGAGTGCGCCGACGGAGGCGGACCTGCTGGTGGTTCTGGGCGGTCACTACGCCGAGAAGAGTGACGAAGAGAGCGACTGGGCAGCGCATCTGTGGCGTGCCATCCCGGCGCCCAAGGCCCGGGTGACGGTCACAGACGTCAGGCAGGTCACCGAAGCCCTCGATCGCGGACTCGCTGAGCTTCGGCGTGGGAAACCGCCAGGGCACCATCACCACCAGGACGACGCGCACCTCCACCATGGCGAGCACGGGCGCCGCGACCACTCGGCCACGCATGAAGATCACGGGGCTCACGACTCCCACGACTCGGGCCGGGAGCAGGGTGGACACCACGAGCACGGTGGAGGCGCTCAACAGCCCCATCACGGCGGGCAGGACGAGGCGGATCACACGGCGCATGACGCTCATGAACCCCACGGAGCGCCCGAGAGCCGCCACGACATGCACGGGGATCATCACGACGGGCACGGCAGCCACGCGGAGCACGGTGACGGACACGGCGGTCACGACATGCACGGCGGCCATCACGCTCACGCCGGACACGACATGGGCGTCGTGGGCGGCCTGCCCATGGCCGATCGTGCCGACGACCGTGACGGGCTGAGGCTCGACCGGCTCCATGTGCCGCTCGGGCCGGCCCTCGCCGACTGGCCTGCGGGGTTGGTCCTACGCGTGGCTCTGCAGGGTGACATCGTCCAGCAGGTCGGGGTGGAGGCGGAGAGTTCCGCGTCTCCGCATCCGCCGTTCTGGAACGAGCCGTGGCTACGGGCAGTCGGCGGCGAGCACATTCCGCGGGGCGACGCCGCTCGACGGCTGTGCGCCGCTCACCTGGACAGTCTGGGCAGGCTGCTCGCCGTGATGGGATGGGCCGACATGGCCGCCCGCTTCCGGTACGTACGGGATCGCGCCCTGGCCGGGGCGGACGCCGCGGAACTCTCCGGCCTCCTGCGTCCCCTGATCCGCCGGACGGAGCGATCGCGGACCCTGCGGTGGCTGACGACCGGGCTCGGGCCGCTGAGCACTGAACACGCGCACGGACTCGGGGTCACGGGCCCTGCTCTGGTCGCCGGCGGAGACGTGTACGACCGGCTGCGCGTATGGCTCGGTGCGACCTCGCGCGCCGCGGCGGAGTGCGACGACACCGAGCCACTGGAGATGGCCCAGGTCGTCGGGCCGCGCGGACGGCTCGACGGGCCGGTGCCGCCCTCCCAGGCCCTTCTGGACGCCCTGCCGGGCCTGCTGGAGGGTGCCGAGTTCGCCGGTGCGCGGATCATCGTCGCGAGCCTGGACCCGGATCTCGACGAGCTCGCAGATGTGCCGGCGGCGAGGATGCCCAATGGCTGACAGCACACCACTGTGGACGGTCTTCGTCCTGCCGGCCCTCCTGCTCGCCGTCGCTGTTGTCACAGCTGGATTCGACGCCGTACTCGCGGCCGGTGCTCGCGGCGGGCGGGCGGCATCGCTGCGCAAGGTGATCGTCCGCGGGACAGAGCCCGTCAGGGAGGTGCTGCGGCACCTGGTGCAGCAGCCGCGGCGGACGCGCGCGTCCGATGTCCCGCTGGCGCGGATCGGGGCGGCGCTCCTGCCCGTCGCCGCGATTCTCGCTGCCGTCGTACTGCCGCTCGGTTTCCGGTCGGTGAGTGATCTCCCGGAGGGGATCGTCTGGTTCAACGCGATGGAGGCGCTGGCCTGGGCGGCGGTGTGGCTGGCGGGCTGGGGGCCGAACTCGACGCTCTCGCTCATCGGCGGGTACCGGTTCCTGGCTCAGGGGCTGGCGTACGAGCTGCCGCACATGCTCGCGATCACCACGGCCGCGCTCGGTGCCGAGTCACTGCGGGTCGACGATGTCGTCGACACACAGGCCGGGTTGTGGTTCGCGTTGTGGATGCCGGCGGCCTTCGGGATCTATCTGCTCAGTGCCATGGCGATGGCGTTCTGGGGGCCCTTCGACCAGCCCGCCGGGCGGGACGCGGCCGGTGGTGCTGCCGCCGAGCTGTCCGGCGCGGATCGCGTGCTCTTCCTCGGTGGCCGGTGGCTGCTGCTGGTCGTGGCCGCGGCGTTCAGCGTGCCGCTCTTCCTGGGCGGCGGGCACGGGCCATGGTTGCCCGCCTGGGTCTGGACCGTACTCAAAACCGCTGCCGTACTGGCATTCCTGGTCTGGTTCCGGCACCGAGTCCCGACCGTGCGGATGGAGCGCTACGTGGAGCTGGCCTGGGTGGTGCTGACTCCTCTCGCCATCGTGCAGGCGCTGGTCGTGGCCCTAGTGGTGCTCAACCGGTGAAGTCGATGAAGTGCAGGACGAGAGCGAGGTGTCGTACGTAAATGGATGTCGCGGTCTTCTGGGTGCTGGCCGCTCTTGCGGTCGTCAGCGGGGCGATGGTGTTCCGCTTCGACTCCATGGCTCGTGCGACGTTCTCCCTGCTGACCTCGCTGTTGTGCGTCGGCGGGCTCGTCCTGCTGCTGGGGCTGGACTATTTGGGCGTCGTCATCGTGCTGATGATGACCATCGAGATGGCCATCATGGCGGTCTTCATGGTGATGTACATGATGAACCCGGCCGGGCTCATGCCGATGACGATGATGCACAACAAGCGGGGTGCGGCAGTCGTCTGCGGCCTTGTGTTCGTTCTCCTGGCCGCCGGGATTCTGTTGGCTCCCTGGCCCGCACGCCAGGGCAGGGCCTCGGACGACCCGACGATGGATCTCGGTATGTCGCTCATGGGTCCGCAGATGCTGACCATGATGACGCTGGGCATGGCGTTGTTCGCTACGATCCTGGCCACGGTCGTACTGGCCACCCGCCGGGGACGCTACGACCGGCTCGGCGACGATCTGAGGGCACGTCGCGCGGACGATCCCGTACGAGGCGGCGTCGGCCGGTGACCCTGGAACTGTTCCTGCTGCTGGCCGCCGCGCTGTTCTGCATCGGGCTGTTCGGGGCGCTCACGCAGCAGTCGATCGTGATGCTGATGATGGGCCTGGAGCTGATGCTGGGCGGCGTGATCCTGGCCGCCGCGACCGCCTGGCACTACATCGCACCGGCCACCGCTGACGGACAGGTGCTCGCGGTCGTCGCGATCACGGTGATGGCCGTGGAGATGGCGATCGGATTCGCCGTGGTCACCGCCCTGTTCCGGTCGCGTGAGATCGACATGACCGACATGGCGGCGGAGTTGAAGGAGTGAGCGCGCTGCTGTGGGCGCTCGCCGCCGTTCCGCTCAGTGCGGGCGTTCTGCTGATGGTGGTGGGGCGCAGGGCCGACCGGCTGGCACCCGGCCTGGCGATTGCCGTCGCGGCCGCTGCCACCGGGCTCGCCATCGCGGCGGCGTTTCGGCATCCCGCCACGCAGGCACCGTTCCTCGACGGGCTGCCGGTACGGCTTGCGGTGGACGGGCTGTCCGGGCTGCTGGTGGTGACGATCACCGCGGTCACCCTCGTCGTACTTCTCTTCAGCGCCGCCGAGTTCGGGGCAGGCGAGGCACGTGCCCGCTTCTTCGGGCTGATGCTGCTCTTCGCCGGGAGCATGCTCGTCACCGTCACGGCCGCGACCCTCCCGACCCTGCTGATGGCGTGGGAGGTCATGGGGGCCACCTCCTGGGCGCTCATCGGCTACTGGTGGCGCGATCCGCTGCGTACTCGGGCGGCCGACACCGCATTCCTGACCACCCGCACCGCCGACCTCGGCCTCTACCTCGCGGCGGGCGCGGCCCTGGCCGGCGGCCAGGATTCGACGATCTCGCTCGACGGTCTCGCACGCGCCGACGAGCCGTGGCTGTCCTTCATCGCCGCCGGCCTCATCGCCTCCGCCCTGGGCAAGTCCGCCCAGCTGCCCTTCAGTTTCTGGCTGTCCAAGGCCATGCAGGGCCCGAGCCCGGTCTCCGCGCTGCTGCACTCGGCGACCATGGTCGTCGCGGGCGCGTACCTACTGCTGCGGACGGGGCCGTTGCTGGACGCCTCCGGCTGGGGCGATGACCTGGTCGCCTGGACAGGCGCCGCCACCGCCCTCTGCCTCGGGCTGGTCGCCGTGGCGCAAAGCGACCTCAAACAGTTGCTCGCCGCATCGACGTGTGCGCAGATCGGCTTCATGGTGCTCGCCGCCGGAACCGACGCGACCACCGGTGGCACGCTGCAACTCGTCGCTCATGCAGCGGCGAAGAGCCTGCTCTTCCTGGCAGCGGGGGCATGGCTGACAGCGCTGGGCACCCAACGGCTCCCCCAGCTGCTCGGGGCGGCGCGTCACGATCGGACGGTCGGCGTGGCCTTCACCATCGGTGCGCTCTCCCTGGCAGGGATTCCGCCGCTGTCACTCTGGGCCGCCAAGGACGTGCTTCTCGCGGGAGCCCTGGAGACCAGCTTCTCGCTGTACGCCGTCGCCCTGGCAGCCGCCCTGCTGTCAGCGGTCTACAGCGCCAAGGCCTTGTGGTTCGTGTGGCGGCCCGCGGTGCCGTGGCCCGATGCGCGCCCTGTTCCACGCGGTGCCGTAGGGCCGCTGGCCCTGCTGGCTCTGGCGTGCCTCGCGCTGACGCCGGTGGCTTTCCCTCCGCTGCGTGACAGTGTGGGGCGCGTACTGGGGCACGCTGGTCAACCCGAGCCGCATGCTTGGGAGTTCGCTCTGTCCGGGGCTCTTGCTCTGCTCGCGGCAGCAGTCACCTGGGCCTGGGGCACACGCCCGGTGCCGCTACCCGCGCGGGCGAAGTCGGCTATCGCGGACTGGCTGCTCCTCGAGCGCGCGGCTCACGTCCTCCTGGTCGCACCCGTAATGCGGCTCGCACGGGCCGCCGCTGCCTTCGACGACCGGGGACTGGACCGTGCCGTCGACGGTGCGGCCGCTGGCGCCGTACGGTTCGCCCGCTGGACGGACGGCGTCCTGGAACGCGCGGTCGACGGCACAGTGACCGCGGTGGCCGCCGGGACCCGCGCCCTCGGCCGCTGGGCCCGACGCCCGCAGACCGGTCAGCTGCACCAGTACCTCGCCCAGGCCATCGCGGCCTTCACCGTCCTCGCCGTCGTGCTCGTCCTCGTGAGGTGACCCGCGTGCTGACCGTCCTCGTCTTCGTACCCACGGCCGTCGCGCTGCTGCTGTTCACCATGCCTCGTCGTACGACGGCCCAGGTGTTCCGGGCCGTGTGGGTAGTGACGTCCGCGCTCGAACTGACCCTGGTCATCGCCATGTGGGCCGGGTACGAGGCCGACGGCGGCATGCAGTACGAGCAGCGCGCCCGATGGATTCCCAGCGCCGGTGTCGGCTACCACGTCGGTGTCGACGGTCTGTCGCTGCCGATGCTCGCGCTCACCTGCCTGCTGTTCCTGGCCTGTGCGCTGTACTCGCTGCGCGAGGACCGCCGTATCCGCGATTTCGCCGCGCTGTTCCTCTTCCTGCAAACCACCTGCCTGGGTCTGTTCGCCGCCCTCGACCTGATCCTGTTCTTCGTCTTCTTCGACCTGTCCATCGTGGCGATGTACTTCGTCATCGCCGGATGGGGCCACCGTCAAGCGGGCCGCGCCGCGCTGAAGTTCTTCCTCTACACCTTCATCGGTTCGCTCGCCCTGCTGCTCGGCTTCATCGGCCTGTACCTTGCCGCATCCCCGCACACCTTCGACATGGTGGAGCTGACCGAGCAGAACCCGCTGGCCGGGCGCTCCGTCTACGGCGCTCTCGTGCTGCTGGCCGTGGTCGTCGGCCTGGCGGTGAAGACCCCGACGGTGCCCTTTCACACGTGGCTGCCGCCGGCCCACGTCGAGGCGCCAGCGGCCGGATCCGCGATTCTGGCCGGGGTCCTGCTGAAGATGGGCACATACGGTTTCCTACGCATCGCCATGCCGATGCTCCCGGAAGCCTGGCGCCGCTACGCCCTCGTCCTGGTGGTGATCGGCGTCCTCTCGGTCCTGCACGGCGCCCTGGTGGCCCTCGCTCAGACCGACTTCAAGCGGATGATCGCCTACACCTCCGTGAACCACATGGGCTATATCGTGCTCGCCGTCGGTGCTGCCGCAGCGACCGCGGACACCTCCGAGCAGGCCCGCTCTCTCGCCGTCACCGGGGCTGTGACCCAGATGGTCAGCCACGGACTGCTCACCGGCGCGCTATTCCTGCTCGCTGGGGTGCTGTACGAGCGCGGGCGGACGTACGACATGGGTTCCTACTCCGGAGTCGCCGCCGTGGCGCCCGCGTTCGCCGCCATGACCGGCACCGCGGCCTTCGCCTCGCTCGGACTCCCGGGATTCTCGGGCTTCATCGCCGAGTTCCAGATCTTCACCGGGAGTCTCGGGCCGCGCCCGCTGGCCACAGCGCTCTCGGTCCTCGGCATCCTCCTCACCGCCGGGCTGTTCCTGCGTGCGCTCCGGCAGGTCTTCACCGGGCCGCTGCGCCTGCCCGACGCGCCGGGAACACCAAGCGCGTTCCCCGACATCCGCGCGCACGAGAGCGTCGCCGTCGTTCCGCTCCTCGTCCTGGCCGTCGTTGTCGGCGTGGCTCCCCGCTTCCTGCTCGACGTCATCGAGCCGGCCTCCCGGTCCGTCCTGGAGTTGCTCGCCCGATGACAGAGATGAACGAGAACCCGCTCGACCTCCTGCCCGAGGTACTGCTGGCCGCCTCGGCTGTACTCGGACTGCTGCTCGGCTCCTGGCTGCCCCGTGCCCGGCAGTGGCTCGTGGGGCTGTTGGCGGTCATGGCGTGCGTGGCGGGGATCGCCGCCGCGTCGATGGCCGCGGCGGAGCCCGCCCTGACGGCATTCGGCGAAGCATTCTCCGTCGACCCGGTCACGAATTCGTCCCGGATCGTGGTCCTCGGCGGCACGCTCCTCGTACTCGGCGTCTCCTTCCGCCCCCTGCAAAGAGATGCGCGGGAGACCGAGTTCTACGTCCTGGTGCAACTGGCCGCCCTCGGCGCGCTGATGATGGCCGGCGCCCAGGACCTGCTTCTGCTCGCCGCCGGCTACCTGCTGGCGAGCATCCCCTCCTACACCCTCGCCGGATTCCGCAAGGACGGACCGGGCACCGAGGCAGCCCTCAAGTTCTACGTGATCGGCGCCTTGTTGGGCGTACTGATGCTGACCGGCATCACGGTTCTGTACGCGACCGGCCGCGGCACGGGATATCCCCTCCTCGGGGAGGCGTTCCGCGACGCGCCCAGGGCACTGATCGCCACCGGCGCCATAGGGCTTCTGGCCGGAGTGCTGTTCAAGGCCGGAGGCGTGCCGGCGCATTTCTGGGTGCCCGACGCCGTGCAGGGCAGCAGCCCGCCGGTGGCGGCGCTCCTCACCACGCTTCCGAAGATCGGCGCACTCGCCGCGCTCTTCCGCCTCGGCGAGGTGGTCTTCGCGGACAGCACCCTGCCGTGGGCCGCACTCGTCGCCGTGCTGGCCGCCGCGTCCATGACGCTCGGCAACCTCGGGGCGTTCTTCCAGCAGGACGTCAAACGGCTGCTCGCCTACTCCACGATCAGCCAGGTCGGCTACCTGCTCATGCCCGTTGCCGTCGCGGGCCGTTCGGACCTCGCCCAACAGGCGCTGCTGTACTACCTGGCGGCGTACGCGGTCACCAACCTCGGTGCCTTCGCCGTGGTCTGTGCCCTCCCCCGTGCCCACACGGTGGACGACTACCGAGGGCTCGCGAAGGAACGCCCGCTCCTGGCGGCAAGTCTCGTCGTCTGCCTACTGGGGCTCGTCGGTACCCCGCCCACGGCGGTCTTCCTCGGCAAACTCGAGGCGTTCAGCGCGGCATTCGACGGCGGCTACGCCTGGCTCGTCGCTCTTGCCGCCGTCAACACCGTTGCGTCCCTGTTCTACTACCTGCGCTGGATCGTGCCCGCGGTCTCCCGAAGCCTCTCTTCACAGCACCTTGAGTGCGACCGAACGGCGCGCTTCATCGCGTACGCGGCAACGGCGATCTCACTCGGCCTGGGCCTGGCGGGCGGGCCGGTCCTCGACGCTCTGACAGGTCCGATCAACCGCTGACGGGGCCGCTCCCCGGCCCGCGCCGGCAGCACATCAAGGCCCAGCAGGCTTGAGGATGAGCGACTGGTTCCTGGCCTCACGTGCCACCAGTCCAAAGGGCGGGAGTGGAACACAGTGGCCATGAAGCTGAGCGCCGCCGACACATCGGCCCTGAGACATGGCCTCCACCCCAGGTAGGCAGAGCGTGGAGGGGGCGCCACGGCTGCCAGTGTGCGCCGCTCGACGCACCACACGCCGAAGCGCACGGCGGAGGCCACGGCCAGCGAGAGCGTCACCGCCCCGTACAGCTCCGGCAGTTGGCCGGGCACCGCGTGCAGGAACCGGGTGACGAAGAAGGTCATAACGCGAAGATGCCGAGCGCCTGCCCGTGCGGGCCCCAGCGGCGCGCGTACACCCCGCGGAAGACGACCAGCAACCAGATCGCGTCACGCGGCAGTGGGGTCCGGTGGAGTGCGGTCGCGAGGGTGAGGACGGGGAAGCCGACGGCCGGCAGCAGTGCCGTGGTGACCGCCTGGCCGCGCACGCCCGGGTCGGTGACCGTGAACAGCGTCAGCAGTGCCGCGAGCCCGCCCGTGATGGACGCGGTCAGCGAGAGCCCGGCGGACTCGGCGGCGGTCACCGCGACACCGATCCCGGGTACCGCCCGCAGGGAGACCCGCAGCCGGACACGTCCGGGATCCGGAGCCACGAACATCCTCTTCACCGTCGGCAGCCCCCACCCCCCCACCCAGCGACACCGGCACTGCACCACACCTTCAGGCCACGGATTTCGGACAGGAACACGGGGTTCAGACATGGGAATGGCGCCGCGGGCACGGATCCGGCTTCGTTGCCGGTCCTGCGCTGAGCGGCGCCAATGTCTTCCTCAGGGTACGCAACGCCACTGCCATGGCCCAACAGACACCTCGTCGAGTGTGCCATTGGTACAGTACGCCGTGATCGATCCAGGAGACAGAGAGGCCAACGGACCATGGCCGTGGACGAACTCGACACCCGCATCCTGCGACTGCTCCTCGAACAGCCGCGCACCAGCGTGCGCGAGTACGCCCGCATCCTCGGTGTCGCCAGGGGGACGCTCCAGGCCCGCCTGGACCGGCTGGAGCGGGACGGGGTGATCACGGGCACCGGCCCGTCCCTCTCCCCCGCCGCGCTCGGCCACCCCGTTCTCGCCTTCGTGCACATCGAGGTCACCCAGGGCCATCTCGACGACGTGGGCGACGCCCTGGCCGCCGTGCCGGAGATCATCGAGGCGTTCTCGATCACGGGTGGCGGCGATCTGCTGACGCGGGTCGTCGCCCGGGACAACGCCCACCTGGAGGACGTGATCCAGACACTGATCAGCCTGCCGGGCGTGGTCCGCACCCGCACCGAGGTGGCGCTCCGCGAACGGGTGCCGTACCGGGTGCTGCCGCTGGTGGAGTCGGTGGGCCTGGCGGCGCGGAGTTGATCACTGGCACCCTGTGGCCATGAGCAGTCTCGGCAACACCTCGGTCATCTTCGATCTCGACGGAACACTCGTGGACAGCGAGCCCAACTACTACGAGGCGGGCCGGCAGACCCTCGCCGAGCAGGGCATCACCGACTTCACCTGGGCGGACCACGAGCGGTACGTCGGCATCAGCACCTTGGAGACGATCACCCACTGGAAGGAGCGGTACCGCCTGTCCGCGTCCGTCGACGAGCTGCTCGCCGACAAGAACCGCCGCTATCTCCGGCTCGCCCGTGCCTCCACCCGCGTCTACCCGGAGATGCGGGCGTTCGTGGAACTGCTGGCCGGCGAGGGTGTTCCGATGGCCGTGGCCTCCGGGTCCTCGCTGGAGGCCATCGAGGCGATCCTGACGGGTACGGGGCTCGCCGGCCGGCTGAAGACCGTCGTCTCGGCCGACGAGGTGGCCCGCGGCAAGCCCGCGCCCGACGTGTTCCTGGAAGCCGCACGCAGGCTGGGTGCCGACCCGGCCGACTGCGTGGTCCTCGAGGACGCCGCCCCCGGCGCGGCGGCGGCCCACACGGCCGGTATGCGCTGCATCGCGATCCCGTACGTTCCCGCTCAGACCGACGAACCCGCGTTCGCGACGGCGGGGCTGCTGGTGCGCGGCGGTCAGAGCGCGTTCACGGCACGCGAGGCGTTCGACTGGCTCGTACGCTCGGTCCGGCGCGGCTGACCCTCGTGCGCCCGGTTCGGCGCGGCTGACCGGCGACGGCGTTCAGCGCCGCAGCACCCTCGTCGCGGCACCGGCGACCCCGGCCACCGCGCCCGCGGCGGCGAGGCCGGTGCCCGCGAGGGCGAGGGACCTGGCCAGGCGGCCCGGTGGCGCGGGCCGGGCGCCGGGGGCGACGCCGTACGCCGTGCGGGACGGATCGCCGGTGTCCGGGAGGGCGGAGGCGAGCAGTTCCGCGAGGTGCACGGCCTCGTGGCCGCCGCTGTCCAGTTCGTGGATCTGGGTGCGGCAGCTGAAGCCGTCGGCCAGCACCACCGTCTCCGGGGCGGCCTCGCGCAGCCGCGGCAGCAGGACACGCTCGGCGCAGGCCTCGCTGACCTCCGCGTGGCCGCGCTCGAAGCCGAAGTTGCCGGCCAGCCCGCAGCACCCAGACTCCAGGTGCTCGGCGTCCACGCCGGCGCGGCGCAGCAGTTCCTGGTCGGCGTCCCAGCCGAGGACCGCGTGCTGGTGGCAGTGCACCTGGGCGAGGGCCCGCGCGGAACGGTCGGGGACGCGCGGAGGCTCGTAGTCCGGGCTGTGCTCGGTGAGGAGTTCGGCGAGGGTCACCGTCTGCCGTCGCAGCCGGCGGACGTCCAGGTCGCCGGGGAACAGCTCGCCCGCGTCCGCGCGGAAGACCGCCGTGCAGCTGGGCTCCAGGGCCACCACCAGTCCCCCGCCGCGCACATGCTCGGCGAGGTGCCGGACGGTGCGTGCCAGGATCCGTCGGGCCGTGGCGAGCTGTCCGGTGGAGATCCAGGTGAGCCCGCAGCACAGGGGCTCGGTGGGCAGGGTGACCCGCCAGCCCGCGTCCTCCATCAGCTGGACGGCGGCCTTGCCGAGATGCGGGTGGAAGGAATTGGTGAACGTGTCGGGCCACAGCAGGACCGTGCCCCGGGCCCCGTCGCCCTTCGGCTCGTGGCGGGTGAACCACTGCCGCAGCGTCTCGTCCGCGAACAGCGGGAGTTCCCGGTGCCCGACCCCGGCGACGGCGGCGGCGAGGCGGGAGAGCGGCGGCGTGTGTGTGAACGCGTTCACGACCGGGCCGGTGCGGGTGCGGCCCACCGCCTGGGCGAGCGCGGGCAGCCAGCCCATGGTCCAGTCGGAGCGAGGGCGCCGCCACGGGCGTCCCGCGTAGTGGTGGGCCAGGAACTCGGCCTTGTACGTGGCCATGTCGACATCGGCGGGGCAGTCGCTCTTGCAGCCCTTGCAGGCCAGGCACAGGTCGAGGGCGTCGCGGACGGCCTCCGAGCGCCAGCCGTCCCGTACGGCGCTGTCGCCGTGCCCGTCGAGCATCTCGAACAGCAGCCGGGCCCGGCCCCGCGTGGAGTGCTCCTCCTCCCGCGTCACCTGGTACGAGGGACACATCACCGACCCGCCCTCGTTGGTGAGTTGCCGGCACTTCCCCACGCCCACACAGCGGTTGGCGGCCTCGGCGAAGGAGGCGCCGTCGTCCGGGAAGCGGAAGAACAGGTCCTGCGGATCGTACGGGGACCAGTCACCGCCGAGCCGGAGGTTCTCGTCCAGCCTGTACGGCGCCACGACCTTGCCCGGGTTCATCCTGTTCTCCGGGTCGAAGAGGGCCTTGACGCGGCCGAACGCCTCGACGAGGTCCGGCCCGAACATCAGCTCCAGCAGTTCCCCGCGGCTCTGCCCGTCGCCGTGCTCGCCGGAGAGGGAGCCGCCGAACTCGACGACGAGACCGGCGGCGCGCTCCATGAAGCGGCGGTACGCGGCGACGCCGTCCGCGGAGTAGAGGTCGAAGGGGATGCGGGTGTGCACGCAGCCGTGCCCGAAGTGGCCGTACAGACTGGGCCCGGTCTCGTCGGCGTAGCCGAACTCGGCGTAGAGGTCGTGGAGTCGGCGCAGGTAGTCGCCGAGCCGTTCGGGCGGGACCGCCGAGTCCTCCCAGCCCTCGAAGGTGTCGCGGTGGCCGGGCACGTGGGCGGTCGCGCCGAGGCCCGCCTCACGGACCTGCCACAGCTGTGCCTCGTGGGCGGGGTCGTCGAGGAACGCCACCTCGGGGTCGTGCTCGGACTCGTGGAGCGCGTCCAGCATCCGGTGCGCACGGTCGTCGGCCTCGGCGAGCGTGTCGCCGCCGAACTCGACCATCAAGTAGGCGTTTCCTTCTGGGAGTTCGCCGAGCATCCGGGTGTTGAGGTGTTTGAGCCGCTGGTCGCGGACCAGCCGCTCGTCCACGCCTTCCAGGGCGATCGGCTCGTAGGGCAGGATCGCGGGCACGCTGTCGGCGGCGGCGTAGACGCTGGGGAAGCCCAGGACCACGAGCGAGCGTTCCTTGACCACCGGGACGAGTTCCAGCTCGGCCCGCAGGACGGTGACCAGCGTCGACTCGCTGCCGACGAGTAACCCGGCCACGTCGAAGCCGTGTTCCGGCAGCAGCGATTCCAGGTTGTAGCCGGAGACGCGGCGCGGGATGCCGGGGAAGCGGCGACGCGTCTCGTCCGCGTAGGTGTCGCGCAGCTTCCGCAGGCCGCGGTACACGGCCGCCGTGGGGTCGCCGCGGCGCTCGATCCGGGCGTACTCCTCGTCGCTCGTCCTCCCGCACCAGAAGCGGGTTCCGTCGGGAAGCAGCACTTCGAGGCGGGCGACGTTGTCGACGACCTTGCCGGTGCGCTGGGCGGTGGCGCCGCAGGAGTTGTTGCCGATCATGCCGCCGATGGTGCAGTTCATGTGGGTGGCGGGCTCAGGGCCGAAGCGCAGGCCGGTGGGGGCCAGTCGCCGGTTCAGTTCGTCGAGCACGATGCCGGGCTCGACGACGCACCGGCGCGCTTCGGTGTCGACGGACTCCAGGCGTGTGCAGTACTTCGACCAGTCGATCACCACGGCCGTGTTGGTGCACTGCCCGGCCAGGCTGGTGCCGCCGCCCCGGGAGAGCACCGGGGCGCCGTGTTCGCGGGCCACCGCCACCGCCTCCGCGGCGGCCTCCGGGGTGCGGGGGACGACCACGCCGAGGGGTGTCTGCCGGAAGTTCGACGCGTCGGTGGAGTACGCGGCACGACTGCCGGCGTCGAAGCGGACCTCTCCGTCCACGCGTTCGCGCAGCGCGGCGCTGAGCGGCGTCTCCCTCACACCCACGGAGCCCTCCCTGTCTCCCCGCCGTCCTGCCGGGCGGGACGGCGGGTACCCAGGGCGGCCGGGGTGCAAGCACGGCCGGGTGCGGAGTCAGCTCCGCGGGAAGGCCGGGGTACCGTTCTCCGCGGATGCCCGCCATCCGCTCCACCGCAGGACGGTGACCACGATCACCGGGCCCTGCGGGGGCCGGCTCCGGTACTGGGCGTACTTCCGCCGCAGCAGGTCGACGGCCGCGGTGTACTCGGCCCGCGCGTCCGCTTCGGGCGCGTCGGGCGGGACCACCCGGGCGCCGCCGTCGGCCCGTACCCACCACAGCTGGTCCCAGTCCTCGTCGTAGGCGTCCGCGAGCAGGCAGACGGCCGGGTGCACGGCGATGTTGTGCAGCCGCCTGAGCTGCTGGGACCTCTTCGGCTTGTGGTCGACGGCCGTGACGATCGTGTCGTCGCGTCGGGCGAACACGACCGGCACGAGGTGCGGGCGCCCGCCGGAGTCGACGGTCGCCAGCCGCGCGACCCGGGCCTTGGTGAACCACCGCCGTGCCTCGTCGGGCGCCATGTCCGGCACCGTGCCCTCCCCTTCCGTCGCCCCCTCAGCGGCCGTGCAGCGCCGTGAGCACGTCGTCGTCGGTCAGCTGGTCGAAGTTCCGGTACCACTCGCCGACGGCCATGAAGGAGCGCGGCCGGTCGAGGAAGACCACGTCGTCGGCCTCGGCCTCCAGCAGGTGGGCCGCTTCGGGGGCGGCGACCGGTGCGGCCATGACGACACGCTCGGGCTCCCGGCCGCGGACGAAACGCAGGGCGACGCGTGCCGTCGACCCCGTGGCCACCCCGTCGTCGACGACGATCACGGTGCGCCCCCGGAGTTCCGGAGCCTCGCGGCCCTGCCGGTAGAGCGCCTCGCGGCGGCGCAGCTCCTCCCGCTCGCGGTGGACCAGGGGTGCGAGGGACTCCTCGCTGAGGCCGAGCCGCTCCAGGGCGTGCGTGTCGAACAGCGGCGGGTCGTCGCCCACGATCGCGCCGATGCCGTACTCCTCGTGGAACGGGGCGCCGATCTTCCGCACCACGAGGACGTCGAGCGGCGCGTCGAGGGCCCGCGCCACCTCACGGGCCACCGTGACACCGCCGCGGGGCAGGGCGAGGACGACGGGGTCGGGCAGCGCCCCCTTGTCGTACAGGATGCGCAGTTGCTCAGCCAGTTCCTGCCCGGCCTGCCTGCGGTCGCGGAACAGCATGTGCTCCCATCTCCCCTCTGTCCCTCACGGGGAGCATCCCCGTCCTCACGGGGAGCTACGAGATGGTCGTGCCCTTGTCGGCAGTGCCGTGTACCCGCCCCGACGGCTCATACACGGCACTGCCGGACGGTCCGCGGGACCTAGGAGGTGGGGGCCGTCTGGAGACGGCCCGTCGAGCGGCGGGCGAGGAGGGTGGCGCGGATCTCCCCTGCCCGGATCGCGACGGTCGACAGGAGGGTCGACGTCAGGCCGTGGGTGTGCTCGGTGCCGCCCTGGAGGTAGATGTCGGCGGCGACGTTGGGGGCTGTCTCCACGCGGTGGTCGCGTCCGACGCGCAGGGCGTCCTCCTCGTCGCGCAGACAGAGCTTGCCCACCTCGCCGAGGTTGTCGCCGATGCCCTGGGGCTGGTAGCCCGTGGCGTAGACGAGCAGGTCACAGGCGAGGACCTGGCGTTCGCCCGTCGGCAGGAACTCCACCGTCACGCGCACCTCGTCGGCGCCCGCCTCGACCTCGCGGATGCGGGAGACGTTCATCATCCGCAGCCGCTGACGGCCCTGGACCTTCTCCTGGTACATCGTCCGGGACAGCGACTCGATCAACTCCATGTCGACGACGGAGTAGTTGGTGCCGCGGTGGTAGTCGAAGAGCGACTGCTTCACCTCGGGCGGCGCGCCGTAGTACAGGTCGACGGCCTCGGGGTCGAAGATCCTGTTGGCCAGCGGGCTGTCGTCGGCGGGTGTGTAGCCGTACTTGGCGAACACGGAGCAGACCTCGGCGCCGGGAAGGCTGCGGTGGAGGTAGTCGACGGCCTCGGCGGCGCTCTGGCCGGCGCCGAGCACGATCGCCCGGCGAACCGGCCTTCCGGACCGGAGGAGTTCGTCGACCCGTGGCAGTAAATCGCTGTTGTGCCAGACCCGTTCGGACAGTGCGGCGTCGGGCGGCAGGTGCGGTTCGAGTCCGGTGGCCACGCAGATGGCGCGGGTGCGGCGGACGGCCGAGCGGCCCGTGCCGGGATCGCGGCTGGTGACGTCGTAGTAGCGGATCTCGCCGGCCTCGGTGACGGGCCGGACGGAGACGACCTCGGCGGAGTACTCGACGAGGTGGGCGACGCGGGCGGCGGCCCACTCGAAGTAGTCGTGGAACTCTATGCGGAGCGGGAAGAGCGTCTTCTGGTTGAGGAAGTCGACGAGCCTGCCGCGCTCGCTCAGGTAGGACAGGAAGCTGAAGTCGCTGGTCGGGTCGCGCATCGTCACCAGGTCCTTGAGAAAGGACACCTGCATGGTGGCGTCGTCGATGAGCATGCCGCGGTGCCAGCCGAACCGCGGTTGTTTCTCCAGGAATGCGGCGCGCAGCGCCTCCCCCTCACCTGCCGTCGCACTGTGCTCGTGGAGCGCGATCGCGAGTGCGAGATTCGATGGGCCGAAGCCGATGCCCAGTACGTCGTAGACCTCGTCGTCGGAGTCCGGCCCGCCCTGAAACGTCGTCACCGCGTCATCTCCTCCTGTCCAAGGGGAGATACAGCGTTCCCCTAGCTGGAACACAGCCTCCCCCAAGCAGGCCCATGTTAGATAAGGTTAGCCTTACCTAGCAATGGCTGAGGAGGGCTCATATGCGGGTCGTCATGTTCGGGTACCAGACCTGGGGACACCGAACGCTGCAGGCTCTGCTGGACTCCGAACACGATGTGGTCCTGACGGTCACTCATCCGAGGAGTGAGCACGCGTACGAGAAGATCTGGAGCGACTCGGTCGCCGATCTCGCCGAACAGCACGGCGTTCCCGTGCTGTTGCGCAACCGTCCGGGTGACGACGAACTCCTGCGGGCGCTCAAGGAGGCCGAGCCGGACATCATCGTGGCGAACAACTGGCGGACCTGGCTGCCGCCGGAGATCTTCGACCTGCCACCGCACGGCACGCTCAACATCCACGACTCGCTGCTGCCCTCCTACGCCGGTTTCTCGCCGCTGATCTGGGCGCTCATCAACGGCGAGAAGGAGGTGGGTGTCACGGCCCACCGCATGGACGCCGAACTCGACATGGGTGACGTCCTGCTGCAGCGCGCCGTGCCCGTCGGCCCGGCCGACACGGCGACGGACCTGTTCCACCGCACGGTCGACCTCATCGGACCGCTCGTCGCCGACTCCCTGGACCTGATCGCGTCGGGGAAGGCGGTGTGGACGCCGCAGGACCGCTCCAGGTCCAGCTTCTTCCACAAGCGTTCGCCGGCGGACAGCCTCATCGACTGGACGTGGCCCGCTCAGGACCTGGAGCGGTTCGTACGGGCCCAGTCCGACCCGTATCCGAACGCCTTCACGTACCACCGCGGCAAGCGTCTGCGCGTCGTCACGGCGGCGGTCTCCGAGGGCCGTTACGGCGGCACGCCCGGGCGGATCTTCATCAAGGAGGGCGACGGCGTCGTCATCGTGGCCGGCGCCGACGCGCGCTCCGGGCGCCTGCCGGGCCTGGTGGTGAAGAGGGTGCGGACGGAGGACGGCACGGAGTACGCCGCGACGGACTACTTCCGCACGATGGGCGGGTACCTGACGGCCCGTCCGTAGGGCGCACTGGCGCAGGGCACCGCCGGGCGGCTCACCCGGTGGTGCCCGACACGGGTACAGCGGGCGGAGCGTCCGCGCCCTCGTGGTGCCGGCCCATCGGGACGATCAGGGGCGTCCCGCTGACCGGGTCCTCGCCGACCACGCAGCGCAGCCCGAAGACGTCCTGGACCATGGCGGCGGTGATGACGTCGGCCGGGGCGCCCTCGCCCGCGACGCGGCCCGCCTTCATGGCGATGACGTGGTCGGCGTACCGGCAGGCCTGGTTGAGGTCGTGCAGGACCATGACGACGGTGCGGCCCTGGTGGCGGTTGAGGTCGGTGACGAGGTCGAGGACGTCGATCTGGTGGGCGAGGTCGAGGTACGTCGTCGGCTCGTCGAGCAGCAGCACGGGGGTGCCCTGGGCGACCGCCATGGCGATCCAGGCGCGCTGGCGCTGTCCGCCGGAGAGTTCGTCGACGGCCCGGTGCGCGAGGTCGGTCATCGCGGTGGCGCGCAGGGCCTCGTGCACGGCCTCCTCGTCGGTGGACGACCACTGCCGCCACCAGGTCTGGTGGGGCGAACGGCCGCGCCCCACCAGGTCGATGACGGTCAGTCCCTCCGGCGCGACGGGTGACTGCGGCAGGATGCCGAGCTTCTGGGCGAGGGCGCGGGTGGGCATCGAGTGCACGGAGCGCCCGTCGAGGTGGACCGCGCCCGCCTTCGGTGTCAGCAGCCGGGCCAGGGCGCGCAGGAGCGTCGACTTCCCACAGGCGTTGGCGCCGACGATCGCGGTGACCCTTCCGGAGGGGATCACGAGGTCGAGGTCCTCGACGACGACCCGGTCGTCGTACGCGAGACGCAGGCCCTCGGCCCGCAGGTCGGGGCCGTCGGCCGGAACCTCGTGCGTCCGGCGTCCCGGCGGCACGTCGTGCTGTGAGGACCCGTCGTACTTCGATGACACCTTGTCAGCCTCCTGAACCGGCGCGGTTGGCGCGGACGAGCAGCCACAGCAGGACGGGGGCGCCGAGCACACCGGTGACGACCCCGACCGGAAGTTCGGTGCCCGGGACGGCCTTCCGGGCGACGAGGTCGGACACGAGGACCATCACGGCACCGGTCAGTCCCGCGGCGAGGGGCGGCGGGCTCGCGGTGCCGGCCAGCCGCTGGGCCACCTGAGGAGCGGCGAGCGCCACGAACGCGACCGGACCGGCGGTCGCGGTGCCGAACGCCACCAGGACGACGGCGCTCAGCAGGACGGCCACCCGGACGGTCTGGACGCGGGTGCCGAGTCCACGGGCGACGTCGTCCCCGAGCTGCAGGGTGCGCATCAGCCGTCCCAGCAGCAGCGCCGCCGGTACGAGGAGCGCCAGGGTGACGGCGAGCGGGCCGATCTGGTCCCAGGTGCGGCCGTTGAGGTTGCCGACGAGCCAGCCGAGCGCGGCCTGGGCCTGGAAGCGCTGGCCGCGGGCCATCAGGTAGTCGGTGGCGCTCGTGCAGATCCAGGCGACGCCGACACCGACCAGGACGATCCGGTAGCCGGTGGCGCCCCGCTTCCAGGCCAGGACGTACACGAGCAGGGCCGCGACCAGCGCGCCGAGCATCCCGAGGGCCTGGGTGCCGAGGCCCGCGTCCCAGCCGAGCACAATGCCGGCGACGACGGCCGTGCCCGCGCCCTGGGTGATGCCCATCATGTCGGGGCTGGCGAGCGGGTTGAGCGTCATGGTCTGGAGCAGGGCGCCCGAGACGCCGAAGGCGATGCCGACGAGGAGCCCCGCCAGGGCGCGCGGCAGGCGGAGTTCGTGGACGATGAGCTCGGTGGCGGGGTCGCCCGTGCCCACGAGTGCCTTCATGACGTCGGTGAGCGGGAGCGAGATGTCGCCGAGGGACGTCTCCACGCAGAAGGCCAGGAAGGCGGCGGCCGCGAGTCCCAGGCACACGCCCACCAGCCGGGGCCGCAGCACTCCCGACACGGGCGGGACGGGCACCCTGAAGGTGACCCGGCCGGCTGTGCGGCGGACAGCGGTGCGGCGGGCGGGCGGCCCGCCCGTGGGGGCCCGTTCGCCCGGGCCGGGTGCGAGGTGGGTGGTCATGTGCTCACAGCTCCGCGAGTCGTCGGCGGCGGACCAGCGCGATGAAGAACGGGCCGCCGATGAAGGCGACGAGGATGCCGGCCTGGACCTCCGCGGGCCGGGCGACGAGCCGTCCCGCGATGTCGGCGGCCAGCAGCAGACAGGGCGCGAGCACGGCCGACAGCGGCAGCAGCCAGCGGTGGTCGGGGCCGAGGCCGGCCGCCTGCGCGAGGACGCGGGCGATGTGCGGCACGACCAGGCCGACGAAGACCACGGGCCCGATGACCGCGACGGCACCACCGGTGAGCAGCGTGACCGCCACGACGCCCTGGACGCGGACCAGCCCGAGCCTGAGCCCGAGTGACTTCGCGACGTCGTCGCCGAGCGCCAGGCCGTTCAGGGCGGGCGCGCAGGCAAGGGCGAGGAGCGCTCCCACGGCGAGGAACGGCAGGACACGCAGCAGCACCTGGTCGTCCTGGTTGGCCAGTGAGCCCGCGTTCCAGAAGCGGTAGCGGTTCAGGGCGTCCGGGTCGGTGAGGGCGATGGCACTGGTCAGCGAGAACAGCAGGGAGGTCACGGCGACACCGGCCAGGGCGAGTTTGACCGGTGTGGTGCCCGAGCGTCCGAGCCCGCCGAGGACGTACACGAGCACGCTGGTGGCCAGCGCCCCGGCCAGGGCGAACCAGATGTAGCCGTGGACGGAACTGATACCGAGAACGCCCACGGAGAGCACGACGGCGAAGGCCGCGCCGGCACTGACGCCCAGGATGCCGGGGTCGGCCAGGGGGTTGCGGGTCAGTGCCTGCATCAGCGCTCCCGCGAGGCCCAGGGCGGCGCCGGTGGCGAGGGCGAGGAGGGTGCGCGGCAGCCGTACGGACCAGATCACGTTGTCGACACGGGAGTTGGGCGGGTCGCCGAGCAGGGTGTGCCACACCTGGTCGAGGGGGACGCCGAGCGCCCCGTACGCCATCGACAGGGCGCACAGCGCGAGCAGTGCCGCAGCCGAGAGCGCGAGCAGGAGTACTGCGCGGGGGCCTTTCGCCGCCCGGACCGTCGAGGTCCCCACGTGTGAACTTCCTTTGATGAGGCTTGCCTTAACTGTATGACGTGGCCGCTTGGCGTCGCATCCCCCCGGGCACCTTCCATGAGCACCCTGTGAATTAGGTAACCCTTACCTTAGTATGGCGCCGATCCCCGGCCCAGGGCCGGGACCGGTCGGCTGGGGAGGCTCACTGCTGTGTGCGGTTCCGAGGAAGTCCTGACCTACTGGCGTCGGTTGCTCACCCCCCTCCCGCCAGAGGTGTCGCTCCCCGCCGACCGCCCCCATCCGCCCGAGCCGGTCGCCGAGCGGGAGATCCGCACGCTGTCCGGCGTGCCCGAGGAGGCCTCCTCCCCCGTTCTCCTCGCCGCCTTCGTCGCCCTGTTGCACCGCTACAGCGGGGCGGTCGACCTGACGGTCGGTCATGACGGGCTGCTCGTGCGGGTGTCGGTCGACCACGAGCCCACCTTCCAGGAGTTGGTGAGGCGCGTCGGCCAGGCGTGGGAGGAGGCCGCGACCCACCGGATTCCCGTCGGCGTCCTGGTCGACGAACTGCGCCCCCGGCCGACGCGCGGCGGCGGTCTGTTCGTCAACACGGGGTTCGGCACGGCCGAGCGTCCCGCCGGTGAACTGCCCGGCCCCGTCGACGTGTTGCTGCAGGTGAGCGAGGGCACGGCGCGGGTGACGTACCACCCCGGTCTCTTCGACTCGGCGACCGTCGAGAGGCTGCTCGTCCACTACCGGACCCTGCTCACCGACGCGCTGGCCCGGCCCGGCGCACCCGTGGCCCGGCTCGCCCTGATGGGCCCGGACGAGTACCGGCAGGTCGTGCTCGACTGGAACTCCACCGAGCACACGGTCCCCGCGGACACGTGGCCCGCGATGTTCGCCGAACAGGTCCGGCAGCGCCCCGACTCCACCGCCCTGGTCTTCGAGGACGAGCACCTCACCTACGCCGAACTCGACGAGCGCGCCAACCGTCTGGCGCACGCCCTGATCGCGCGGGGCGCCGGTCCCGAACGCATCGTGGCGCTGGCGCTGCCGCGCTCCACGGAACTGATCGTCGCCGAGGCCGCCGTCCTCAAGTCCGGCGCGGCCTACCTGCCGATCGACCACGACTACCCGGCGGACCGGATCGCGTACATGCTCGGGGACGCCGCGCCCGTGTGCATGGTGACGACACGGGAGACCGCCCGGGACCTGCCCGAGCAGGACAGCATGGCCGTGGTCGAGCTGGACTCCCCCGCTGTGGCCGCCGAGTTGGCGGACCGGCCCGCCCACGACCCCACCGACGCGGACCGCGGGGCACCGCTCGGCGTCCACAGCGCCGCGTACGTGATCTACACCTCGGGTTCGACGGGCCGACCCAAGGGTGTCGTCCTCGCGCACAGCGGCGTGGCGAAGCTCGTGGCCACGCAGAGCGAGCGGTTCGGCATCGGCCCGCACAGCCGGGTGCTGCAGTTCGCCTCGCCGAGCTTCGACGTCGCCTTCTGGGACCTGTGCCTCGGGCTGCTGTCGGGCGGCCGTCTCGTCGTCGTACCGGCCGAACTGCGGGTGCCCGGCGCACCGCTCGCCGACTACGCGAACGCGCACGGCATCACGTTCATGATCCTGCCGCCCGCGCTGCTCGCCGCGATGCCCGACGACGTCCACCTCCCGCCCACGGCGACCCTGCTGGCGGGCACCGAGCGCGTCTCCCCTGAGCTGGTGGGACGCTATGCGCGCGGCCGGATGATGTTCAACGCGTACGGTCCGACGGAGGCGACCACCAACTCCACGCTCGGGTTGTGCGATCCGGACATCCCGGCGGGCGCGATCGTGCCGATCGGCGTCCCCGACCCGGGCACGCGGGCCTACGTGCTCGACGCGTACCTGCGGCCGGTTCCGGCGGGGGTCACGGGCGAGCTCTACCTGGGCGGTGCGGGTCTCGCGCGCGGCTATCTCGGCCGGCCGGACCTGACCGCCGAGCGGTTCGTCGCCGACCCGTTCGGCGCGCCCGGCGAGCGGCTGTACCGTACGGGCGACCTGGTGCGGTGGCGCGGTGACGGGCGGCTGGAGTTCCTGGGCCGCGCGGACGCCCAGATCAAGATCCGTGGCTTCCGTATCGAGCCGGGCGAGATCGAGTCGGTGCTGCGCGGCCACCCCGCCGTGGACCAGGTCACGGTGGTCGCCCGGGAGGACCGGCCCGGCGACCGGCGCCTGGCCGCCTATGTCGTACCGGCACTGGACGGGCCCGACGACCGTGTGGAGGAGTGGAAGGACGTCCACGAACTCCTCTACAGCGCCACCCGTTCGGAGGAGTTCGAGGAGAACTACGCGGGCTGGAACAGCATGTACGACGGGCGGCCGATCCCCGTCGAGGAGATGCGCGAGTGGCGGGAGACCACCATCGAGCGCATCCTCGAACTCGCCCCACGAAACCGCGTGCTGGAGATCGGTGTGGGCAGCGGCCTGATCCTCTCCCGGATCGCGCCCGGCTGCCGGACCTACTGGGGCACCGATCTCTCGGCCGAGGCGATCGGGGCGCTGCGCAGCCGACTGGACGGGGAGCCGGCCGCCAAGGTCGAACTGCGCGCCCAGCCCGCGCACGACACGACCGGCCTGCCCACCGGGTACTTCGACATCGTCATCCTCAACTCCGTCGCGCAGTACTTCCCGAGCGCCGGCTACCTCACCGACGTACTCCGCCGGGTCAGCGGGCTGCTCGCCCCCGGCGGCCAGATCTTCCTCGGTGACGTACGCAACCTGCGGCTGCTGCGCACCCTGCGCGCGGCCGTCGAGACGCGACGGGCCGTCGCCGAGGACAAGAGCGCCCTGCGCGCGGCCGTCGAGCAGTCGGTGCGCTGGGAGGGCGAACTCCTGCTCGACCCGGACTACTTCGCCTCGCTCGACGGTTTCGACGCCGAGATCCGGATCAAACGGGGCGTCCACCACAACGAGTTGAGCCGGTACCGGTACGACGTCGTCCTGCGCCCCGGACAGCGCACGGTCCCGCACGAGGAACGGGAGGTCCCCTGGGCCGACGTCGACTCGCTGGCCGACCTGCTGGCGGAGCGTTCACCGCGCCTGCGGATCACCGGTGTGCCCAACGCCCGCCTCGCCGACGACCTGGCGGACCTGTGGCGGCTGGAGGGCAGCAGCGGGGAGACGGCGGCGGGCGCGGACCCGGAAGAGGTGTACGCCCTGGCCGAACGGCACGGCTACCGGGTGGCCCTCACCTGGAACGGGAGCGCCGACGACGGCGCCTTCGACGCCGTACTGGCCCTCGACGGCCCGCCCACCGGCCTGTACCGCACCGCCGGGGCCTACCCCCACGCCAACCGCCCCGCGCCGTTCCGCGATGTGACGGCGCTGATGCGGACCCTGCGGGCGCACGCCGCCGAGTGGCTGCCCGACTACATGGTCCCGTCGGCGTTCGTGCCCCTGCACGCGCTGCCGGTCACCCCGAGCGGCAAGATCGACGGGAAGGCGCTGCCGGTCCCGGACCACGCGGCGATGAGTTCGGGCCGTGCCCCGCGCACCGCCCGGGAGAGGCTGCTCAGCGGCCTGTACGCCGAGGTGCTCGGACTGGACGCGGTGACGGCTGAGGACGACTTCCTGGCGCTCGGCGGCGACAGCATCACCGCGATCCAGTTGCTCATCAGGGCACGCGAGGCGGGGCTGCGGCTCACCACCCGCGACGTGTTCCGGCACCGTACGGTCGAGGCGCTCGCGAAGGCCGCCGTCGAGCGCGGGGAGGACCGGGCCGCCGACCGTCCGCTGGTGGAGGCCGATGAGGAGGAACTGGCCGAGATCCAGGGCGCCCGGCCGCTCGCCGTCGAGGAACTGCTGCCGCTCACCCCGCTTCAGCAGGGCTTCTTCTTCCACTCCGCCGCCGGGGGCACCGACGGCGACACCTATGTCGTCCAGCAGGTCCTCGACCTCGCGGGCCCGGTGGACGGTGACACCCTGCGCCGGGCCGCCGAGCGGCTCCTCGACCGTCACGCGCCGCTGCGGGCCGCCTTCCGGCAGCGTCCGGACGGCACACCGGTGCAGATCATCACGCTCCACGCCGAACTGCCGTGGCGGGAGGTCGATCTCTCCGCCCAGGACGCGGAGGCGCGGGAGACGCTGGGCGATGCCGTGGCCGCCGACGAGCGGGCCGCCGGGTTCGACCTGGGGGCGCCGCCGCTGCTGCGCTGTGCTCTGATCCGCCTCGGTGAGCAGCGGAGCCGCCTGGTGCTGACGTTCCACCACATCGTCGCGGACGGCTGGTCGTTGCCCGTCCTGCACCGCGAGCTGATGGCGTTCTACGGCGTGGACGCTCCCGCGCTTCCCGAGGTCACCCCGTACCGCGCCTTCCTGCGCCGCCTCGGCGAGCAGGACCGCGACGCGGCCGGTGAGGCCTGGCGCACCGCGCTCGCCGGGCTCGACGAACCCACCCGGCTGGTCGGGGCACCGGCCGACGACGCACCGGTACGCCCCGCGCACGTCCGCGTGGAGCTGTCCGAGCGCACCACGGCACGGCTCACCGAGCGGGCCCGTGAGCACGGCGTCACCCTGGGCACCGTGGTGCAGGCCGCCTGGGGTCTGCTGCTCGGCAGGCTGACCGGCCGGGGCGACGTGCTGTTCGGCACCACCGTCTCGGGCCGGGACAGCGAGGTCGACGGCATCGCATCGATGGTGGGCCTGTTCATCAACACCCTGCCCACCCGCTTTTGCTGGGCACCGGGCGAGGCACTCGGGGAGCTGCTGGTCCGCCTGCAGGAGGAGCAGGCACGGCTGCTCGACCACCAGCATCTCGGCCTGGCCGAGATCCAGCGGCTGACGGGGCACGCGGGCGAGGGCGAACTCTTCGACACCCTCGTCGTGTTCGAGAACTACCCCTCCGCCACCGATGTGCGGGACGCGTCGGGCAGCGTGCGCATCACCGGTGACGCGTTCCATGACGCCGTCCACTATCCGCTCGCCCTCGTCGTCAAGCCCGGCCGACAGCTGGACCTGCGGCTCAAGCACCACGCCGAACGGCTGGACGGTGACGCCGTCCGCGCGATCGGCGACCGGCTGACGCGTGTCCTGGAAGCGATGGCCGACGACCCCGCCCGGCCCGCCGCCTCCGTCGAACTGCTGTCGCCCGACGAGGCGTTGCGGGCCCACCCGTGGGGCGAGGAGCGCTCCGTCCCGGCGACGACCCTGGCCGAGGCGTTCGCGGCACAGGTGGCCCGGACCCCGGAGGCGACGGCCGTCGTCTTCGAGGGGGTGCGGCTCACCTACGCGGAACTCGACGCCCGCGCCGAGGCGTTGGCGTCACGGCTGCGGGGCCGTGGTGCCGGGCCCGGGGCGTTCGTGGCGGTCGCCGTACCGCGCTCGGCGGAGCTGATGGTCGCGCTGCTCGGCGTGCTCAAGGCGGGCGCGGCCTATCTGCCGGTGGACCTGGACTATCCGGCCGGCCGAGTGGCGCACATGCTGGCCGACTCGGGTGCGACGACGGTGGTCACGCTGTCGGGCACCGTCGGCCGGCTGCCCGAGAGCGCCGCTTCCCCACTGCTGCTCGACGCCGGGGAGGACGAGCCTCAGGAGGCTCCGGTGCGGCCGGCCGCCCCCGACGACCCCGCCTACCTCATCTACACCTCCGGCTCGACCGGTCTGCCCAAGGGCGTGGTCGTCACCCACCGCGCCATCGTCAACCGGCTCGCGTGGATGCAGGGCGCGTACGGGCTGAACGCCGACGACCGCGTGCTGCAGAAGACCCCCTCCAGTTTCGACGTGTCCGTGTGGGAGTTCTTCTGGCCGCTGCTCGAAGGCGCCGCGGTGGTGCTCGCCCGCCCGGACGGCCACCGCGACCCCGCCTACCTGGCGGCTCTCGTGCGCGGCCAGGGCATCACCACGATGCACTTCGTGCCCTCCATGCTGGAGGCGTTCCTGCAGTCGGAGGAGGTCACCGGTGACCCCACCTGGTCTGCGTCGCTGCGTCGCGTGCTGAGCAGCGGCGAGGCGCTCCCCCTGGCCGCCGCGAGCCGCTGGCACGCCCTGACCGGGGTTCCGCTGCACAACCTGTACGGCCCGACCGAGGCCGCCGTGGACGTCACGTACCACCCGTACGACGAGCGTGAGCCGTCCGGCGGGAGCACCTCCGTGCCGATTGGCCGGCCGGTGTGGAACACGGGCCTGCGGGTGCTGGACTCCTGTCTGCGGCCCGTTCCCGAGGGTGTCCCCGGCGAGCTCTACCTGACCGGCGTCCAGCTCGCCCGTGGCTACCACGCCCGCCCGGGGCTCACCGCCGAGCGGTTCACGGCCGATCCGTACGGGCCGCCCGGCAGCCGCATGTACCGCACCGGCGACCTGGTCCGGCGCCGCGCGGACGGCGTGGTCGAGTACCTGGGCCGCACCGACCGCCAGGTCAAGCTGCGCGGCAACCGCGTCGAACTCGGCGAGATCGAGGCCGCGCTGATGTGCCTGCCCGAGGCGGGACAGGCGGCCGTGACCGTACGGGACAACGCGCTCGTCGCGTACGTCGTGCCGTCGGCGCCATGCGGGGACCTGGACGTCGCCGCGCTGCGCACCGCCCTGGCGGGCTCCCTGCCCGCGCCCATGGTCCCGGACGCCTGGGTCGTCCTCGACGCCCTGCCGCTCACGCCGAGCGGCAAACTGGACCGGGCCGCGCTGCCGGCTCCGCGGGCCGTACGGGCCACCGCGACCCGCGCGCCGGGCAACCCCCGGGAGCACCTGCTCACCGAGATCTTCGCGGCCGTACTGAAGGTGGACGGCGTCGGCGTCGACGACGACTTCTTCCTGCTCGGCGGTGACAGCATCAGCTCCATCGCCGTCTCCAGCCGGGCCCGGCGCGCCGGCCTGGTGCTCGGCCCGCGTGATGTCTTCGAGCACCGCACTCCGGCGGCGCTCGCGGCGGCGGCGACGGTCGTGGAGTCGACCGGCAATGAGGAGACCGCGTCCAGGTTCGCGCTCACCGAGGAGGAGCGCGAACGCGTCGAGCGGCTCGCTCCGGGCCGCGTCGAGGACGTGTGGCCGCTGGCCCCGCTCCAGGAGGGCCTGTTCTTCCACTCCACGTACGACGACGGCGCCCTCGACGTCTACACGGTCCACGAGTCCTTCGACTTCGCCGAGCGCGTGGACGCCGGGCGGTTGCGGGCCGCGACGCGCGCCCTGCTGGCCCGCAACCCCAGCCTGCGCGCCGGATTCAGCAGCGAAGGGCTGCGCCAGCCGGTGCAGTTCATCGTGCGCGAGGTGGCGGACGCCGAGATCCCGCTCACGGAGGTGGACCTGTCCGCGCTGTCCGCAGCCGAACAGGACCGGCGTGTGCGGGAGTTGATGGACGAGGAGCGGTCCCGCCGTTTCGACCTCACCCGACCGCTGCTCTTCCGGATGCTGCTGGTCCGGCTCGGCGACGGGCGCGGCGACCGGCTCGTCGTCGGACGTCATCTGATCCTGTGGGACGGCTGGTCGGCCTGGCTGTTCCTGGACCAGTTGTTCGCGCTGTACGAGAGCGGGGGCGACCCCGCGGGGCTGGCCCGGCCGGGCTCGTACCGCGACTACCTGACCTGGCTGGAGCGCCAGGACGACACCGCGGCGACCCGGGCCTGGCGCACGGCCCTGGCCGGCTTCGACGAGCCCACGCTGCTCCTGCCCGCCGTGTCCGACCGGGGCCTGGAGCCGGTGATCCCGGAGCACCTGGACGCCGTCCTCGACGCGGACGCGGCCGAGCGGCTGCGCGAGACCGCCCGCCGCCACGGCCTGACCCTCAACACGGTGCTCAACGCGGCCTGGGGGCTGGTCCTCGCGAGCGCCACGGGCCGTACGGACATCGTCTTCGGTACGACGGTCGCCGGGCGCCCGAGCGAGGTGCCGGACGTCGAGAACGTCATCGGCATGTTCCTCAACACCGTGCCCGCGCGCATCGCCTTCGACCCGCGCGAGACGGTCCTCGGCCTGCTGCGCCGCGTCCAGGGCGAGCGGATGGAGCTGATGCCGTACGAGTACCTGGGCCTGGGTGTCCTCCAGGCGGAGACCGGTCACCGCCGGCTGTTCGACACGCTGTTCGTGCTGCGCAACGCCGACACCGACGATCGGCTCGCCGAGCTGCGCGAGCGGCACGGGGCCGCGGCGGTCGCCAACGTGGACGCCACTCACTACCCGGCCAACCTGGTGGTCACGCCCGGCGAGCGGGTCCGGGTCACGCTCGCGTACCGTCCGGACCTGCTGGACGGCGCGTACGCGCGGACCCTGCTGGAGCGGTTCGTGCTGCTGGTGGACGCCCTGGTGTCCGACCCGTCGGCAGCCGTGGGCTCGCTGGCCGCGCTGCTGCCCGCCGAGGCCGCCGCGCTGGCCCGTGAGGAGGCCGGGAACCGGCAGCCCGTGCCGCACGAGACGGTGGCGGACATGCTCGCCGCCCAGGCGGCCCGCACCCCGGACGCGACCGCGCTCGTCTTCGGCGCGCGGACCGTCACGTACGCCGAACTCGACGCGGCCTGCAACCGGATGGCCCGTCTGCTGATCGCGCGCGGTGCCGGGCCCGAGAGGGTCGTGGCGCTCGGGCTTCCGCGCTCGATCGACATGGTGGTGGCGCTGTTCGCGGTGCTGCGCACGGGTGCCGCGTATCTGCCGCTGGAGCTGGACCATCCGGCCGAGCGGCTGTCGCTGATGCTCGCCGACGCGCGTCCGCTGCTGTTGCTGTCGACGCGGGCGGTGTCCCGGACCCTGACCGGCGACACCCCGCGCGTGCTGCTGGACGACCCGGAGGTGGCGGCCGGGCTGGAGGGCCTGCCCGACGCGCCCGTCTCGCGGTCCTTCAGCCTGGACCACCCGGCGTACGTGATCTACACGTCCGGGTCGACCGGCCGTCCCAAGGGTGTCGTCACGCCGTACGTCGGTCTGACCAACATGCAGCTCAACCACCAGAAGGAGATCTTCGCCCCGGCGATCGCGTCGGCGGGCGGGCGGCGGCTGCGGATCGCGCACACCGTGTCGTTCGCGTTCGACATGTCCTGGGAGGAGCTGCTGTGGCTCGTCGAGGGCCATGAAGTGCACATCTGCGACGAGGAGTTGCGGCGGGACGCGACCGCGCTGGTGGCGTACTGCGAGGAGCACCGCGTCGACGTCGTCAACGTGACGCCCACGTACGCCCACCTCCTCATCGAGGAGGGCCTGCTGGAGGGGCACCGGCCGCCGCTGGTGCTGCTCGGTGGAGAGGCGGTCACCGAGACGGTGTGGAACACGCTGCGGGACACCGAGGGCACCTACGGCTACAACCTGTACGGGCCCACCGAGTACACGATCAACACCCTCGGCGGCGGTACGGACGACAGCGCGACCCCGACCGTGGGCCGTCCGATCCGCGCCACCCGTGCCCGCGTCCTCGACACCTGGCTGCGGCCCGTGCCGGACGGGGTCGCGGGTGAGCTGTACATCGCCGGTGTGGGGCTGGCCCGTGGCTACCTCGACCGGCCGGGCCTGACGTCCGAGCGGTTCGTGGCCGACCCGTACGGGCAGCCGGGTGAGCGCATGTACCGCACCGGCGATCTGGTGCGGCGCCGCCCGGACGGCAACCTCGACTTCCTGGGCCGCACCGACGACCAGGTCAAGATCCGGGGCCACCGGGTGGAGCTCGGTGAGATCGAGACGGCGCTCGCCCAGCATCCCGAGGTGTCCCAGGCCGCGGTGATCGCCCGCGACGACACCTCCGCACCCGGCACGAAGAGGCTGGTGGGGTACGTCGTCCCGGCCGAACCCGGCGCCGAGGCGCGGGAGTCGGCCGAGCGGGAGCAGATCGGCGAGTGGCGGGAGATCTACTCGGCCGAGTACACCGAGATCGGCACGGCCGTCCTCACCGAGGACTTCGCGGGCTGGGACAGCTCCTACGACGGTGAGCCGATCCCTCGGGAGCACATGCGGGAGTGGCGCGAGGCGACGGTCGATCGGATCCGTGAGCTGCGGCCGCGGCGGATGCTGGAGATCGGTGTCGGCTCCGGTCTGCTGCTGTCACGGCTCGCCCCGGACGCCGAGTCGTACTGGGCGACGGACTTCGCGGCACCCGTCATCCGCAAGCTCGGCGAGGACCTCAAGGCCGATCCGGAACTGGCGCGGAAGGTCGAACTGCGGTGCCAGGCCGCCGAGGTGACGGACGGCCTGCCCGTCGGCTTCTTCGACACCGTCGTCATCAACTCCGTCGTGCAGTACTTCCCGAGCCTGGACCATCTGCGTGAGGTGATCCGGGGCGCGATGGGGCTGCTCGCGCCTGGCGGTGCCCTGTTCCTCGGTGACGTACGGGACCTGCGGCAGGCCCGGGTGTTCCAGACGGGCATCCAGGCCGCGCGCGCGGGTGCGGACACCGAGCCGGAGGCGCTGCGCCGGGCCGTGGACCGGGGGCTCGCCCTGGAGAAGGAACTGCTCGTCGACCCCGACTGGTTCACCACCCTCGGCGTCGGCGTCGACCTGCGCACCAAGGCCGGGCGACACCACAACGAGCTGACGCGGTACCGGTACGACGTGGTCCTGTACGACGGTCCCGCGGGCCTGCGTCTGCGGGACGCGCCCGTGCGGGAGTGGCCCGGGACACGTGCGCTCCCGGCGCTCCTGGAGGGAACGCAGACGCTCCGGGTGCGCCGGATTCCGGACGCCCGTACGGCGGAGGATCTCGCGGCGATGCGGGCGATGGACGCCGGCCGGCCCACGGGCCCGGTCGGGCCGGGCGTGGAACCGGAGGAACTGCGTGCCCTCGGCGAAGCCCACGGCCACCGGGTCCTGACCACGTGGTCGGACGAACCGGGCTTCTTCGACGCCGTGTTCGTACGCGGCGCCGGCGCACCCGTGCGCACGTCCGGCCTCCACCTCCCGCGCGCCGACCGCGGCTCGGCGCCCTACGCCAACACCCCCACCGCCACGCGCGGCAACGGGGCTCTCGTACGACGGCTGCGCGAGGATCTGGGGCAGCGGCTGCCCGGCTACATGGTCCCGGCCGCGTTCGTGGTCCTGCCGGGGCTGCCGATGAACGACAACGGCAAGCTCGACGTGCGGGCGCTGCCGGACGCCGAGCCCGCGGTGACCCTGTCCGAGGGGCGCGGGCCCGGCACCCCCGTCGAAGAGGTGCTGTGCCGTCTGTTCGCCGAGGTACTGGGGCTGCCGCGCACCGGAGCGGAGGACAACTTCTTCGACCTGGGCGGCCATTCGCTGCTCGCCACCCGCCTGATCAGCCGGGCCCGCACCGAACTGGGCGCGGAGCTCGCCATCCGGGACCTGTTCGAGGCCCCGACGCCGGAGGCGCTCGCGTCGCGGGCGGACGCCGGACGGCCCGCCCGGCCGGTACCGGCGCCCGTGACCGAGCGGCCCGCCCGTATCCCGCTGTCGGCGGCCCAGCGGCGGCTGTGGCTGGTCGAGCGGATCACGGGCGGCGGAGTGGCGTACAACTTCCCCCTGGTCTTCCGGCTCCGGGGACGGCTCGGCCTGGACGCGTTGCGGACGGCTCTGCTGGACGTGACGGTCCGTCATGAGTCCCTGCGGACACGGATCCTGGAGGAGAACGGTGAGCCCTGGCAGTGGATCGGTGAGGGCGAGCCCGACTTCCGGGTCGTCGAGTGCTCCGAGGGGGAGCTGGCCGAGCGGATCTCTGCGGCCCAGCGGCGGCCCTTCGACCTGAGCGCCGAACTGCCGGTGCGGGCCGAGGTGTTCCGGCTCGGTCCCGAGGACCAGGTGGTGGCGCTCGTCCTGCACCACATCGCCACCGACGAGTGGTCGGACCGGCCGTTCCTCGCCGACCTGACCCGTGCGTACGAGGCCCGGCGCGAGGGCCGGGCGCCCGACTGGGAGCCGTTGCCGGTCCAGTACGCCGACTACACGCTCTGGCAGGAGGAACTGCTCGGCCGGATCGGCGAGGAGCAGCTCGCGCACTGGACCGAGGCGCTCCGCGGCCTCCCCGAGGAGCTGCCCCTCCCCCTGGACCGGCCCCGGCCGGAGGTCCCGTCGGGGCGCGGCGGCAAGGTGCGCGTGGAGCTCTCCGCCGCCACCGGGCGGGCCCTGCGCGAGCTGTCCGGGGCCACCGGCACGAGCATGTTCATGCTGTTCCAGGCCGCCACCGCGGCCCTGCTGCACCGGCTCGGCGCCGGCGACGACATCCCGCTGGGCTCGCCCATCGCCGGCCGCACCGACGACGCGCTGAACGACCTGGTCGGCTTCTTCGTCAACACGCTCGTGCTGCGTACCGACCTGTCGGACGGCCGTGTCACCTTCCGTGAACTACTCGGCCGGGTCCGGGAGTCCGCCCTGGCCGCCTTCGAGCACCAGGACCTGCCCTTCGACCAGGTCGTCGAGGCCGTCAACCCGCCCCGGGTGGCCGGCCGCAACCCGTTCTTCCAGGTCATGCTCGGCTACCACTACCGGCCCGACGGCGACCCGGACGTGTTCGGCCTGCCGACCGAGTGGTTCGACATGGACACCGGCATGGCCAAGTTCGATCTCCACTTCACGTTCGTGGACGAGTTCGCGGACGACACGGCCCGGGGCCGGCTGACGCTGATCCTGGAGTACGCCCTCGACCTGTACGACGACTCGACGGCCCAGCGGCTGGCCGGGCGGCTGGTGCGCCTGCTGGAACAGGTGGCGTCCCGACCCGACACCGCTGTACGGGAGTTGGAGGTACTGGAGGACGCCGAGCGGCAGGCGGTGCTCACCGGCTGGAACGACACGGCGCACGACGTGCCGGCCACCACCCTGCCGGAGCTGTTCCGCGCACAGGTGGCGCGCACCCCGGACGCCCTGGCCCTGGTTTCCGGTGAACGGCGCCTCACCTACGCCGAGCTGGACGCACGGGTCGAGCGGACCGCGCGGGTGCTCGCCGGTCTGGGCGTCGGCCAGGAGCGCACTGTGGCTGTGGCGCTCCCCCGCTCGGTGGACCTCGTCGTCGCGCTGCTGGCCGTGCACCGCGCGGGCGGGGCGTATCTGCCGCTGGACGACGGCCAGCCGAGGGAGCGGCTCACGCTCATGCTGGAGGAGGCCCGGCCGGTGTGCGTCATCGAGGACGCGCTGCCGGAGGGCCCGGAAGGTGAACTGCCCACGTCCTACGATCCGTCGAGCCCCGCCTACGTGATCTACACGTCCGGGTCGACGGGCCGCCCGAAGGGCGTCGTCGTCCCGCACGAGGGCATCGTGAACCGGCTGCTGTGGATGCAGGACGCGTACACGCTGACGAGCGAGGACCGGGTGCTGCAGAAGACGCCGGCCGGCTTCGACGTGTCCGTGTGGGAGTTCTTCTGGCCGCTGATCACCGGGGCGGCGCTGGTGGTCGCGCGGCCGGAGGGCCACAAGGACCCGGCGTATCTGGCCGGGCTGATCCGGGAGGAAGGCGTCACGACGGCGCACTTCGTGCCGTCGATGCTCCAGGTGTTCCTGGAGGAGCCCTCCGCCGCGCGGTGCACCGGTCTGCGCCGGGTGATGTGCAGTGGTGAGGCGCTGCCGGTCGCGGTGGCGCAGCGATTCCACCAGGTGCTGCCGGCCGAGCTGCACAACCTGTACGGGCCCACCGAGGCGTCGGTCGACGTCACGGCCGTCGAGGTGCTGCCGGGCGACGAACGCGTGGTGATCGGCCGTCCCGTATGGAACACGCGGGCATACGTCCTGGACGCCGGGCTGCGGCCTGTTCCCCCGGGTGTCGCCGGAGAGCTGTACCTGGCGGGTGTCCAGCTGGCCCGCGGCTACCTCGACCGGCCGGGACTCACCGCCGAGCGGTTCGTCGCCGACCCGTACGGCCCGCCCGGCGCCCGGATGTACCGCACGGGCGACCTGGCCCGCCTTCGGTCCGACGGCACGCTCGACTTCCTCGGCCGCACCGACCACCAGGTCAAGATCCGTGGCGTCCGCATCGAGCCCGGCGAGATCGAGACCGTCCTCGCCCGGCACCCCTCCGTCGGCCACGCGGTCGTCGTCCCGCACGACGAGCGGCTCGTGGCGTACGTCGTTCCGGCCCCCGGACAGACCACGGACGCGGAGGTACTGCACGGTCACGCCGCTGCCGCGCTGCCGGAGCACATGGTTCCCGCGGCCTTCGTCACCCTGGACGCCCTGCCGCTCACGCCGAACGGCAAGCTCGACCGACGGGCCCTGCCCGCCTGGGACTTCGCGGCGGGCAGCGGCGCCGGGGGCCGGGGGCGCGATCCGCGCGAGGAGATCCTCTGCGGTCTGTTCGCGGACGTCCTGGGTGTGGAACGGGCCGGTGTCGACGACGACTTCTTCGCGCTGGGCGGCCACTCGCTGCTGGCCATGCGGCTGGTCGCCGCGATCCGCGAGGCTTTCGGGGTCGAGGTGTCCCTGCGCACGGTGTTCGACGCGCCGACGGTGGCGCGGCTCGCCCGCAGTCTGGCCGAGGGTTCCACGGCCGGGGCCCGCCCCGCCCTCACCCCGGGCACGCGTCCCGAGCGGCTCCCGCTGTCCTCCGCCCAGCAGCGGCTGTGGGTGCTGTACCGGGTCGAGGGACCGAACCCGACGTACAACATCCCCTCCGCCTGGCGGCTCACCGGCGACCTGGACGTCGAGGCGCTGCGGGCGGCGGTGCGCGATCTGGTCACCCGGCACGAGACGCTGCGCACGGTGTTCCCCGACGAGGAAGGGCGCCCCTACCAGCGGATCCTCGATCCACGGGACGTCGCGTTCGAGGTGGAGGACGTCGACGCGGCCCTGCTGCCCGAGCGGCTCGCGCAGGCCGGGACGTACGGCTTCGAGCTGGCGAGCGAACCGCCGTTGCGCGTCCACGTGTTCCGCACCGGCGAGCAGGAGTGGACGCTGTCGCTCCTTCTGCACCACATCGCGGGTGACGAGTGGTCTCAGGCGCCCCTGCGCCGGGATCTGGCGCTCGCCTACGCGGCGCGGCGGGAGGGCAGGGCGCCCGAGTGGGAGCCGTTGCCGGTCCAGTACGCCGACTACACCCTCTGGCAGGAGCGGCTGCTCGCCGAGGTCGGCGAGCAGCAACTCGGCTACTGGAAGCGCGCGCTGGCCGGACTGCCCGAGGAACTGGTCCTTCCCGTGGACCGGCCCCGTCCGCTGGAGTCGAGCTACCGGGGCGGCGCGGCCGATCTGTCACTCGACGCCGAACTGGCCGCGGCACTGCGCCGGTTGGCCCGCGACAACGGCGTCAGCGTGTTCATGGTGCTCCAGGCCGCCGTGGCGACGCTGCTCAGCAGGCTGGGCGCGGGCCACGACATCCCGATCGGCAGCCCCGTCTCCGGGCGGACGGACGCGGCACTGGAGGACCTGGTCGGGTTCTTCCTCAACACGCTGGTGCTGCGCACCGACACCTCGGGCGATCCGACGTTCCGTCAGCTGCTGGACCGCGTGCGGGAAACCGACCTGGCCGCCTTCGACCACCAGGACGTGCCGTTCGAGCGGCTGGTGGAGGTGCTCAACCCGGCCCGGTCGCTCGCCCGGCATCCCCTTTTCCAGGTGATGGTGGTGTACCTGGCGCCGGACCGGGACGAGGCCGGGCTGCTTCCCGGGCTGAGCGGCGCCCGGGACGAGGTCGCGAACAGCACCGCCAAGTTCGACCTCTCCTTCGACTTCGTGGAGCGCGGCGACGGCAGCGGCGTCGACGGTGTGCTCGAGTACAGCGCCGACCTGTTCGACCACGCGACCGCGCAGTCCTTCGCGGACCGGCTGCGGCGCGTCCTGCGGGCCGTGGCCGCCGACCCGGACGTGTCCCTCGGGCGCGTCGACATCCTCGACGAGGACGAGCGGCTCCGTCTGTGCGGCGGATGGCACAGCCGGCCGGCCCTCGCCGCGCCGACCACCGTGCCCGCCCTGTTCGAGGAACAGGTGCGCCGGTGCCCGGAGTTGCCCGCCGTGGCCTGCGACGGCATGGAGCTGAGCTTCGCCGAACTCGACGACGAGGCGAACCGCCTGGCGCGCCTGCTGGTCGAGCTCGGCGCGGGACCCGAGCGGTTCGTGGCCCTGGCGCTCCCCCGCACCGCCCGGTTCCTGGTGGCCGTACTCGCGGTGCACAAGGCGGGGGCGGCCTATCTGCCGCTCGACCCGGACGCGCCGGTGGACCGTACGGCGGACGTCCTCGACGACGCCCGGCCGGTACTGGTCCTCACCACACGCGAGTTGGTGAGCACCCTGCCCGCGGGCACCGAGCCGCTCGTGCTGGACGAGCCCGCCACGGCCGAGCGCGTCGCCGCCCGGGAGCCGGCCCCTCTCACCGATGCCGACCGCTCCGGTCCTCTGACGCCTCGCCATCCCGCCTACGTCATCTACACCTCCGGCTCGACCGGTCGTCCCAAGGGTGTCGTGGTCACCCACGAGACCCTCGGCAACCTCTTCCACAGCCACCGGGAGACGCTCTACGCACCGGCGATCGAGGCCACGGGACGGCGGCATCTGCGGGCGGGCCACGCCTGGTCGTTCTTCTTCGACGCGTCCTGGCAGCCCCAGCTGTGGCTGCTGGACGGGCACTGCGTGCACATCGTCTCGGAGGAGGTGCGGCGCGATCCCGAACTGCTCGCCGCGGCCGTGGTGGAGCACTGGTTCGACTTCCTGGAGGTCACCCCGTCGTTCTTCGCGCAGATGGCCGAGAGCGGTCTGCCGCTCGGCGACGACTGCCCGCTCGCGGTCGTCGGCGTGGGCGGCGAGGCCGTACCGGTCGCGCTGTGGCGGCGGCTGGCCTCGCTGCGCGGCACCGAGGCGTTCAACCTGTACGGGCCGACGGAGTCGACCGTGGACGCCCTGGTGGCCAGGGTCCGTGACAGTGAGCGCCCGCTGGTGGGGCGGCCCGTGGCCGGGACGCGGGCATACGTGCTGGACGGGCTGCTGCAGCCGGTGCCGCCGGGGGTGACGGGCGAGCTGTACCTGGCGGGCGGCGGTCTCGCCCGGGGTTACCTGGGCAGCCCGGGGCTGACGGCGGAGCGGTTCGTGGCCGACCCGTTCGGCGGGCCGGGCTCGCGGCTGTACCGCACCGGTGACCTGGCCCGCTGGACCGCCGACGGGTACCTCGACTACCTGGGCCGGGCCGACGACCAGGTCAAGATCCGGGGCTTCCGCATCGAGCCGGCGGAGATCGAGTCCGTGCTCATCGGTCATCCGGCAGTCGGCCAGGCGCTGGTGACGGTACGTCAGGACGGCTCCCGGAAGTTGCTCGTGGCGTACGTGGTTCCGGCGCCGGGTGCCCTCCCGGACCCGGGTGAGCTGCGCGGCCATGTCGCCGCCCGGCTGCCGGACCACATGGTCCCGGCGGCCGTGGTCGCGCTGGACCGGTTCCCGGCGCTCGCGAACGGCAAGCTGGACCGGGCCGCCCTGCCCGCCCCCGACTTCTCCGCCCTGTCGTCCGGACGAGCGCCCGTCACACCGGCCGAAAAGGCGCTCTGCGCGGTCTTCGCCGAGGTGCTGGGGCTGGAACGCGCCGGTGTGGACGACGACTTCTTCGCTCTCGGCGGAGACAGCATCGTGGCCATGCAGCTCGTCGGCCGGGCCCGGGCGGCGGGCGTGCGCATCACCCCGCGCCTGGTGTTCCGGCACCGTACGGTGGCCGCGCTGAGCGCGGTCGCCGAGTCCGCGGGCGCCGCCGCCCCGCGTCCGGAGGACGACGGCACCGGAACCGTGCCGCTCACCCCCGTGATGCACTGGCTGCGCGAACTGGGCGGCCCGTTCGCGACGTACCACCAGTCCGCGCTCGTCCGCACCCCGGCGGAGCTTGACCTGTCCGGTCTGACGGCCGTGCTCCAGGCGCTGGCCGACCGGCACGACCTGCTGCGGGCGACCCTGGTGCGGCCGTCGCGGGACGACACCGAGGAGTGGTCGCTGCACGTTCCGGCGGCCGGTGCCGTCGACGCCGCCGGGTGGATCGACCGGGTGGACGTGTCCGGACTCGACGCCCGAGCGCTCGGCGAGGCCGTCCGGGAGCACGCGCACGCGGCCAGGGCGCTGCTGGACCCGGACGCGGGCGCCATGGTGAGGGCCGTGTGGTTCGACGCGGGCGGCGCTCCCGGGCGGCTGCTGCTGATGGCCCACCACCTGGTGGTGGACGGTGTGTCGTGGCGCGTGCTGCTGCCGGACCTGGCGGCGGCCTGGCGGCACGTCTCCGCCGGGCGGCCGGCGCGGCTCGACCCGGTGGACACCTCGTTCGCGCGCTGGTCGAGGATGTTGTCCGAGCTGGCGCGGGACCCGGCGCGGGAGGCGGAGCTGCCCGTGTGGACGGCCGTGCTGGACGGCGGCGCGGGAACGGAGCCGTTCCCGCTCGCCCGGGAGGCCGATCCGGACCGCGACACCACCGCTACCCGGCGGGAGGTGGTCCTGCGGATGCCGGCCGCGCACACCGGACCGCTGCTGTCGTCCGTGCCCGCCGCGTTCGGCGCCGGTGTCAACGACGTGCTACTGGCGGGGCTCGCGCTGGCCTTCGCCGACTGGCGGCGGCGCGGCGGCGGGTCCGGCACGTCCGTGCTGGTCGATCTGGAGGGCCACGGCCGTGAGGAGGAGCTGGCCGGGGACGACGCCGACCTGTCCCGCACGGTGGGCTGGTTCACGAGCGTCTTCCCGGTCCGGCTGGACACGGGGACGGCCGATCTCGCCGAGGCCTTCGCGGGCGGTCCGGCGGCCCGGGACGTCGTACGGCGGGTCAGCGAGCACCTGGCGTCACTGCCGGGCAACGGTGTCGGCTACGGCATGCTGCGGTACCTCAACCCCCGGACGCGCGAGGTGCTGGCGGCCCGCGAGCCGGCCCGCGTGGAGTTCAACTACCTGGGGCGGTTCGGTATCCCGGAGGAGACGGACTGGTCGTACGCGCCCGAGGAGGACGTGGCCGACATCGGTCCGGAGGCCGCGATGCGGCAGGGCCACGCCCTGGAGATCAACGTGGTGACCGAGGACCGCGCCGACGGCCCCGTGCTCGCCGCCCACTGGGCTTACCTGGAAGGGCCGTTGCCGCGCGAGGCCGTCCAGGACCTGGCCGGGACGTGGTTCAGGGCGCTTCAGGGGCTGATCGCGTGGTCAGAGAACAACCGACAGGCCTGAGGCCATTGAGGAAAGGGAAGAGCATGAGCAATCCGTTCGAGGACCCCGAGGGCGTCTACTCGGTGCTGGTCAACGACGAGAACCAGCACAGCCTGTGGCCGGACTTCGTGGACGTGCCGGCCGGCTGGCGGGTCGTCCACGGACCCGCGTCACGGCAGTCCTGCCTGGAGTACGTCGAGGCCCACTGGACCGACATGCGGCCCCGGAGCCTGGCGGAGTCCATGGGGGGCTGACACCGGGGACCGCGGAGACGGGGGAGGGACCGGCCACGAGCGGTGCTCGCGGACGGCCCCTCCCCGCAGTGCGGGTATCCCTGCACGCGCCCCTGAAACAGCGTCAGGAAGCGGGCTGCTCCACCTTCGTGCCGGCCTCGCCGTCGACGGCCGCCGCCAGTTGCGGGACCAGGCGCTCGATCACGTAGGGCAGGCTGAGGACAGTGCCCATGGACAGGGCGTTGCCGTAGTCGCTGGTCTCGTTGACGTAGACCTCGCGGCCCTCCTTCACCACCTTCAGGTCCTTGTAGGAGGCGTCCTTGTGCAGCTTGGCGGCGTCCTTCGTGACGTCGCCGACCTGCCAGACGATGGCGCTCTGGTCGAGCAGGTCGGTGCGCTCCTTGCTGATGTTGGCGCCGAACTGGTCGCCGATCACCTTGTCGAGGTCCTTGGGCAGGGAGAAGCCCAGGTCGGTCAGGAGGTGCGAGCGCGGGTCCTGGCTGCCGAAGACGAACATGCCCTCGTACGGCGTGGCCATCACCGCGGTGGCGCCCTTGAAACCGGGGTGCTCCGCGGCGGCGGCCTTGATCTTGTCCTCGGTGTCCGCGACCGCCTTGGCGGCCTCCTCCGGCTTGCCGAGCGCCTTGCCGATCGTCTCCGTCTGCTCCTGCCACGGGACGCCGTAGTCGTTGTACTTCTCGGGCTGGGCGACCACGGGGGCGAACTTGGACAGCGACTCGTACTGCTCCTTGGTGAGTCCGCCGTAGACCGCGAGGATCAGGTCCGGCTTGAGAGCGGCGATCTTCTCCACCTGGGGGCCGGTGCCGGTGTCCTTGAGCACGGTCGGCGTCGCGGCGCCGCCGAGCCTGTCCTCTGCCCAGGGGCCGACGGCACCCTTGTAGCCGCCCAGCCACTCGGTGGTGCCGACCGGGGTCTTGCCGAGCGCGAGCACCGAGTCCTGGTCGGTGAGGCCCACGGTGACGATCCGCTTCGGCTCGGACTTGATGGTCGTGCTGCCGTACTTGTGGGCGACCGTGACGGGGAAGGCCGACTCGCCGGAGGAGCCCGCCTCCGTGCCGGCGCCCGTGTCGTCGGAACCTGAGTCGTCGGAGCCGCATGCCGTCGCGGTGACGAGGAGCATGGCGGCGGAGGCGAGCGCGGCGACGCATCGCGGTGCTCTGCGGGAGCGGAACATCGGTGGTGTGATCCTTCGTTCGGTTTCCTGTGGTGCCGGGCGGTGCGGGGGGTGGCCGGGCCTGCGCCGGTGTCGTGTGCTTCTCAGGCGCATGCGCCTCTCAGCCGGTGTCGCGGGGGTCGGCAGGGGCGGAACCGGCGTCGTTCGTGTCCCTGTGGTCCGACCACGCCTTCCAGAGGGCCGCGTACGGGCCTCGGGCGACGCGGAGTTCGTCGTGGGTGCCGGTCTCGACGACGCGGCCCGCTTCCATGACGACGACTCGGTCGGCGGTTGCCGCCTGGCTGAGGCGGTGGGCGACGATCAGCGCGGTGCGGCCGTCCACGGCTCGGGCGACCGCCTTCTCCAGGGCGCGCGCTCCGGCGCTGCCCGCTTCGGCGGTGGCCTCGTCGAGGATCACGAGCGGCGGGTCGGCGAGGATCAGCCGTGCCAGGGCGAGGGCCTGTGTCTGCGCGCCGCTGAGGCGGTGCCCGCCGTCGCCGACCACCGTGGCGAGGCCGTCGGGCAGCGCCTCGGCCCAGGTGAGGGCGTCGACGCGGTCGAGGGCGGACCGCAGTTCGTCGTCGGTGGCGTCGGGTCGCGCGAGGCGGAGGTCGTCGGCGAGGGGGCCCGCGAAGACGTGGGTCTCCTGGGTGATCAGGGCGACCGTGCGGCGGGTGGCGGACGGTCCGAGCTCGGTCGGTGGGACGCCGCCGATGCGGACGGTTCCGTTGGTGGGCGGCTGTATTCCGGCGACGAGCCGGGCCAGGGTCGTCTTGCCCGCGCCGCTGGCGCCGACGAGGGCCACTCGCTCGCCGTGGCGGACCGTCAGGTCGATGTCGTGCAGGACCGGATGCCCCGTGCGGTACGCGTGGCCGACTCCCCGCACGGTGACTTCGGCGGTCTCCGGCACGGCGGGACGGGCCGGCCGCGGGGGCGGGGGCTCGTCGGTGACGCCCACGAGCCGGGCCAGGCCCGCCGTGGCCGACTGGGCGTCGTCGAGCAGGACGAGGGCGGCGTTGACGGGTCCGAACAGGCTGTGGAAGTACAGGGCGGCGGCGGTCGCCGTGCCGATGCTCGCCGAACCGGCGTGGACGAGCCAGTAGCCGGTGACGAGGACCGCGGTGAGCCCGATGTACTCGGCGATGTGCAGCCGGCTGTAGAAGCCCAGGACGAGCCGCACCCCGCGCATGGTCAGTCCCACCAGGGACCAGGACCGCTCGGTGACGCGCTCGATGTGCTCCCGCTCCAGCCGGAACGCCCGCACGGTGGAACTGCCGCCGATGGTGTCGAGGAGTTGCTGCTGCTGGACGCTGCCGGCCGCGCGCTGCTCGGCGTACAGGGGGATCGCGCGGGTGACGTACCAGCGCGCGGTGGCCACCTGCACGGGCACGGCGAGCAGCGCTGCCAGCAGGAACCGCCAGTCGAGCAGGGCGAGGGCGCCCAGGGTGAGCACGATGCTGAGGAGGGAACGGGCCAGTTCCGGCAGCGCGCTCCGTACGGCCTCCGCGATGAGGGACACGTCGGCGGTGACCCGCGCCGTCAGGTCTCCGGAGCCCGCTTTCTCGACCCGCTCCAGCGGCAGGTGCAGGGCCCGTTCCACGAACCGTTCGCGCAACCGGGCCAGGGTCGTCTCGCCGAGCCGGGACACCAGCGACAGGCCGAGCCCGGTGCTGAGGCCCTGCGCCACGGCGACGGCCACGAGGAGGACCGCGGTGGTCGTGATGGCGTCGGCGGACCCGCGGTCGGCGGCGAGGTCGACGATCCGGCCCAGCAGCGGCTGCGTGAGCAGGCCGACGGCGGTGGCGCCGACCAGGACGGCGAACGCGGTCAGCGCCAGTGTCCGGTGGGGGCGCACGAGTTCGGCGACGGCCGCGCGGGTGCGCGCGGGCGTGGCGACGGGCAGCGCCGGTGAGTCGGTGCGGGGCCTCGCCCGGTTGCCGGTCATGTCAGGACCGCCGTCCGGTAGGCGACGCGGTCGTGGACCAGGTGGTCGTGGTCGCCGGTGGCGGCGACGCGGCCGGCGTCGAGGAGGACGGCCCGGTCGGTCACGGCGAGCAGGGCGGGGCTGTTGGTGACCAGGACGGTCGTACGGCCCGTGCGGACGTCCTTGATCCCGGTGGCGATCCGGGTCTCCGTGACGGCGTCCACGGCGGTGGCGGGCTCGTGGAGGACGAGGACGGGGGCGTCGGCGGCCAGCGCCCGGGCGAGGGCGACGCGTTGGCGCTGGCCTCCGGAGAGTGAGCGCCCGCGCGCGGTGACGGCCGTGTCGGCGCCGTCGGGCAGGGAGCGGGCGACCTCGTCGGTGCTCGACGCGGCCATCGCGGTGCGGATGTCGGCTTCCGCGGGTGCGGCGGCGGTGACGTTGTCGAGGAGGGTGCCCTCGAAGAGGTCCGCGTCGTGTTCGGCGACGAGGATCGCGGCGCGCGCCTGAGCCAGGCCGAGCGTGGACAGGTCGGTGCCGTCGAGCTCCACGGCTCCGGCGTCGGGGTCGGCGCGGCGGCCGAGGCAGCGCAGCAGGGCCGATGCGTCGGCGGGGTCGCTCGTGACGATGCCGACGGTCTCGCCGGGGGCGATGTCGAGGTCCACCTCGCGCAGCGTTCCGTACGACAGCCCGCGCAGCCGGAGCCGGCCTTCCACCCGGCGCGGCACGGGCCGGTCGGCCGAGGGGCCGGCTGTCACGGCGGGCTCGGCGCCGAGGACCTCGGCGATGCGGGCCGCGGAGGCACGGCCCTGTGCGAGCTGCGCGTTGACCCAGGAGAACACGGAGAGGGGGCCCATGAGGAAGAGGGCGAGGGCGACGGACGAGACGAGTTCACCGAGGGCGATGTCGCCGCGTGCGGCGAGCCGGCCGCCGACGAGCGCCACCAGGGCGAGGAAGGCGCCGGTGAGCAGGGTGACGACGCCGTTCTGCCAGGCCTCGGCGCGGGTCGCGCGCAGGGTGGCGGTCAGCGAGTCCTGGCTGATGCGGCGGTAGCGGGCGACGGCCGCCGGTTCGGCGCCGATGCCCTTGAGCACCCGCAGCCCGGCCATGAGGTCGGCCGCGACGCCGGAGGCGCGTGCCGCGCGCTCCTGCTCGGTCTCGCTGCGCCGCTCCAGGGGCTTGCTCAGCAGGTGGCCCAGCCACAGCAGCAGCGGGGTGCCCAGCAGGACGAGGAGCCCGAGGGTGAGGGACACGCTCAGCAGGACGACCGCGCTGACGAGCACTCCGGTGGCGGCCGCGATGCCGAGCACGAGGGCCATGGTGACGGCGCCGACCCGCCTTGCGTCCTCGGTGGCGGTGTTGGCGAGTTCTCCGGGCAGCCGTCCGTCGTCGGCGCCGCCCTCCTGGGCGAGGACACGTGCGACGAGTGCCGTACGCAGGTGGTGTGCGGCGGCGAGGGAGGCGCGCTCGCCGATACGGGCGCCGTGGCGGAAGCCGGCGGAGAGACCGACGTAGACGGCGGCCAGGATTCCGAGCCACAGCAGCAGGCCGGAGACGTCTCCATCCACCACGCCCCGGTCGATGGCCAGTCCGATGAGCAGCGGTACCAGGGCCTCGCCCGTCTGGTGGCCCATGCCCAGGACTGCCCCGCATACGACGGCTCGGCGTTGTCCCCCGACCGCGCCCCACAGGACGTCCCGTCCCGGCGGGTCCGTTCGCCTCACGCGTCCTCCGGAAACCGTTCACAGGTGACCCTCATGAAGAATCTAGGTAAGGCTAACCATGTTTCTCGCCGTGGGCCAGTCCCGCGGCGGCTCGGCCTGAGGCGACTTCACCGAGAAACCGGAAGACCGTCCGAAGCCGGCATCGCGTCAGCCCTTGGTCGCGACGAGGACGTGACTGTCTCCGAACTGCCAGACGGGGCAGACGTGTTCGAAGCCCGCCTGCCGCAGCAGTTCGGCGTGGCGGGCGAGCGTCAGGCCGTTGCCGTTGCCGCCGTGGTTGCCGAGCGCCGCCCGACGCCTGCCGCGCCGGTCGAACAGGTCGGCCAGTTCGGGGTCCCGGGCCGCCGCCTTCCACCACGACTCCCAGTCCTCGTGGCCGTGCGCACGGGAGCGTTCGGCGCGGCGGCGGGCGACATGCGCGGTGAGGGCGGAGCAGGGCGGGCACTCCTGGGCGAAGTGGTCGCCGTTGACGACGGCGCCGCCCGGGCGCAGCAGCGCCGCGAGCCGACGGTAGGTCCGCAGCAGGGCCGGCTCGGAGAGGTAGTGCAGGGCGGTGGTCGAGACGGCCGCGTCCAGGGGGCGGCGCAGCCCGAGGGCGTCGGTCCAGCCGTCGTCGCCGATCACGGCCTCCACATAGCGGGCGGCGTACGGGTGGTGGGTGCGGCCGAGTTCGAGCAGCAGTGGGTCCATGTCCGCGGCGACGATCTCGGCGCCCGGCAGGCGGGCGGCGAGCCGGGCGGCCAGGGAGCCGGGACCGCAGCCCAGGTCGAGGAGCAGGGGACTTCGCCGGCCGGCCGTGACGTGCTCGACGACGTCGGCGATCACCGTGAAGCGCTCCTCGCGGTCGAGGGCGTACCGCTCCTGCTGGCGCTCCCAGCGCTCCACCCACAGCTTGGCCGTCGCCATGCTCACGCCCATCGGCCGCGCGTCACCTCACCATCCCGTATGGTCCGCAGATGATCAGGACCCTACAGGTGAAAACGGTTCCCATTCACGTTTTCGGTTCGATGGGGTGACCAAGGAGATGCGCCGAGGCCGGAGCCGGGGTCAGGCCAGCTCGGTGAGTACGGACAGCAGCCGGTCCACCTCCTCCACCGTGGTGTAGGCGTGCACGCTGACCCGCACCGAGCCGTGGGTCGGGTCCGTCTCGTCCGTGCCGGCCTGGCAGAGGCTGTCGGCCCGGACCATGAAGCCGTGGCTGAACAGGATGAAACCGAGGTCGTCCGAAGGGATGTCCCGGTGCCGGAAGGTGACGATGCCGTGGCGCCGCTGCACTGGGGAGTCGGCCGCCAGACTCGCCTGGCAGCCCAGGATCTCGTACGGGGCGAGGTGGCGGAGCCCGTCGGTCAGCCGGGCCGCGAGGGCCGTGCCCCAGCGGGCTGTCCGGTCCGTGCCCGCCGCGTCCAGCCAGTCGAGCGCGGCCGCCAGGGAGGCGATGCCCACGGTGTTGGGTGTGCCCTGCCAGCCACCGGGCCGCAACTCCGGTCCGCGCGCGGGGTCGTTGCGGGCCCACACGGCTCCCGTCCCGGGCAGGGCGAGCGCCTTGTGCCCGGAGAAGACCACGAAGTCCACGTCGAGTTCGGTCACGGACACGGGCAGATGGCCGACGCTCTGGGCGGCGTCCAGACAGATCGGGACCCCGGGACCCACCGCGGCGCGGACGCGGTGCACGTTCATGTCACCGCCGTACACATGGTGGACGTGGGTGACGGCGACGAAGCGCGTCCGCGGCCCGACGACCCCGGCCAGTGCCCGGTGGTCGTAGTCGCCGGACTCCGCCTGGTAGGGCAGCGCACGCACCCGTATGCCGACGCCCCGCTCCGCCAGCAGTCGCTGGGCCTCCAGCCAGGGCAGCAGGTTGGCCCGGTGGTCGGCGTACGGGACGAGAATCTCGTCCCCGTCGGCGAGGTGGGTGGTGAGCCAGTCGCGGGCGACAGTGCGCAGCCCCTCGGTGGTGCCGCCGGTGAAGTGGACGGCCGACCGGCCGGAGTCGGGGTCCGGGTCGCCGAGGAACTCCTTGACGCGTCGCCGGGTCCGCTCGACCAGCGCGGTCGTCCGGTTGGCCCACGGGTAGGCGCCCCGGCCCGCGTTGGCGTTCGACGTCGTCAGGTACGACTGCACGGCGTCGAGCACCGCCCGCGGCTTCTGCGCGGTGGCCGCGCTGTCGAGGTAGGCCAGCTCGGGGTGGGCGGTGATGATGGGGAACTGGTCGCGTACGTCCCGCTGCCAGGCCGCCAGTTCCTTCAACTCGTCGTCCGGGTAGGCCGGTTCGCCGTCGGGCACGGTCAGTCCCGGACCAGGGGCGCGCCCGCGTCGCGCCAGGCGATGATGCCGCCGGACAGGCTGCGCACGTCGGGGTGGCCCATACGGGTGAGCAGGGCGGCGTAGCGGGCGGACTTCTCGCCGACCGGGCAGGCCAGCAGCACCGGCTGCCGTTTGCTGAACGGGAGCCCGCCGCGCAGCAGTTCGCCGAAGATCTCGTCGGCGATGTTGACCGATCCGTCGATGTGCAGCGCGGCGTACGCGTGCGGTCCGCGCAGGTCGACGACGAGTGGCGCCGGGTGGCCCTCGGCGATCCACCGCCGGGCGGCGTCCGTGTCGATGACCGGGGCTTCCGCCCGTACCTCCGCCTCCGTGAGGTGCGCCGCGGAGTTTTTCAGGGGCGGCCGTCCGAGGAGTTCGGGGCGGCGCTGGCGTACGTACCCGACGTAGCTCTCGGCCCGGTCGCAGACGATGAAGACGGCTGTCCGCCGCTCCGTCAGCTCCGCGTCGACGGACCGGAGATGGCGTACCGCCCCGTGGTACGCGGCACCGCCCGTGGGCCCGGACAGCAGGCCGCAGCGGCGGATCAGGGTGACCATGCCGTCGATCGCCTCGTCGGCCGTCACGGACTCGATGGTGTCGTAGGTCGCCGGGTCGAAGAGGCCGACCTGGTGCACCTCGTCGATGGTGCGGATGCCGGGGATGAAGTCCGACTTGTGGGCGACCAGGCCGAGCACCCGTACGTCCGGGTCGTGCTCGCGCAGCACCCGGGCCACCCCGGTCGAGGAGCCGGCGGTGCCCACACAGGCGACGAACCAGTCCGGGGCCCGCCCGTCGAGGTCCTTGATGATCTCCGGGCCCGTACCTGCCGCGTGGGCTTCGGTGTTGCGCGGGTTGAAGTACTGGTCGGTGTGCAGATACGTGCCGCCGGGCTCGGCGAGCGCCTGGTGGAAGCGGGTGAGCGGGTCGTCGGTGTCCGTCGGGTCGAGGCACTCGCTCCGGCCCGGCAGCTCCTCGATCTCGGCGCCGAGGAGCAGGAGCAGCTCCTTGATCTCGGGGATCCGCATGCGGTTGGTGACGCTCTTGAACCTCAGGCCGTGCAGGCCCGCGAGCAGCGCCAGCGCCTTCGCGGTGTTCCCGCTCGACAGCTCCACGACCGTCTCGCCGCGCTCGGCCGCGCCCGCGAGGTGCGGGCGGGCCATGTTCCACGCGGGCCGGTCCTTGACCGAGCCGAAGGGGTTGAGCATCTCCAGCTTGGCGTACAGGTCGATGTGGGTCAGGCCGTGCACGGCCGGGTCGATGCGGACCAGCGGCGTGTTGCCGATGGCCTCGGTGATGCTGTCGTACCTCATGAAGCGGGTCCCCCCGACTGCGTGATCGGCCAGTACTCCTCGTCCGGGCACCACCGCCAGGAGCCGCCGTCCCGCACCACGGCGACCGTGCGGGCGAGGGGCTGCCGCTGTGCTGTGTGGGCGTGGAAGTCCATCGCGTACCCCGCGGTGTTCGCGAACGCGAGGAGTTCACCGGCGCGCGGCAGCCGGGGCAGGTACACCGTGCGGCGGGTGATCAGGTCGGCCTCCAGGCACAGGTTTCCGACGAGGTGGACGCCCACGGGTCCCCTGGGTTCCTCGTCTCCCTTCCCTTCCCCGCCGTCGCGGGACAGCAGCAGGGGATCGACCAGGACGCCGTGCTCCTCCAGGCTCATGTCCCCGGCGTTCATGCCGACGCGCACCAGGTGGTCGCCCGAGCCGGTGGGGCGTACGTCGAGGACGCGGGCCAGGACCGCGCCGCACTGGTCGGCCAGCGCCCTGCCGGGCTGGACGGCCAGGTCGTAGAGGTGTTCCAGCAGGAGCGTGGCCGGCGGGCGGCCCGAGGCGGGGGCGGGCGCGGAGAGGAGATCGTCGAGGTAGCCGGGGCCCGCCGTCGGCCGGTGTGCCGGGTACAGGCCCAGGGCTCCGCGCAGTGTGCCGCCCTCGTTGCGCAGGCCGTAGCCGTGCCCGCGCCAGGTCAGGGCGGGCCGGGTGCCCAGCACGGCGTTCGCCAGCTCGGTCGTGTAGCGCTCCCACTGTCCGGCGTCCTCGACGTAGCCGACGCCGAACCCTCCGCCGATGTCGACGGTCCGCGGATCGAGCCCTCGGGCGCGGAACTCGTCCATCACCGCGACGCAGCTCTCCAGGGCGACGGCCTTCTCCGCCGGCCCGGTCGTGTCCAGGTGGTACGCCACGCCGACCGGTTCGACGGCGTCGCGGTGCCGCTCCAGCACGTCCAGCAGCGCCCCCACCTCACTCATGGGCGTACCGAAGCGGCTGCGCCGGGAGAGCACCTTCACACCGGACACGCCGGAGCCGGTGGCCGTGTCGAACCCGGACAGCCGGGGCAGGACGTCGACTTTCGGCAGTGCGAACTTCCGTACGAGGTCGGCCAGTTGATCGAGTTCGGTGGTCGAATCGGGGTGCACGGTGACACCGGTGCGTGCGGCGAGCCACAGGAAACCGGGGTCCTTGGGGCCGGTGGCGATGATCCGGTCCGGGGTGAACCCGCAGCTCAGGGCGTGCTGCAGCTCGCCCAGCGAGGCGACGTCCACGCCGACCGAGCCCGGGTCGGTGGCGGCCAGGCGCCGCAGGAGGGCACTGGACCGGTTCGCCTTGTGCGCGAACGTCACCCGGCCCGTGAGGTGGTGCTTGCGGTACACGGCCCGGAACCGCTCGGCGTTCTCGGCGATCCGGTCGGGCAGGAGCACGTTGAGGGGCGAGCCCAGCGCGTCGGCGAGTGAGTACAGGAAGGGCGTGGCCTCCAGCAAGGAACTGAGCGGTGGTTCGAGCCGTGGCTGCAGATACAGGGGCACACGCACGACAGGCTCCTCCCCGTGCACGGCCGCCGGCTGCGGCGCCCGGCGTTGGAGAGCCGCTGTCGTCCCTGCGTCGACAGCGGCCCGGACAACCGTTCGGGGACATCATTTCCGCGCACATACGGCTTTAAGCCCGGGTCTCACCGGGATGCACCGGATGCACCTGGACGCACTTCCCGGCACCAACGCCCTCGTGGTGCCGCCCGGGCGCCCCCGTGCGCCTGCGTGTGCGCCTTATAGGCAGCCGTCGCGTGTGCGGGCGCCCCGTGCGCCGGGGTGCGGAGGACCTGGCGACCGGCGCGGGAGGCACGTGTTCGTCGGGAGGTCTGCCCCGCGCCTCGGATCCGCGTATCCGTGGCACGAAGGCGCCCCTGTCACGCTGTTCCCGACCGCCCGCCGTGGCTGTTTGGCTTGACCGGCAGCGCACACAGCCCAGCCGCACACACCGTCACCAGGGTGCCGTCATGGCCTCCCGCTCCCCGGAACCCGTCTTCGACCTCCACCGCATCCGCGACCTCCGCCCCTCCCGGCGCCGCGGGACGCGCCGGCCGGCGCGGTAACCGCCCAGGGAGACCGCCAAGCCTTGTCCGTGGTTCTGCCGCGGCGCGGCCCTCGTCCACGAACGCCCCGTCACTCGCTCTCGAACGCCACGGCTGTGCCCGCTCATGTCCGCATCTCAGCACCTCCGCGTCTCCGCATGTCCGCTCACGTAACGGAAGGGAATGTGTCCGCACCGGAGAGCTCCCCGGCAGGCGCCACCGAGGAGCAGCACTTCACCAGCCTCAGTACCGAGGCGGCGCGTCAGCTCGCCACGACCACCAAGTCCGCACCCCAGATGCAGGCCATCACCTCGCGATGGCTGCTCAAGATGCTGCCGTGGGTGGACGTCAGGGGCGGCGTCTACCGGGTCAACCGCCGTCTTCGGCTGCGGGTCGGCCGGGGGCGGGTGCAGTTCGACCAGAACGGCGCCGACGACATCAGGGTGATCCCCGAGACGCTGACCGAACTGCCGTCTCTGCGCGGGTACTCCGACATGGCGGCCCTGCGGGAGATGTCGGCGAGGTTCCGGGTGCGGGCGCGGTGGGGGCAGTGTCGTGGCCCACCTGCGGTACGGCTGCCACGCCGACGGCGTCACGATCTCCCGGAAGCAGGCGGACTTCGCGGGCGAGCAGGCCCGCAAGCGCGGTATCGACGACCAGGTGCTACCACCACCGCAACATGCTCGACACGGGCCTCGAGTCCGGCGCGTACGCGGCGTCCTGGAACAACGAGTCGACCATGTACGTGGAGCTCGACCTGCCGTTCGCCGAGCACGCGCGGCTGCTGCGCCGCGGCGGACGCTATGTGACGATCACCGGCTGCTACAACGACGCCTACGGGCGTGCCTCACGCGAGGTGTCCCTCATCAACGCGCACTACATCTGCGACATCCACCCGCGCTCGGAGTACTTCCGCGCCATGGCCCGCAACCGCCTCGTCCCTGTCCACGTCGAGGACCTGACCGCCGCGACGGTTCCTTACTGGGAGCTGCGCAAGCAGGCCGGCCACCTGGTCACGGACATCGAGGACACCTTCCTGAGCGCCTATGGGAACGGCAGTTTCCAGTACCTGCTGATCGTCGCCGACCGCGTCTGATTCCGCCGGGCGGCTCCGCACGTCCGCCGTGCCGGCGTCGTCCCCGGCTGCACCGGCACGGCGACGGCGCGGCGGACGGCATGACGCTGTGTATCCGGTTCCGCAGAGGGAGAGCACGGTCGCGCGTGCACGGGTGGGCCGTTTTGATGCGGTTCGTCTGAGAATATGCACACTCGGGAGGAGCTTTGGGCGGTGACCACCCAGTCTTAACGCAAGCTTGACGCCATCGTGGGCCTCATCCACAGGCCCATGCGTCACTCTCCGCTTACGCTGGTGGGCGCCGTCCGGGTGACGGCCGTACCCGCACCGAGCCGCACCTCAGGAGAGCCCGCCGATGGCCACCACCGAACACCCGCCGCCGAGCCGGTTGCGGACGTGGATGCTCGAAGGCCTCTCCGACATGGCGGGGAACCAGCAGGGACCGCATGCCCAGCCCGAGGCCGCGCACAAGGGCCAACGGTGGTGGCGCGTGATGTGCCTGACCGGTGTCGACTACTTCTCCACCCTCGGCTACCAGCCGGGCATCGCCGCCCTGGCGGCCGGCCTGCTCTCGCCGGTGGCCACCATCGTGCTGGTGATCGTCACTCTGGCGGGCGCGCTGCCCGTCTACCGACGGGTGGCCGAGGAGAGCCCGCACGGGCAGGGCTCGATCTCGATGCTGGAACGGCTGCTCACGTTCTGGAAGGGCAAGCTGTTCGTCCTCACCCTGCTCGGGTTCGCCGCGACCGACTTCCTGATCACCATCACCCTGTCCGCGGCCGACGCCTCCACGCACCTGGTGGAGAACCCCCATCTCACCGGTGTGCTGCACGACAAGCAGATGCTCATCACCCTGGTCCTGGTCGCACTGCTGGGCGCGGTGTTCCTCAAGGGCTTCCTGGAGGCGATCGGCGTCGCCGTCGTACTCGTGGGCGCCTACCTCGGACTCAACGCAGTCGTCGTGGTGACGGGGCTCTGGCACGTGGCGAGCGAGGGTCATGTGGTCACGGACTGGTCCTCCGCCCTCACCGCCGAGCACGGGAACGTTTTTGCAATGGTCGGGGTGGCCCTGCTGGTCTTCCCGAAGCTGGCGCTCGGCCTGTCCGGGTTCGAGACCGGCGTGGCCGTGATGCCGCACGTCCAGGGCGACCCCGCCGACACGGAGGAGAAGCCGACCGGACGGATCCGCGACACCAGGAAGCTCCTGACGGCCGCCGCCGTGATCATGAGCGTGTTCCTGATCACCACGAGCTTCATCACCACCCTGCTCATCCCGGAGAAGGAGTTCGAGTCCGGCGGCGACGCCAACGGCCGTGCCCTCGCGTATCTCGCGCACGAGTACCTGGGCAACACGTTCGGCACCGCCTACGACATCGCGACGATCGCCATCCTCTGGTTCGCCGGTGCCTCCGCGATGGCCGGGCTGCTGAACCTGATGCCGCGCTACCTGCCCCGCTACGGCATGGCGCCGCACTGGGCCCGCGCCGTGCGCCCCATGGTGATCGTCTTCACCCTGATCGGCTTCCTCGTCACCTGGATCTTCGACGCGGACGTGGACGCACAGGGCGGCGCCTACGCCACGGGGGTGCTGGTCCTGATCTCCTCGGCGGCCATCGCCGTGACGATCGCCGCGCGCAAGGCCCGTCAGCGGGGCTGGACCATCGCCTTCGCCGTCATCTCCGCCGTGTTCCTCTACACCACGGTCCTCAACGTCATCGAGCGCCCCGACGGCGTGAAGATCGGCGCCTGCTTCATCGCCGGTATCATCCTCGTCTCCCTGCTCTCCCGGCTCGCCCGCGCCTTCGAGCTCCGTGTCACCGGCGTCGAACTGGACGACATGGCACAGCGCTTCGTCCGGGACGTCGCCAGCCGCAGGATCCGGTTCATCGCCAACGAGCCGGACAACAGGGACATCGCCGAGTACCGCGACAAGATCGAGCAGATCCGTCAGGACAACGACCTTCCCGAGCAGGAGGACTTCGTCTTCGTCGAGGTCACCGTCACCGACCCCTCCGAGTTCGAGGCGGGCCTCGCCGTGCGCGGCGAGGTCCTGCACGGCCGCTACCGGGTCCTGACCCTGGAGAGCTCCTCGATCCCGAACGGACTGGCGGCCCTGCTCCTCCACGTCCGTGACACCACCGGCCGGATCCCGCACATCTACTTCGAGTGGACCGAGGGCAGCCCCTTCGCCAACTTCCTCCGCTTCTTCCTCTTCGGTCAGGGCGAGGTCGCGCCCGTCACCCGGGAGGTCCTCCGCGAGGCCGAGCCCGACCGCTCGCGCCGGCCCCGCGTCCACGTGGGGTGAGGATCAGCGGCTGACGACGGTACGCGGACGCGCCGTGTGCGACGTGCGTGCCCTCAGCGCCGCGGGGATGCGGTCGAGCACGGGAAACGGGACCAGGCCGTAGTGGTAGAAGTCGACGGCGTCCGCGCCACCGGGGCCGGTGGCCGCAGCCGTCTTCTCGGCCAGGGCCTCGGCGGAGTCCGTGTCCGGGGCTCCTGGCCGTAGTACGGCCCGCAGCGTGCAGCCGTCCGGCAGGGCGGTGCGGTAGGCGACCGTGTCGGCCGCGACGCGGGCGGGGTCGCGGGCGTAGGCGAGCAGGCCGTAGCCGGGGACGACGGCGCCGACCGCCGCCGGGTCGACGCCGATCCGCCAGGCCTCGTCCGCCGCGAGCGGCCCGGCCGGGAGGCCGTCCGCGTAGCCCTTGACCGCGCCGGTCAGATCGAGGAAGACCAGCCGGGAGCCCTCGGCCGCCACGGCGTCCGCCACCGTCGCGGCGAGCGAGGTGACCGTGTCACTGCGGGTGCGCGCGTACGCGGCGACCGCGTCCCCCGACTCCCCCGCCTTCTCGGCCAGTTCGGCGAGGGTGAGGGGGCCGGGCAGCCGGTCGCCACCGTCCAGGAGCCGTCCCACGGTGCGTGTGGCCGCGGCGCGCGCCGCGGCGGCGTCGACTCCGGCGGTCTCGGCGCGGTCGGTGCAGTGCGGGCAGAAGCACAGGCCCAGCAGGAACTCCTCGACCGGGCCGAGGGGCACGAAGCTGCGCTCGTGGTGGTAGCCGTGGCCGAACGTACCGAAGTGCAGTGACTCGGCCACCACCGCGTCCACGCCCTGGCGGGCCACCGACCGGGCCAGTGCGACGGCGTACGCCCGTACGTCCGGGTGGGCGGGGCACAGGTCGGCGGGGGCGGCCCGGTCGCCGAAGCAGTTCTCCTGGGTGACGCCGGGGTGGGCGAGGCCGAGGGTCGTGTTGTGCAGGAAGACCGTCCAGCCGTGCAGGGCTGCGCCCCGTTCGGCGGTGCGCAGGCGCAGTTCGCGGAGGGGTTCGAGGTCCGCGCCGGGTTGCACCGGCGGGACCAGCCGCGCGCCCTCGAAGAGCTCGGCCGGCGGCGGGAAGTGGATGCCGTCCCGGCGCAGGGTGACCCGGGCCGGCCCGTGCGGGGTGACGTCACGGGCCCGGTGGTAGGCGGCGGCGACGGTGAGGGTGTCGCAGCCGTACGTGCCGATGACCCGGTCGAGGACGGGCTCCACGCCCTCCGCGCGCAGGTCCTCGACGAAGGTGTAGACGGAGGACGTGGACGGGGACGCCGTCCGGGGGCTCGTGGGCATGGCGCTCCTGTCGCGCTTCGATCCGGCTTCGGGTGTGTTCAGTCGGGGCGGGCTCCCGGGAGTCAGCGGCCGCCCGCCCGGTGCTGGCCGGCGTCCCGCGCCCGGGGAGCGCCGAGGACGTGGGAGATCTCCAGGCCGGTGCGGACGACCAGGGGGCCGACCTCGCGGACCCGGGCCGGGGTCATCCGGGTGGTGAGGCCCGAGACGCTGAGGGCGCCGACGGCCGCGTCGGTGTGGTCGAAGACGGGCGCGGCGACGCACCGTACCTCCGGCTCGTTCTCGCGGTCGTCGATGGCGTAGCCCTGGCGGCGGACCCGGTCGAGTTCGGCGCGCAGACGGTCGGGGTCGGTGACCGTGTGCTGGGTGACCGGCGGCATCCCGGCGGCCACGGCGGCGCGGAACGCGTCCTCCCCGTGCCAGGCGAGGATGGCCTTGCCGACGGCGGTGCGGTAGGCGGGGACGCGGCTGCCGATGCGGGAGGCCATGCGCACGTTGGTCTCGTTCTCGACCTTGTCGATGTAGACCACGTCCGGCGGTTCGTACACCACCAGGTGGCAGGTCTCCCCCACCGCGTGCTGGAGGAGGCGCAGCGGTTCCGCGGCGACGGCGCGCAGGTCGAGGGAGGAGAGGTAGGACTGGCCGAGCCGCAGGGTGCCGTGGCCGAGGCGGAACCAGCCGGTCTCGCGGTCGCGGAAGAGCAGGTCACTCTCCATGAGGGGTGTGGTGAGCCGCAGCACCGTGCTCTTGTTGAGGCCGAGGTCCTCCGCGATCCGGGTCAGGGACACGCCGCGGCCGGTACCGGTGCCGGCGTGGTCGCGTATGTACTCGAGGACGCTGAGGGCGCGGCGCAGGGAGGAGGCCTGGTTGCGGCGGGGCGGTGCGGTCATGTCGTGCTCCTCGCCATCACGGTGTGCTGATCGCCATCAGGTGGTGCTCCTCGGCAGCAGGCCGCGGGCGACGGTGTCGCGGGCCGCGTCCAGGTGCCGCCCCGCCCGGGCGAGGGATACCTCGTGGTGGCCGGGGAAGAGCGCGTCGATGTCGAACGTGGCCAGCCGGGTCAGGCTGTCCGCGTACTCGGGCACGCGGCAGTCGTGCAGATTCTGCAGGGAGACGCGGCCTCCGGTGAAGACGCAGTCACCGGAGAACAGGGCCCGGTAGGCGGGCGTGCGCAGGTGGTAGCAGAGGTGGCCGTCGGCGTGACCGGGGGTGGCGACGGCCCGGAGGACGACTCCGCCACCCAGGTCGATCTCGGTGCCGTCGGCCATGGGTTCGACGCTCGGGCAGGGCGGGAAGGCGTAGTCGTCCGGGTAGACCCCGGCGGCCCTGCCCTTGTCCACGCTGAGGCCGAGTTCGTCGCCCTCGGCGATCCAGCGCACGGCCTCCGCTCCGGCGAGCACGCGTAGTCCGGGCAGGTGCTCGGCGAGGGCGGCCGCCCCGCCCGCGTGGTCGGCGTGGCCATGGGTGAGGAGGAGGTGGTCCGGCTCGGTGTCGGCATTCCGCAGGATGGTATGGACCGACCTCCCGGCGCCGGCGTCCACGAGGACACTGCGGCGGCTGCCGCGTACGAGGTAGACATGACAGTCCAGCGGGTCGCTGAGATCGAAACCTGCGGCACCGCTGGCCACGAGAGTGACATGGTCGGTCAGCTGCACGTTGGCTCCCCGGGGCGGTCAAGATGCTTGTCCTGTCCGGTTGTCGAGCCGCTCTCGCCCTCCTGGAGCCGCTCCCCCGTCCCCCGGACCGCCGCGACGACGATCTTCGCAGCCAACTCCACCTCCGCCAACTCCACCGACTCCGCGGCCGCGTGGGCGTCGGTCACGGAACCGGGGCCGAACACCACCGAGGGGATGCCGGCGCGGGCCAGTTTGCTGGCGTCCGTGCCGAAGGGCATGCCCTGGACGGCGGAGGGACGGCCGTGAGCGGTGAGGGCCCGGCGCAGGGCGCTGACGACAGGGGTGCCGGGCGGGGTGTCCAGGGCCGGATCGACCGTGAAGGGCGGATCCGACTCGGCGCCGAGCGCGGCGAGTTCGGCGCGGTCCTGGTGCCAGACGGCGTCCGGGTCCTCACCTGGCAGCGTGCGGCGGTCGACGTCCGCCTCGCAGGTGCCGGGGATGGTGTTGGGCCCGGTGCCGCCCCGGATGCGGGTGACCGTGCGGGTCGCTGGGCCCAGCAGCGGGTGCGGGGCGACGGCCGGGGGTGTGGCGGCGAGGTGGGCGAGGACGGGGGCCATCAGGGAGATGGCGTTGACGGCGTCCTCGGGGCGCGAACTGTGCCCGGCCCGCCCGTGGGTGCGCACGGTGTACCGCACGACGCCCTTGTGGGCGGTGGCGGGGACCAGACCGGTGGGCTCGCCGACCAGCGCGCCGACGACCGGGCGGTCTCCCAGGGTGTCCAGCAGGTGCAGGACACCGCGGTAGGCGTGCTCCTCGTCGCAGACCCCGGCGAGGACGACCGTGTACGACGGCGGCTCGCCACGGGCGAGTTCGGCGGCGGCCAGCAGGAACGCGGCCAGCGGCCCCTTCGCGTCGCAGGCGCCCCGCCCGTACAGCCGGCCGCCGCTGATCTCGCCGTCGTGCGCGGGCACGGTCATGCCGGCCGTCTCGACCGTGTCGAGGTGCGTTTCGAGGAGGACGGCCGCCGCGCTGCGGCCGGGCACCACGGCGACCACGTTGGACCGCCCCGGCAGCACCTCGTGCAGCTCGGCGTGGACGCCGTGGCGAGCGAGCCAGTCGGACACGTACGCGGCGACCGCCGTCTCGCCCCCGTCACCGGCGGCGTCCCGGGGGTTGACGCTGGGGATGCGTACGAGGTCGCGCAGGAGCGGGGCGGCCTGGTCCCTCATGTGCGGCGCTCCCTCGCGTAGACCAGCAGCAGACCGATGATCAGGGTGCCGAGGACGACCTGGCGCAGGCCCTCCGAGAGGTTCCACGAGGTCAGCAGCGCGGTGAGCAGGGTGAGCAGCAGGGCGCCGCCGACCGTGCCGAGGAGGTGGCCGCGTCCGCCGAGGATGGAGGTGCCGCCGAGCACGACGGAGGCGATGGACAGCAGCTGGTAGGGGTTGCCCATGGTCAGCGAACTGGTGCCGGTGAAGCCGAGCAGCACCAGGCCCGCCAGGCCGGCGAGCAGGGCACAGGAGACGTACGCGGTGAACGCCGTGGCGCCGAGCGGTACGCCGGAGGCGCGGGCGGCGTCCTGGCCGGCGCCGAGCGCGAACGCGTACCGGCCCGTCCGGGACATGTGCAGCAGCCAGAAGGCGACGGCCGTGACGCCCAGCCACAGCACGAACGCCCAGGGGATGCCCAGCAGCCGGTTGTTGGCAGCTGAGTCCAGCAGCGGCACGTGCGCCGAGCTGGGCGATCCGTTCGTGTACACGAGCAACGCGCCGGAGAGGACCGTGCCGGTGGCGAGGGTCATCACCATCGGCGGCACCCGCAGCCACACCACACCGGCCGCGTTCACGGCGCCCACGAGCGCGCTCAGCGCGAGGGCCGCCGTGATGCCGGTCGCGCCGCCTCCCGTACCGGAGGCGACCTTGGCGCAGACGACCGCGGACAGGGCGACGACTCCGGACACCGACAGGTCGATGCCGCTCATCATGACGACCAGGGTCTGGCCGACGGCGACGATGCCGAGGAACGACGCGGTCTGCACGAGGTAGCGGAAGTTGGAGACGCTGTCGAAGCCGTGGGCGAAGAGGATCGCCGCGAGCCAGGTGACCGCGAGCACGCCGAACGCCCAGACGGGCCGGCTGCCGCGCAGCGCGGCCACTGACACAAGGCCGCTCATTCGGCCGCCTCCCTCGTGAGGTACGTCTTCAGGGCGAGCGCCACCACGAGGATCACTCCCTGCACGACGAGCTGGTAGAAGGGCGAGATGCCGGTGAACAGCAGCAGGTTGGTGAGCAGGCCGATGACCAGCGCGCCCAGGACCGTGCCGCGCATCCTGCCGACGCCGCCGAAGAAGCTGATGCCGCCGAGGACGGAGGCGGCGATGGAGTTGAGGGTGTAGGGCGTGCCGATCGTCGGGTCCGCCGAACCGGTCTGGATGGCGAGCCCGATCCCGGCGAGCCCGGTGAACGCGCCCGCCAGCGCGTAGCCGCCGATCTTCACCCCACGGGTGTGCAGTCCGCTGGCGTAGGCGCCGTGCTCGTTGCCGCCCACGGCGTAGAGGGCGAGCCCGTGCCGGGTGGTGCGCAGCAGCTTCCAGAGGGCGAGGGCGACGGCGACGGCGACCGCGGGCAGGGCGACGCCGTACCAGCCGTTGTTGTACGCCTCCACGAGCCCGCCCGGGACGTGCCCGCCGGGCTGTGGCAGGACGACGAGTGTGACACCGGTCCACAGGAACGACGCGGCGAGCGTCACGACGATCGGGGGCAGTCCGGCGTAGGCCACCAGGGTCCCGTTGACCGCGCCGGCCGCGACGGCCACGCACAGGGCGAGCACCAGGGCCGTCACCACGTCACCCGCGCTCCGCGCCTCGTAGGTGGCGAAGACGGCCATGGCGAGCCCGAGCACGGCCCCCAGCGAGAGGTCGATCCCGCCGAGCAGCATCACGGTCGTCTGCCCCGCCGCGGCCAGGATCAGCGGCAGGAACTGCGCGGACAGGATGGTGACCGAGGCGGGGGTGAGGAGGCTGGAGTCGTAGTGCTGGTAGGCGACGAGCAGCACCAGCAGCAGGGCGAGCAGCCCGAGGAGGTCCGTGTTGGCCCGGGCCGCGACAGTGATCCGCTCACGCATGGGTCACGCTCCCGGAGGGGTCGGGACGATCGCTGTCGTCGGTCGGGTGGACGAGTTCCTCGGCGAGCAGAACCGTTTTGTCACCGTCGGGGTCATCGCGAGGCGCATCGTCCTGCTCGTCGCTCTCCGTCGCCGTGCCCATCACGGAGGCCCGTACCAGGCGCTCTTCCGTCAGGGCCGGGCCCGAGAGGCGGTCCACGATCCTGCCCTCGTACAGGACGGCCACCTCGTCGCAGAGGCCTACGAGTTCCATGGTGTCTCCGGAGGTGACGAGGACCGCCAGCCCGTCGTCGGCGAGGCGGCGCAGGAGATGGTAGATCTCGCGTTTGGTGCCGATGTCGATGCCGCGGGTGGGTTCGGCGAGCAGGAGCACGCGGGGGCCGGTCGGCAGCCACTTGGCCAGGGCCACCTTCTGCTGGTTGCCGCCGGACAGCCGGCGGGCCTCCTGCGCCGGTGAGGCGGCCTTGATGCGCAGCCGCTCGGTCAGGTCGGCGACCAGCCGCGTCTCGGCCGTGCGGGAGACGGTGGTGAGCCGGCCCGCGGGGGCGAGGGTGCGCAGGCTGGGCAGGGCGAGGTTGTCGCGTACGCTGCGCGCGGTGTGCACGCCCTCGGTCTTGCGGTCCTCCGGGACGTACGCGACGCGGTGCCGGATCGCATCACGGGGTGAGGAGATCCGTACCTGCCGCCCGTCGATCGTGATCCGTCCCGTGTGCCGGGCCAGGCCGAACAGGGCGCGCAGCACTTCGCGCTGGCCCTGGCCCTGCAGTCCGCCGAGGCCGAGGATGCGGCCGGGTACGAGGTCCAGGTCGACGGAGGAGCAGGCTCGGGGGACGGTCAGGTCGCGTGCCTGGAGCAGGGGGGCGACGGGGTCGGCCACCGGGTCGGTGGCGGCCTTCTCGGGGAACAGGTCCGACAGTTCGCGGCCCACCATCAGGCGCACGATGTCGTCGTGGTCCGTCCGCTCCCGCTCCCGGGTCGCCATGACGGCCCCGTCCTTGAGGACGGTCAACCGGTCGCTGACCGCGAAGAGTTCGGCCATGCGGTGACTGACGAGGATCACGGAGCCGCCCTGGTCGCGCAGTTCGCGGACGACACGGAAGACGGCGCCCACCTGGTCCTCGTCGAGCGCCGAGGTGGCCTCGTCCAGGATGAGGAGGCGGGGCTCGCCCGCCAGCGCCTTGGCCAGTTCGACCAGTTGCTGACGGCCCAGCGGCAGGCGGCCGGCCCGGGTGCGCGGGTCGACGTCGAGGCCGACCCGCTCCAGCAGCGGCCGGGCCCGCGCGGCGAGGTCGCGGGTCCGCACCAGCCCGCGCCGGCTGGGCCAGGCGCCGAGGAAGACGTTCTCCGCGACGCTCTGGTGCGGGTTGAGGCTCAGCTCCTGGTGGACGGAGCCGATCCCGGCCGCCCGGGCGCGGTGCGGCGACCACGCCCGGGGTACGGGAGCGCCGTCGTGGACGACCCGGCCGGAGTCGGGCGCGAGGAGCCCGGTGACGAGGGAGAGCACGGTGGACTTGCCGGCGCCGTTCTCGCCGACGAGCGCCAGCACCTCGCCGGGCTCGACCGTGAAGCTCACCTCCTTGAGCACCTGGTTCCCCGCGAACGACTTCGACACCTGTTCCACGCTCAGCAGCGGTGCCATGGTCACAGGTCTCACTTACCGATGAGCTTGTCGATCTCGGACTGCGGAATGTCGTTGATGGGGTACGAGTCGTCCGGCTGGTCCGTCTTCACGTACTCGGCGAGGTTGTCGTCGGTGATCTCGGGCAGCGGGACGGTGACGTCCTGCGGCACCTTCACGCCCTCCTCCTTGGCGATGGCCGCCTCCAGGGCGATCACACCGAGGTAGTTGGGCTGGGCGGTGGCGATGGAGGAGAAGCCGTCCTTCTGCTTGGACTTCCACATCTTCAGGAAGCCGTTGTAGTTCTCACCGGTGATGGGGACGAGCTTCTTGTCCTGCTTGATCAAGGTCTGCAGCGCGGCGGCGGACAGCGCGCCTCCTTGCGAGAACACGCCGTCGATGTCCGGGTTCGCGGAGTAGGCGGAGGCGAAGGACTGAGCGGCGGGGGCGATGTTGTACTCGCTGTGCACATTGCTGACGATCTTGATGCCCGGGTACTTCTTGAAGACCGCCTCGGCACCGGCCCAGCGGTCCTCGCTGACGGCCACGCCGGCCGGGCCGTTCATGGCGATGATGCTGCCCTTGCCGTCCAGCTTCTTGGCCAGCCACTCGGCCATCATCGAACCCCAGGCCTTCTGGTCCGTGCCGACGCGGACGACCTTCTTGCTGGTCGGCAGCGAGTCGAACGCCACGACGGTGATGCCCGCGGACACGGCCTGTTCGAGCGCCGGGTTGAGCGCGGTGGCGGAGCCGGCGTCCACGAGGATCACGTCGTACTTCTGCTGGATCATGGCCCGGATCTGGGAGATCTGCTGCGAGGTGTCGCCGTTGGCGTTGAAGGTCTTGAACGAGGACACCTTGCCCGCCGACTTCAGCTTGTCGACGTCCGTCTGCAGCATCTTCAGGGTCTGCTGCATCCACGAGGGAGTCAGGTAGATGGTCGACCAGCCGACCTTGAGGTCCTTGGCGGCTGAGGCGCTCGCGCCGGCCTTGGCGCTGTCGCTGTCGTTGTCGGACTGGACGTTGCACGCGCTGACACCAACCAGCGCGCACAGGGATGCTGCCACTGCCACCACACCACGTACGGGGCGTGTGTTCATCGTTGCTCCTCGGTTCCCTCGTGAGGTGCCCGGGCCGGGCACGTGGCCCGGGCGGCGGTGAGTAGGGAGCGGACTGTTCACCGAAGCCGCGCCCCGGACGTCACTGGTCGGGGTGGGGGACGCTTCGCCTGGTGAGGACCGGCCTGTTGAGACGGCAACGTAGAGGGGCGCGTGGCCGCGCACCACGTCTGCACCACAGAATTTCGCATTGCACAACACGGCAGCTCGGAGGAGTGTTGTGGGGGCGTTCCGGCGTCATCGGGACGGCACGGAACCGTTACCGTAACGTGCCCCGGGGGTGGGCCTCGCCCCCGCCGCCCCTGACGCCACGGCACGCACCATGACACCCTGCGACCCACAACAACGGTGCGGCACAAGGGAGTGGAGAGCAGCGTGGGCGGAAGCGCGAAGACCCCCGTGATGGTGACCGGTGGCAGCGGCTTCGTGGGCAGTCATCTGGTCCGGAGACTGCTGGAGCGGGGCTACCACGTGCACACCACCGTTCGTTCCGCAGCGAACGCCACGAAGGTCCGGCCCCTGCGCGAGATGCAGCAGGATTTCCCCGGCCGGCTCGACCTCTTCGAGGCGGACCTGCTGAGGGAGGGCTCCTTCGACGAGGCGATGCGGGACTGCACGGTGGTGTTCCACGTCGCGTCACCCTTCTTCATGCCCGAGAAGATCAGGGACGGCCGCAGGGACATGGTCGACCCGGCCCTCCTCGGTACCCGCAACGTACTCGCGAGCGTGGAGCGGACACCGACGGTCGGGACAGTCGTCTTCACGTCCACCGTCGGGGCGATCTTCGGCGACTACGCGGACGTGCTGGAGATGGACGGCCAGGTGCTGTCGGAGGCGTACTTCAACACCACCAGCACAGAGGAGAACAACCCCTACCACTACGCCAAGACGCTCGCGGAGCGCGCGGCCTGGGCGGCGGAGGCGGCCCAGGACCGCTGGCGCATGGTGTCCGTCAACCCCGGTCTGATCCTGGGCCCCTCGCTCACTCCCGCCTCGGAATCCGGCAGCCTGTTCCTCCTGGAGGAGCTCTTCAAGGGCTACTTCTTCTACGGCGCACCGGACTTCAGCTTCACCACCGCGGACGTACGGGACGTGGCCGACGCGCACATCGCGGCGGCGGAGAACCCCGACGCGAAGGGCCGCTACATCATCGCGGCCGAGACGATGACGTCCTTCCACGACATGGCACGCATCATCCGCGCCCGCCACCCCCGCGCCCTCCGCCTGCCCCGCACCGCGCTCCCCCACTGGCCGGTGCGCGTCCTCGGGCCCGCCTTCGGCCTGACGCAGGACTACATTCGCAAGCACCTCGGCATCCGCTTCCGGGTGGACAACAGCAGGAGTGTCCGCGAACTGGGCGTCACCTACCGGCCGGTCGAGGAGACCGTCCTGGATCATTACGAGGCCTGGCGCCGGCAACGGAGCGCCGCCGGGCGCAGCCCGGCAGCCTGAACACCAGCGGCTCCGCCTCGCGCTTCTCGTACCGCGGGGCGAGCGCGTCGCGGACCTGGGCCGGGCGGACGGTGATGTTCCTCGACTGGGCGCCGATCACTACGACGGGCTCGCGGGTGTCACGGACGTACCACCTGCAGGCCGTGGCCCCGCTGAGCGTCACCTCACCGGTGGCGGGCGCGCGCAGCCCCGGCATCCGCCGGCAGCCGGGCCGCGATCCGGGTCGTGCCTGAGGGGGTGCCGGGCCGTTCAGGGGTTCGTCCACGCCTCGGGGTCCTCGGCGAGCCGCTGGACCTCGTCCGGCAGTTTGGCCGTGGCGATGTCGGCCAGGGTGACCTCGCCCAGGATCTTGCGGACGTTGGCGCGTACCGCGATCCACAAGGGGAGCAGCGACTCGGCGGGGCCGACGTAGGAGAGCTCGGGCGGGCGCACGCCCCGTACGGACACCAGCGGTCCGTCCGCCACACGGATGATGTCGGCGATGGCGATGGTGTCCGCGGGCCGGGCCAGCCGGTAGCCGCCCTTGCCGCCGCGCTGGCTGACCACGAGTCCGCCCCGGCGCAGGTCGCCGAGGATGCCCTCGAGGAACTTGTGCGGGATGCCCTGGGCCGACGCGATCACCTCGGCCTTGAGTGACGCGTCGTCACTCACCGAGGCCAGCTCGAGCGCCGCCCTTACCGCATAGTCCGCCTTGGCCGAGATCCGCATGCCCCGATTATCCGTCACCGCCGCGCCGCTTGGTCACCGGCGGCCTGATCTCCCGTGCCGCACGGGCGGCGGCGGCCTCGGCGGCGGCCGCCAGGACGGTGATCTCGGCGTACTCGTCGTCGCCGACGTCCTCGGACGTCCTCGCCACGGGCCGCCCGTACGCCAGGGACTCGACCGCCCGGTCGGCCGGCGCCGACGGCGGTCAGCGCGTACGGATCGTGCGGTGGGCCGCCGCCCGGCCAGGGCCCGGGCGGACCGCTGCGCGGAGCGGTGCGTGGCCCCGCTGTGCTCGCAGGCTCGGAGAGCGGTCTGCCCGCGATGCGGAGGCGGACCGGGGGGCGGGACCGGACGGGCGGCCGGCACGGGCAGGGCCGGCCGAGGAGGGGCCCGACGCCCTCGCATCCTCCCGGCCCGTTCCCTCCCTCGTCCGGGCGCCGCCCGGTCGGAAGGGCCACGGGGACGCGCGGCACGTCGGCGCCCCGCGGCCTTCGCGGCGGCCTTCGCACGGGAAGGCACCCCGGTCTCAGGCCTGGCCTCCCGGGCCGCTGCCCCCCTTGAGGCGTTCGAGGTCCGAGGGTCGGACCTGGATCACGACGAGGGCGATCACCGCGGCGATCACCGCGAAGATCGCCGCCATGACGAAGGCCGCCGAGACCCCGGCGGTGAGGACCTCGTCGGCCCACGGCGGCGGGAGCTCCCCGGAGCGTTCGAAGCGGAGGCGCTCGGCCGGGGTCGCCTGCGACAGGAACCGCGGGATCTGTTCCTCCGCCTCGTTCGTGCTGGCCGTGCCGAACACCGTGACCAGGATGGACAGTCCGAGGGAGCCGCCCACCTGCTGGGTGGCGTTGAGGAGCCCGGAGGCGGCGCCGGTCTCCTCGGTCCGGACGTTGGAGAGCGCCATCAGGGTGAGCGAGACGAACTCCATGCCCATGCCCAGGCTGAAGACGAGCAGCGGGCCGAGGACGCTGCCCGCGTAGGTGGACTGGACGTCGGTCAGGGTGAGCCAGGCCAGGCCCGCCGCCGCGAGGATCCCGCCCACCACCATGAAGGGTTTGGGGCCGAACACCGGCAGGTACCGCGAGGCCAGCCCGGCTCCGATCGCGATGACCGCGCTGACCGGCAGGAAGGCGAACCCGGTGGCCAGCGGGCTGAAGTCCAGCACGTCCTGCACGAAGAGCGTGAGGAAGAAGAACATGCCGAAGATCGCGGCCGCGAGGCACAGCATCATGCCGTAGGTGCCCGCACGGTTACGGTCGGCGAACATGTGCAGCGGCGTGATCGGCTGTCTGGAACGCGTCTCGACCAGGACGAACCCCGTGAGGACGACGACGGCCGCGGCGAACGAGGCCAGCGTGAGCACGTCCCGCCAGCCGTCCTCTCCAGCTCTGATGAACCCGTACACCAGCAGCACCATGCCCACGGTGGACAGCACCGCGCCGGTGACGTCGAAGTGACCGGGGTGACGCTCCGACTCCCTGATCCAGCGGGGTGTGGCGAGGGCGATCAGCACGGCGATCGGCACGTTGACGAAGAGCACCCAGCGCCAGTTCAGCCATTCGACGAGCATCCCGCCCGCGAGCAGCCCGATCGCACCACCTCCCGCCGAGACACCGGCGAACACCCCGAACGCCCGGTTGCGCTCGGGGCCTTCGCGGAAGGTCGTGCTGACCAGGGCGAGGGCCGTCGGGGACGCGATGGCACCGCCGACGCCCTGGAGGGCACGGGCGGCGAGGAGTTGGCCGGAGTTCTGGGCGAACCCGCCGAGCAGGGAGGCGAGCCCGAAGAGCAGTACTCCGAAGACGAAGACGCGCCGTCTGCCGAGGATGTCGCCGGTCCGGCCGCCGAGCAGCAGCAGACCGCCGAAGGTGAGCGTGTAGGCGCTGACCACCCACGACAGACTGGTGGTGGAGAAGTCCAGGGACCTCTGGATGTCGGGCAGCGCGATGTTCACGATGGTGATGTCCAGGACCACCATCAGCTGGCACGAGGCGATCACCAGCAGCGCCATCGCGCTTCCGCCACCGCCGGGTTCCCGGGCGGTGCTCTGGGATGCGGAGGTCGGCTGCGGGCTGCTGCTCATGACGGCGCGCTCTCGGGGGCGAACCCTCGGGAGGGGCCGGTCGGCGGCCCCGTCCGCGGAGTCCTCCGTTCGACCGTACGCCCGCGTCCGGGGTCGTCACCACTCGATCAACGTCACGGCCGCGGGGCGAGATCCCCGGGTCAACCAGGCGCCGGCTCGTCTCGCCCCGGCGCCGGCTCGTCCCCCGGCGGATCGGCCGGGGGACGGCCGCGACGCCGTTCCGGCTGCCCCCGCGGACGCCCTCGCTGCCCGCGCCGGCGCCGCCGTTCCCGCCGGGTGCTCCAGGCCGGCCGAAGCGTCCCGCCCGGACCGCCCAGCGGCCTGCCCAGCAGGCCGCTCATGGCTCTGGCTGCCCGATGGGCTCCCGCCCGCTTGCCGGGGCACGCTGATTGTCCTGCCTCGCCCCGCGAGTGCCGTGACGGCTTCGCGGACCGGCCTGCGCCCCTCGCGTTCCACTCCGCTTCAGGCCGCCGTCACGGCGCCCCGCTCGCCCCCGTCCCGGTGGATCGGCATTGCCGAGCCGGTCAGCGGAACGCCCGTGCCGCCCCTGCGGAGCGCGACGATCTCCGCGGCGATGGACAGGGCGGTCTCCTCGGGTGTGCGGGCGCCGAGGTCGAGGCCGATCGGTGACCTGAGGCGGGCCAGTTCCTCATCGGTCACGCCCGCTTCACGCAGTCGCCGTTCGCGGTCGGCGTGCGTGCGGCGTGAGCCCATGGCGCCGATGAAGGCGGCCGGCATGCGCAGGGCCTCGGTCAGCAGGGGGATGTCGAACTTGGCGTCGTGGGTGAGGACGCACAGGACGGTGCGCGCGTCGGTGTCCGTGTTCCGCAGGTAGCGGTGGGGCCAGTCGACGACGATGTCGTCGGCGTCGGGGAAGCGGGCCCGCGTGGCGAACACGGGGCGGGCGTCGCACACGGTCACGTGGTAGCCGAGGAACTTGCCGGCGCGTACGAGGGCGGCGGCGAAGTCGATGGCGCCGAAGACGATCATGCGGGGCGGCGGCACGGACGCCTCGACGAGGAGGGTGAGGCCCCCGGGGCAGTGGGAGCCGTCCTCCGAGACGTCGAGTGTGCCGGTGGTGCCGGTGTCCAGCAGGGCGCGGGCCTGGGCGAGCGCCGTGCGGTCCAGCTCCGGGTGGCCGCCGAGCGAGCCGTCGTACGTGCCGTCGGGGCGTACGAGCAGGGCCTGGCCGAGGAGTTCGTCCGGGCCCCGGACCACCCGGGCGAGGGCCAGCGGCTCGCTCCGGGCGGCGGCCGAGAGCGCCGGCAGGAACACCTCCCTCACCGGTGCGTGCGCGCCGACGGGTGTGACCAGGATGTCGATGATCCCGCCGCAGGTCAGCCCGACGGCGAAGGCGTCCTCGTCGCTGTAGCCGAAGCGCCGCCGCACGGCCCTGCCGTCTGCCAACGCCTGTTGGCACAGCTCGTACACCGCGCCCTCCACGCAGCCGCCGGAGACCGAGCCGATGGCGGTGCCCTCGCTGTCGACGGCGAGAGCGGCGCCGGGAGGGCGCGGGGCGCTGCCGCTGACCGCCACGACGGTGGCGACGGCGAACTCCCGGCCCTCCTCGGCCCAGCGGTACAGCTCGGCGGCGATGTCAAGCATGTCCGCCTGCCATGAGGACGCGGTCCGGGCGGATGGGCAGGTGGCGGTGGCGTACACCGGTCGCGTGCCACACCGCGTTGGCGACGGCCGCCGCGGCGCCGACGATCCCGATCTCGCCGATGCCCTTGATGCCCACCGGATCCTCCGGGTCCACGTCGTCCACCCAGTCGGCCTCGATGTGCGGTACATCGGCGTGCGCGGCGACGTGGTAGCCCGCCAGGTCGGCGCCATAGTGGCCGCCTGTGGCCCGGTCCCGTACCGCCTCCTCGTGCAGGGCCATGGAGATGCCCCAGATCATCCCGCCGATGAACTGGTTGCGGGCGGTGAGCGGGTTGACGATACGGCCGGCCGCGAAGACGCCGAGCATGCGCCGCACCCGCACCTCGCCGGTGGCGGGGTCCACGGCGACCTCCGCGAACTGCGCCCCGAAGGAGTGCCGCTCCTTTTGGGAGAGGGCGCCGATGGCCGCGGTGGTGTCCGACCGTACGGTGATCCCCTCCGGCGGGATGCCGGTGTTCAGGGCGAGCCGCTCCTTCAGCTCGTCGGCCGCGGCCATGACCGCCCAGGCCCAGGAGCGGGTGCCCATCGAACCGCCCGCGATGAACGCCGGGCCGATGTCGCTGTCCCCGATGCGCACATGGATCCGGTCCGGCGTGGTCTCCAGCGCGTCGGCGGCGACCAGGGTGAGCGCCGTCCGGGCCCCCGTTCCGATGTCCGCCGCGTTGATCCGGACGGTGAAGGTGCCGTCCGCCTCCGCGGTCACGGCCGCCGTGGAGGGACCGGCCCCGGCGCCGAAGGACGCGGCCGCCGTGCCGGTGCCGAGGAGCCAGCGGCCGTCGCGGCGCAGGCCGGGGCGCGGGTCGCGGTCCGCCCAGCCGAACCGGCGGGCGCCCTCCCGGAAGCAGGCGATCAGGTTGCGGCTGCTGAACGGCAGCCCGGAGACGGGGCCCCGTTCGGGCTCGTTGCGTACGCGCAGCTCGATCGGGTCGATCCCGGTCTTCTCGGCGAGTTCGTCGAGCGCGGACTCCAGGGCGAACGATCCCGGTGCCTCGCCCGGCGCGCGCATGTACGTCGGTGTCGGCACGTCGAGCCGTACGACCCGGCTGGCCGTGTGGTGGGCGTCGGCGTCGTACATCGTCCGGGCCGGTCCGGCGCCGGCCTCGATGAACTCGTGCACGGTCGAAGTCGCGCTCAGGGAGCTGTGGTCCAGGGCGCGCAGCCGTCCGTCGGCGTCGGCGCCGAGCCTGACCCGCTGCGTGGTGGGGCTGCGGTAGCCGGCGAGCGAGAACATCTGACGGCGGGTCATGACGACGCGGACGGGGCGCTGGAGGACGGTCGCGGCCATCACCGCGGCCACCTGGTGCGCGCGCAGGCCCTTGCTCCCGAAGCCACCGCCGACGTGTTCGGACCGCACCCGCACCGAGCCCGGGTCGAGGGAGAACATGTTCGCGATCTCGCCCGCGACCCAGGTGGTGCCCTGGTTGGAGTCGACGACCTCCAGTCGCCCGCCGTCCCAGCGCGCGGTCGCCGCGTGCGGCTCCATCGGGTTGTGGTGCTCTTCGGGGGTGGTGTACTCGGCGTCCACGACGACGGCGGACGCGGCGAGTTCGGCCTCCAGATCGCCCTTGCCGGTCACCGCCGGGCCGTAGGCGTCCAGTGGGTACGCGTCCGGGCGGTCGGCGGAGAACGCGACGTCGTGCGGCTCCCGCTCGTAGTGCACCACGAGCGCTTCGGCGGCCTCTCTGGCCTGCTCGGACGTCTCGGCGACGACCAGCGCCACCGGCCAGCCCACGTGCGGCACCCGGTCCTGCTGGAAGACGGCGGCGGTGGGGTCCGGCTTGCCCAGCAGGCCCACGTAGTCGGTGTCCAAGCGGGGGGCGTTCTCGTGGTGCAGCACGGTCAGCACGCCCGGCATGGCGAGGACGGGCGCGGTGTCCACCGAGCGGACGCGGCCACGGGCGGCGCTGGACAACACCAGCCAGCCGTGGGCGAGTTCGGCGAAGGGTATCTCGCCCGCGTACCGGGCCGCTCCCGTCACCTTCTCGCGGCCCTCGATCCGGGTGTGCGCGGTGCCGACGGAGCCCTTGACCGCCCTGGTCCCGGTCGTGGCGGTGGTCATCGGGTGGCCTCCTCGGCGAGTTCGGTCAGGACGGCCACGACGAGGTTGCGCATCAGGGTCACCTTGTATCCGTTGTGCGGCAGGGGCTTCGCGGCGGCCAGTTCGGCGTCCGCGGCGGCGGCGAACGTCGCGGCGTCGGCCGGCGCGCCGGTCAGCGCGCGTTCCGCCGCGCGGGCCCGCCACGGGCGGGAGGCCACCGCGCCGAAGGCCAGGCGCACGTCCCGGACGACGCCGTCGTGGACGTCGAGCGCGGCGGCGATCGAGCCGATCGCGAACGCGTAGGAGGCGCGCTCACGCACCTTGCGGTAGCGGGAGTTCGCAGCCACCGGGGCGGGCGGCAGCGTCACACCGGTGATCAGCGCGCCGGGCGGCAGGGCGGTCTCCCGGTGCGGGGTGTCACCCACCGGCAGGTAGAAGTCGACGAGGGGCAACTGGCCGGGCCCGTCCGCGGTTTCGTACGACACGACGGCGTCGAAGGCGGCCAGCGCCACCCCCATGTCGGAGGGGTGGGTGGCCACGCAGTGCTCGGAGGCGCCCAGGATGGCGTGGTTGTGGTGCTCACCGGCGATCGCGGGGCAACCGCTGCCCGGGGCCCGCTTGTTGCACGGCTTGGTCACATCGGCGAAGTAGCCGCAGCGGGTGCGCTGGAGCAGGTTGCCGCCGACGGTGGCCATGTTGCGCAACTGCCCCGAAGCTCCCGCCAGGACCGCCTGAGTCAGAGCCGGGTAGCGGCGCCTGACCTCGGGGTGTGCCGCGAGATCGCTGTTGGTGACGGTCGCGCCGATCCGCAGGCCGCCGTCACCGGTCGTCTCGATGCGGTCCAGCGGCAGTTCGCGGACGTCGACGAGACGGCCGGGCCGTTCCACGCCCGTCTTCATCAGGTCCACGAGGTTGGTACCACCGCCCAGGAAGCGGGCATCCGGGTCGGCGTCGAGCAGCGCGAGGGCACCGGAGACATCCAGCGCGCGCTGGTAGGCGAACTCCCTCACGCGGCCGCCCCCTCGGTCTCCTCGGCCGTCGCCGCGTCGAGTCCGGCCGCGCGGGCGACCGCCTGGACGATCGAAACATAGGCCCCGCACCGGCACAGGTTGCCGCTCATTCGCTCGCGTATCTCCTCGGCGGTCAGCTCGGGCGGCCCGGCTTCGGGCCGTACGTCGTCGGTGGCGGCGCTGGGCCAGCCCGCCGCGTGCTCCTCGATCACCGCGATCGCCGAGCAGATCTGCCCCGGCGTGCAGTAACCGCACTGGTAGCCGTCCAGGTCGAGGAACGCCTGCTGCACCGGATGCAGCTCGTCGCCCTCGGCCACACCCTCGATGGTGGTGATCTCACGGCCCTCGGCGGCCACGGCGAGCTGCAGGCAGGACACCGCCCGGCGTCCGTCCAGCAGGACCGTGCAGGCACCGCACTGCCCCTGGTCACAGCCCTTCTTCGTACCGGTCAGATCGAGACGCTCGCGCAGGGCGTCGAGCAGGGTCGTGCGGTGGTCGACGGACAGCACATGCTTCTCGCCGTTGATGTGCAGGGTGATGGCGCTGTTCGTCGAGGCGGGCGCTGGGGCCATGATCAGCCTTCTTTCGCGTAACCGGAGCGCGTCCGGGGACGATGTGGCAGGCGGACAGATCAGGAGAGGTATCGGGAGGTGACGTATCAGGAGGTGACCCAAAAAGGAGGAACGGAAGGCACGATGTGGGCGAACGGCCACCGGCTGCCTCCCCCACCCGCCCCCACGGGTAAGGTTGACCTAACCGGACAACTGTCCGCTCACGAAAACGTAACGGACACCTGTCCGGTTCGGCAAGGACGGGATTCGGCCACGAGCCCGCGAGGAGGACGAGTGCGACAGAAGAAGGACGCACCCCCACACGCGCCCCTGCGCTCGGACGCACAGCGAAACCGAGAGCGCATCCTGGAGGTCGCGCTGGCCGAGCTGACACTCTCCGCCGACGCCCCACTGAGTGCGATCGCCAAGAAGGCGGGCGTCGGGCAGGGCACGTTCTACCGCAACTTCCCCAATCGCGAGGCGCTCGTCCTCGAGATCTACCGTCACGAGATGCAGCAGGTCGCCGACAGCGCGGCCGAGTTGCTCGCGACCCGGAATCCCGACCAGGCGCTGCGCGAGTGGATGGACCGCCTCGCCCAGTTCGCCATGACCAAGGCCGGACTGGCGGACGCGATCCGCCAGGCCACCAGCGCGCCGGGAGGCCCGGGCAAGCCGGGGCACACCCCGGTGACCTCCGCCGCCGAGCTCCTGCTCCGCGCGGCGGAGGAGGCCGGCACCATCCGCCCGGGAGTGACAGGGGAGGACTTCCTCCTCGCCATCGCCGGCCTGTGGCAGATCGACCCCCGCCAGGACTGGCGGACACGCACCACCCGGCTGCTGGACCTGGTCATGGACGGCCTGCGGGCCGGAGCGCCCGGGCGCTGAGCGACGCCGGTCCGCGGCCCACCTCGGCACCGCGCTCGGCATGGCGGGATGGATGGTCGTCTTCGTCCTGGGCCTGCGGACCTTCAGCCGGAAGGGCCTCTTCGTGGTCGGCGGCGCACTCGTCGACCTCCCCCACTCTCGGCTTCGCTCGAGCGGGAGGGGCCCCCATCGGCGTGCGCCCGCTGCTCGGCGGCCTGCTGCTCGCCGTGGACTTCCGCACCGCCTGCCTGACCGGAGGCGCCGTTTGCGTCCTCGTCCTTGCCGGGCATATCCGGCTGATGCCGCAGCACATCCCCGGCCGAGTACGCACCCGGCAGCGGGGCGGCACACGCCTACTGCTGCGCGACCACCGCTTCCTCGCCCCGTGCTGCGCCTACAGCACCTACCTGCTCGCCTACAACCAGCTCTCCCTCGCCCTGCCGGACGGGGTGCGGTGCGCGACCGGCTCCCACTCAGCCCCGTCCTGGCTGTTCGCCCTCTCCTCCCTGCTGGTCGTCTGCGCCCAACTGCCCGTCACGCGCTGGGCAGGTGACCGGCTCGGCATGCGCCGCCCGATGATCGCCGGGCTGCTGCTCATCGCGACCGGCTTCGGGGTCGTGGCGGCCGCCCGGCCTGCAGGCTGGACGGGTGTGGCGGGTTGCTGCCCGCCGCCGGCTACGTCGTCCTGCTCACCCTGGTCAGATGCTGGTCGTCCCCGCCGCCCGCGCCTGGGTGCTCGACCTCGCCCAGGCGGCCGCATCGGCCTCTACTACACCGGCGCCCTGTCCTCCGTCTCCGGCCTGATCGTCCTCATCGGCAGCTCGGCCACCGGCTCGCTGCTCGACCTGGGGCTCCCGGCCGCCGTGCCCTGGCCGCTCCTCGCCGCGATACCGGACCTGGCGGTGGGTCTGCTGCCGCGCCGCCCGGAACGTACGGGCGGCGCGGGAGCGGGCGACAGACGTTTTGGCCCTGCTTCGCAGTGAGGATGGGGATCTCGTCGTTCTCAGCCTCCGCCTTCTGCTGGAACGACCCGGGTTCCACCGGGCCTGGGGTGGGCGAATCGTCATCGCACCGTGCAGATCGGCATGCCAGGTGGTCGTTGCGGCATGGAGCAGGTGACAGGCAGGGAAGCGAGGGTCTTCAGCAGCCGCACCGTGAAGGCGGCGGACTGTGAAGGAGCGATCTCATGGGCCGATACGATCTCGCCCTCATCGGATTCGGCGGCGTCAACCGCGCGCTCGCCGAACTCATATCCCAGAGCGGGGAACGCCTGGCCAAGGAGCTGGGTTTCGCCCTGCGGGTGGTGGCGATCACCGATCTGCGGGCCGGTTCCCTGGTGGACACCGACGGAATCGATCTGGCGCCGCTGCTGGCCACCGAGCCCGGGGAGCTGAGCTTCGCGGGCCTGGCCGGCGGCAGCGCGGATCCGCGCAACGAGTGGGTGATCCGCGAGGTCCCGGCCGACATCGTCGTGGAGGCGACGTTCACCAACCCCACCGACGGCGAGCCCGCCCTCTCCCATGTGCGCTGGGCCCTGGAATCGGGCAAGCACGTGTGCACCACCAACAAGGGCCCGGTCGCACTCGCCGGCCACACACTGAAGCAGCTGGCCGCCGAGCGTGGTGTCAGCTTCGAGTTCGAGGGCTCGGTACTCAGCGGCACCCCCATCCTGCGCACCGCCCAGCGCATGTTCGGCGGCCTGGAGATCACAGGCGTCCAGGGCATCATGAACGGCACCTCCAACTACATCCTGGGCCGCCTCGAAGAGGGCATCGAACTGCCGGCCGCCATCACCGAAGCCCAGAACCGCGGGTACGCCGAAGCCGACCCCACCGCCGACATCGAGGGCCACGACGTCCAGCTCAAGGTCATGATCCTCGCCAACGAAATCCTCGGCGCCGACCTGCGCCGCGAGGACGTCTTCTGCGAGGGAATCTCCGCGATCACAGCGGACGAGGTGCGGGACGCCGCCTCCAAGGGGCTGCGGTGGAAGCTGGTCGGCTCCGCCACCCGCCACGAGGACGGCAGCGTCGATGCCCGCGTCGCCCCGCTCGCCCTGCCCGCCCAGCACCCGCTGGCTGGGATCTCCGGCCCCCTCAACGCGGTCGCCTTCCACACCGACCTCCTGGGCACCGTCACGGTCTCGGGGCCGGGCGCCGGGCGCATCGAGACCGCCTACGCCCTGCTGTCGGACATCACCGCCATCCACCAGCGCCACGCCGACGACGACACCGCCCCCACCC
>NZ_JBVIEE010000007.1:273443-412652 GCF_055572015.1 Streptomyces sp. NPDC030840 | reverse complement strand
GGATGGCGGGCCAGGACCTCGTCGACCTCGGGGGTGAGCGCGGCCGCGAGACGGGAGGCGGCCGGACGCGACTCGTCCCGCAGGGCGTCCACGGCCGCGAGGATCACGTCCCGCCGGCCCTCACTCTTCGGTACGTCGGCCGCCGCCCGTTCGTACAGGCGCGCGCCCTCCTCCAGCACCAGGCCGGTGTCGAGGCCCGCCGGGATCTTGATCCCGGCGTGGTGCCGCCAGGTGGTCACCGGATCACCCCAGGCCTCCACCTGGTACGTCCAGATGCCCTCGCGCGGCAGGGAGACGGTGGCGCCCCAGCGGTCGGTGCCGGGGGCCAGCTCGCGCATCGGCGTCCACGGGCCCGTACGGCCGTCGGGGTCCTTCAGGCGCACATTGGCGGCCACGGCGTCGTGGCCCTCCCTGAAGACGGTCGCCGAGATCTCGAACTCCTCGCCCACGACCGCCTTGGCGGGGCGGCGCCCCTGGTGGACGAGGGGGCGGACGTCGAGGACCGGTATGCGGCCGATCGTGGGGGGTTCGGATGCCGGGTGGGGCGGGTCGGCGCTCACCCGGCGCACGGGGGGCGCGGGCGTGGTGCCGTTCGTCGGGGGTGCTGACGGATGGTGCGTGGCGGGCATGAACCGCTCCTGTCCGCGTCAACGTGGGTGGGCGGATGAGGGTGTGGGGAGGTGGGGCCTGCGGGGCGTACCGGAGGAGCCTTCCCACCCTACGCGGGTGGGCATTCCGGCACTTTGTTAACTACTCACGCGTATGTCTACACACAAGTCCGGCCTCGTCCTCGGAGGGCGCGGCCGGACCGCGCCCCTGCACCGCGGCCGGGCGTTTGACCTGGTGCCAGGGGTTGCTGACCTGCGGGAGTGTGGGGGGTGAACCGATGCCGCGGCCCGTCACCTTGCCCGAAACCGAGCGGTTGACAAGTCCGGGGTGGCCGCGCGGTGGTACGGCCAGGTGCTGGTGCGAAAGTCCTCTTCACGCCTGAGCCGGCGCCGCTTTCACGGACCTGGTGGGTCGCAGCCGTGGTCGCTGCATTGGCCGTTGCTGCATTGACGGTCGCTGGATTGACGGTCGCTGGATTGATGGCTGCGCCGAGGGGCACGGGAGGGGCGCACTCAGGGAGGCACCATGTTGTGGACCCCCTCTCGCCGCTACGGTCGGGGGTGACGAAGGGGCCCACAGCGGTGTGGGTCCCTCGGCCGCGCACGTCCTGTCGCGAAGGTGGAACTCAGTGAAGGCGATCCGCAGGTTCACCGTTCGACCCGTCCTCCCCGAAGCCCTTCACCCGCTCAGTGAGCTGGCGCGCAATCTGCGCTGGTCCTGGCACGCCGAGACCCGTGATCTCTTCCAGTCCGTCGATCCGGAGCGCTGGGCGTCCTCCGGTGGCGACCCCGTACGCCTCCTGGGCAGTGTCGCCGGCGAACGCCTCGCGGAACTGGCCGAGGACCGGCGCTTCCTGCGGCGTCTGCGCGCCGCGGCCGACGATCTGCGCGATTACGTGACCGGTGAGCGCTGGTACCAGACCCAGACGGCCGAACTCCCCGCCGCCATCGCGTACTTCTCACCCGAGTTCGGCATCACCGCGGCCCTGCCGCAGTACTCCGGCGGCCTCGGCATCCTCGCCGGCGACCATCTGAAGGCGGCCAGCGACCTCGGCGTACCGCTCATCGGCGTCGGCCTGCTGTACCGGCACGGCTACTTCCGCCAGACGCTGTCGCGTGACGGCTGGCAGCAGGAACACTACCCGGTGCTCGACCCCCACGAGCTGCCGCTGGTGCCGCTGCGGGAGGCCGACGGCTCCCTCGCCCAGGTCTCCCTGGCCCTCCCCGGCGGGCGCCGGCTGCTGGCCCGTATCTGGCAGGCCCAGGTCGGCCGCGTCCCCCTGCTGATGCTCGACTCGGACGTGGACGAGAACGAGCACGGCGAGCGGGGCGTGACCGACCGGCTGTACGGCGGCGGCAGCGAGCACCGTCTGCTCCAGGAGATGCTGCTGGGCATAGGAGGGGTGCGCGCGGTCCGGACGTACTGCCGCCTGACCGGCCACCCGGAGCCCGAGGTCTTCCACACCAACGAGGGGCACGCGGGCTTCCTGGGGCTGGAGCGCATCGCCGAACTCTGCGCCGAAGGGCTCGACTTCGACGCCGGTCTGGAGGCGGTGCGGGCGGGGACGGTGTTCACCACCCACACCCCCGTCCCCGCCGGCATCGACCGCTTCGACCGCGAGCTGGTGGCCCGCCACTTCGGCCCCGACGCGGAACTCCCGCGCATCGACGTGGAGCGCGTCCTGCGTCTGGGCATGGAGACCTACCCCGGAGGCGAGACCAACCTCTTCAACATGGCCGTCATGGGGCTGCGCCTGGGCCAGCGGGCGAACGGCGTCTCACTGCTCCACGGGCACGTCAGCCGCGAGATGTTCTCGGGCCTCTGGCCGGGCTTCGACCCGGACGAGGTCCCGATCACCTCGGTGACCAACGGCGTGCACGCCCCGACCTGGGTGGCGCCCGAGGTCCTCCGCCTGGGCGCCCGCCAGGTCGGCGCGCAGCGCACCGAGGACGCCCTCACGGTCGGCGGCTCGGAGCGCTGGGACGCGGTGGCCGACATCCCCGACCAGGACATCTGGGACCTGCGCCGGGACCTGCGTGAACAGCTGGTCACGGAGGTACGGCGGCGGCTGTACGCGTCCTGGCGCCAGCGCGGCGCGGGCACGGCCGAACTCGGCTGGATCGACTCCGTCCTCGACCCGGACGTGCTGACCATCGGCTTCGCGCGTCGCGTCCCGTCGTACAAGCGACTGACCCTGATGCTCCGCGACCGCGACCGCCTGATGGATCTGCTGCTGCACGAGGAGCGGCCGGTCCAGATCGTGGTGGCGGGCAAGGCCCATCCGGCGGACGACGGCGGCAAGCGGCTGGTGCAGGAGCTGGTGCGGTTCGCGGACGACCCGCGCGTACGCCACCGGATCGTGTTCCTTCCGGACTACGGCATGGCCATGGCCCAGAAGCTGTACCCCGGCTGCGACGTCTGGCTGAACAACCCCCTGCGCCCCCTGGAGGCGTGCGGGACGTCCGGCATGAAGGCGGCGCTCAACGGCTGCCTGAACCTCTCCGTCCTGGACGGCTGGTGGGACGAGTGGTTCCAGCCGGACTTCGGGTGGGCGATCCCCACGGCGGACGGTACGGCGACCGACGACGACCGCCGGGACGACCTGGAGGCGGCGGCGCTGTACGACCTGCTGGAGCAGCGGGTGGCGCCCCGCTTCTACGAGCGCGGCCAGGGCGGACTGCCCGACCGCTGGATCGAGATGGTCCGCCAGACCCTCACGCATCTGGGCCCGAAGGTGCTGGCCGGCCGGATGGTCCGCGAGTACGTGGAGCGCCTCTACGCCCCGGCGGCCCGCGCGCACCGCGAGCTGGGGCCCGACGTGGCACGGGAACTGGCGGAGTGGAAGGCGCGGGTGCGCGCGGCCTGGCACCGGGTCACGGTGGACCACGTGGAGACGTCGGCCTCGGCGGCCACGGCGGAACTGGGGACGACGCTCGCCCTGCGGGTGCGCGTGGGCCTCGGCGACCTGGCCCCGGACGACGTGGAGGTCCAGGCGGTCTCCGGCCGGGTGGATTCCGACGACCGCATCGCCGACGCGGCGGGCGTCCCGCTGAAGCCGACCGCCGGCCCGGACGGCGACGGCCGCTGGGTCTACGAGGGCCCGCTGTCCCTGGACCGCACCGGCCCCTTCGGCTACACGGTCCGCATCCTCCCGGCCCACCGGCTGCTGGCGTCACCGGCGGAGCTGGGACTCGTGGCGGTGCCGTCGGAGGACGTGGGGGAGGGGGCGGGGGTGCTGTTGCGGTGAGGTGAGGGGCGGTGGCCGAGGAGCGGCCCGGGCTCACTTGCGGTACAGAACTCCTCATTCGCCGGGCCAAGGGCGACGGCGACACGCTCCTCTACCTCGGTGGTACCGAGGTCCGTCTGACGGTGAAGGGCACGACGAAGACTCTGTCCGGCACCCGTTACTACACGGCCAACGGACAAACCATCGCGGTACGCACCGCCACTGCGGGCACGTCGGGCACGAAGCTCAGCTTCCTCGCCTCCGACCACCACGGCACGTCCAGCATCGCCCTGGACGCCACCACGTACGCGATCACCAAGCGCTAGACAACCCCGTTCGGCGCACCGCGAGGCACAAAGCCGACGTCATGGCCGGACGACAAGGCGTTCCTGGGGAAGCCGGCGGATGAGTCGACGGGGCTGACTCACGTGGGCGCGAGGGAATACGACCCGGCAATCGCCCAGTTCATCAGCGTTGACCCGCTTCTGGAACTCGACAAGCACCAGACGCTCAGCGGCTACTCCTACGCCGTCCAGAACCCACTCACCTACTCCGACCCCACTGGAAAAGGGCTTGCCTGTGGTCGAGGAGGGGATGAATGTCCGGACGACGGTGACCCCATGCCAGAGGGTCCAGACGATCATGGTAATGGTCTCAACTACGGTGACCACAGAGGTAGCGATGGTCCCGCTCCCGGCCACCCGAAAGCGTCCAACGGAACCGCATCAGTCGTCGTCTATTACATCGCTCCGACTGTCGATAGCCCAACCCCGCAGCGATATCAGCATCAGGCGCCGAACGGGGTATGCATTTTTGCAATGGCAAGTAGCTGTAGTTCACCAGAACCCCCGCCTGACGAGACGTCGATCCCAGACTTGCCGTGCCTCGAAGGTGACAACCTATGTACTGTCAGGGACGCCTACTACAAGACCATGATGGCCTTGTCTCCTTCCGTCGGCCTGGCAGGCGCCAGGGCGTGGGATCGAGCGCGGACGGTGAATGTTTATAAGGACTTCCCTGAGGCTCCGTTGGTGGTTGACAGGCGCTACCGTGATCAATATGGTCTGCGGTCGCAGCACATCAGGGAAATGTACAAGCAAATAATTCCGGGTAGTGCGGAAGAAAGCTGATCGCGACGAGGGCTGTTATCTCACGATCTGCCCTGCACATGTTACGAAGGTGGTACCCGTGCTGGAGATCTCTGCGTACGGAGATGAGGGCAGTGTGCTGAGGCTGGCGGATGTTGTTGAGACCCTTAGGCAAGTCAGGCAGACGGCGGAGGTGAGTGAAGAGTTCTGGGTTTCCAACCTCCCCGAGTGGCTGCTTGGAAAATTCTCCCCCGAGCGCTCAAGGGAAGAAAAGATTGCCTGGCTGGCTCAATGGAGGAAGGCCGGTGCGGAGGAGCAGAGGCGCATGGTGGAGGCGCAGGGATGGGAACTCATGCAGTGGGCTCACTGGTTCGGCGGCGATAATGAAGAGTGGGCGCTATGGTCTGCAGAAATGGATTCGGCAAAGCGGCTGTTGAAGATTCGCCTAAGCGGTGCGGAAGAACAGTCTCCTGTCGAGGCTGTTGAATGGCTCATCAGGCAGAGTGGATGTCGTGTTGTGCGAAGAGATCTGGTATGAGCCCCCGCGGTCTGCTGGTGGAGTACTTGCCGCGTGCCACTCTGGCGAGAGCTTTGTAGACGAGTGCACAGCGTCCGTCCAGGAGAGAAGGTCTCCGGTCCCGCTCGTCCTCCATGCCCCGTCCCGCCTTTACATCCTCGTGGTCGCGTCGACGACCCGATGCATCGCGCAACGCAATCATGCTGCTACGCAGCGTCCCCTGGTCGTCCCTGGTCAGGGTAGGGACGAACGGCCATGCAGTGACGTGAACTCACACATCTCCCCCCTCCGAGTGCGGCGCGGTTGCCGGCTCGCCAGGTGGGTCGCCGTGGAGCAGCTCTGCCTCAGGCGCCGACTCCGTACAGTGCGGGCAAGTCGATCAAGAGCAGATCCCGGCGCTCCTCGGCGAGTTCCGTCACGTCGGCGTGGAAGCCGTAAAGGGAGAACAGTGCGAGGGTCACTTCAGTCGTGTCGTATCCCTGCTCGGTGGGCAAGTCCCGGATGCGCTCAAGGCGTTGCAGGTCGCCCATCCCCCGGCGGGCCGCCGTCGCCTTGGCCTCTCCCAGCAGAGCGATGCGCGCGCGTGGGGACTGCGGGCGTTCGCCCAGGGCCAGGGCGATGACGTCGACCTCGTGTTTGGTGCGGGCTGCCGGGTCGGGGACCTCCGTTGTGCCGACAGGGCCTGGGAGGCCCTCCGGGAGCATCGTGTGGGCGTGCTGGAGGGTCCATGCGCGGGCGAGGGTCTCGAAGTGAGGGCCGAGGATCTTGGAGTTGAAGGTGGGGGTCGAGGCCTTCCAGATCTGGTCGGCGAAGCCCTGTTCCACCGCTGCCGCCTGGGGGAGTGTGATGAGCTGGTTGAAGCGGATCACAGGATCGGCGAGTGTGATCACCGGGTGGCGGGGGCGGAGGAGGTCCTGCTCGCGATGGATGTAGCCCGTCGACCCCAGGACGTCGAGCGGATGCGTGACGGCGTTGCGCGGGCGGCCGAGCGCGGCACCGATCTTGGTGGGGGTGGTCGCACCTCGGGCGATGGCCGTGAGGATGTCGTAGTAGAGGGTGTGCTGGGTGATGTGAGGGTCCTCACGCAACAGGAACTCGGTTTCCGTACGTGAGTAGATCGCCCGCCCAGGGTTGAGGAGCGTCTGCGCGACCCAGGTGTCGAAGCCGTCGTTCGGGTCGGTGCGGCCGGCGATGGGTCGGTAGCCGGGGGCGCCTCCGAGGACCGAGTGGACGTGCAGCGCCGTGAACGGGTCATCGAGCTGCCAGAAGTCGCGGCTTGTGCGGTAGTCGAAGGCTCCGAGCCGCAGGTCGATGACAGCGCGTCCACGCAACGGGTTTGTGCCTGACAGCAGCTCGTGCATGACGCTCATCGCCGAGCCGCACAGGATGATCCGGGCGCCGATGCCCTCGCCGCGCTGATGGTCGTCATACAACTGCTGGATCAGGCCGGGTAGCTCCGGTGAGTGCTGGAGGAGGTACGGGAGTTCGTCGATGATGAGGAGTGGGATCTCAGAACCGCGAGCCGTGACGTCCAGGGCGTTGGTGAGGACCTCCCGCCAGTTCGCCAGGTCGAGGGTGCCCGGGCGTAGGCCCGCGTGTGCGGCGATGGCCTCGCTGAAGCGCTGAAGTGCCAGGATGCGCCCCTCCTCGCGGATGGCGGTGACGTACAGGCCCCCGACCGACTCGCACAAGGCCTGAAGCAGGAACGACTTTCCGTGGCGCCATCGGCCGGACACGATGCCGAGCCGCATGGCAGGAGACGGGTCGGTGACGAAGTCGGTGAGTAGTGCCCACTCGCGGTTGCGGTCGACTACGTCATGGGGTTTCACCGGGGGAGCCTGGGGCTTGGTGGGGCGTTGTCGCACGGGGGCTCCCGCTGATCGAGTCGAGTGTCTTGTCTAAGTGTGGGTAGACAAATCTCGTCGAACTCGAGTTGGTGAGAGCGTCACTCCTTTGAGTATCCCTGCGCGATGTGGTGGGACGGGCGCGTCAGGGCCACGAGCGCTCGAAAGAGCTGGCCCAGGCCGGCGGCCCCGCTCACCCCTTAGGGTCCTCACACAGCCGCCGCAGCACCGCCCCGCACCGCCGCGCGTACGCGTGCTGCAGGCCCCGGGTCGCCGCGCCGCCGGCGCGGGTGTACCACTTCGCCGGGCGGCTGAACGCCGTGACGGCCAGCCACACCGTGCCGTCACCCGTGCGGTAGAGGACGAACGCCTCCTCGCCGCACTCGGGGTGGCCGGGGAGGGTGCCGTAGGCCCAGCCCTTGTGGCGGGGTTCGTCCATGGTCCAGACCACGCGGCAGGGGGCCTTGATGACTCCGCCGAGGCTGACCGTGACGTCGACTCCGGGGGCGGCCTCGGGGGCGTCGGCGGTGATGCCCACGCCGATCGCGCGGTGCAGCTCCCAGGTGAACAGCAGGCGGGCGGCCAGGTCGAAGACCTCCGTGCCTTCGCCGATGCGCGTTCTGACGTCCATCGGCTTGAAGCCGGGCGGACAGTGGCCGGAGCGGGTCGCGCCCACGTCCTCGTACGTGAAGGGGCTGTGGGCGGAGTCGTCGTGGCCTTCCATGGGGGACATGGGGCCACAGCCTAAGGCGGTACCCGGAGTCGCCTTCTCCCCGGGTACCGCCCCAGTCACTCACCAGGCGGGAATCACGCGGTGACGTTCACCGCGGCCCACGTGGCGTTGACCGCGTTGTACTCCGCGCTGTCGGAGCCGTACAGGGCCGCCGCCGCGTTCAGGGTCGCCGTGCGCGCGCCCTTGTAGTTGGTGGTGGACGTCATGTACTCGGTCAGCGCCTTGTACCAGATCTTGACCGCCTTGTCGCGGCCGATGCCGGTGATCGTGGCGCCGTTGGACGTCGGGGAGTTGTAGGTGACCCCGTTGATCGTCTTGCTGCCGCTGCCCTCCGAAAGGAGGTAGAAGAAGTGGTTCGCCGGGCCGGACGAGTAGTGGACGTCCAGGTTGCCCAGGCTCGACGACCAGTAGTTCGCCGACGAGCCGTCCTTGCTGGGCTGGTCCATGTAGCGCAGCGGGGTGCCGTCGCCATTGATGTCGATCTTCTCGCCGATGAGGTAGTCGCCGACGTCCTTGGAGTTGGCGGCGTAGAACTCGACCGCCGTGCCGAAGATGTCGGAGGTGGCCTCGTTCAGGCCGCCCGACTCGCCGGAGTAGTTGAGCCCGGCCGTGTTCGAGGTGACGCCGTGGGTCATCTCGTGGCCCGCCACGTCGATCGAGGTGAGCGGCTTGGTGTTGCCCTCGCCGTCGCCGTACGTCATGCAGAAGCAGCTGTCGGACCAGAAGGCGTTGACGTACGCGTTGCCGTAGTGGACGCGGGAGTAGGCGGCCACGCCGTTGTTCTTGATGCCGTTGCGGCCCAGGACGTTCTTGTAGAAGTCCCAGGTGACCTGGGCGCCGTAGTGGGCGTCCACGGCGGCCGTCTGTGAGGTCGAGGAGCTCGACGCGGTGCCGGTGCCCCACGTGTCGTCCGCGTCCGTGAAGAGCGTGCCCGCCGAGGAGGACGTGGCGCGCGCCTTGTTGTACGTCTTGTGGGCGCCGCGCGAGGCGTCGTTGAGCTGGTACGTCGAACCGGACAGCGAGGTGCCTATGGTGACCGTGCCGCTGTACTGGCTGTTGCCCGTGCCGGTCTGGACGGCCTCCCACTCGTACAGCTTCTCGCCGGTGGTCGCGTCGGTGATGACGTGCAGCTCCTGCGGGGTGCCGTCGTGCTGGAAGCCGCCGACGACCGTCTCGTACGCGAGGGCCGGCTTGCCGTTGGCGGCCCAGACGACCTTGCGCGGGGCTCTGTCGGCCGCGGACTTGGTGGAGCCCTCCGCCTTGGCGGCCTTCAGGGCCTGCTTCTCGGCCTTGGCCTTGGTGACGTCCGCGGTGAGGTCGGCGACCTTGATGGCGGCCTTCGTGGCCTTGGTGACGCCCTCGGTCTCACCGGACTTCGACTCGTGGACTACCAGGTCGCCGCCGAGGACGGGGAGTCCGGCGTAGGTGCGCTCGTAGCGCGTGTGGGTCGTGCCGTCGGCGTCTTTGATGACGTCGCGGACGACGAGCTCCTCCTGGGCGCCCAGGCCCAGTTCGTCGGCGGTCTCGCTCGTGGCGGCGTCGGCCTGCTTGATCAGGGCGGTGCGCGCGGCCGGGGTCAGGGCGACCGGGAGGGCGGTGACCTTGGGGGACTTGCCGGTGCCGGGTTCCGTCTGCGCGGAGGCGCCGGTGGTCAGGCCGGCGGTGAGGAGGGCCCCGGACGCGACGGCGGTCGCGATGGCCAGGGTGGTGCGCTTGTGACGCGCGTAGAAGGGGGTCACACGAGCTCCTTGTGGGGGAGCCGGACAGTGTGGGGCGACTGTCCGGGATGGTTGTGAAGGTGCGGTGCTGGTGCGGCGGTTGGTGGAAGAGTGACACCAGGGACGCGTACATGTCAGGACCCTCAAGTGATGTTGGCCGAAAAGTGGCGGCCGGGTGAATGTTGCGGGTGTGTGAACCCGTTCTGACCTCGGTAAAGGGCCAGCAAAGGCGGGATCTGCGAAGCGCAAAAGAGGGCGCCGCCCCGGGAGTTGACCCACCGGGACGGCGCCGCTGTCTCACCACTGCCTCTCAGCGAGCCCTGATGAGGACCTACGAGAACCTACGAGGGCCTACGAGGGCCTACGAGGGGCCTTACGGGAACGTCAGGCTCCAGCCGTTGATGCGGCCGACGTCCTGGGCCGCCGTGTCCTGGACCTTCAACTGCCAGGTGCCGTTGGCGACTTCGGAGGACGCGTTGACCGTGTAGGTCTCGTTGATGTCGTCGGCCGAGTCGGAGGAGCTGGCGTTCTTCAGGCGGTACGCCGTGCCGTCCGGGGCCACCAGGTCCAGAACGAGGTCACCGCGCCAGGTGTGCGTGATGTCCACCGCGACCGCGAGGTTCGAGGGGGCGTTGCCGGTCCGGCCGGTGACGGCGATCGACGAGGTGACCGCCGCCCCGTTGTCCGGAATCGATACGTCAGCCGTGTTCTCGAACGTCGTGCCACCGCCGCCACCGCCCGGCCGCGAGCCCACGTTGATGCCCGCCCACGCGTTCTGCACGGCCGTGTACTCGGCGCTCGTGGTGCCGTACAGCTCACCCGCGGCCGCGAGGGTGCCGGTGCGGGCGCCCGCGTAGTTGGTGGTCGAGGTGAACTTCGTGGTCAGCGCGCGGAACCAGATCTTCTCCGCCTTGTCACGGCCGATGCCGGTCACCGGGAGCCCGTCCGAGGTGGGCGAGTTGTAGGTGACGCCGTTGATCGTCTTGGAGCCGCTGCCCTCCGAGAGGAGGTAGAAGAAGTGGTTCGCGGGGCCCGACGAGTAGTGCACGTCGATGGAGCCGATGCCCGAGTACCACGAGTCCTTCGACGAGCCGTCCTTGCTCGGCTGGTCCATGTAACGCAGCGGCGTGCCGTCGCCGTTGATGTTGATCTCCTCGCCGATGAGGTAGTCACCGACGTCGGAGGAGTTGTTCGCGTAGAACTCGACCGTCGCGCCGAAGATGTCGGAGGTCGCCTCGTTCAGACCGCCGGACTCGCCGCTGTAGTTCAGGCCCGCGGTGTTGGAGGTGAGCCCGTGCGTCATCTCGTGCGCGGCCACGTCGATCGAGGTGAGCGGGTTGGCATTGCCCGAGCCGTCGCCGTACGTCATGCAGAAGCAGCTGTCGGACCAGAACGCGTTGACGTAGTTGTTGCCGTAGTGCACGCGTGAGTAGGCGCCCACGCCGTCCCCGCGGATGCCGCTGCGGCCGTGCACGTTCTTGTAGTAGTCCCACGTCAGCGCGGCACCGTAGTGCGCGTCGGCGGCGGCCGACTCCAGGTTGGACGGGCTGCCGTTGCCCCACACGTCGTCGGAGCCCGAGAACAGGGTGCCGGTGCCGGAGGTGCCGCGGTTGAGGTTGTACGTCCGGTGGTTGCCGCGCGCGCCGTCGGTCAGGTTGTACGTCGAACCGGACTGCATGGTGGTGAGGTCGACCGTGCCGGAGTACACCGTGTTGCCGGTGCCGGTCTCGATCGCCTCCCACTCGTAGAGCTTGTCGCCGGTGGTCGCGTCGGTGATGACGTGCAGTTCCTGCGGGGTGCCGTCGTGCTGGACACCGCCCACGACCGTCTCGTACGCGAGGACCGGCGTACCGCTCGCCGCCCAGACCACCTTGCGGGGCGCCCGGTTGACCTCGGGGCTCTTGGCCTTCTCCGCCTTCGCCGCGCTCAGCGCCTGCTTCTCGGCCTTCGCGACGGGCAGCGCGGCCTTCGTGGTCGCCACCTTCATCGTGGCCCGCGTGGCCTTGACGACGCCCTCCGTCTTCCCGGACTCGGCGGTCTCGACGACCAGGTCGCCGCCGAGGACGGGGAGGCCGTCGTAGGTGCGCTCGTAGCGGGTGTGGACCGTGCCGTCGCGGTCCTTGAGCACGTCACGGACGACGAGCTTCTCCTTGGCCCCGAGGCCCAGGTCCTCGGCGGTCTCGGCCCTGGTGGCGTTGGCCTCGCGTATCAGCTCGGCGCGCTGGGCGGGGGAGAGTCTGACGGACTCGGAGCCCTTCGCCGCGGCCGACGGTGCCTTCTCCGGGGCTGCGGTGGCGGCTCCGCTCTGCACGGCCGCGGCCAGCAGGGCGGTGACGGCGACGAGCGCGCCGGCGGCGGCGCGTCGCTGGGTGGAGTGCGAACGCTGTGCGGTGTGGGAGGTGCGTCTGTGGGACTGGCGTCTCAACACTGACTCCTTCTGCGTGGCCGCGGCTCATCGCGGCCGGGGAGACCGGACGGTCGGTGGCCGCCCGGGCAGAACAAGGTGGAACGCAGAACCAGTTGCTGGAGATGCGCTGCGGCACGGTGCGGCGGTAGTTGTGAGATTGCTGTGACGCAGCCGTGGGAAGAGTGGCAGGAAACCGTAAGAGCTGTCAGGAGCGCGTCAAGAAGTTGGCCGAAATGTTCCGTATTCCGGGTGGCAGGGTTCGATATACGGAGACTTCACCTGGCGGGCGACGACTGGTCCCCGTGCCACGACCGCCACAGCGCCGCGTACGCGCCGTCCGCCGCCACCAACTCGGCGTGCGTGCCGAGTTCGGTCAGCCGGCCGTCCTCCATCACGGCCACCCTGTCCGCGTCGTGTGCGGTGTGCAGACGGTGCGCGATCGCGATGACGGTCCGGCCCTCGAGCACGGCGGCCAGCGCGCGCTCCGTGTGCCGCGCCGTCGTCGGGTCAATGAGCGCGGTCGCCTCGTCGAGGATCACCGTGTGCGGATCGGCCAGCACCACCCGGGCCAGGGCGAGTTGCTGCGCCTGTGAGCCGTCCGTCCGGTGGCCTTCGGGGCCCAGCACGGTGTCGAGACCCTCCGGCAGCGCGCCCGCCCAGTCCCCGGCACCGACCGCGGCCAGAGCCGCCCACAACTCTGTGTCGGCGGCGCCCGGTTCGGCGATCAGCAGGTTGTCGCGGACCGTGCCGAGGAACACATGGTGCTCCTGCGTGACCAGCACGACCTGCCGCCGCAGCTGCTCGGGGTCCAGCGCCGCGATGGGCACCCCGCCCACCGTCACCGATCCGGAGCGCGGTGCGTCGACGCCGGCCAGCAGCCGGCACAGCGTGGACTTCCCGGCACCGGAGGGTCCGACGACCGCCAGCCGCTCACCGGGCCGCACGGTCAGGTCGACCCCGCGCAGGACCTCGCCGCCGCGGTCGTAGGCGTAGCACACGGCGGTCACGTCGATACGGTCGCCCGCGGGCGTGGGCGAGCCGCCGGCCGTGCCCGGCGGGGCCTGGGCCAGACCCTCCACGCGCGCGAACGAGGCACTGCTCGCCTGAAGCTGCTCGACCCGCTGCAGCAGCAGGCCCAGCGGTTCGCTCAGCTGCCGCAGATAGAGCGCCGCGGTGACCACCGTGCCGAGGCTCACCCCGCCCTGCGCGTGCAGCGCCCCGCCCACGAGCAGCACGGCGACGACCGGGATCTCGTACGAGATCTCCACGGCGGGGAAGAACACGTTGCGCAGGAACAGCGTCCGCATACGGGTGCGGCGGGAGGCCTCCAGCGCCTCCCGGCTCGCGACGGTCCGGCGCCGTTGCAGCCCGAACGCCTCCACCGTGCGCGCACCGGACGCGGTCGCCGCGAGGACCTCGGCGACCTCCGACGTGGCCGCGCCCTCGGCGAGGTACGCGGTGCGCGCACGGCGCAGATACCAGCGCACGGCCGCCCAGATGCCGAGCAGACCGAGCACTCCGCAACCGCCGAGCAGCGGATCGAGCACGAAGACCGCGCCGAGGATGAACAGCGCCTGCACCGAGGTGATGAGCAGTTCGGGACCGGCGTCACGCAGGGTGGTGCCCACCGCCGTGACGTCGGCGGTGCCACGCGCCGTCAGATCGCCCGCACCGGCCCGCTCCACCACCGAGGCGGGCAACGCCAGCGCACGGTCGACGAACGTCTCGCGGATGCGAGCCAGGGTCCGCTCCCCGAAACGGTGCCCCAGATACCGGGCCCACCGGGCCAGCAGCAGTTGGGCCACCGCGCACACCACGATGGCCGGCGCCATCCGGTCCACGACGTCCACGCCGCCCCCGGCCCGGACCTCGTCGATGATCCGCCCCAGCAGCCAGGGCCCGACCAGTCCGACCCCGGCGGCCAGCGCGTTCAGACCGAGTACGGCGGTGAAGGCCCGCCGGTCCGCCCGGACCAGCCGTGACGCGGCCCGGCGCACCTCGGAGGGCTCGGCGACCGGCAGCCGCACGCTCATTGCATGGCCTCCTCGGCGTCGGTGTGGGCGTCGCCATCGGCGTCGACGCCGGTGTCGCGGGCCACCAGCGCGCGGTACGCGGGCTCCTCGACGAGGAGCCGGTCATGGGAGCCGGTGGCGGCGACCTTGCCGTCGACCAGGAAACACACCGTGTCCGCCTGGTCCAGCACGAGCGGCGAGGTGGTGGTGACGACGGTCGTACGGCCGGTGCGGGCGGCGCGCAGCCGCGCGGCGACGGTGGCCTCCGTGTGGGCGTCGAGCGCCGAGGTGGGCTCCACCGCCAGCAGTACCTCCGGGTCGGCGAGCAGCGCCCTGGCCAGGCGCACACGCTGCCGCTGGCCGCCGGAGAGACTGCGGCCCTGCGCGTCGACCCGGGAGTCGAGCCCGTCCGGCAGTCCACGCACGATGTCGTCGGCCACGGCCGCGTGCACCGCGCGGCGCAGGGCGTCGTCGCCGACGGCGTCAGGGCCATGGAGGCCTGAGACCAGGTCGCGCAACGTTCCCGCGAACAGGTCGGCCTCGTTGTCCGCGACCAGGATCCGCGTCCGCACCTGCGCCAGGTCGATCTCGTCGAGGCGCGCGCCGCCCCAGGTCGCGGCCGACTCGGCGTACCGGCCGAGCCGGTCGACCACGGCCGCGGAGTCGGCGGGACGAGCACCGACCAGCGCGGTCAGCAGCCCCGGCAGCACGCGCACACCGGACTCGGGATCGCTCAGCACCGCCGCGGACGCCGGCGCGTCCAGCGCGTCGGCGGGAGAGGCGACGGGCTCCAGGGCCAGGAACCGCACGACGCGCCGGGCGGCCACCACGCCCCGGCTGAGCCCGTAGCAGCACTCGATGAAGAAGGCCACCGGCACCACCAGGACCGCGACATAGCCGTACACGGCCACCAGCTCGCCGATGGAGATCTCCCCCTGGGCCGCCAGCCGCGCCGCCAGCCAGGCCACCACGGCGAGGAACAGCGTCGGCAGCCCGAGGCCCAGTGCCTGCATCCAGCTCGTCACCGCCCCGACCCGGTACCCCTGCACGCGCAGGGCCTGCGAGTCACGCCGGAAGGCGTCCGCGAACAGCCCCTTGCCGCCGAGGCCGTTGAGGACGCGCAGGCCGCCCGCGAGGTCGCCGATCCGGGCGGTGAGCACGCCCTGCCGCTCCCGGTACTCGGTCTCCGCCCCCTGCAGCCGGCGCATCAACGGCCCGACGACGATGACGGTCAGGGGCACTCCGAGCAGCACCACCACGGCGAGCAGGGAGGAGACCGACACCAGCAGCGCGGCCACGACGCCGTAGACGGCGAAGGCGGCGACGCCGGGCCCGGCAGCGGTCAGGGAGAAGGCGATCGTCTGGACGTCACCGACACCGATCGTGACGACCTCCCCGGCCCCGGTCTGCCGGGACAGGGCGGCCCCGAGCCGGTTGGCCTGGGCGATCACGACCTTGACCGTACGGAAGTTGCCGTCCATCCGGAGCTGGGTCATGGTGCGGTGCCGCAGCATGCCGAGACCGGCGTTGACCGTTCCGGAGGCCAGCACGGCGGCGGTCCAGCCGACCAGGGCGGCCGTGTCGCCCGGCTCCAGGCCGTCGTCGATCGCGCGGGAGAGCAGATACGGCTGGAGTGCCAGCAGTGCCATCCAGAGGCTGGCGAGCACCGCGCCGGCGATCGATCTGCCCTTCTGCCGCGTGACCAGCCACCACAGATATCCGCTGCCGCTGCGACAGCCGGGCACCCCCGGATCCCCGTACGCGTCGACCATCCGCCGCCCCTTCTCCCTTTCCCGCTCCCTTTCCCGTCCGCACCCGGCCCGTTACGCGAGACTGTCCCGCCACGCGCGGTGCAGGTCCGCGAACCGGCCGGTGCCCGCTACGAGTTCGGCCGGGGTGCCGTCCTCGACGATCCGGCCGTGCTCCATGACGAGCACCCGGTCGGCGATCTCCACCGTCGACAGCCGGTGGGCGATCACCACGGCCGTACGGCCCCTCAGCACGGTCGACATGGCGCGCTGGACGGCCCGCTCGCCGGGGATGTCCAGCGAGCTGGTCGCCTCGTCGAGGATCAGCACCGCCGGGTCGGCGAGCAGCGCCCGGGCGAACGCGACCAGCTGACGCTGACCGGCGGAGATACGGCCGCCCCGCTTGCGGACGTCCGTGTCGTAACCCTCCGGCAGGGCGCTGATGAAGTCGTGGGCGCCGATCGCCTTCGCGGCCCGCTCGATCTCCTCGCGGGTGGCGTCGGGGCGGCCGATGGCGATGTTCTCGGCGACCGTGCCGGAGAACAGGAACGACTCCTGGGTGACCATGACGACCCCGCGCCGCAGCTCGGGCACGGCGAGGTCGCGCAGGTCGACACCGTCGAGGAGGACCCGGCCGTCGGAGGGGTCGTAGAAGCGGGCGAGCAGCTTGGCCAGGGTGGACTTCCCGGCGCCGGTCGAGCCGACGACGGCGACCGTCTGCCCGGCCGGCAGGGTGAGGTCGAATCGGGGGAGCACCTCGCCGCCGGTGCGGTAGGCGAAGCGCACCTGGTCGAAGACGACCTCGCGGCCCGGGTACTCGGAGGCGAGCGCGGGCAGTTCCCTCGGCTCCGCCGGCTCCGGCACCGACGGCGTCTGGGCCAGCAGGCCCGCGATCTTCTCCAGGGAGGCCGCCGCCGACTGGTAGGAGTTCAGGAACATCCCGAGCCGGTCTATCGGGTCGTACAGCCGGCGCAGGTACAGCACCGCTGCCGCCAGCACCCCCAGGGCCAGCGTGCCGTCGGCCACCCGGTAGGCGCCCCACAGCACGATCCCGGCGACCGCGATGTTGGCGACGACGCGCGAGCCGATCACGTAGCGGGCCATCTCCAGCATGCCGTCGCCGTTGATGCGCTCGTGACGGTGGTTGAGGGCCCTGAACTCGACGTCGTTGGCGGCCTCACGGCGGAACGCGCGCACCGGGCGGATGCCGTTCATCGTCTCCACGAACTTCACGATGACGGCGGCGATCGCGGTCGAGCGCAGCCTGAACACGCGCGCCGCGCGCCGCCGGTACAGCCGCACCAGGGCGTACAGCGGGACGAACGACGCCACCGCGACCGTGCCAAGACCGATGTCCAGCCAGAGCAGCATCACCGAGATGTAGACGAAGGACAGGACGACGGTGACGAGCTCCTGCAGGCCGTCGTTCAGCAGCTCGCGCAGGGACTCGACGTCCGTCGTGGAGCGGGAGATCAGCCGGCCCGAGGTGTACCGCTCGTGGAAGTCGACGCTCAGGGCCTGGGCGTGCCGGAAGATGCGGCCGCGCAGGTCGAGCAGCACGTCCTGGCTGACGCGGGCGGAGGTGCCGATGAACGCGTACTGGAGCCCGCCGGACGCCACCGCGCACAGCAGGTAGGCCACGGCCACCGCGATCAGCGGGCCGTGGTCGGCGCGGCGGAACGCCGGTACGGCGCTGTCGATGGCGTACGCGACGAGCAGCGGGCCCGTCTGCACCGCCGCCTGCTGGAGCAGCAACAGGACCGTGGTGAGGGTGACGCGGGCCTTCAACGGGGCCAGCAGGGACCGCAGGAGCGCGCCCGTGGCGCCGGGGGGAGTGGGCAGGACGTCGCGGTCGAACGGGTCACCGGCGCCGTGCGGGTCGGCGGGGTCCCGGTCGTCGTCGGCCGTGGCCGGCGCGGGAGTCGTGGGCGCCGTCATCGGTGGGCCTCCTCGCGGCGGCCGGTGGGCTGCGGGGTTTCGGTGGTCTGGCGTTTGTCGGTGGGCTGCGGGGTTTCGGTGGTCCGGCGTGTGCCGGTGGGCTGCGGGGGCCCTGTGGGGTCCGGGGTGTCCGCGCCCGACATCAGCCAGGCGTACTCGACGTTGGTGCGCAGCAGTTCCTGGTGGGTGCCGACGGCGGCGATGCGGCCACCGGAGAGCAGGGCGACACGGTCGGCGAGCAGCACCGTGGACGGGCGGTGGGCCACGATCAGGGCCGTGGTCCGGGCGAGCACCTGGCGCAGGGCCGCCTCGACCGCGGCCTCCGTGTGGACGTCCAGCGCGGACAGCGGGTCGTCGAGCACGAGGAAGCGGGGCCGGCCCACCACCGCCCGGGCCAGCGCGAGCCGCTGCCGCTGGCCGCCGGACAGGCTCAGGCCCTGCTCGCCGACCCGGGTGTCGGTGCCCTCGGGCAGGGTGTGCGCGAAGTCGGCCTGGGCGACGGCGAGTGCCCGGTCCAGCTCGTCCCTGCCCGCGCTGTCGCCGGCCCCCATCAGCACGTTCTCCCCGACGCTCGCGGAGAACAGGGTGGGTTCCTCGAAGGCCACGGCGACGAGTTCGCGCAGCGCCTCGCGGGGCATCGCCGAGATGTCCCGCCCGTCCAGCGTGATCCGGCCCGACGTCACCTCGTGCAACCGGGGCACCAGCGCCGTGAGCGTCGTCTTCCCGCTGCCGGTCGCGCCGACCAGCGCCATGGACTCGCCGGGCCGGATGTGGAGGTCGATGCGTTCGAGGACGGGAGGGGAGCCCTCGGGGGCGTCGGGGTAACGGAACTGGACGCCGTGGAAGCGGAGCCCGGTGTCCTCGGAGGGACCGGGGTCCGCGGAGTGGGGGCGGATGTCCTCGGAGGGACCGGGGTCCTCGGGGTAGGGGCGGGTGTCCTGGGAGAGGCCGGTGTCCTTGAACGGAAGCCCGCGTCCCGCCGCCCCCGACTCCGGCTCCGCGTCCATGACCTCGAAGTACCGCTCCGTCGCCGTGGCGGCCTCCTGGGTCATCGCCAGGAGGAAGCCGATCGAGTCGATGGGCCAGCGCAGGGCGAGCGCGGTGGACAGGAAGGCGACCAGCGTGCCGGCCGACAGCTCGCCGTCCGCAACCTGGATGGTGCCGAGCACCAGCGCCGCACCGATCGCCAGTTCGGGCAGGGCGATGATCACGCCCCAGATCAGGGAGAGCAGCCGCGCTTTGCGCAACTCGGTCCCCCGCAGGGTCAGGGACAACTCGCGGAAGGCCCGTGCCTGGCTGCGGTGCCGCCCGAACCCCTTGATGATCCTGATGCCGAGGACGCTCTCCTCGACGACCGTCGTCAGATCACCCACCTGGTCCTGGGCGAGCCGCGCCACGTCGGCGTACCGCTTCTCGAAGACGACGCAGGTGACGATGACCGGGACGGCCGGCCCCAGGATCACCAAGCCGAGCGTCCAGTCCTGCACCAGCATGATGATCAGGCCGACAAGGATCGTCACGCCGTTGACCAGCAGGAACGTCAGCGGAAAGGCGAGGAACATCCGGAGCAGCATCAGGTCCGTCGTCCCCCGGGACAGCAACTGCCCCGAAGCCCACCGGTCGTGGAAGGCGACCGGCAGCCGCTGCAGGTGCCGGTACAGATCCGCCCGCATCCCCGCCTCGACACCCGCCAGCGGCCGCGCCACCAGCCACCGTCGCAGCCCGAACAGCCCCGCCTCCGCGAGCCCGAGCAGCAGCAGGTACAGCGCCCCCAGCCACACGCCGGCCGGGTCGCGGTCGGCCACCGGCCCGTCCACCATCCACTTCAGGACGAGCGGGATCACCAGGCCCACGCACGAGGCGAGGATCGCGACGACGGCGGCGGTCAACAGCCGGGCCCGGACCGGCCGGACGTACGGCCACAGACGCATGAGCGTACGTACGGTGGATCTCTTGGCGTGGGCGGGGTGATCGGGGTGGTCGGAGCGGTCCTCGGCGGGGGCGGGTTTCGTGGGCATCATTCGGAGCGTACGGACCGGCACTGACACTGCCCACCGAGTTTTGGCCGGAGCGGATTCGGTCGCTGGTCCTACGACCTCTGCGTTCGCGGAACCAGTGTTCGTCGCCCCCGCCGCCCCCACCCATCCCTCCCCCCACTCTCGGCTCCGCTCGAGCGGGGGGACCCCCATCCAGGGGCGCCGCCCCTTCGACCCCGCCCGTGGCTCCGCCCCGGACCCCGGTAGCGGGGGCCAGCCCCCGGGCCCCCGTTCCTCGCACTCCCCCAGCTACCGCTGGGAGGTGCCCCCAAGGGGCTGGATTTCCAGCCCGTCCGGCGTTTGAGGACGAGGCCGCAAGGCCGACAGCGGGGGTCTGGGGGCGCAGCCCCCAGGGACAGGGTGGGACGGGTAGGGGCGGCCGGGGCGAGACAACCACCGCCGCGCCCCGGCACTCACTCCCGCACCCGCAGCAGCAACACCGCCCGCGCCGGCACCGTGATCTCCGTCCCCGCCCGGTGCTCCACGCCGGGCGCCTCCGCCTGCTCCTCGCGCGAGGTGTCGACGAGGACCTCGTACCGCTCGGCCCACGGCGGGCCGGGCAGGGCGAAGGACACCGGGCGGTCCCCCGCGTGCAGCACCGCCAGGAAGCTCTCGTCGACCACCGGCACGCCACGCGCGTCACGTCCGGGGATGTCGCGGCCGGAGAGGTACATGCCGAGGGTGGCCGCCGGCGCGTACCAGTCGCGTTCCGTCATCTCGGTGCCCCGCGCCGTGAACCACGCCAGGTCCCGCAACCCGTCCGCGGAGTGCGCCCGCCCGGAGAAGAAGGCCCTCCTCCGCAGTACCGGATGCTCGTGGCGCAGCGCGATCAGCCGTGAGGTGAGGTCGAACAGCGCCTTCCAGCCGGGCTCCTCGAGCAGCCCCCAGTCCAGCCAGCTGACCTCGTTGTCCTGGCAGTACGCGTTGTTGTTGCCGCCCTGCGTCCGCCCCAGCTCGTCGCCCGCGACCAGCATCGGCACGCCCGTCGACAGCAGCAGCGTGGTCAGCAGGTTCCGCAACTGGCGGCGGCGCAGGGCGCGGACGCGCTCGTCGTCGGTCTCGCCCTCGGTCCCGCAGTTCCACGAGCGGTTGTCGTCCGTGCCGTCCCGGTTCCCCTCCCCGTTCGCCTCGTTGTGCTTGCGCTCGTACGACACCAGATCGCGCAGCGTGAACCCGTCGTGCGCGGTGACGAAGTTGACCGACGCGTAGGGGCGCCGGCCGCCCCACGCGTACAGGTCGCTCGACCCCGACAGCCGGTACCCCAGATCCCGTACGTCGGGAAGCGCGCCGCGCCAGAAGTCCCGTACGGCGTTGCGGTACCGGTCGTTCCACTCCGTCCACAGCGGCGGGAACGCCCCCACCTGGTAGCCGCCCGACCCCACGTCCCACGGCTCCGCGATCAGCTTCACGCGCCGCAGCACCGGGTCCTGCGCGATGACCGCGAGGAACGGGGACAGCATGTCGACGTCGTGCATCGAGCGAGCGAGTGCCGCGGCCAGGTCGAAACGGAAGCCGTCCACCCCCATCTCCGTCACCCAGTAGCGCAGCGAGTCCGTGATGAGCCGCAGTACGTGCGGCTGGACCACGTGCAGGGTGTTGCCGCAGCCGGTGTAGTCCGCGTACCGGCGGGCGTCGTGCTGCAGCCGGTAGTAGCCGCGGTTGTCGATCCCGCGCAGCGACAGCATCGGGCCCAGCTCGGACGCCTCCGCGGTGTGGTTGTAGACCACGTCGAGGATCACCTCGATGCCCGCCGCGTGCAGCGCCCGCACCATCCGCTTGAACTCGCCCACCTGCTGGCCGGCCGTGCCGGACGCCGCGTACGCCGCGTGCGGGGCGAAGTAGCCGATCGAGTTGTAGCCCCAGTAGTTGTGCAGGCCCCGCCGCAGCAGGTGGTCCTCGTGGGCGAACTGGTGCACGGGCAGCAGCTCGACGGCCGTCACCCCCAGCTTCACCAGGTGCTCGATCGCCGCCGGATGCGCCAACCCGGCGTAGGTGCCGCGCAGTCCCTCCGGGATCCGAGGGTGCAGCTTCGTGAAGCCGCGCACGTGCAGCTCGTAGATCACCGAGTCCGCCCACGGCGTCTTCGGGCGGCGGTCGTCGATCCACTCGTCGTCGGGGGCGTCGTCGTGGACGACGACGCCCTTCGGCACGTACGGCGCCGAGTCCCGGTCGTCGCGCACGGTGTCCGCGACCTGCTGCTGGGGCCAGTCGCGGACGTGCCCGTACACCTCGGGCGGCAGCCTGCTGTAGTCGTTTCCCCTGGCGCCGTCCACGGCCCGCGCGTACGGGTCGAGGAGCAGCTTCGCCGGGTTCCAGCGGGCGCCGGTCCACGGGTCCCAGCGCCCGTGCACCCGGTAGCCGTACCGCTGACCGGGCAGCACGCCCGGCACGAAGCCGTGCCATATCTCGTGCGTCAGCTCGGTGAGCGGGACGCGCGTCTCCACTCCCTCCTCGGAGAACAGGCACAGCTCCACCGCCTCCGCACCGCCCGACCACAGCGCGAAGTTGGTCCCCGCCACTCCGTCCGGACCGACCCGGAACCGCGCCCCGAGCGGCGTGGGAGCCCCCGGCCACACGGGTGTCCGCGCGGTGTCGTCCGCCGTCGGCCGCCTGCCGTTCAGCACGGCGGCCGGGCTCGCGGACGGCCCGCGGTCCTCCTGGACTGCCTCCTGCTCGGGTGCGCTCGCCACCTCACGGCCTCCTGCGGCTCGGCGGAGCGACGCCTCGCAGGGGCACGGCGTCCCAGCCGTGGATCCCCCGCCGCGTCGGTCTTCCCACTGTTCTGCCCAGACGGTGGCTCGCACTCACGTTTCCCCGGGGCGTGCGCTGTCGTTGGGCCGCACGTACCGCACTTTTCCGGGGGACACCGTGCCCGCCCCCGGCCGGAAAGACAGAGGTCCGAGTGCTCATCACCACACATGCTCCCCGACGCGCCGGGCTCACGCTGGCTGCCGTACTGACATGGGCGTCACTGGTGGCCGCGGCCACCGGGTGCACGCCGGAGGAGTTCGACGACAAGCCGGGGGCACCGAACGGCACCATCCGCGTCACACCGGCGGACGGAAGCAGGGACGTGCGCGCCGACGAACCCTTCGAGGTAAGGGTGCCCAGCGGGCGCCTGGAGCGGGTGAGGGTCGTCGCCTCCCAGGACGCACAGGAGTCGCGCGTGCCGGGGCGCATCTCCGCCGACGGACTGACCTGGCGCCCCACCGGCTCCGGCGCCCGAAGACTCGCGCTCGCCGCCAGGTACACCGTCGACGCCGTCGCCCTCGACGCCGCCGGCCGCCGCTCGGCCCGGCACACCACCTTCACCACGCACGTCCCCGAGAAGCGCTTCGTCGCCTACGTCATGCCGGAGAACCGCGCCGTCGTCGGCACCGGCATGATCGTGTCCCTGGAGTTCAACCGGCAGATCGAGAACAGGGCGGCCGTCGAGCGGGCCGTCGAGGTCACCGCGCGGCCCGCCGTCGACATCCGGCCGCACTGGTTCGGCCCGAGCCGGGTGGACTTCCGGCCCGAGCACTACTGGAAGCCGGGCACACGGGTCACCGTGCGGCTGCGCCTGAGGGACGTCGAGGGCGCGGACGGGGTGTACGGCCTGCAGCACAAGACGTTCTCCTTCACGGTCGGCCGCCACCAGGTCAGCCTGGTCGACGCGGCCGCCTACACCATGACGGTGCACCGCGGCGGCAAGCTGCTCGCCACGGTCCCCATCACGGCCGGGGCACCGGCGACGACCACGTACAACGGGAAGATGGTCGTCACCGAGATGCTGGAGGTGACGCGGATGGACGGCGCCACGGTCGGCTTCCGGAAGGCCGACGGCAAGAGCGAGTACGACATCCCGGACGTCCCGCACGCCATGCGGCTCACCCGCTCGGGCACTTTCCTGCACGGCAACTACTGGGCGCCGGGCGCCTTCGGCAAGGCCAACGTCAGCCATGGCTGTGTGGGTCTGCGTGATGTGAAGGGCGGCGGTTCGGACACGCCCGCGGGCTGGTTCTTCGACCGCAGCCTCATCGGGGACGTCGTCGAGGTGGTCAACAGCAATGACAAGAACGTCGCTCCTGACAACGGCCTCGGAGGGTGGAACATGGGCTGGGAGGAGTGGAAAGCGGGCGGGGCGGTGAAGTAACCGACAGGGCGACGACACAGGGGGATCGCACGAGAGGGGGGCCGCATGGAACGGGATGGCGCTCAGGGCGGTCCTACTTGGGACTGAACAGTGACAATGGCGAGGCCCATTCCATCCCGATCTTGCGGTTAATGTACGCACAAACGCGGGGGACGCGTTGGGGGTGCGGGCCTTGAACAGGCCGTGCGAGGGGAGACACGAACTTGAACGCGCGACCGATATCGGGGGCGTCGCTTGGTGCGCGGACGCGGAGGAGCCGGCGGAGCCAGGGGATACCGGCTCTGCTGCTGGGGGCGCTGCTCCTCACGGTGACCGCGTGCGGCGGAGGCGGGGAATCCGGCTCCGGCTCGGAGAAGGCGAAGGACGGCAAGGGCTCTTCGGGTGCGGCGGGCAGCAAGGCCTCCGAGGCCGTCGTGACCATAGCCCCGAAGAGCGGCGCCGACGACGTGAAGACCAGCGGCGCCCTCAAGGTCACCGCCACGAAGGGCAAGTTGACCGAGGTCACGGTCAAGAACCCCAAGGGCGAGGAGATCGAGGGGAAGATCACGGGGAACGGCGCCGGCTGGGAGCCGTCGACCCACCTCGCCTCCGACACGAAGTACACGGTCCACGCCGTGGCCGAGGACAAGGAAGGCCGTGAGGTCACCGAGGAGTCCTCGTTCACCACGCTGACCCCGAAGAACACCTTCACGGGTGTCTTCACCCCCGAGGACGGCTCCACGGTCGGCGTCGGAATGTCGTTCTCGCTCCGCTTCACCCGCGGCATCACCGCGCCCGAGGACGTCGAGAAGTCCATCACCATCAAGACCGAGCCGGCCGTCGACGTCGAGGGCCACTGGTTCGGCAACGACCGCCTCGACTTCCGTCCCGAGAAGTACTGGAAGCCCGGCACGAAGGTGACGGTCGACCTCAACCTCCACGGCGTCGAGGGCCGTCCCGGCGTCTACGGCGAGCAGAAGAAGAGGGTCTCCTTCACCATCGGCCGCAGCCAGGTCTCCACCGTCGACGTCAAGACCAAGAAGATGACCGTCGAACGCGACGGCAAGGTCATCAAGACCATCCCCGTCACCACCGGCAAGCCCGGCTACGACACGTGGAACGGCCAGATGGTCATCACCGAACGCCTGGCCGTGACCCGCATGAACGGCGACACGGTCGGCTACGGCGGCGAGTACGACATCAAGGACGTCCCGCACGCCATGCGCCTGACCACCTCCGGCACCTTCATCCACGGCAACTACTGGGGCGGTGGCGCCTTCGGCAACTACAACGCCAGCCACGGCTGCATCGGCCTGCGCGACGTGAAGGGCGGCTGGGACAAGAACGTCTCGGCGGCCTGGTTCTTCAACCGCTCGATGATCGGCGACGTGGTGATCGTGAAGAACTCCAACGACCGGACCGTCGACCCGGACAACGGGCTCAACGGCTGGAACATGTCGTGGGAGAAGTGGAAGGCGTGAGCCTTCGATGACGGGCGGCCCCGGTGCGAGGTACGGCACCGGGGCCGCCCGCACGTGTGGCCGCCCGTGCGGTGTCTGCCTGGGGCGCCCCCCAGACCTCCGGCCGGGGTGTGATCGAGCGCACCAGGACCACTGCCGTTAGTGCCCGTGCGGTGTCTGCCTGGGGGCGACCCCCAGACCCCCGGCCGGGGTGTGATCGAGCGCACCAGGACCACTGCCGTTAGTGCCCGTGCGGTGTCTGCCTGGGGGCGACCCCCAGACCCCCGGCCGGAGTGTGATCGAGCGCACCAGGACCACTCCCGTTAGTGCCCGTTAACCTGCCTGCATGACTGTGCATCTGGAAGTCGCCGAGGGCGTCGGCACCATCCGCCTGGACCGCCCGCCCATGAACGCGCTGGACATCGCCACCCAGGACCGCCTCAGGGAACTCGCCGAGGAGGCCGCGAACCGCGCGGACGTGCGCGCGGTGGTCCTGTACGGCGGGGAGAAGGTGTTCGCGGCCGGCGCGGACATCAAGGAGATGCAGGCCATGGACCACGCGGCGATGGTCGCGCGCTCCCGGGCCCTGCAGGACTCCTTCACCGCCGTGGCCCGCATCCCCAAGCCGGTCGTGGCCGCCGTCACCGGTTACGCGCTGGGGGGTGGCTGTGAACTCGCGCTCTGCGCCGACTACCGCATCGCGGCGGAGAACGCCAAGCTCGGGCAGCCGGAGATCCTGCTGGGCGTGATCCCCGGCGCGGGCGGCACCCAGCGCCTGGCCCGGCTGATCGGCCCGTCCAAGGCCAAGGACCTGATCTTCACCGGCCGCATGGTGAAGGCCGACGAGGCGCTGCGACTGGGCCTCGTGGACCAGGTCGTACCGGCCGACGACGTCTACACGCGGGCGCACGAGTGGGCCGCGAAGCTCGCCCAGGGCCCGGCGATCGCGCTCCGCGCCGCCAAGGAGGCGATCGACACGGGCCTTGAGACGGACATCGAGACAGGGCTCGCGGTGGAGCGCAACTGGTTCGCGGGTCTGTTCGCCACGGAGGACCGGGAGCGCGGGATGCGGAGCTTCGTGGAGGAGGGGCCGGGGAAGGCCAAGTTCGTGTGACACCTCGCGGTCGTGCGCGGCGACACATGGCACTCAAGTTCCGTTGATCGGCTTGCAGTTGACGCGGTGTCCTGCCCGTGTCCCTCAAAGGGGCGGACTTGTGGAAACCTTAAGGCAGTCTTAACCGGACCGTGTGAGACCGGCGGACGATTGCCGATATCGCGCGAATCGCAGCAGCTCAGACGGTGGATGACACCTACCTTCATGCCTTTGGCATATGCCTATTGGCCCCCCGGGAATGGAAGGCCTCGGGGGGCGTATTCCTGAGGAACGGCCCCGGGCGAAGCACTGGGCGGCCATGATGGGGGCATGGCGGGGCTGGAGGGTGTCGAACAGCCGCGGCGGCACGGGAGTGCGACCGCGGCGCGCTGGTCGCCTGCGGTCGAGGACGAACGGGCGCTGAAAGCGCTGGAGTTGTTCGGCAACCCCGCCGAGGCCGAGGTGCCACTGCCGTCCCGGCCCGAGTCCGCGGCCACCGCGCGACGGCTGACCCAGGTCGTCGTGCTCCGCCACTGGGGGCACTCGCCGAAGATGACCGAGGACGCGGTCCTGCTCGTCTCGGAGCTGGTCGGCAACGCCGTGCGGCACACCGGAGCCCGTGTCTTCGGACTGCGTCTGCGCCGCCAGCGGGGGTGGATCAGGGTCGAGGTCCGCGACCCCTCGCGGGGGCTTCCCTGTCTCATGCCCGTCCAGGACCTGGACATCAGCGGACGCGGCCTCTTCCTCGTCGACAAACTCTCCGACCGCTGGGGCGTCGACCTGTTGCCCCGCGGCAAGACGACGTGGTTCGAAATGCGGGTCTCCGACCGCTGACCGCCTCCCGTGCCGTGAGGGGTGCGGGGAACTGCGCGACCAGCCACACGCGACCCGACAGCCAAACCCGCCCACCCGAGCCCTTCCCGGCGTCGCGGGGCGGAGCCCCGGGGATGGGACGGGTAGGGGCGGAGGGGGCGACGAAAACCGGTCACGCCCCCGCGACCAGGCTCCGCCGGGCCACCGAAACCCGTACGAGCCGTCAACCGGGTGAATCACCGGAATTCCCCACCGCCCACCCTTAAATGGTGCGCGTGCCCCCCACCACCCGCACCCGCACCCGCGCCCGCACCCTGATCGCAGCCGCCACCCTCACCGCCCTTACCGCCTGCGCCACCGGCACGGACACCCCGAACCGCACCCCCACCGCCGCAACCACCACCCACCACTCGACCGTCGAGTCCGCCCCGCCGAAGCAGCGCGGAATCCAGGGCTTGCGCGGCATGCCCCCTGTGCTCGACCCCAAGGACGCCTACGCCGCCAACCGCCCGGGAAAGCTCTCCCCGGTCGTCAGGGACTTCCCGTCCCGCGTCTACGTCCCGAACACCGAGTCCGACACCGTCACCGTCATCGACCCGAAGACCTACAAGATCACCGAGACGATCCCGGTCGGCCGGTAACCGCAGCACGTCGTCCCCTCCTGGGACCTGAAGACCCTCTGGGTCAACAACAACCGAGGCCACACCCTCACCCCCATCGATCCAAGGACGGGCAAGGCGGGCAAGCCGGTCGCCGTCCACGACCCGTACAACCTCTACTTCACCCCGAACGGCAAGTACGCCGTCGTCATGGCCTCCCTCGACCGCGAGCTGGTCTTCCGCGACCCGCACACCATGAAGCGGATCAGGACCGAGCCGGTCAGCTGCTACGGCGTCAACCACGCCGACTTCTCCCTCGACGGCCGGTACTTCATCGTGTCCTGCGAGTTCAGCGGCGAACTGCTGAAGGTGGACACCGAGAGGATGAAGGTCGTCGGACAGCAGAAGCTCCCCTTCGAAGGCGCCATGCCGCAGGACGTCAAGCTCTCCCCGGACGGCAAGCACTTCTACATCGCCGACATGATGGCCCACGGCATGTGGGTGCTCGACGGCGAGAAGTTCACCACCCCCGAACTCCTCCCCACCGGAAAGGGCTGCCACGGCCTGTACGTCAGCCGCGACTCCCGCGAGATGTACGTGTCCAACCGGGGTGAGGGCACCATCTCCGTCTTCGACTTCACCCGGAACAAGCTGACCAGGAAGTGGCACCTCCCCGACGGCGGCAGCCCCGACATGGGCGGCGTCTCGTCCGATGGCAAGGTCCTGTGGCTCTCCGGCCGCTACGACGCCGAGGTGTACGCCATCGACACCCGCACCGGCACCCAGCTCGCCCGCATCCCCGTCGGCAGCGGCCCGCACGGTCTCGCGGTGTACCCACAGCCCGGCCGCTACTCCCTCGGACACACGGGCGTCTTCCGCTGACGAACGCGTGTGACAAGCGCGTGTGACAAGCACATGCCCGGACACACCGCCGTGCGGGTGATGGTCCACGGCCCGCCGTCGCGCGAGAGCGATCGCGCTCCTCATGATCATCACTCGTCTGCGGACCGAGATGATGAGCGGCTGCCGCAGCAACCTGCTCTACGAACCCTGGCCCTGAGCCACGGCCCTTCCCGGTCTCAACCGGCGATGAGCAGCGCCTCCGCGCCCACGGGTCGGTACCCGGCCGCCTGGAACGCCCGCGCGCTGCGGGCGTTCCCCGCGGCCACCTGCGCCCACACGTGCCCGTCCGGCACCAGGTGCCGGGCCGCCGTCGCCAGCGACCGGCCGAGCCCCCGGTGCCGTACCCCCTCGTCCACCTCGATCGCCGTCTCCCAGCGCCCCCCGATCCCGCGCCCCAGGACGAGGACGCCGCCGTCGGCGGCCCACACCCGCACGTCGTCCCGTCGCTTCCGGGCGCTCACGACCCGCGGGTGATCCGGATCGGCGACCTCCTTCAACGCCACCGGCGGCTCACCGGTCAGCCGGGTGCCGACGTTCATCACGTCGATGGTGTCCGTCGACCGTCCCGTACGCGCCATGAACGCCGCCAGGAACCGCGGGTTCATGGTCGCGGCCAGCGCGTCGCACTCCAGGGCACCCAGCGTCTCGTACACCCACTCCGGGTCCTCGTCCGTGAAGACGACCGAGTGCGCGGTGAAGGCGAGGACCCCGGCGTCGCGGTGGGCGTGCTGACGGACGACGGTCGTCCCCCCGTCGGCGGGAGGGAAGCTCCCTAGAGCGGCCGCGTCCAGAACGTCCCGCAGACTGCCGGCCACGACGCCGCCCCCTCGCTCGAACCCTCTTGAGTCTCCACCCACTGGAAGGCCCAGACTCCCAGACATGATCGACGACGGCACCGGATTTCTCACCATCGGCCGGCTGGCCCGGGCGACGGGCCTCACCGTGCGCACGATCCGCTACTGGTCCGACGCGGGCGTTCTGGAGCCGGTGGCCCGCAGCGAGGGCGGCTACCGGCTGTACGACGCGGAGTCGGTGGCTCGCCTGGAACTCATCCGCACGCTACGGGAACTGGGCCTCGGCCTGGACGACGTACGGCGCGTGGTGGCGGGCGAGACGACGGTCGCGGAGGTCGCGGCCGCGCACGTGGCGGCCCTGGACGCGCATATCCGCGCTCTCAAGGTGACCCGGGCGGTGCTGTCGACCGTGGTACGACGCGGCTCGACCGCCGAGGAGACGACACTGATGAACAAGCTGGCGCGGCTGTCGGCCGCCGAACGCAAACGCATCATCGACGACTTCATGGAGGAGACCTTCGGGGGACTCGACACCGCGGACCCCGACATCCGCACCCGGATGCGGTTCGCCATCACCGACCTGCCCGACGACCCGACGCCCGAGCAGGTGGACGCGTGGGTCGAGCTCGCGGAGCTGTTGCAGGACCCCGGGTTCCGCGCGCGCATGCGCGGGACGATCGAGTTCAACGCGGCCGACCGGGGCCCGGAGGTGCCGCCCGGCACGTCCCTGTGGTTCATGAGCCGCCTGGTGCAACTGGCGGCCGAGGCGCGGGAACAGGGCATCGACCCCCGCTCGCCCCGCGCCGACGAGGTGCTGGACAGGCTGCTGGGCAACGCCGACCGGGCCGACGTACTCGAACGGATGGAGTCCGTCACGCACACCGAACTCGCCCGTTTCCGTGAGCTCACCGCGCTGGTGCGGGGCACCGAACCGCTGCCCGCGCACGCCGAGGAGTTCGCCTGGGCGGTCGCCGCGCTGCGGGCCCGGCTCGCCGGTTAATCTGAGCCCGCCAGTAAAGGCTGAATCGCACGAATGCACGATGAAGGGGCGGATCGGTGGCGGACATCGAGGAAGCACGCAAGCAGTTCCAGCGGATCGACACGGACGGTGACGGGTTCATCAGCGCCGCCGAGTTCAAGACCGCCCTGGCCCAGGGAGGCGACTGGAACGTCACCGAGTCGGTGGCCGAGGCCATCATCGCCAGCCGGGACCTCAACAGCGACAAGCTGCTCTCGTTCGACGAGTTCTGGGCCCACCTGAACAAGTGACCCACGGCATGGGGCGCCCGCCCGTCACGGCTGCGGGCGCCCCTTTGGCGTGCCCGCGGTCCAATTGCACGTCAGCAAGGGCGAGGGTGGCTGCTCATCCTTCGGTGTCGGTGTCGGTGTCGGTGTCGGTGTCGGTTGGGTTGCTTCCCGCCCGAGTGCCGAGCGACCGCGGGATTCGTGAAGCGCTGTGCGCCCTCGATCGCGAGGCCTCGTAAGCTCCCGCACGGCGCCAAAGCCTTCGTCACCGCGACAGACCCCGTCGAGGACCGGCCCACCCGGCTCCTCGCGGGCCGCGATCGCGGACGTTTACGAGGTCCGTTTCGCAGTCGAGGTTCATGTCGCCCGGCCGGTAGCGCTGCGGCGCACGCCCGAGGACGTCACCAACTGGAAGCCGGCCTTGTCGCCGCGAATGAGGCCGTTGCCGACGCCGTCGGTCTACTGCGTCGCGGCTGGGCAGCCTTACTGATCGTTTCAGGATGAGGCTCGTAGGCGGCGGAGGCAGGTGAGGCTGCAGGCCAGTGCGAGCAGCCCCTGGTGGATGTCGGCGCGTGGTTCGTAGCGGATGCGGGTCGTTTGTGAGGAACTGGGTGACATCGTGGAGGTTTCCTTCAGCAAGCGTGACCGCGGGGTTCCGCAGTGGTCGACGATTAGGCGATGCGTGGAGCCGGGACGCGAGTTGACGGGGGCGTGGATCGGATCAGTTCAGCTGGGGTGGGGTCCAGGCGTGGTGCCGAAGGATCATGCGGGTTGCAAGGTGGGAGGGTGTCAGCCGCATCGCCGTGTTGCGCAGGGTGACGGCCAGTGGGTGGGAGAGCTGGTGGCCCATCCGTCCGGCCTGTCGGGCTGCGCGCGCGACGGCCTGGCTGCGCGGCCGACGCTCGGCGTCGTAGCGGGCGAGCGCGGCTTCGACGGTGGGCTCGGTGGCGAGCGCGGCGGCCAAGGTGACCGCGTCCTCCAGCGCCTGGCAGGCGCCCTGTCCGAGGTGGGGGGTCATCGCGTGTGCCGCGTCACCGAGCAGCGCGATCCGGCCGACCGTGTACGAGGGGAGCGGCGTGCGGATTTCGTTGACGTCGTGGTGCAGCACGGCGGCGGGTCGGGTCGCGTCGAACAGCGCGGGGATCGGGTCGTGCCAGTTGTGGAACCGTCGGCGCAGTTCGGCCAGCGGGTCGGCGAACCGCGTCCCGGCGGGCATGTTGAGGACGGCGTGCCACTCGGCCCGCCCGTCAAGAAAGGCAATGTGGCCGAACTCGGCCCCCTGCCCCCAGGTCAGCTCGAAGTCGGTGCGAAGTTGGACCGCTTGCTCGGTGATGGCGCGCAGCACTGTCGAGCCGCTGTAGACCGGGCCGGGGTGGGTTGGGAAGAGAAGACCGCGCACCTTGCTGCCGATGCCGTCGGCCGCCACCACCAGATCGGCGTCAAGGACCGTGTCGCCGCAGCCGACTCGAACCGTCCCGGGGCCGGTCTGCCGGACCGAGCCGGCCTCGGAGCCGATCAGCAGTGCCTCGGTGGGCAGGGCCTCGCGAAGCAGCCGGTGCAAGGTGGAGCGAGGGATGCCCATGATCGGCGTGCCCACCGCCTTCTCCAGCACCGCGCCGTCCATCCGGGCCAGCCAACCGCCCTCTGGCGTGCGGGTGCCGCCTCTGTACTGGCCGCGCGAGGCATCCCGTACCGCCTCGCCGACGCCGAGTTCGTCCAGCGCCCGCACTCCGTTGGCGGCCAGTGATATGCCCGCCCCCGCGTCCTCAAGCATGGACGCGCGCTCGACGAGCGTCACTTCCCATCCGATGCGGCGCAGGCCGATCGCGGCGGCCAGCCCACCGATGCCCCCTCCGACCACCACTGCCGTGTCGCCCATGCCGAACCCCCAGCGCTTCTACATCTGTAGAAGGATCACCCTATCTGAGGCTCTACAGGTGTAGAAAGGAGCCATGGCTTCGGATCGGCGCACCCTCCTCGCGGACGCGGCTCTCGACGTACTCGCCGACGAAGGGGTCCGCGGCCTGACGCACCGGGCAGTCGACCGTAAAGCGGCCATGCCGCCCGGCACCACGTCGGCGTACTTCCGCACCCGGGCCGCGCTGCTCACCGGACTCGTCACACGCCTGGTCCAGCTCGATCAGGAGGAGCTGCAAACGATGGCCGAGCATCTCCCGCCCATCCGCACGGCCGAGGAACTGGTGGACGGCATGGTGTTGCTTACCCGACAGCGACTCACCGGCGAGGGCCGCCGCCGCTCGCTCGCCCGTTACGCCTGTGCCGTCGAGAGCGTGCGGGACCCCGAACTGCGCGAGATTCTTGTCCCCCGCGAGAACGCCGGCCGCGAGGCCGTCCGACTGTTCCTCGCCGATCAGGGCGTGACGGATGTGGAGAACCGCACGCACACCCTGCTGACCTGCATCGACGGGCTGGTCTTCGACCGGCTGGTGTGCGGCGGCGAAGTGCCACGCGAGCCTCTCGAAGGCATTGTCGCCGCCGCCCTGCGTTAGACCCCAGCCGCCCACCGGATACCGTTCCCCGACATGAAGATTGCGATCTGGTCCTTCCTTGCCCTGTTCCTCATCGTCTGTGCCATCGGTGGCTTGCTCAGCGCCGTCAATGGAAACGACGCGCCAAGCATCATCCGCGGCCTGGTCGTCAGTGCCCTGTTCTCGCGGGGGGCCTGGGGCAGTTGGAAGAGGGCGTCTCGCCCCCGGACCCCGGGAATTGCCCGGATGGAAGAACCGCACCTGAGACCTTGGCGGCGACGATGACCCTGCCGCCCGACACCGCCCTGAGCAGCCTTGGCGCCGCCAAGGTGGACCTGGGCCAGGGCCCTGGCCGGAGCTGGGTGGTCATGGCCGACCCCGAGGGCACGAGTTCGACGTCCTGCGCACCCTGGCACCGTCCAACTAGATGATCACATCCGAGGGTTAGCGGTCATCGACGGTCAGTGAGCGCAGGACGAGCTGTCCGCTCTGGTCGTTGTGCCAGATGGCGGTGGTCAGCGTGAGGATGCGAGGCCAAGCAGCCTGGCCACCTCGTCGTCGGTACTGCCGTCGATCGGGCTGACGTCCAGGTGGAGCCGGTTCTTTACGGTCTTGCCCTCGGGCACCCGGATAAAGACCAGGGTGGGCGGCATCTGGCGGGCCCGGTCCTCCTCGACGGTCGGCCCCCAGGAGTCGATCTCGCAACCCTTGGCATCGATCATTCAGACTCGGTACACCGAACGCCGCCCGCACCCTCCTCGCCGACCTCCTCGACGATCTCGGCGGCACTGCGGCCGTCCAGCGCCGCGAGGTCAGGTCGCCCCACTGGCCGAGCCCGATGTTTCAGTGGCCGTATGCGATGAGCGGCGTGCCGGCGGGACTGGATGCCGGCCTCGGGCCACTCCCGGAGGCGGCGCCAGGCCGTCACACCGGAGCAGCCCACGGTCTCAGCCGGGACGTCGCGCCGGTCCGCAGCACGTACATAACGCCGGCGAGGACCGCCCGGTCGGGAACGCGCAGCCGGCCGAGCCGGCGGTGGCGGCGTGCAGGAACGGATGGCAGCAGAGGAGCCACACGCTCCCGCAGGTCGTCCGGAACAAGATCAACACGCACTCGGATGCCCTGGCGAGCAAGATCACCGAGTGCAAGATCTGCGACTCAACTCGTTCTGAAACGATCAGTTGAGGGGGAGGGGAGTGGTCAGGCGCTCGTTGCCCACGTGCGGAGCGCGGCCCTCGTTTCGAAGTCGGCGACGTTCTTGTCGAGGGGGTTGTCCGTGTACTGGTGGAAGCGCCACTTGGCCTGGATTCGCGGTTTCCCGGCGGTCACGTAGTCGGCGATCCACAGGGCGTCGCCAGCGTACGAGGTGTCATCGATATTCAGCCAGTAGTGGCGGTTGCAATAGAGAACGACCCTGTGGTTCGGCCGGAGTGCCTTCACCTTGCGTATGAACCGGTCCTTCTCGGCGTTGCTCGCGTGGGTGCCGTCGCTGGTCGTCTCCCAGTCGACAGCGAGGATGTCCCCCGCCTTTTCGGGGGCCTTGCTCACGAAGTACTCGGCCTGGGCGGTCAGGTTGCCGGGCCAGAGGAAGTGGTAGAAACCGACGACGAGGCCCGCGTCTCTGGCGGTCTTCGTCTGCGCGGTCAGTTTGGGATTCGTGTACGTCCGGCCTTCCGTCGCCTTGATGAAGACGAAGGAGAGGCCGTCGGTGTTGTACGAGGACGACTGGTACGAACTGACGTCGATGCCTCGCAGCATGAGGCGCCTCCGGGCGTGGGGGGACGGGGCACTGGGGGGTGCTCGTTGGGGGGAAGCCAACCTACAGCGGCTTACTGTGGCTTTTCCCTCGCTCGGGCCATCTCACCCTTTTCACGCCCCAACACCCTGTTTTCGTCCCGGCAGCGGCTTTTGCGGGACGGACGGGGTACGTCGCGCGGGCCGAACGGGGCACGTCGCGCGGGCGGGACGCGCCAGGAGGCCGTCGCAGGTGACAGCGGGGTGCCGTCACCGCGGAGTTGACCGTGGCGCGGGCCGACGGCCAAGAGGAGGCAGGGAGTCGTGCCGGGTGCGGCGCTGCTTTAGCATCCGTGCTTATGACTGACGGCACGGAACACCCGGAGGGGGCAGCTGCCCCCGGGCAGGGCCCCTGGAACCCTTCGTCTGCTCCGCAGCCGTCCGCTGCGCCGGGCGGTTATGGGTATCCGCAGCAGGAAATACCGTACGGGCAGCAGCCCGGATACCAGCAGCCCGAATATCAGCAAGCCGGCCAGGAACTGCCGCCTGCCTATCAGCAGCCCTCCTTCTCGGGCGGCATGGACTGGGAGGCCATGGCCGAGCGCAACGAGGCGCAGCGGCGCCGGAGGAAGAGACTCTGGACGGCCGGAATCGCCTTGGTGGCATGCCTGCTCGGGGTCGGGGCCGGATTCCTGGTCGTCCGGCATGAGAACGGCAAATCAAACACGACCACCTCTCCTTCCAGCAGCCGTTCACCCTCGCCTTCGTCCTCGTCCGACAAGAAGTCGCCCACCGTTCCGGGCCAGGACAACGTTCTCGACGACAAATCCGGGGAGAACAATCTCGCTCTCGGGCCCGACGCCGCCGTGGACGACGTGGGGAACGGCTACGCGGCCCGATTCCGGAGCAACGTCAACTCCTACGCCCAGTCCTCCGCGCAGCTGATCGACGTCTCCAAGAGCTTCAGCGTCTCGGCCTGGGTCTACAACGAGGCCCGGAACAGCCCCCGTTCCGCGATCAGTCAGGGAGACGGTGACTCGTCCTCCTTCAGCCTGGGCCGCGACGCGTCGGGCGACGACCGGAACTGGGTGTTCGAGGTGCAGACCGCCGCGGGCGGCGCGGACAGCACGACCTACGAGGCCAAGGCGGCGAAGAACATCGGCACGGTCGGCGAGTGGGTGCTGCTCACCGGTACGTACGACGCGAAGGCCAAGACGATCACGCTGTACGTGAACGACAAGAAGGCCGCCTCGGCCAAGGTGCCCGGCATCTGGGCCGGCAAGGGCCCGTTGCAGCTGGGCCGGGCGCGTACGCACGGCGTGTGGGGGAACTACTGGGCGGGCGTCGTGGGCCACATTCAGGTCTGGGAGACGGCGTTGACGCCGAATCAGGTGAAGGACGTCGAAAAGGGCGGATCGGGTGGGGATGCGAAACCTGTCGCTTCCTGGCTGATGTGACGTCGATTACTGTCACAACTCGGTCACATCCTTAACAACTTCAACCAGGGTGAAATAGGGTCTCAACTGCTTCAACACTTATGATCTGACGGACGAACCGTTCTCCGTGTTCGCCGAGGTCCGCGTTCCTGGCCACAGTGCAAGCTGTGGCCTTCTCCTTCTGCGATGAAGTGTCCAGGAGAGGCGTGGGGCTCGGTATCCGTCCGGGCAGCCCTGGGGGAGGGCAACGCGTGAGAACCCTGTCAGTGGTCATTCCTGCCTACAACGAGGCATCCAACATCCCTGACGTCATCGCCTCCGTGCCGCTGGCCGAGTTGGCCGCGGAGGGCTGGGAGACCGAGGTCATCGTGGTCGACAACGCCTCGACCGACGGCACCGCCGATGTGGCGCGTTCACTCGGGGCGCGCGTGGTGCACCAGCCGGAGAAGGGTTACGGCAACGCTTACATGGCGGGCTTCGGGGCCGCCTCCGGCGAGGTCATAGCCACTGGGGACGCGGACTGCACGTACCCCTTCGACGCGCTTCCGCGGCTGCTGCGCACGCTGGTCGAGGAGGACGTCGAGTTCATGACGACCGACCGGCTGCGGCGCGAGAACCGCCATGCCATGAAGCCCTCGCACACCGCGGCCAACCACGCGCTCAGCGCCCTGAGCCGACGGCTCTTCCGCAACGGTCTCCGTGACTCGCAGTCGGGGATGTGGGTCTTCCGGCGCCATGTATGGGAGGGCCTGGACGTCCGTTCCGGTGGTATGGCCTTCTCCCAGGAGATCAAGAACGCGGCGACCCTGGCGGGATACCGCTACACCGAAGTGCCCATCGAGTACCGCCCGCGCCAGGGCGAGGTGAAGCTCAACGCGCTGCCCGACGGTGCCGCCAATCTCCGGCAGCTCTTCACGCACCGCTTCCGTCGCTCCGCCGCGCCGGCCGCGGAGCGGGCTCGGACGGACAGCGGGGCTCGGACGGACAGCGCGGCTCGGACGGACAGCGGGGCTCGGACGGGCCTGGTGGAGGAGGCCCCCGCGGCGAACCACCTGGTGCCCGGGCCCCGGTGCGAGCAGCGGCCGGCCGAGGCGGCGGAGGCCGGCGTGCCCGGCCGGCCGGGCCAACCCGACCAGTCCGGCCGACCCGCTCGGCCCGGGCAGCCCAACAGGCGGACAGGCCAGTACGAAACGGTATGAGTTCTTTGCCCGACGGACCCGACGAACCCAAAGGATCCGGCGAACCCGGCGAGCCCGGGAAGCCCGGGAAGCCTGACGTATCCGGCGCACCTGACGTGTCCGGTGATTCCGGCGTACCCGGCCAGGCCGACGCCCTCGAACCCGACGCCGATCCGTTGCCTGGCGCCGGTCCCGCGCCCGAGGCCGATCGGGAGCCTGGCGCCGGTCCCGCGTCCGAGGCCGATCCGGAGCCGGGCGCCGGTCCCGCGTCCGAGGCCGATCCGGAGCCGGGCGCCGATCGGGAGCCGGGCGCCGGTCCCGCGTCCGACGCCGATCCGCAACCCGAAGCCGATCCGGAAGCCGCCGCCGGTCCGGCACCCGGGCCGTCGTGGGCCCGCAGGCCACGTGCCGAGGGCGGGCGCGGGCAGCGCCGTGTCCTCGCGGCCCTCGACTCACCGGCCCGGCGGGCAGCTGCCCTGGTGGCGGCCCTGGCGGTCGTCGCCGTGCTGGCCGGGGGACTGTGGTCGGTGCCGTCGGTCCGTACGGTGCTGCTCCAGTCCTTCACCCGGCAGCAGACCCCGTACACCGAGCTGTACTTCACCGCCACGCCCAGCTTCGACGGGGGCAAGGTGGTCGTCCCCGTCGCGGTGAACGCCCACGGGACGGGCGTCACCTCCTACCGGCTGAAGGTGACCGTGGAATCGGACCAGGGAAAGCCGGTGGGCACGGCGACGGTGAAGTTCGAGCCGCGCGACGGCAAGGCGGTGCCGGTCGTGGCGCGCGTCAGCAGGAAGACGGCGGAGGTGGCCGTGGTGCGGGTCGCCCTCGTCGGCCATCCCCAGTCGCTGCACTACTCCTTCGTGACGCCGTCGCCCTCGGCAACGGCGACCGCTTCCCCCAGTACCACGCGCACCCCCTGACGTACGAGACTTGAGCCTGATGCGACGCACCGTTCTGCAGATCACCCCCTACTACCCGCCCCACTTGGGCGGGCTCGAACGCGTTGTGGAGCACCTCGCCGAGCAGCTCGGGCAGCGTCACGACGTCCGGGTCGTCACGACCGCGCTCGGCGCGGACGGTACGCCGCGCCGCTCCGGTGCCGGTCGGGTGACCGTACGGCGGCACCGCGCGGTCGAGTTCGCGCACACCGCGCTCGCGCCGGGGCTCCCCGTCTCCCTGTGGCGTGCTCCGCGCGGCGCCGTCCTGCATGTGCACTGCGCGCACGCCGTGATGCCCGAACTGGTCGCCCTCACCGCCCGGCTCCGCGGGCAGCGCTTCCTCTTCCACTTCCACCTCGACGTGGATGCCTCGGGCCGATTCGGGCGGCTGCTGCCCGCGTACAAGAAACATGTCTTCGGCCGGGCGCTGCGCGCCGCCGCCGGGGTGATCGTGCTGACCGAGGCCCAGCGCGCGTTCGTGGCGCGGACGTACGGGGTCGGGGCCGAGCGGGTGTTCGTGGTGCCCAACGGTGTCGGTCCCGACTACTTCATGCCGGTGCGTGAGGCGGCGGAGCGACCGCTGCGGCTGCTGTACGTCGGCCGGCTGAGCGCCCAGAAGAACGTCGCCCGGCTCCTGGAAGCGATGGCCCTGGTACGGGAGCCGGTGCGGCTGCGGATCGTCGGTGACGGCGAACTGCGGCAGGAACTCGAGGTCCGGGCCGCCGAGTTGGGGCTGAAGGACGTCGAGTTCTCCGGCGGGTTGCTCGGCGCGGACCTGGTGGGTGCCTACCGGGACGCCGATGCCTTCGTGCTGCCCTCGGAGAAGGAGGGCATGCCGCTGGTCGTCCTGGAAGCGATGGCCGCCGCCCTGCCGGTGATCGCGACCGACGTGCCCGGCACCGCCGAACTGCTCGACGGGGTCGGCCTGCTGGCCGCCCCCGACCCGGCGGCGCTGGCCGCCGCCATCGACTCCGTCGCCGCCGATCCGGGCCTGCGCCTGCGGCTCGCCCGGCGCAGCGAGGCGGCGGCACCCCGCTACTCCTGGGAAGCCGTGGCGGCCCGGGTCGAGCGGGTCTACGACGATGTCTACGCGGAGGTCGGCGGGTGACGGCGCGCGACGCGGCGGCCAAGGGAGCCGCCGAGACCAGGCACGGTTCCGGTACCGGCGGGCGGCGCGCCGACCGGCGCCCGTCCTGGGCGGTCGATCCGGACGCGGAGGACGCGTCCGGCAGCGAGCCCCTGCCCGGGCACGACGCCCCGGCCAAGGGCTCGGATGGCGGGGCCAAGGGCGCGGACGGCAAGGGTAAGGCCGGGGGCGGCAAGGCCAAGGGCTCGGATGGCGGGGCCAAGGGCGCGGACGGCAAGGCCAAGGGCGCGGACGGCAAGGCCAAGGGCGCGGACGGCAAGGCCAAGGGGCCGGACGGCAGAGGCAAGGGCTTGGACGGCGGGGCCAAGGGCGCGGACGGCAAAGGCAAGGGCACGGACGCCCCAGGCAAGCGCTCAAACGCCCCGGCCAAGCATTCAAACGCCCCGGCCAAGCACTCGGACGCCCCCGGCAAGCGCTCGGCCGACGACGCCGCGGCCAAGGGTCGCCGGGCCGCCCGGCATGCCGCCCCTTCCGGCTCCGCGTCCACCTCCGGTGCCGGGCGGGCCGGCGGGCTGCGGGCCGCCGACCTCGTGCGGGGCCGGCTCGGGGTGCTGGTCAGCGTCGCCGTGGCCTGCGTCCTGGAGATGCTGCCCGGGGTGCCCGGGGCGGTGCTGACGGTGGCCGGTCTGTGGCTGCTGTTCGGGGCGCCCGTCGCGCTGTGGCGGGGCGTGGCCTCGCGTGTGGTGTCCACCAGGGACGGCAGCCTGCTGCTCGCCGTCGGCATGGCGGTCATCACGGACATCGTGGTCGCCCTCGCCGTGAACACCGTGCTGCCGCTCTTCGGCGTCGACCGTCCGCTGACCCAGGTGTCGCTGGCCGGGGCCACGGCGCTGACGCTGATCGTGATCGGGGCCTTCGCGCCGGAGGAGGAGCGTGCGGAGCGGGAACCCCGGGCGTTCTGGCGGCGCGGCGGCCTGCCGCCGGGGGCGCTCCCCGTGGCCGGATTCGCCGCAGTGGCCCTCCTGCTGTCGGTCGCCGGACCGATCCGGCTGAACAACGGCCTCGGCGGCTCCGTCAGCATGGCCGCCCTCATCGCCGTCGCCGCGCTGCTGGTGCTGTTGATGATCCGCCGCTGGCGCTACCCGGTGGCGGTGCTGGAAACCGGGCTGTTCCTCGCCGCGACCGCCCTGCTGCTGCTGAACTCGCTGCGCGGCTGGTCCATCACCGGCCACGACGTGCAGCGCGAGTACGAGTACTTCCGGCTCACCCTGGGCGGCTCGCTCTGGGACATCTCGACGTACCCGGACGCGTACAACGCCTGTCTGAGCATCACCCTGCTGCCGGTCAGCGTGTTCCGGCTCACCGCGATCCCCGACACCTACATCTTCAAGATCGTGCTGCCGGTGCTGTTCGCGCTCACCCCGGTGCTGATCCACCGCGCGGTGCGCAACGTCGCGCCGCACCTGGTGTCGCTGCTGTCGGCCGTGCTCTTCATGGTCTTCCCCACCTTCCTGTCCGACATGACCTTCCTGGGCCGTCAGGAAGTCGCCTTCGTGCTGCTCGGCTGCGCGATGGTGGTGCTCACCGACGCCGGCCGGCCGGTCCGCGTCCGGCGGATCGCCTTCGTCGCGCTGCTGGCCGGCATCACGCTGTCGCACTACTCGACGATCTACGTCATCGTGGTGATCCTCGGCGTCGCCCTGGTCACCGACCTGGCGTGGCGCCTGGCCGAGCGCTTCCGGGCGGCCCGCGGGCACCAGGGCAAGCACCGTCCGGTCAAGGCGGGCTCCTTCGTGACCTGGTGGATCGTGGCGGGGGCGGCGGCCATGGCGCTGGTGTGGGCCGGCCCGGTCACCCACACCAGCGGGCAGCTGCGGACGACACTGAGCGATGTCGTACAGACCGCGCTGCACGGCAAGAGCGAGGGCGGCTCCTCCGACGTCTCCTACAGCCTGTTCGGCGGGACCGGCATGACCGCGCAGCAGCGGCTGGACGCCTACCGCGCCGAGAACCTGAAGCAGACCGCGAAAGGGCGCGCCGAGGGCAGATATCTGCCCCTGGAGACAGTCGACGCCTACCGGACCCCGGTGGTGAAACAGCAGGACATGCCGCTCACCGCCGCCGGGAGGGCCCTCGACGGGATCGGCGTGGACGTCAGCACCGTCAACTCCCTGCTCCGCCGGTCCGCGGCGGCCCTGCTCCAACTGCTGCTGGGCGTCGGCCTGCTGGTGATCGTCCTCGGGCGGCGAGGGGCCTTCCGGCCCGTGCGCGACCAGACCACGCTGACCGTCGGGGCCGTGGTCCTGCTCGGGATGCTCACGGTGATCCCCTCCCTGTCGGCCGACTACGGAGTGCTCCGCGCCTTCCAGCAGGGGCTGTTCTTCTTCGCGCCCTTCATCGCCGCCGGCCTGCTGGCCGCCCTGCGCTGGGCCGGGCGGCGGCGCATGGCGATGGTCTACGCCCTGGTCACGGCGCTCTTCCTGGACCTCACCGGCGTGGTGCCCAAGCTGCTGGGCGGCTACCCGGCGCAGCTGCAGCTCAGCAACTCCGGCCAGTACTACGACATCTACTACCCGACCGCCGAGGAGCGGAGCGCCGCCTACTGGCTGGTGCGCGGCTTCGACGCAGCGGGCAAGCAGTCGCTGGTGCAGACCGACCGCTTCACCTTCAACCGGCAGCAGACCACCATCACCGGCCCGGCCGTGGGCGACCTCTTCCCGACCGCGCTGCGCACGGACGCCTACATCCTGGTGGGGAGCACCACCGTGCGCACCGGCAGGGTGACCTTCTCCTACGAGGGCGACCTGGTCACCTACCGCTATCCCCTCGGTCTCCTGGACGCGACCAAGAACGTGATCTACAGCAGTGAGGGGGCGAGGATCTACCGATGAGAGTGCTCCTCGTCAGCCACTACTACCCGCCGCACGTCGGGGGCATCGAGTACGTCGTCCGTCAGGAGGCGGTCCGGCTCGCCGCCCGCGGCGCCGACGTCACCGTGCTCACCAGCGGCGAGCGCTCCTCGGTCCGCGAGGAGGAGGGCGTACGGGTGGTGCGCGTCGCGGCCTGGAACGGCGCCGAGCGGGCCGGTGTCCCCTTCCCCCTGCTGTCGCCGCGGCTGCCGGCGGCCGCGGCGCGCCTGGCCCGCCGGGCCGACGTCATCCATGTGCACGACTGCCTGTACCTGACCTCGTGGGCCGCCGGGCTCGCCGCCGTGCTCACCCGCACCCCGCACGTCGTCACCCAGCACGTCGCCCTGGTGCGGCACCCCTCCGCCGTCGTACGAGGCGTGCAGCGAGCGGTGTACGCGGTCGCGGGCCGCGGCCTGCTGCGCCGGGCCCGCACCGTGTTCACCCTCAACGCCACCGTCGCGGACTTCGTACGGCGCCACGGAGCCCGACCCGAGCGGGTCCGCCATCTCGCGAACGGCGTGGACACCGAGCTGTTCCGTCCCGCCGCCTCGGACGAGGAGAGAGCGCTCGCCCGTAAGCGCTTCGGCCTGCCGGGAGACCGCCCCCTGGTGCTGTTCGCCGGCCGGCTGGTGCCGAAGAAGGGGTACGACCTGCTGCTGGCCGCCCAGGACGACTCCTTCGACCTGGTGTTCGCCGGAGGCGGGGACACGGGCGCCCTGGCCGACAGGCCCGGCGTCCACCACCTCGGCGTGCTGCCGCCCCGGGAACTGGCCGAGGCGTACCGGGCCTGCGACGTCTTCGCGCTGCCGTCCACCGCCGAGGGCTTCCCGCTCACCGTCCAGGAGGCCATGGCGAGCGGCCTGCCCGTCGTCACCACGGACGACCCGGGTTACGCTCCCTACCGCCTCGACCCCACCTGGGTCACACTGCTGCCCCGGGACGCGGACGCGCTGCGCTCCGCGCTGTCCGCCCTCGCCGGGGACGGCCCGAAGCGAGCACGCATGGGCCGCTACTCCCGTGAGTACGCGACGAAGGCCTTCGCCTGGGAGGAGCATGTGAGCGCGCTGGTCCAGTGCTACCGGGACGTCACCGATGGCTAGGGGCAGGCACGCCCGGCCCGCCGATCAGGTGTACCGCAGCTCCTTCTTCCTGATGGCGTCCACCGCGACCACCGCCGGACTGGGCTTCGTCTTCTGGATCGTGGTCGCCCGTTTCTACAGCCCCGGACAGGTGGGCCTGGCGACCTCGCTGATCTCGGCGATCTCGCTGATCTCGTATCTGAGCCTGTTCGGTCTCAACAGCACGCTGATCCGCTTCCCGGCGGCGGCCGAGGCCCGCAACGGCCAGCTCACCCAGTCGATCGCCCTGGTGACCACGGCGTCGTGCCTGGTCGGCACGGTCTACCTGGCCGGCCTGCCGCTGTACGGGGAGAAGCTGGCCTTCGTACGGGACCGGCTGCCGCTGGCGGCGGCCTTCGTCGCCATCTGCGCCTGTGCCGCGGTGAACCAGCTCACCGACTCCGTCTTCATCGGCGCCCGCATCCCGCAGTACAACGCGCTCGTCGACGGAGTCCTCCAGGGGCTGACCAAGCTCGCCCTGCCGGTCGCCCTGGTCGGCCTCGGCTGGGTGGGCATCGTCGGCTCGGCCGGCGGCGGCTCCGCGGTGGCGGTGCTCGCCTCGCTGTTCCTGATGCACCGCCGGCTCGGCTTCCGCTTCGACTTCCGTACCCGCGGCACCAGACTCCGGGAACAGCTGCGTTTCTCCGTCGCCAGCTATGTCACCAGCCTGCTCAACCTGATTCCCCAGCTGGTCGTCCCGCTGATCGTGCTGCACGAACTCGGAGCGGCGGCGGCCGGCTACTACTACGTCGCCTTCCAGATCGCCAGCCTGCTCAACGCCGTGTCCTTCTCCGTCGGCGAGGCCCTCTTCGCGGAGGGCTCGCACGACCCCTCCCGGATCGGCGTACTGCTTCGCAGGACCGCCGCCGTCATCGCGGCCCTGATGGTCCCGGCAGCCGCCGTGGTGGCGCTGGGCAGCGGACTGATCCTGAAGCTGTTCGGCGGCTCCTACGCCACCGAGGCCGGGCCGCTGCTCATGGTGTTCGCTCTCGGTGCGCTGGCCGTCGCCCTGTCCAGCTGGTCGAACTTCGCGCTGAAGCTGACCCGGCAGATGCGGCAACTGGTCGTCAACAACCTGGTTTTCGCGACCGTCTCCATCACGCTCGCCTTCCTCTGGGCTCCGCGGGGCCTGGTCTGGGTGGGCTGGGCCTGGGCCGCCGGCAACCTCGCGTCCGGTCTGGTGGCCCTGGCGGCGCTGCTCGGCCACCGGCGCCGCAGTCTCGCGGCCGTACGGCGGTCCGAGCCGAAACCGGAGCCGGAACCGGAGCCGAAACCGGAGTCGAAACCGGAGTCGAAACCGGAGTCGAAACCGGAGCGGAAACCGGAGCCGGATCCCGAGCCGGATTCCGATGCGGATTCCGACCCGGAGCGGGATTCCGACCCGGAACCGGACCCGGATCATGTCCGAACCGCGGAGGCACAAGCATGAGGATCCTGCAGATCGTCAACATCGGCTTCGAGGCCGGCGGGGCGGAGAAGAGCGTCCGGCTGATCACGGAAGGACTGCGGGCCCGGGGCCACACCGTGAGCGTGGTCGCGACCGACCGCATGGCGGCCGGGCACGAGCTGTTCGCCGACCACATCGTGCCCGCGGTGAGCGGCGGCCCGGCCAGGCGGCTGCTCGGCTACTTCTGGCACCACACGGCCTACCGGCGGCTGGGGCGGATCCTGGCCGAGTTCCAGCCGGACGTCGTCCATCTGCACACCATCGGCGAGTTCAGCCCCTCGGTGCTGGCCGCCACCCGGCGTTACCCCCGGCTGCTGACCGCGCGGGGCCCCGAGGACTGGACGCTGAAGCTGCTGCGCTGGAACCTCGGCACCGCCGTGGGCGGCGGCCGGCTCAGCGCGACCGACACCGCGCGCTATCTCTATCTGCGGTTCCTGCAACGGCCCGCCTACCTGGTGTGGCTGCGGGGCCTGGACCGGGTGCTCGCGCTGAGCCGTTACATGGCCGACACCGTGCGCGGGGACGTGGGCCGGGTCCCGCTGTTCGTCGTGCCCAACGGCACCGAGAGCGGCTTCGGTTACGAGCCGATCGTCGACACCGGGAGCGTGCTCTTCACCGGCCGCCTGGAACGCGTCAAGGGCGTCGACGTCCTGATAGCGGCCTTCCGGCAGGTGACCGAGCGGCACCCTGGAGCCAGGCTGGTCATCATCGGCGACGGTGCGGACCGCGCGCGGCTGGAGTCGCTGGCGGCCGACCTGACAGCCCAGGGCCGGGTGGTCTTCCGGGGCTGGCTCGGCAAGGCGGAGGTCGCCGAATGCCTCAAGGCCGCCTCGGTCGTCGCCGTGCCCTCGCAGTGGCCGGAGGTCTTCGGGCGGGTGGTCCTGGAGGCGTTCCAGACCGGCCGTCCCGTGGTGGCGTCCCGCTGCGGCGGCCTGCCGGAGCTGATCTCCGACGACAACGGCCTGCTGGTGGACCCGGGAGACGTACGAGGGCTGGCCGACGCGCTGTCCTCCCTGCTCGGCGACCGCGCCACGCTGGAACGACTCGGCAAGGGCGCCGCCCAGTGCGCCGAGCGCTACCGCCTCGACGCGATCATCGACGCGCACGAGGAGCACTACAGGGCGGTTTTGCAGGGCCGCCGATGAAGCCCGCGGAACCGGCGCCGTACGTGGATCCGGTGGGTGCCGCGCCCCCGAAGGGGGCGCGGGGAACTGCGCGACCAGCCACATCGGACCGGCAGCCAGGCCACAACCGCCCCGAGGTACCCGCACCCATGCCCGTGCACATGACGGAGCCCGTTCGTACTGTCGCCGTCGTCGCGCCCTACTACCCGCCCAAGGTCGGCGGCGTGGAGAACTACGCCGCCCGGATCGCCCGCGCGGTCGCCGACGCCCCCGGCCTGCGGCCGGTGGTCATCACCACCCGCCTGTCCGGACGGCGGACCTCGGTGAGCGTCGAGGACGGCGTCCGCGTCATCCGCCTCGGCGCCTGGCTGCGGCTGTCCAACACCCCCCTCAGCCCGCTGTGGCCGCTGCAACTGCGCTACTGGCTGCGCCGCACCGGCGCCCAGGTGGTGAACGCGCACGCCCCGGTCCCCGGCCTCGCCGACCTCGCGGTCGCGGTCTCCGGCAGCCGGCCGGCCGTCCTCACCTACCACGCGGGTTCGATGCACAAGGGCGAGCCGGGCAGCGGTCCGGCGGACCGGCTCATCGGCGCGTACGAGCGATGGGTGCTGCCCCGGGTGTTCCGGCGGGCGCGGGTGCTGGTCGCGGTGTCACCGGTCTCGCTGGCCGCCGCTCATGCCCATGCCGTGGAGATCACACCGGGCGTGGACACCGAGCGGTTCACGCCCGGCGAGCCGGCCTCCAGGCGTCCGCGTACGGTCCTCTACGCCGGCCGGATGGACCGCTCGTCGGCCTGGAAGGGCGTCGACGTGCTGCTGCGGGCCTTCGCCGAGCTGGCGGGCGACGCCGCCGACGCCCGGCTGCTCCTGGTCGGCGGCGGTGACGCGGTCCCGGACCATCTGCGGCTCGCGTCGGAGCTCGGGATCGCCGACCGGGTGGAAGCCACCGGGGAGCTGACCGGGGAAGCGCTGGCCGGCGTCATGCGGACGGCGGCCGTGGCGGTGCTGCCGTCGCGTACCGAGGCGGAGTCCTTCGGCATGGTGCTGGTCGAGGCGATGGCCTGCGGAACCCCGGTCGTCGGCTCGGCGGTGGGAGGCATCCCGCATGTCGTGGCGGACGGCGAGACCGGACTGCTGGTCCCGCCCGGCGATCCTGATGCGCTGGCCGCCGCCTGTCGCAGGCTGCTGGCCGACGGCGAACTCGCCGACCGGCTGGGCGCGGCGGGGCGGCGGCAGGCGGAGCGCCGGTTCGCCTGGAACGGACTGATGGAGCGTTACATCGAACTGTTCCGGACCCTGTAGGCGAAAAACCTCGCAGGACGAACACCCCGCAAGGCGAACACCTCGCAAGGCGAACACCCCGCAAGGCGAACACCTCGCCGGGCGAACCCCTTGAGAGCGAACCCCTGTGAGGCCCGCCGGGCCGGGCCCCGGCTTCCTCGGCTTCCTACTTCCGCTTCCGCTCGTACGCCGTGATGGCTTCCTTGAGCGCGTCGAAGGCCGGCTTCTTCGAACCGTCGAAGCGGCGCAGCCCGTAGTAACGCGTCGGCCTCAACTTCTCCTCGGCGGGCGCCAGATCCTGGTCGGTGTACCAGAACATCGCGTCCACGTGCGGGTTCGCCACCGCCGTCTTCACCGTGTCGGCGGCGATCTCGGCCTGGCGGGCCTCGGTCACGTGGTCCGTGTCCTCGGTGATGGTCGTGCCGTCCGACACCTCGCCGGGCCCGCTGGTCGGCGCTCCGGTCTCGGTGAGCCAGATCGGCACGTCGGGGGTGCCGTACGTGTCCAGCACGGCCATCAGGTTCCCCTGGACGGTGCTGATCCGCTCGAAGGCCGTGCCGGTGCCGGGGGTCGCGCTGGGCAGAGTCGGGAAGTTGTACGGGTGGTAGCCGACGGCGTCCACGTACTTGTTGGCGCCCCGTTTGGCGGCGGCCGTCAGGAAGTCCAGCGGCGACAGCCTGGTGCCCTTGGAGTCGCTCTTGATCCCCGCGAGACCACCCATGACCACGTACGCCTTGGAGTCCGCGGAGCGCAGCGCCCGGCTGGTCGCCTTGAGCAGCTCGGCGAAGCGGGCCGGGTCGGGAGCGGGCTTCCAGAAGCCGATGTTCGGCTCGTTCCACACCTCCCAGGTGTGCACGCCCATCGCCGCGTACCGCTCGGCCGCCAGCTTGGCGAAGCCGGCGAAGGTGTCCGGGTCGGCCGGCGCGCAGCTCTGACTGCCCGTGCAGCCCGCCACCCGGGCCCACTTCGGGGTGTAGGCGATCACGGCGAGCACGTTCAGACGGTGGTCCTTGGCGGCCTTGGCGACCCGGTCGAAGCGGTGCCACTCGTAGTCGGACGGGGACTCCGGCTGGATGTTGTTCCAGGACAGGTCGACCCGGACCCACTTCGCGCCGACGGCGACCGCGTCGTCGAGTGCCCGGTCCAGGCCCTTGTCCGACTTCCAGGTCAGGGTGTCACCGTACGAGATACCCATCCGTACGTCGCGTACATCGCCGGAAGGAGATGCGGAGGAGGATGCGGCACCGTCCCCTTGCGGTGCCGCGGAGGAGCCGGACGGCAGGGAGGCGGCCACGATGGTCGCGGTGGCGGAGACCACGAACGCCACCAGTGCCACCAGCAGCCGCTGCCGTCGACTTGATTCCTTCAGCATGCCGCACAGCCTAAGCCAATGGTGCGCACCGCCCTTGGCGTTGCCGGGTCTTGAGACGGCCCCAGCCTGCGTGGAGCGGACTGGCCCACGGGGGTGTTTCCGTGGGTTCAACGCAATCGAGCGTCGTTTGCGGTACGCGGCGGAGTTCCTGCTGGTTGCCGATAGGGTCGGGGAAGCCGTGGTGGCGGGAGCGCACACGCCGGGCGGGACACGCCGCCGTCCCCGGGTGAACCGTCGCCTGCAGAAAGGCGTTGCCGTTGGCCGCCGCTCGATCACGTGCACGGCGTGCGAGGCACCGGGGACCAGTGAGCGAGTAGCCGGCGAGATGCTCGTCGCCGACGCCGGCCCCCTGGGCCGAGTCACCTCGACTTGTGCGGTCGACGATGGCTGCGAAGGCGCCTGCTCGTTCGCATGACGATCTACGGGCTGCGTCCGACTGTTTGCTCCTGGTACGTCTTCATGGCGGCCGTGTCGATCGTCATCCCGCCTCCCAGGTCCGGGACGAGCGTGACGACGGCGAAGGCCGGAGCCGAGGTGCCAAGGTCGGCGAGCAGTTCAGCTTCAACAGGCTCCAGTTGCCCGGCTCGGTCGCGCTCGGCGGTGAACTGGGAGAATGAGGCGGCGCGCACTTCGGGCTGCGAGGGGTGCACGGTCGTCGGGTTGCGGCGGGGAGAAGCGCGACGAATCGTTGACCAGGACAGCGTGGAGCCCCTTGGCGCTGTGTGAGACTGCGATCAGGTAGAAGCTCGGGCGGATTCCGTGCCCGGTCGCGCGCTCACACCAAGCTGCGGGACCGGCGAAACTCCGGCGGGGAGTCCGAATCGACGACTGCACGTGTCCCGTATCGGGGGCAACTGGGAGACTCCTCCGGGCGGTCATCACCCTACATCCGGCCAGATCAGAGCGAAGTTGGGAGGCTCAGTGCGTCGCAGCGCCGTGACGCACGGCATCCGCTCGCTCTCCTGGAGCTTGCGCGATGACGAGCCAGACATCATGCAGCTGACCGAGGCTCTGGCCGACGACCTCCTCCCCACTTACTCGTAGCTCCCGATCCGTCCTGGCTTACCGCAAACTGCGTAGCTGGAACGGTCCCTTACAGAAAGGGACGGCTGGCTGGCCAAGATCAGGGCTAACCTGATGACCCATCTCCTCGCGGCCCAACGGCGGGGACTAGCGAAAGGTGGACATCGACAGTGACGCCGATCCTCCCTTCGACCTTCACACTTCCCTCAATGGGTTTGGGCACCTTTCCGTTCAGCGGAGTGTTCACCCCTCTTGATCAGCAGGCCGCCAGTGACGTGCTGAGGGCGTTTGTGGAGGCCGGCGGATGGTACATCGAGACGGCCCCGGTCTACGCACCCAACGGCATCGACTTCGCGCAGCTCGTCAAATCTGTCGGCCGCGAAAGGCTGTTTCTCGCCACGAAGTGCGTGACCGGGAGAGACGCTACCGGCGCAACAGTTCGCAGCGGCAAGTCGCATCATCTACGGGAGCAGTGTCACGGCGAACTGAAGCGCTTGGGTGTCAACCATCTCGATCTACTGCAACTGCACACAGTTCCAGAGGATGCCAGCGCGGAAGAATCGTTCGGCACCCTGCAGGAGTTGAAGGCCGAAGGGCTCGTACGCAACGTGGGTGCGTCGAACGTGTCCCTGGCCCAGCTCAAGGCCTTCGCAGCTGTCGGTCCTGTCGACTTCGTCCAGAACCGCTTCTCCTTCGTCTACCGGGCCCAGCACCGGGAAATCGAGGGCTTCTGTCGAGCTAACGGCACACTGCTCAATCCGTATCAGGTCATTGAACGAGGTCTGCTCACCGACAGCCCCCGCCAGGCGTTCCGGGATGGAGACCTCCGCAACAACAAGTACGAGTACAGCGGAGACGTGTACGCGTACATCCGGTCATGGGTCCTCAGCGACCTGAAACCCATCGCCGAGGCACACGGAGTGTCGGTAACTCGTCTGGCCCTCGGATGGGCCATGCACCAACCCGCTGTGGGTGTCGTCCCTGTCGGCGCCACATCCACGGAACAGGTTCGCGCCAACATGGCGGCCTCGACCGGGGCTTTGCCGGCCGACGTCATCGCCGAGATGGAGTCGGCCTTCGAACGCCTCGAGGGCGCTGTTCGTGACCGCGTGGGCCTCTCGGTCGACGAATACCGGGGGCTTTGAGGTGCCCGCCGAGACCGAACTGCACATTCAGGACACGAAGGTGTGTGGGGGGCCGGCAGTCGAGCCCGGCAGTGTGGTCTCGTTGCTCTACCGTGTGGCACTCACCGCCGAGTATCTCGAGACCGGGCGCTGCATTGAGACGAACTACAGTCCGGACATCCCCATCACGGTCACACTCGAGCGCGATCAACTTCTCCCCGGCGTCTATGAGGCACTCTTGGGAATGCGCTCTGGCGGTTCGGTGAGACGGGTCCACATTCCAGCCGCACTGGCATTCGGAGACCGAGGCGCTCGAGGCGTACCACCAGGCTCCGACCTGTGGGTGGAGATATGTGTCACGCACATTGGCCAGTCCCCGCTCGAGCCGGACAGAAGCCGTACGGAACCCGGACCCACGGGCCGCGGTGGCGGATGAATTCGATCCACCGGACAGCAGTCCTCGAAGGTCGTGTGGAGATCGGCTCGAACAACGTCATCGGCCCCGGTGTCACCATCCAGGGGCCGGTGATCATGGGGGACGGTAACTACATCGGTCCAGGCGCATCGGTGGGATCGGTCAGCCGTGAACGACTGGAAGGCAGCCATCGCCTCGCCGACCCGTTACTGCCAGAGGAGTCTGCCGTAGTCATCGGCAGTAATACCATGTTGTTCGACCAGTCGGTCATCTTCAAACCGATGTTCAAGGAAACGCGGATCGAGAACAACGTGGAGATCGGTGCGCACGCCATGGTCGGCCACGACTGCACCATCCGCAATCACGCCATCCTTTCACCCCACGTTGCACTCGGCGCATACGTCACTGTCGGATCGGGCGCGAACCTGGGAATCGCCAGCGCGGTTCACAACAGGCTCACCATCGGCGGTCTCTCCATGTGCGGAATGGCTTCGGCGATCGTGGGTCATGTACCGCCGGGAGCGCTCGTATTTGGCAACCCTGCCCGCATCCGCGGTGTGAACAGCGTCGGCCTGACCCGCGCGGGCTTCCCCGAGGGCGACATCGAGACAGTGCTGGCCGCTCTGCGTGGGTGTCCCGTCAAGCCGGACAACGACCTCAGGGAAATCTTCGAGCAATACCGTGCGGACGTTCAAAAATGGCCGACAGGCAAGAAGGAGGTCCGGTGGGAGATCCTCAAGTCGTCATCATCGCCGGAGTCCGACCCCAGTACGTGAAGACCAGAGCCGTCCTGTGGCTCCTCGAACGACATCATCCCGACATCGCCGCGAGAACGGTGACCTTCGATATAGGCCAGCATTACAGTCCCGAACTCTCCGACGACATCGTCGCGGATTTGGGGTTCTCATTCACCCATCGGCTCACCCATGCTCCTGACCAGCTGCTGAGGGGCGTCATCCTGGGAAGCGCCATATCGGAACTGTCCACCTACTTCGACGGCCTCCGGTCCAGACCGGCAGTGATTGTCTTCGGGGACGCGGCGAGCGGGCTGGCGGGGGCCTTTGCAGCCCACAATGCGCAGTTACCCCTCATCCATGTCGAAGCGGGTGCGCGGCGGGACCCACGAGAGATCGAGCACCACAACAGTGTCGTCATCGACTGTCTGGCGGATAAACGTCTGGCCTACACGGAACGCGCCATGACCGAATTGGCCGAAGAGGGCCGAGCAGAGGGCAGCTTCCTTGTCGGAGACGTTGCCTACGACTGGTACAGGGACAGGTATGCCGAGCAGTTCGCCTCTCCCCGCCCTCATGGACCGGCCCCCGTCCTGGTCTCCATGCACCGCCCCGCCAACATGACAGCCGAGACGATGCGGACAGTCGCCGAAGCCCTCCTGGCCACTGGACGGGAGGTCCGCTGGCTCGATTTCCCACGCGCCCGGCCCTATCTGGGTCCGCTTCGGAAGATGGGAGTCACCATCGTCAGGTCCATGAACCACCACGAAGCGATCGGCGAACTCGCCCGCAGTGCCTTCTTGTTCACGGACAGCGGCGGCCTGAGTCGAGAGGCGCACTACTTCCGCTGTCCTGTCGTGATGCGCCGTGACGCCGGTGGCTGGCCGGAGCTGGCCGCAGCCGGGTACCTCTACTCGCTGACCGGGCGCACACCGCAGGACATCGACTCGGCCATCATGTGGGCAGAGTCCGCGAAGGTCCCTGACCTGGACCGGTCTCCTCTCGTCGTGCCGGGCGGGGGCGCACTGATCGCCGATCTCATTCAGGCAAGCACCCGATGAGAAAGCTGCTGAACGCGGTGGTGCGTGCATGGCGCTCGATCTGGAGCCGCTGGATCTTGCTGGCGGCTGTGTGCCTCCTGCTCTCCATGGACGCGTATGGAGTGTCCTTCTTCGGTTCCGGCACGATCGATCCCAAGCGAGTGGGTGATCTGGGCGAGTGGTTCGCCGGAGCAGCCACGGCCGGCGCGGTGATCGTGGCGGGCTCCGGCCTGCGCAGAGACCGCCTCGAGGCGGAACTGGCACGGGCCCGGCGTGAACGAGCGGCAACCGGCGAGGTCTATTCGTGGGTGGAGCTGCGCCAACTCAGACCGGGACGCAAGACGCCGGTCCTTTTGGTCGTCAACAGAACAACCAATCCGATCTACGACTGGGAGGTGACGTTGATCGGATGCAGGCACCAGCCGATAGGCCATGAGACGCACGGCCCTCTGCTCCCCGAGGCGCGTGTCGTAGAACTCGACGAGGACGACCTGGGCCGCACCGCAGCTTCGTCGCCGGTGAAGACGACGGTGTCCTTTACCAGCTCCATGGGGAAGAGACTCAAACGGGATTCGAGCGGACTGCTGACGGAGGTCGAGTAGTGACGCCAGACGACGAAGACTGGTCCAGCACACGCTCGCACTCCCACGTGGAAGCAGCCCTGGAAGCCCTGTATGAGGATCTTGCCTACATCCGGGGCGGTATGGGACAACGCGGCCCGGCACGACTCAGTCTTCAGAACATCTACGTCCCCCTCAGGTCGGACATCAGCATCGACCTGGCCGTGGAACGTTACGCACCGTCCTCGGTCGTGGTCCGCCAGGCCGCGAGCGCGCTGGGGACCGCCGCCGCCGACGGCCACGAAACCCGTATCACGAGCAGAAGCCGCAATGTGGACACGGGCTTTCTGGAGCTCCTGCTCACGCGATGCGAAAACCTGATCGCCGAGGGGGCGCTGCGGGGTCTGCGTCTGGCGCCACGACCGTTGATCGCGGCACCACTGTGGGCAGACGGGCAACGCTCGAACATCGCTGTCCTGGAGGCCGCCTCAGCTGTCAACGTCTTCCGCCGAGCCGTTCTCCTTGGCCCACCCGGCAGTGGCAAGAGCACTCTCGCCAAGATGCTCGCCCTCGCTCATCTGCGTCCGCTGACGCGCCTGAGCGTGGAGACCCCCGACTCACTGGGTCTGTGGAGGTCCAATCCGCTCACCCCGATCTTCGTCGAGCTCCGACATCTCGCGGCCTTCCCCGAATTTCCCCCAGTGGACCAGCCGGCCAATGTCGAACATCTGCTGCACTATGTTCAGCAAGTGATCTGCAAAGGGGATGCGGGACTTTACTCATATCTGATCGGCGAGCTCTACGGTGGTCGGGCGTACCTCATTCTGGACGGGCTCGACGAAGTCCCCATCCCGCACGACATTCCCGACGCCCTCGAGTTTCGCCGAGAACAGGTGACCGGCCTCATCGCCTCGGTGACCGGCCGGTTTCCACAGCTCAAGATCCTGGTGACCAGCAGGCCTGCAGGTTATTCAGGTTGGACCCTGCCTGACTTCGATGTGCTCTATCTCGTCCCGCTCTCGCCGATGGAAACGCGATCCCTGATTCATTCCTGGTACCGCGGCATGGGACATCCGGAGGACTGGTGTGCGGAGCGGACCGCTCGCCTGGAAAATCAGCTGCCCTCCATTCCGGAGAGTCTTAGATCACAGCCTCTGTTCGTCTCGCTGCTCGCACAGCTCTACGAGTCGAGCGACGCCGACCTGCCCAGACAACGCGGCGCCCTCCTGGCCGAGGCGATCGACCTTCTCCTGGGCGCCTGGTCGCTCCCGCGAACCGGCGAGGCCTCCCTCCCCGATGTTCTCGGCTGTACGACGGATCAACTCCTGTCTCGCCTCGAGGTGATCGCCCTGAAGTCACTGCAGAGTGGCGGGCTGAGCTCCAGGCCTGACGAACCGTCGATCCCGCGCTCACTGATCCTCGACGAGCTGTACGAACTCGGCTCCCATGTGAACCCGGCGGGCGCGCTCGACTACATAAGCCAGCATGCCGGCATCATGACATCGCCGGCTCCACGCAGGTACCGATTCGCGCATCGGCTGTTCCAGGAGTACCTGGCCGCCTCGGCCATCGCGAAGTCGCAGTCTCCGGGACCCCTGATGATCGACCTGCTGAAGGCAGGCCTACCCATATGGCGAGAAGTGGCACTGCTTCTTGCCGACGTGCTCACGAACAGCAGACGAGGCAGCGACGTCTGGGAATTCGTCGGCGATCTGGTCAGTTCGTCGGGCCCTCGGCTCCAACTGATGGCCGCTGACATCGTGGTGGACCAGTCCAGCACACTCACACGGACCGGACGCATCTACGAGTCCATCGCGCCTGTTCTGCGCGAGGCCTTTCGCCGTGTCCTGACAAGCCCGGAACTGGCACCGGATGAGCGCCGACGCGTTGGAAGTGCTCTCGCCTGGGTCACCGACGACCGGCCTGGCGTGGGAGTCGACGATCAGGGCCTCCCCGAACTCGACTGGTGCGTGATACCCGGCGGTCGAGCAATTCTCGGTACGAATGCTGCTACTCGCCGGGCGCTGGACAGATACGGCACCGGGTGGTCGTACGAACGGGAGGAACCGCCGCACCGTGTCGACGTCCACACCTTCGACATGTCGAGGTACCCGATCACCGTCGAGCAGTACCAGGCGTTCGTGGAGGCAGCCGACGGGTACAGCGCGGATCGATGGTGGCCGCCAGGCGGCCTCGAATGGAAACAGGCCAACCCTCCGGCTGCCCGACCAGTGGGCCTGCCGGACAACGCTCCTCAAGGAAACGTCACCTGGTACGAAGCGACCGCGTTCTGCGCCTGGCTCTCAACACGGTCAGGCCAAGCCGTACGGCTGCCGACCGAGGCGGAGTGGGAATGGGCCGCGCGCGGTCCAGCCAGCGCACTCTACCCTTGGGGGGACACCCCGGACGGCTCCCTCGCGAACACGCGTGAGGCGGGCGTGCTCCAGCCCATGTCCGTCGGATCCTTCGAGAACGTCACCCCATGGGGCCCCTTGGGCCCGAGAGATCTGATCGGCAACATGTGGGAGTGGTGCAGTTCTGCGGTGGAGACCGACAGCCGCACTTTCGCCTATCCGTACGAAATGTCAGATGGGCGGGAAGACTGCTCGGGCGGCGACAGCGTCAAGAGGGCGACGCGCGGTGGCTACTTCGGAACTTCCCAAGCGGTGTCCCGGTCCACTTTGCGCGGTCGCGACATCCCTTCAGTGCGCGTGGAGAGACAAGGTTTTCGTCCGGTTCGGTCCAGGAGTGAGGCTTCCGTGAATGTCACGCACCATCGAGTTACAGTACGAGAAGGCCTGAAACTGCACGTTCAGGTCAGCGAAGTAGATGGGCAGCAGTCCACCAAGCCAGTCATCGTGTTCGTACACGGATTCATCACCTCAGGCACCGAGAACCACGGCATTTTCGTGCGTGCTGCCCGTCTGGCACATCAACGAGGATATCCGACCGTACTGTTTGATTTTGAGGGAACGGGCTACAGCGACGGGGACTACAGCGATTTCCGGGTCACCACAGCTGTCGCCGATCTCGCCGCCATCGTGAACTGGGCAGTGGAAACCGTCGGGTGCAACGGCAGCGCTGTGCTCTTCGGGCAGAGCCTGGGTTCGGCTCTGGCAGTTGTGGCGCAGGCCAGCTCACGGAGCCGCTTGTCCGCACTCGTGCTCTGGAACCTCTCCGCCAACTTCGAGGACCGGTATCCGTCACTGTTCGGTCTGTCCGCAGACGCTTCGGAGGACCAGTGCGTGGCACGCAAAGGCTACGTGGTCGGGGCAGATTTCCTGAGGGACGCAGGCACCGTCGACGTACTCGCCCATGCTGCTGCCATCTCCTGTCCCACACTGCTGCTCAACTGCACCGGGGACGACGTGGGTGACGTCTCCATCGCCCAGGAGGCCGCACGCCTCGCGACCCGTGTCGGGCCAACCCTGAGAAGTCTCGATGCCAACCACTCGTTCAACTGCGAGCGTCCGCTTGAACTGGAGGCCGTCTGCACCTCGTTGGACTGGCTGGATGCGGCGCTCAGTGAGGGGGCTTCCAGTCGTTGACAACACGCCGGACGCGGTACCACTCCTGTGCACCCGTCCATTCCCGCATGCGTGGGTCGTTCTCGGGAAGCCAGGTGGTGCCGTCGACCTTCTGGCGCCTGTAGTGGTTCAGGAGCCTTGATTTGGCACGCGTGTCATGGTGGTAGGTGACATGAGCCTGACCAGGCGCGCTGAACGTCCAGACATCCCTCAGCCGCGTCGTTCCTGCCAGTGGCATGACAGCGTCGTGCACACACCGGTGCTGTGGATGGCCGTACTCGCCCGCAAAACCGTGGGTGATCACCACGTCGGCATCCGTGAGCAGGCCCGTCTGACGCACGGCCGTACGAACGGTCCTGACCCGCTCCTGGTAGTCCCGGTCCTGTCTGGTCGACGTCTGCGGCAGGTTGGGTACATGGAGTTGCAACGACCCGGCGTCGAGGTCGGAGCAGACAGCGTCGAACGCGGCAGTCCTGCGCCGCCTGCGCTCGATCTCCAGCGACGAAGGCACGGTGATCTCGCGCGGTGCACTGGTCGTCTCGACGCTGGTCACGACCACCACGTGCAGATGTGCCATGACCGGTCGCATGTCGGCTAGCAGGGCACCGCAGAACAGTGTCTCGTCATCGAAGTGGGCAACGACGACCCAGACGCGAGCCCCAGCCAGGTCGGCCGGCGACGGCTGCCGATCAGTTGAATGATCTTTTCTCAGGGCATACATGAGCGAGAGGTTGTATCCCCGCCACCTCTCCGTCAAGCGTACCTTGACTGACGCGATATACCCGTTTACGAAGGCTTGATGTGAACCAATCTCCTCCCTTATTGTCAACGGTATGAAGATTGGCATAGTGGGTTGCGGCACCGTCGGCAGAGCGGTTGAGCGGCTATTCGCCGGGTATGCCGAGACCATAGCTTGGGATGTCACGCTCGACATCGCTTACCCGACTGCAGAGTTCTCCGTCTGTGACTGCGTTTTCGTCTGCGTTCCCACGCCGCCCGCAAAAGACGGTTCGGCCGATCTGAGTTTTGTCTACGACGCGCTGTCCCGGCTCCCAGCCACCCGAGTCATCCTGAAGTCCACCGTCCCGCCAGGGACAACATCCGCACTGGCAAAAGAATTCAAAAAGGAGCTGTGTTACTGGCCTGAATACATCAGCGAAAGCTCATACTTCAACCCTTTCTTCAGTGACCAGATCGAGAGTGTTCCCTTTGTCATCGTGGGTGGTTCGCCAGAAAACCGGACGTGGGCTCTTTCGATATTACAGCCGATTCTGGGACCTACTCGACGGTACTTTCAATGCTCCGAACTGGAGGCGGAGCTGATCAAGTACACGGAGAACGCGTTCTTTGCGGCCAAGGTGACATTCGCGAACGAGATGCAGCGCGTTTGCGCGGCACACGGCGCCGACTGGAACATGGTCCGGGAAGGATGGATTCTGGACCCTCGGGTCACGCCGATGCACACCCTCGCCTTCGTGAACGACCCGGGCTTCGACGGGAAGTGCCTTCCCAAGGATCTGAGCGCCATAGTCGCCTCGGCGGTACGAAACGGGTACGAACCGGCGTTCCTCAAGGAGATCATGCAGTCGAACGCCCGCTTTCGGGGCGAGGGCAGACACCCGGGAAACGTGTGAGGGGCCCCGCCCCGTCTACCGTCGGAAGGTCGGGACAAGGGGGCGTCCAACTCGCGCGCGATGTGCTAGAGCTCGCTGACCCCGCCCCGTCAGCCCCGGCGCAGGTAGCGGCCGAGCGCGGACAGAGTGGGATTTCCCAGAGACTTGCACGTCTGTCACAGGCATTCTCCAGGGGCTTTCCGCCGAGTAGGAACGGAAGGCCCCGAAGCGCTGGAAGACACCAACGCGCTGGTCAGGGCTCGCTTCTAGCACTCGATGATGTTCACGGCCAGCCCGCCCCGCGCCGTCTCCTTGTACTTCACGCTCATGTCGGCGCCGGTGTCCTTCATGGTCTTGATGACCTTGTCCAGGGACACCTTGTGGGAGCCGTCGCCGCGCATCGCCATACGGGCCGCCGTGACGGCCTTCACGGCGGCCATGCCGTTGCGTTCGATGCAGGGGATCTGGACCAGGCCGCCGACGGGGTCGCAGGTCAGGCCGAGGTTGTGTTCCATGCCGATCTCGGCGGCGTTCTCGACCTGTTCGGGGGAGCCGCCCAGGACTTCGGCGAGGGCTCCGGCGGCCATGGAGCAGGCGGAGCCGACCTCGCCCTGGCAGCCGACCTCGGCGCCGGAGATGGAGGCGTTCTCCTTGAAGAGCATGCCGATGGCGCCGGCGGCCAGCAGGAAGCGGACGACGCCGTCCTCGTCGGCGCCGGGCACGAAGTTGATGTAGTAGTGCAGGACGGCGGGGATGATGCCGGCCGCGCCGTTGGTGGGGGCGGTGACCACGCGGCCGCCGGCGGCGTTCTCCTCGTTCACGGCCATCGCGTACAGCGTGATCCACTCCATGGAGCGGGCCAGCGGGTCGCCCTCGGCGCGCAGTTGGCGGGCCGAGACCGCGGCGCGGCGGCGGACCTTCAGGCCGCCGGGCAGGATGCCCTCGCGGGACATCCCGCGCGCCACGCAGGCCTGCATCACCCGCCAGATCTCCAGCAGGCCGGTACGGACCTCGTCCTCGGTACGCCAGGCCCGCTCGTTCTCCAGCATCAGCGAGGAGATGGACAGGCCCGTCTCCTTCGCCGTGCGCAACAGTTCGTCGCCCGTGCGGAAGGGGTACTTCAGGACCGTGTCGTCGAGTTTGATGCGGTCCGCGCCCATCGCCTCCTCGTCCACCACGAAGCCGCCGCCCACCGAGTAGTACGTCTTCGTCAGCAGCTCGCTGCCCGAGGCGTCGTACGCCCACAGGGACATGCCGTTGGCGTGGTAGGGCAGCGCCTTGCGGCGGTGCAGTTTCAGGTCCGCGTCGGCGTCGAAGTCGATGTCGCGGTCGCCGAGCAGGCTGATCCGGCGGGACTGCCGAATCGTTTCCACCCGCTCGTCGGCCGCCTCCACGTCCACCGTGCGCGGTGAGGCGCCCTCCAGGCCCAGCAGGACCGCCTTGGGGGTGCCGTGGCCGTGGCCGGTGGCGCCGAGCGAGCCGTACAGCTCCGCGCGGACCCTCGCGGTGGAGGCGAGGAGGTCCTCGTTCCGCAGACGCCGGGCGAACATGCGCGCCGCGCGCATCGGGCCGACCGTGTGCGAGCTCGACGGGCCGATGCCGATCGAGAACAGGTCGAAGACCGAGATGGCCACGGGGACTCCTCACGTACGGGGTGGTGCGGGGGCGGTGCGAGGGGTGGGCACCGCGCTCACGTCCGAGTGCGCGCGGTGCCCGGGGGCGGTGAACTACTTGTCCAGGCCCGGGTACAGCGGGTGCTTCCCCGCCAGCGCGGTCACGCGGGCCTTCAGCGCCTCGGCGTCGAACGACGGCTTCAGCGCCTCCGCGATGACGTCGGCTACCTCGGCGAAGTCCTCGGCCGTGAAGCCGCGGGTCGCCAGGGCCGGCGTGCCGATCCTGAGGCCCGACGTCACCATCGGCGGGCGCGGGTCGTTCGGGATCGCGTTGCGGTTGACCGTGATGCCGATGCCGTGGAGGCGGTCCTCGGCCTGCTGCCCGTCGAGCTCGGAGTTCCGCAGGTCGACGAGGACCAGGTGGACGTCGGTGCCGCCAGAGAGGACGTCCACGCCGGCCGCCCTGACGTCGTCCCGCACCAGGCGCTCGGCGAGGATGCGGGCGCCCTCCAGGGTGCGGCGCTGCCGCTCCCTGAACTCCTCGGAGGCGGCGACCTTGAAGGAGACCGCCTTGGCCGCGATCACGTGCTCCAGCGGACCGCCCTGCTGACCCGGGAAGACAGCGGAGTTGATCTTCTTCGCCAGCTCGGCGGTGGAGAGGATCACGCCGCCGCGCGGGCCGCCCAGCGTCTTGTGGGTCGTGGTCGTCACGACGTGGGCGTGCGGGACCGGGTTCGGGTGCAGCCCGGCCGCGACCAGGCCCGCGAAGTGCGCCATGTCGACCATGAGGTAGGCGCCGACCTCGTCCGCGATGCGGCGGAACGCGGCGAAGTCCAGCTGCCGCGGGTACGCCGACCAGCCCGCCACGATCAGCTTGGGCCGGGACTCCTTGGCGAGCCTCTCGACCTCGGCCATGTCGACCAGACCGGTCTCCGCGTCGACGTGGTAGGCGACCACCTCGTACAGCTTGCCGGAGAAGTTGATCTTCATGCCGTGGGTCAGGTGCCCGCCGTGCGCGAGGTTCAGGCCCATGATCGTGTCGCCGGGCTTGAGCAGCGCGAACATCGCGGCCGCGTTGGCCTGGGCGCCCGAGTGCGGCTGGACGTTGGCGTGCTCGGCGCCGAAGAGCTCCTTGATCCGGTCGATCGCGATCCGCTCGACCACGTCGACGTGCTCGCAGCCGCCGTAGTAGCGGCGGCCGGGGTAGCCCTCGGCGTACTTGTTGGTCAGCACCGAGCCCTGGGCCTCCATGACCGCGGCCGGAGCGAAGTTCTCCGAGGCGATCATCTCCAGGGTGGACTGCTGGCGGTGGAGCTCGGCGTCGACGGCGGCGGCGACGTCCGGGTCCAGCTCGCGCAGGGACGCGTTCAGAAGTGACATGTCAGCCATGGGGTACGACTCCTCAGCCGGCGGAGAAGGCGGTGTACTCGTCGGCGGAGAGCAGGTCGGCCGGCTCCTCGGTGACCCGCACCTTGAACAGCCAGCCGCCCTCGAAGGGGGCCGAGTTCACCAGCGACGGGTCGTTGACCACGTCCTCGTTGGTCTCGGTGACCTCACCGCTGACCGGGGCGTACAGGTCGCTCACGGACTTCGTCGACTCCAGCTCCCCGCAGGTCTCGCCCGCGGTGACGGTGGAACCCACGTCAGGGAGCTGGACGAAGACGACATCGCCGAGCGCGTTGGCCGCGTGCTCCGTGATGCCGACCGTCGCGACGCCGTCCTCGGCGGCCGACAGCCACTCGTGCTCCTTGCTGTAGCGCAGCTGCTGGGGATTGTTGCTCATGGCCTGAATTCTCCTGTACGCGTGGCAGTGGTGATGAATGGGGGACTGCTGGAAACGCATGTGAGCAGCGGAAACGTGCACGGGGCCCGGCCCGGGACAGGCACGGGACGCGATACCGCTCTCAGTCTCTACTTCTGCCGCTTGTAGAACGGCAGTGCCACGACCTCGTACGGCTCGTGGGTGCCCCGGATGTCCACGCCGACACCGGGCGTGCCGGGCGCGGAGTGCGCGGCGTCGACGTACGCCATCGCGATCGGTTTGCCGAGGGTGGGGGAGGGCGCCCCGGAGGTGACCTCGCCGATCACCTCGCCGCCCGCGACCACGGCGTACCCGGCGCGCGGGACGCGACGGCCCTCGGCGACCAGGCCGACGAGGACGCGCGGCGGGGCGCTCTCGGCCCTGGCGGCGGCCTCGGCGAGCGCCTCGCGCCCCACGAAGTCGCCCTTCTTGTCGAACTTCACGACCCTCCCGAGGCCCGCGTCGAAGGGGGTGAGCGAGGTCGACAGCTCGTGCCCGTACAGCGGCATGCCCGCCTCAAGGCGCAGCGTGTCCCGGCAGGACAGCCCGCACGGGACCAGGCCGGCGCCCTCGCCCGCCTTGGTCAGCGCCTGCCACAGCTCGACGGCGTGCTCCGGCTTCACGAACAGCTCGAAGCCGTCCTCGCCGGTGTACCCGGTGCGGGCGATCAGGGCGGGCACGCCCGCGACGGTGCCGGGCAGGCCGGCGTAGTACTTCAGGCCGTCGAGGTCGGCGTCGGTGAGCGAGGCGAGGATGCCGGGGGACTCGGGGCCCTGGACGGCGATGAGGGCGTAGGCGTCCCGGTCGTCGCGGACCTCGGCGTCGAAACCGGCCGAGCGCTCGACCAGCGCGTCCAGCACCACCTGGGCGTTGGAGGCGTTGGCGACCACCATGTAGTGAGAAGATCCGGCCTCCGTCTCGGCGAGCCGGTACACGATGAGGTCGTCGAGGATGCCGCCGTCCTCGCGGCAGATCATGGTGTAGCGGGCGCGGCCGGCCCGGACTCCGCTCATGTCGCCGACCAGCGCGTGATCCAGCAGCGCGGCCGCCTGCGGTCCGGTCACGGTGATCTCGCCCATGTGCGAGAGGTCGAAGAGGCCCGCCCTGGTGCGGACGGCGTTGTGCTCGTCGCGCTCGGAGCCGTACCGCAGCGGCATGTCCCAGCCGGCGAAGTCGGTCATCGTCGCGCCGAGCGAGCGGTGCAGGGCGTCAAGGGCGGTGCGGCGGGGCTCGGTACTGCTCATCGGTCGGTCGTCTCCCGGGGCATGACAGGCGAGGGCGTTCCTCCCCATCTGTCATCGGAACCTGAGAGGTTCGCCATGACCACGGATGACCCGGACGATCACGGCTTGCACCTTGGGTGGAGCGCGCCCCTGAGGTCAGGGACGGCCCGCTTTTCAGATATGCCTCGCCCGCGCGGTGACTGGGCCTGAGAGATTCAAGGGAGGGACTTGCTCCTTCGGCGTCCCAGCGTCGAGCGCCGTGCTCGTCTGGGAACTCTCCCGCGCGGATTCAAGCGGCCGGTATGCAGTTGGCGCGCACATCATCGCACGCATCGCTCCGGCACGGCAGGGGCCCTCCCGCACAGGGGGCGCACAGGACCCGCGGCGGAGCACGGCGTCCTGTAGCAGGGCTGTGGCAGGACGGGGACGGAAAGGAGAGACCCCGGGATTACCTTCTCTTTACACTCGACGGGGATGGGACTCCATACCCATGGGGAGGACGATCACGGTGAACAGGACCACGGTGTATGCGACGACCTACGGCATCGCGCTGCCCGGCCGGCCGACGGCCCCGGCCGGGGAGGCGTGCGGCCCGTTCCCGACGGCGGTCGTCCGCGACCTGCGCGAGCGCTCAGGCCGCAGCCCGCACGGACTCACCTTCGGTGCGAGCGACCTCGTCGTGGTCACCGGACTCCCCGGCAGCGGCAAGTCCACCCTCATGCGGCGGGCGGTGCGCGGTCCGCGCATCGACTCCCAGGACACCCGTGACCGCTGGGACGCCCGTCTGGCCCGCTTCCTGCCGTACGCGCTCTACCGGCCCTTCGTGCGGATCGCCCACTACGCCGGGCTCCGCCGCGCGCTGCGCACCGGCGCCGGTGTCGTCGTGCACGACTGCGGTACGCAGGCCTGGGTGCGCGGCTGGCTCGCCCGCGAGGCCCGCCGCCGGGGCGGCACGCTGCATCTGCTGCTCCTCGACGTCACCCCCGACGAGGCCCGTGACGGCCAGCGGGAGCGTGGGCGCGGGGTGTCGCAGTTCGCCTTCGCCCGGCACCGGGCGGCGACGGCGCGGCTGCTGAGGGGGGTGGAGAAGGGGCGGCTTCCCGAGGGGTGCGGGGGAGCGGTGCTGCTCGACCGGGCGGCGGCGGGGGTGTTGCGGCGGATTGATTTCTCCGGGTGAGAGCTCCCTGATGTTGGTGGGTATCCGCGGGGCGTCTGTGGCTTGTCGCGCCCACGCGGCGGAGCCGCACATGACACAGCCCCGCGCCCCTGACGGGGCGCACCTCCCCAACCGCCCATTAGGGTTCAGCCACAGCAGCGGTTCGGAGAACAAGCGGTAGGCAGCAGACGATGGATTTCGCGGCGGACTTCCCGGCACAGGCGCACCCCCATCCGCACGGCGGATGGCCCGGCAACGAGCTGGAGGAGGTGCTCTCGGCGGCCCTCGGCCGACCGGGCGCGGGCGGCCGGATCGTGGAGGTGCTCGGCCGCAGCTTCCTGTGGGTGCCCCTGCCCGAGGGCGGCGGCCCGCACAGTGGCCCGCTCGCCCTGCCGACGATGGAGATCGACGGGCAGGCGTATGTGCCGGTGTTCAGCTCCGAGGAGCAGTTCCGCCAGGTCGTCGGCAGCCACATGTCGTACACGATCGCGCCCGCCGTCGAGTTCGCACGCGGGCTGCCGCCGCACGTGGGCATCGCGGTGAACCCGGACGGCATGATCGGCGTACCGCTGCCGCCGCCGGCCGTGGCCGAGCTGTGCCGGGCCGGGCGGACCCCGCTGGACGGGTCGGCGAGCGGCGCCCGGGTGCGGTTGTTCGAGCCGGACTGGCAGGACGATCCCGTGGACTTCCTCGCCGCGGCCTCCGCCGAGTTCGCCGGCGCCAGAGCCGTACTCAGCGCCCGCCGCTGCCTGGCCGCCATCGAGACCTCCGACCCGGTGATGTTCATCGGCGTCGAACTGTCCTCCTGGGAAGCCGACCGCGCCCTCCCCCTGGACGCCCTGGCCCGCGCCCTGACCACCGCCCCGGTGCGGTACGCCGTGAACATGGTCTTCCTGGACGTCGCCCAGGACCCCGTGGGCGACTGGATGCGCGAAAAGGTCCGGCCCTTCTACCAACAGGGCTACTAGGGCGCGCCCCCGCAAGGGACGCGCCTGGGGCGTGGGGCCGTGTCCTTTTGCGGCTCCGCCGCGTGGGCGCGACAAGCCACAAACAACCCGCAGCCGCCCACAGACAACAAGCCCCGAGCTCATGGGCGGCTGTTGTCAGCTACCCCGCCTAAGCTGGTTTCATATCCAAGGTGCAGGTTTTCTCGAGAGGGCGGTAAAAGGGTGAGCGCGAGCGGCACGGCCGCGACCGGCCAGGTCGAGCACATGCTGCGCCAGGTGACGCCCGGGCGTTACGACGCCTACGAGGCGTTGCTGCGCGCGCTCGCGACCCCGTCCTCCGGCCAGGTCTGGATGCTGCTGTGGCACGGCCAGGCAGGCTCCCCGGACGCCCAGTACGGGAACATGGAGGTGGAGGGCCACGGCTACGCCCCCTGCGTCACCTCCGCCCAGGAGCTCTCGGCCAGCGGCTGGAACCGCAGTTACGAGGTGGTCGACGGCCTCGACGTGGCCCGCACCCTGTACCCCGACCACTACGGGCTGTGGCTGAACCCGCACGCGCCCGGCGGAGGCGTCGGCATTCCCTGGCTGGACCTGCGCCGGATCGCCACCGGCCTGGAGCGCCAGCCCGCCGGCCCCCTGCGGCTGTCCGAACCGGGCATCGAGATCCCGCAGTTCTACGCCCTGCTCACGCAGAACGCCCACCGCACCCCGGCCGTCCGCTCGTTGCGCCGCGCCTGGGTGCAGCCCGCGCTCGGCGCGCCGTACCTGGCCATCGGGCTCGACGTGTACGACACCTCGCCGCCCGCGGTGGACTCGGTGCGGGCGATGATGCAGCAGTCCATCGGCGCGGTCCCGGACGGGCTGCCCGTCTCCACCGTCGCGATGTCCGACGAGTACGACCCGGTGGCGATGTGGCTGCGCGCCAACGCCCGCCCCTTCTACGACCGCGAGGCCCACGCGGCCCCGGCCCAGGCTCCCGCGGCAGGCGGGTACGGATACCCGGGCGGGTACTGACGGAAAGACCCGGGCGCGCCGGACGGAAGACCCCGGCACGTACTGACGGGGAATCAGGCTTGTGCTGGAGGCCTGCACCGCAGGCCCGCACTGAGGGCCCGTATGCAGGCCCGACGAAGCGTCCCGGATCCCCCTCACGGCTCGTCGACCACCCCGCACGGCGCACCCACAGACACCCTCGGCGTTTTCGCGGGACATGTCCGCATCTACACGGGTAAATGTAAGCCGCGGCCTCTTGCGCCCCAACTGCCCCCCGTCCGAATCACGTTGCGTGACGTCCGCATAACGGAACTCCGAGGACAGCATCACGGTTAGGCATCCATTCGCCGTCAAGTCTGGCAACAGATCGGCGAAGCGTTGAAGACTCCCGCACCAGGGGGCTTCACCCCTGTGCACGGCAGGGGAACTCCACCCCTGCCCACGACGGACGATCAGGCCGCTACCGCGGCAAGTGCGGGCCGGTCACCGCCGGTTGAGAGGGGTCCCTGCCAGATGACGGCGCCATTGCACGACACGACCGCGGAAGCGGCCCCGACTGCTCCTGCCGATCCGGCGGAGACAGGCGCCGAGAAGGTCGAGGGCCGGTCCCTCAAGCAGATCGCCTGGAACCGTCTCAAGCAGGACAAGGTCGCTCTCGCCGGCGGCGCCTTCGTGCTCTTCCTGACCCTGGTCGCCGTGTTCGCCCCGCTGATCGTCGGTCTGCTCGGCCACCCGCCGAACGAGTTCCACCAGGACAAGCTGGACCCGCTGACCAACCTGCCGCAGGGCGCGTGGGGCGGCGTGAGCGGTGACTTCCTCTTCGGCGTCGAGCCCAACAAGGGCCGCGACGTGTTCAGCCGCATCGTCTACGGCGCCCGGATCTCCCTGCTCGTGGCGTTCCTCGCCGCCGTCGTCGCCGTGGCGCTCGGCACCCTGTTCGGCATCATCGCGGGCTACTTCGGCGGCTGGATCGACGCGCTGATCAGCCGCACCATGGACGTGCTGCTCTCCTTCCCGCAGCTGCTCTTCATCATCTCCCTGGTCTCGGTGCTCCCCGACGACCTGCTGGGCCTGACCGGTTCCGGCGTGCGTATCGCCGTACTCGTCCTGGTCATCGGCTTCTTCGGCTGGCCGTACGTGGGCCGCATCGTCCGCGGCCAGACCCTCAGCCTGCGTGAGCGCGAGTACGTCGAGGCCGCCCGCAGCCTCGGCGGCGGCCGACGGCACATCCTCTTCCGGGAGTTGCTGCCGAACCTGGTCGCCCCGATCCTCGTCTACGCGACGCTGATGATCCCCACCAACATCCTCACGGAGGCGGCGCTCAGCTTCCTCGGCGCGGGTGTGCGGCCGCCGACGGCGTCCTGGGGCGGCATGCTGCGCGACGCGCTGGAGACCTACGAGCACGATCCGATGTTCATGGTCTTCCCCGGCGCCACCATCTTCGTCACCGTCCTCGCGTTCAACCTCTTCGGAGACGGTCTGCGCGACGCGCTGGACCCCAAGGGCACCCGCTAGAGCTCATCCACGACTTGCCCCTGCCGCACCGTCAGGTGGCTGACCCCATGGTTCTCCGGCTCAGGACCGGGACCGCGAATCTCGGAGGTTACGAGAAAATGTCCACAGCTTCCCCGAAGCGACGGCTTGCTGCCGGTGCGGCCCTCGTAGTCGCGGCGCTGGTGACCACCACGGCGTGCGGCGGCGGTGACAGCGACAACGGCAAGGACGAGGGCGCGGGGTACAACGCGGCTCTCAACAAGGTCGTCAACGCCTCCACCAAGAAGGGCGGGACGCTGAAGTTCATAGGCAAGCAGGACTTCGACTCCCTGGACCCGCAGCGCACCTACTACGGCATGACCTGGGACTTCATGCGGTTCTTCACCCGCACCCTGGTCACGTACGACACCAAGCCGGGCGAGGCCTCCAACAAACTGGTCGGCGACCTCGCCACCGGCCCCGCCGAGGTCTCCGCCGACGGCAAGACCTACACGTACAAGCTGCGTGACGGTCTGACCTGGGAGGACGGCTCGGCGCTGACCTCCAAGGACATCAAGTACGGCATCGAGCGCATCTGGGCGACGGACGTCATCACCGGTGGCCCCGCGTACATCAAGCAGACGCTGGACCCCAAGGGCGAGTACAAGGGCCCCTACAAGGACACGTCCAAGGACAAGCTGGGTCTGAAGGCCATCGAGACGCCGGACGACAAGACCATCGTCTTCAAGCTGCCCAAGCCCAACGGTGACTTCGAGCAGTTCCTGGCCATGCCCACCGGTGCCCCGGTGAAGCAGAGCGAGGACACCGGCGCCAAGTACACCAACAAGCCGTTCTCCTCCGGCCCGTACAAGGTCCAGTCGTACAAGGCGGGCAAGGGCCTGACCCTGGTGCGCAACACCAACTGGAAGAAGGCGTCGGACCCGATCCGCCCGGCCCTCCCGGACAAGATCACCGTGACGATCTCCGCCAACCTGGAGGAGAACGACAAGCGGCTGATGGAGGGCGACTACGACCTCGACGTCAACGGCACCGGCATGACCCAGTCGGGCCGCGTCACCGCCGTCCAGGACCACAAGGCCAACATCGACAACATCCAGACGTCGTTCGTCCGTTACGTGGCCCTCGTCCAGACGACCAAGCCGTTCGACAACGTCGACTGCCGCAAGGCCGTCTTCTACGCCACGGACTTCGCCGGTCTGCAGCAGGTGCGCGGCGGTGAGATCGCCGGTGGTGAGATCGCCAACTCCGTCTTCCCGAAGTCGATCCCGGGCTACACCGACTACGACCCGTACGGCGTCCTCGCCCGCAAGGGCAAGCCGGACCTGGCGAAGGCCAAGGAGTCGCTGAAGGAGTGCGGCAAGCCGAACGGCTTCTCCACCAAGATCACCGCCCGGACCAACCAGCCGTCCGAGGTCGACGCCGCCGAGGCCCTGCAGGAGCAGCTCGGCAAGGTCGGCATCAAGCTGGAGGTCGACCCGATCGACGGCGCCCAGTCCTCCAGCATCACCGGCTCGCCGAAGGTCGTGAAGGAGCGCGGCTACGGTCTGACGATGAGCGGCTGGGGCCCGGACTTCCCGACCGGCCAGGGCTACGGGCAGCCGCTGTTCGACAGCCGCTTCATCTTCCCGAACGGCAACTACAACGAGTCGCAGATCAAGGACCCGGAGATCGACAAGATGTTCGACGACGCGATCGCGTCGACGGACCCGGCCGAGGCCAAGACGATCTACGAGAACATGAACAAGCGGCTGCTCGACAACGCCGACTGGATGCCCTTCATCTACGAGAAGAACATCTCCTGGCGCAGCCCGCGGCTGACGAACGTCTACTCGTCCGCCGCGTACAACGGCCGCTACGACTACGTCATGCTCGGCGTCACGAAGTAACCGCCGAACTGCCGTAGCCGACCGTTCCCACGCCGCCGAAACCCGCCAGTCCGAAGGGCAGGTGATGGCCCCGGGCGGCGGCCGGGACTCTTCCTGGTCTCTTGAGGAGTTCCGGCCGCCGCCGGGCCGCGCACAGTGCTTGCTTATCTCATCCGGCGCCTGATCGCCGTTGTCATCATGGTGCTGGTCGTACTGCTCGCGACCTTCACCGTCTTCTACATGCTGCCCAAGTGGGCGGGACAGGACATCGCCGTCCTCTTCGCCGGCAAGGCGACGGGAGCCGAGCAGGTCGAGGGCATCCGCACCAAGCTGGGCCTCGACGATCCGCTGCTCGTGCAGTTCTGGGAGTTCGTCAAGGGCATCCCCCTGGGACGCGACTTCGCCAACGGCAACGACGTGACCCACTGCCCGGCCCCCTGCTTCGGCTACTCCTTCGTCACGGAGGAGCCGGTGTGGAACACCCTCAAGGACGCGCTGCCCGTCACCGCCGCCCTCGCCGCCGGCGCGTGCGTGCTGTGGCTGGCCGGAGGCGTCGCCACCGGTGTGGTCTCCGCGCTCAAGCGGGGCACCATCTGGGACCGCGGCGCGATGATCGCCGCGCTCGGCGGTGTCTCCCTGCCGATCTTCTTCACCGGCATGGTCGCGATGGGCATCTTCGTGCACAGCCTGGGCTGGGTGAAGATCGAGGACAACCTCAGCACCGACGACTCCATCGGCGTCTGGTTCGAGACGCTGCTGCTGCCGTGGATCGTGCTCGCCCTGCTGAACGCCGCGATGTACGCCCGCCTCACCCGCGCCACCATGCTGGAGGTGCTCGGCGAGGACTACATCCGCACCGCCCGCGCCAAGGGCCTCGGTGAACGCGTGGTCATCACCCGGCACGCCCTGCGCTCGGCGATGACGCCCATCCTGACCGTGTTCGGCCTCGACCTCGGCGTGCTGCTCGGCGGTGCCGTGCTCACCGAGTCGACGTTCAACCTGCCCGGTCTCGGGCTCGCCGCGGTCCAGGCCATCAGCAGCAAGGACCTGCCGGTGATCCTGGGCGTGACCCTGTTCGCGGCCCTCGCGATCGCCGTCGCCAACCTCGTCGTCGACCTTCTGTACGCCGTCATCGACCCGCGAGTGAGGCTGGGATGACCGACCTGAACAAGACGGGAGCGGCCGTCGGGGAACCCGTCGCCGCCGGGCCCGCCCCCTCCGCCTTCCTCGAAGTGCGCGACCTGAAGGTGCACTTCCCGACCGACGACGGCCTGGTCAAGTCCGTCGACGGGCTCAGCTTCTCGCTGGAGAAGGGCAAGACCCTCGGCATCGTGGGCGAGTCCGGCTCCGGCAAGTCGGTCACCTCGCTCGGCATCATGGGCCTGCACACCGCCGGCCAGTACGGCAAGCGCAAGGCGCGGATCTCCGGCGAGATCTGGCTGGACGGCACCGAGCTGCTGTCCGCCGACCCGGACCACGTGCGCAAGCTGCGCGGCCGCGAGATGGCGATGATCTTCCAGGACCCGCTGTCCGCGCTGCACCCGTACTACACGATCGGCCAGCAGATCGTGGAGGCGTACCGCATCCACCACGACGTGGACAAGAAGACCGCCAAGCGCCGTGCCGTGGAGATGCTCGACCGCGTCGGCATCCCCCAGCCGGACAAGCGGGTCGACAGCTACCCGCACGAGTTCTCCGGCGGTATGCGCCAGCGCGCGATGATCGCGATGTCGCTGGTCAACAACCCCGAACTGCTCATCGCGGACGAGCCGACGACCGCCCTCGACGTGACCGTCCAGGCGCAGATCCTCGACCTCATCCGGGACCTGCAGAAGGAGTTCGGCTCCGCGGTCATCATCATCACCCACGACCTGGGCGTCGTCGCCGAACTCTCCGACGACATCCTGGTGATGTACGGCGGCCGGTGCGTCGAGCGCGGCCCCGCCGAGAAGGTGTTCTACGAGCCCCGCCACCCCTACACCTGGGGCCTGCTCGGCTCGATGCCGCGCCTGGACCGCGACCAGCAGGACCGGCTCATCCCGGTCAAGGGCTCCCCGCCCTCGCTGATCAACATCCCGTCCGGCTGCGCCTTCAACCCGCGCTGCCCGTACGCGGACCTCCCGAAGGACAACGTCACCCGCACGGTCCGCCCCGAGCTGACCGAGGTCGGCAGCCGGCACTGGGCCGCCTGCCACATGACGCAGGAGCAGCGGGAGCGGATCTGGACCGAAGAGATTGCGCCGAAGCTGTGAGCGACAAGGCAGACGACAAAGAGCTGAGCATCCCCGCACAGGCCGGCGGCGCGGAACCGGGTGCCACCGCGGGCGCGACCCTGACCAAGGAGGACCCCGCCCCCGGCGAGATCCTGCTGAAGGTCACCGGCCTCCAGAAGCACTTCCCGATCCGTGAGGGCCTGTTCAAGCGGCAGACCGGCGCCGTCCGCGCGGTCGACGGCATCGACTTCGAGGTGCGCTCCGGCGAGACCCTCGGTGTCGTGGGCGAGTCGGGCTGCGGCAAGTCGACGATGGGCCGGCTGATCACCCGGCTGCTCGAACCGACCGCCGGCACGGTCGAGTTCGAGGGCAAGGACATCACGCACCTCGGTGTCGGCGGCATGCGCCCGCTCCGCCGTGACGTGCAGATGATCTTCCAGGACCCGTACTCGTCGCTGAACCCGCGCCACACCATCGGCACGATCGTCGGCGCCCCCTTCAAGCTCCAGGGCGTCACGCCCGAGGGCGGCGTCAAGAAGGAGGTCCAGCGGCTGCTGTCGGTGGTCGGCCTCAACCCCGAGCACTACAACCGCTATCCGCACGAGTTCTCCGGCGGTCAGCGCCAGCGCATCGGCATCGCCCGCGCCCTCGCGCTCAACCCGAAGCTGGTCGTCGCCGACGAGCCCGTCTCCGCGCTCGACGTGTCGATCCAGGCACAGGTCGTGAACCTGCTGGACGACCTCCAGCAGGAACTCGGACTGACGTACGTGATCATCGCGCACGACCTGTCCGTGGTCCGCCACGTCTCGGACCGCATCGCGGTGATGTACCTCGGCAAGATCGTGGAGCTCGCCGACCGCGACGCGCTCTACAAGGCGCCGATGCACCCCTACACCAAGGCGCTGATGTCGGCGGTGCCGATCCCCGACCCCAAGCGCCGTACCGCCAAGAGCGAGCGCATCCTGCTCCGCGGCGACGTGCCCTCGCCGATCAGCCCGCCGAGTGGCTGCCGCTTCCACACTCGGTGCTGGAAGGCGACGGAGATCTGCAGGACGACGGAGCCCGCGCTGCTGGAGCTGAAGCCGGGCCAGCGGGTGGCCTGCCACCACCCGGAGAACTTCGAGGACCAGGCCCCGCAGGACACGGTCCTCCTCTCCGCCGCCAAATCCGCGGGGGAGCTCGTGCCGGACGCGGTGCTCGCGGAGTCGGCGGAGACGTCCCAGGCGCTGGCGGCCGAGGTCGCGGAGGAAAGCGTGGAGAAGTCGACGGACAAGTCGACGGACAAGTAAAGACTGTTGGAGGGTGTGCACCTTGCAATGCAAGGTGCACACCCTCCGTGTGTAACGATACTTAGGTGATCCAGCAACTCTTCACCCCTTCCGTCCAGCACGCGGTCGAACTCGTCGGCATCTTCGTCTTCGCGATATCCGGCGCGCTGCTGGCCGTCCGCAAGAACTTCGACGTCTTCGGCATCGCCGTCCTCGCCGAGGTCACCGCGCTGGGCGGCGGGGTGTTCCGCGACCTGGTCATCGGGGCCGTGCCGCCCGCCGCGTTCACCGACCTCGGCTACTTCCTCACGCCGCTGCTCGCCGCCCTGCTGGTCTTCTTCCTCCACCCGGAGGTGGAGCGCATCCAGACCGGCGTGAACGTCTTCGACGCGGCCGGCCTGGGGCTGTTCTGCGTCTCGGGCACCACGAAGGCGTACGAGTACGGGCTCGGCCTCACCGCCTCGGCCGCTCTCGGGGTGGCGACCGCCGTCGGGGGCGGCGTCCTGCGCGACGTGCTCGCCAACGAGGTGCCGTCTCTGCTGCGCTGGGACCGCGACCTGTACGCGGTGCCCGCGATGGTGGGCGCCGCGCTGGTCGTGCTGTGCGTCCGCCACGAGGCCCTCACCCCGCTCACCTCCGCACTCGCCGCGCTCACCGCCTTCGTGCTGCGGCTGCTCGCGATGCGCTTCCACTGGAGGGCGCCCAGGGCCTGGAACCGGAGGTCCTCGGCGGCGGAGGTGGACGAACAGGTCCACAAAGCTACCGCTTAGTAGTTTTCTGCTGTACGGTACCGCCATGACCCAGATGACCCAGGCGACCATCGGCGACAGCGAGTTCGACCGCGACACCGCCGTGACGCGACGCGAAGAGGGTGTCTACGACATCAACCTCTCCGCCGGCTGGACGATCATCAGCGCCGTCAACGGCGGCTACCTCCTCGCCGTTCTGGGCCGTGCCCTCGCGGACGCCCTGCCGCACGCCGATCCGTTCACGATCTCGGCGCACTACCTGACGGCGTCCGAGCCCGGCCCCGCGGTGATCCGCACGGACGTCGTCCGCGCCGGCCGCACCCTCTCCACCGGCCAGGCATCGCTCGTCCAGTACGACGAGGACGGCCGCGAGGTCGAACGGATCCGCGTGCTCGCCTCCTACGGCGACCTGGACTCCCTGCCCGACGACGTCCGTACGACGGCGGCGCCGCCCGCGTTCCCGCCCATGGAACAGTGCTTCGGCCCGGAGGACGGACCCGCTCCGGTCTCCGGCAGCTCCGCCATCACCGAGCGGCTGATGCTCAAGCTCGACCCGTCGACGCTCGGCTGGGCGCTCGGCGCACCGTCCGGGAAGGGCGAGATGCGCGCCTGGTTCGGCCTCGCGGACGGCCGGGACCCGGACCCCCTGTCGCTGCTGCTCGCGGTCGACGCGCTGCCGCCGACCGCCTTCGAGCTGGGCGTCTCCGGCTGGGTCCCGACGGTCGAGCTCACGGTGCACGTACGCTCCCGCCCCGCGCCGGGCCCGCTCCGGGTCTCCATCACCACCCGCAACCTCGCCGGCGGCTTCCTGGAGGAGGACGCCGAGGTCTGGGACAGTGCGGACCGTCTGGTCGCCCAGTCCCGCCAGCTGGCACGGGTGCGGCTCGGCTGAGGCGTTCGCACAGGTGGGCCACAGGGCTGACCCAGGTGACTCGTCGTCGGCCACGAAGGAGTCGACGAAGGACACGTGACCTGGCGGTCGGTACGCAGCGGTGGCGCGCCCCTCGGGGCGCGCCACCGCTTTTACGGGCGCGGGGGTGCCTCTTCTGCTGAGGTGCGCCCCTCGCTGTTGAGGGGCGCGGGGCCGCGTTGGATGTGCGGCTCCGCCGCGTGGGCGCGACAAGCCACGACGCGACCGGCACCGAACCACCGGCAGGACCCGGCAAGACCCGGCAAGACCCGGCAGGATCCGGCAGACGAGGCGATCACACCAACCAGTGCCGGCGCCCCACACTGATCAACCGCATCCGCCGAACCGCCACGTCCGCCACCGCCGCCCGCTCCTCCGCGGACGCGCCCACCGTCTCCAGGAACAGCGACGCGGTCACCAGCATCTGATCGACGTACAGCCCGGCGAGCATCAGCAGATCGTCGTCGCTCCAGCCCGCGGACTCGGGCTGTTTGGCCAGCTCGGCCTTCACCTCCTCCGCGAACCGCGCCAGTTGCGCACTGATCGCCGCTCGCACCGGCTGCACACCACCATGTCGCTCACGGGCGATAAACCGGACGTGCGCCGGGTACGCGTCCACGTGGCGGGCGATCAGATCGACCGCGCGCGCGATGCGTTGACCGCTGTCGCCGGCCGTGGACACCGTGGTCCCGATCATCGGGTGCAGGCTGCCGAGCGCCTCCTCGACCAGCGCCACGCCGAGGTCCGCCGTCGAGCGGAAGTGCCGGTAGAACGCGGTCGGGGCGAGCCCGACGGCGCGGGTGACCTCGCGCAGGCCCAGGCTGCTCAGGCTCTGCTCCTCCAACAGTTCCAGGGCGGCGTCCAGGAAAGCCTGCCGGGTCTTCTGCTTCTGGGCCTGCCGGATGCCGAGGGTGTGACTCATGCCATGCAGTTAACAACTGTTCTCTGAGATTGGGAAGTCGTACCGCGCGCTAGACTGGGTAGTCAGTGAACAAGTGTAACTACAACCGTTCACCGAACCGTAACGAGAGGCAATCGACATGCTGTTCCTCGTCGCCGCCCTCATGCTGCTGGGTGTCGTCATGGGCACCGTGGCCCACGCGCCGCTGCCCGTCTCCCTCATCGGCGCGGCCGTCATCGGCGTCTGGCTCGCGGTCTTCGCGGTCCGTGAGCGTCACGGCCGCCGCCGTCACACCACCACGCACTGACCCTTCGTCCTCCTGTGGGAGCTGACCGATCATGGAACTCACCGCCACACCGCAACGCCGCCGCACCGTGACCCGTGACGCCGACGGCATGGCCGTGGCGTCCTTCATCCTGGGCCTCCTGGGGCTCCTCGTCCTCAACGTCTTCCTGGGGCCGGTCGCCGTCGTGCTGGCCGCCGCGGCCCTGTGGCGCGGTACGAACCGCCGCGGCCGTGCCTACCTCGGGCTCGGACTCGGGGTCGCCGACCTCCTCGTCCTGGTCGTGCTGGTGCAGCTGGACCACACGGTGTCGTGGAGCTTCTAGAAGAACGCGGGCGGGCGGCCGGGGACGGGCCGCAGCCGCCGACGTACTGACTGAGCCGACTGAGCCGGCTTGGCCGATCGGCGGCAGTCGCAGCGCGTGCCGCAGCCCGGGAAGGGCGCTCCGTCGGAGGGCGCGTTCGCGACACCACGGCGGCCGAGGTCGGTGTGCCGGGCCCCCGTAGAATCGGGGCCACCATGGCTTACCTCGACCACGCAGCGACGACTCCGATGCTCCCGGAGGCGGCAGAGGCCCTGACCGCCCAGCTCGGCATCACCGGCAACGCCTCCTCGCTGCACGCGGCAGGCCGCAGGGCCCGCCGCACCATCGAGGAAGCCCGCGAGACACTCGCCGAGGCCCTCGCCGCCCGCCCCAGTGAGGTCGTCTTCACCTCCGGCGGCACCGAGGCGGACAACCTCGCCGTGAAGGGCCTGTACTGGGCGCGTCGCGACGCCGACCCCGCCCGCACCCGGGTCCTCGCCAGCCCCGTCGAGCACCACGCGGTACTGGACGCCGTTCACTGGCTGGGCGAGCACGAGGGCGCCACCGTCGAGTACCTGCCCGTCGACGCGCACGGGCGTGTCCACCCCGAAGCCCTGCGCGAGGCGATCGCCCGCAACCCCGACGACGTCGCCCTGGCCACCGTCATGTGGGCCAACAACGAGATCGGCACGATCATGCCGGTCCGTGAACTCGCCGACGTGGCGCGGGAGTTCGACGTGCCGCTGCACGCCGACGCCGTCCAGGCCTTCGGTCAGGTCTCCGTCGACTTCGGCGCCTCCGGCCTCGCCGCGATGACGGTCTCCGGTCACAAGATCGGCGGTCCGTACGGGATCGGCGCCCTGCTCCTGGGCCGTGAGTACAGTCCCGTACCCGTTCTGCACGGGGGCGGACAGGAGCGCCACGTCCGCTCCGGCACGCTCGACGTCCCGGCCGTCGCCTCGTTCGCCGTCGCCGGCCGCCTCGCCGCCGAGCAGCGCGAGTGGTTCGCGAGGGAGATCGGCGCCCTGCGCGACGACCTGATCGAGGCGGTCCGCTCGGCCGTCCCCGACGCGATTCTCGGAGGTGATCCGTCCCCCGAGGGCCGGCTGCCGGCCAACGCCCACTTCACGTTCCCGGGCTGCGAGGGGGACTCGCTCCTGCTGCTGCTGGACGCCCAGGGCATCGAGTGCTCCACCGGCTCCGCGTGCACCGCGGGCGTCGCCCAGCCCAGCCACGTGCTCCTGGCCACCGGCACCGACCCCGACCTGGCTCGCGGCACCCTGCGCTTCTCGCTCGGCCACACCTCCACGGAGGCGGACGTCGCCGCGCTCGCGAAGGCGATCGGCCCGGCGGTGGAGCGGGCGCGCAGTGCGGGGCTGACCTGAGGACTGCCTGCCCCAGCCCCCTCATGGTTCGCAATGGTTCGCACCCGCGCGCACGAAAACGACCTACGAGACGGGTTCCCTTCGCCAGCATGACCCGGATCAGGTGACTGGGGGTCGCCTTCCAGTCGTGGACCTCGCGATCCACGGCCTTCCGGCCTCTCAGCTCGACCGTCGACGTCGGCATCGGCGGAAGCCGAAGCTTCTCGCCAAAGTCGGCTACTCCGGTCGAACTCCCTCACTCGTCCCGTAGGCCTGATATCAGGATAGAACGTCCATCCCGAGATGGAATACCTGAAAACATGATTTTTTCCCGCACTTGCGCCCCGCTGTCGCGGTGGGACGATGTGGGCAAATAGGCAAACCGGGCAAAAGGGAGTTCGCATGCCTGCGATCAAGGAAAGCGTCGACATCGCCCGCCGCCCCGAGGACGTCTTCTCCTACGCGGCCGACCCCTCGCACATGCCCGAGTGGCAGGAGAGCGCCGTGTCCGTGCGCCCCGTGGGAGACGCCCCGCTCGGAGTGGGCTCGCGCGTCGTGGTGACCCGCCGGATCGGCCGCCGGGAGATCCCCATGACCATGGAGGTCACCGAGCTGGACCAGCCGAGGAGCTGGCGCGCCGAAGGCGTCGACGGCCCCGTCCGCCCCCACTTGCGGGGAACGATCGAGCCGCTCGCCGACGGTGAACGGTCGCGTCTGACGCTGTCCCTCGACTTCGAGACGCACGGAATCGGCAAGCTGCTGGTGCCGCTCGTCGTCCGGCCGTATGTGCGCAAGGAGATGCCGGAGAACGAGCTGACGCTGAAGAGACTGCTCGAAGGCGGCGCGTGAACGTCGAGCCGTAGGGCCTACGCCGGGCGACCGGACGCCGCCCGCGGACTCGCGGCGGCTTCGGCTTCCGTCGCCGCCGTACGCGCCTGCCGTACGAGCCGCATGTACCGGTCCCAGTCCCAGTGCGGGCCGGGATCCGTGTGGTCCGTGCCCGGCACCTCCACGTGCCCGATGATGTGCTCGCGGTCCACCGGGATGTCGTACCGCGCGCATATGCGGGCCGTGAGCCGTGCCGACGCCTCGTACATCTCGTCCGTGAAGGAGGACGCCCGCTCCACGAAGCCCGCGTGCTCGATGCCGACACTGCGTTCGTTGTACTCGCGGTTCCCGGCGTGGTACGCCACGTCCAGCTCGCGGATCATCTGCGTGATGTGGCCGTCCTCGCGCACGATGTAGTGCGACGCCGCGCCGTGCTCCAGGTCCTGGAAGACCTTCACCGCGCTGTCGAAGCTGCCCTGGGTGACATGGATGACCACCATGTCCACCCCGTAGTCGTCGGGACGGTCCGCGCGCCGCCAGTTCGCGTCCGACGCCGACACCCAGCGGGCTCCCGCGAAGTCGACCTCGCCCTCCTTGCGTGGTTTCTCCACGCCCGGAACGCGCCACCACAGGTGCCCCAGCTCGTCGCGCGCGAACACGGCGGTGCCCGCGGCGGCCACCGCCCCGCCGATGAGCAGGGCACGCCGCCCGATCCGCCGGTCGCCGTCCCGCGGAGCCTTCCTCCGCCGGGCCCTTCGTTCTTCCATGTGATCGTGAACGGATACTCGCGGGATCCGGTTCCCGTCGCCCCGTACCCTTGAAGGGCTATGACTGAGATCTCGCAGCGCCCCCGCCCCCTCCGTGTCCTCGCCGCCATGTCGGGCGGAGTGGACTCCGCCGTCGCAGCCGCCCGCGCCGCGGAAGCGGGACACGACGTGACGGGCGTCCATCTCGCGCTGTCCGCGAACCCGCAGTCGTTCCGCACCGGCGCGCGCGGCTGCTGCACCATCGAGGACTCGCGCGACGCCCGCCGGGCAGCGGACGTGATCGGCATCCCCTTCTACGTCTGGGACCTCGCCGAGCGCTTCCGCGAGGACGTCGTCGAGGACTTCGTCGCCGAGTACGAGGCCGGACGCACCCCGAACCCGTGCCTGCGCTGCAACGAGAAGATCAAGTTCGCCGCGCTCCTGGACAAGGCTTTGGCCCTCGGCTTCGACGCGGTCTGCACGGGCCACTACGCGAAGGTGATCCTCAAGGAGGACGGCACGCGCGAGCTCCACCGCGCCTCCGACATGGCCAAGGACCAGTCGTACGTCCTCGGGGTCCTCGACGAGAAGCAGCTCGCGCACGCGATGTTCCCGCTGGGCGACACGGTGACGACCAAGGACGAGATCCGCGCCGAGGCGGAGCGACGCGGTCTCGCGGTCGCCAAGAAGCCGGACTCGCACGACATCTGCTTCATCGCCGACGGCGACACCCAGGGCTTCCTGGCCTCCCGGCTCGGCAGGGCGGAGGGCGACATCGTCGACGAGTCCGGCACCAAGGTCGGCACCCACGAGGGCGCGTACGGCTTCACGATCGGCCAGCGCAAGGGCCTGCGCATCGGCACCCCGGCCCCCGACGGCAAGCCCCGCTACGTCCTGGACATCTCCCCCGTGGACAACACGGTGACGGTGGGCCCGGCGGCCTCGCTGGACGTCTCCGCCCTGACCGCCGTCAAGCCCCGCTGGTGCGGAGTCGCCCCCTCCGGCCCGGGAACCTACACCGCCCAGCTCCGCGCCCACGGCGGCGAGACGGAGGTCACGGCGGAACTGGTCGACGGCACCCTGGAGGTGTCCTTCACGGAACCGGTCCGCGGCGTGGCCCCCGGCCAGGCGATCGTCCTGTACGACGGCACGCGCGTCGTGGGCTCGGCGACGATCGCGACGACGCGGCGGGCGACGGCCGGGGTGGCGTGAGCCGTCACGCCACTTCCACGTCGTAGAAGCACAGGTGCCCCTTGATCTCCGCGACCTCCGGCTTCGGGTCGGGGTAGGCCCACACGAGGTCGGGGGCGTCCGGGAGGGACCAGTACGAGGCCGTGCCCTTGAACGGGCAGTACGTGTGGGTCTCGGACGCGGTGAGCAGGTCCGTACGCACGTCCCCTTCGGGGATGTAGTACCGCGCGGGACAACCCGTCTCGCGCAGCACCAGGGCGCGGGTGCTCTCCGCGAGGACCTGTCCGTCGCGCACGACACGTACGTGCTCGGTGCTCTGCTCGATGGTGATGCTGTGCCCCTTGGTCACGATGATCCTCCTTGGGTGGCTCGTTTCCCCGGGTACAGCGCACGCTGCCGCTGGGTTCTTCCCCCTGGGGCCGCCGCCCGGCGTGGGGTGGTGCGAGCATGACGGCATGGCTACACATGTGATCACCGGAGCCGGCTCCGGCATCGGCGCGGCCGTCGCCCGCCGTCTGCACGCGCGCGGGGACGACCTCGTGCTGCACGCGCGCGACGCGGGCCGTGCCAAGGAGCTGTCGGCCGAGTTCCCCGGCGCGAGGACCCTGGTGGGTGATCTGGCGGACCCGGACAGGCTGTCCTGGGCCTTCTCCCACCAGTCACTGCCGGACCGGGTGGACTCCCTGCTCCACATCGCCGGCGTGGTCGACCTGGGCCCGGTCGGCGAGCTGACCCCGAAGTCCTGGCGTCACCAGCTGAACGTCAACCTGATCTCCCCGGCCGAGCTGACCCGCCACTTCCTGCCCCAACTGCGCACCGCCCGCGGGCACGTGGTGTTCGTGAACTCGGGCGCCGGCCTCAACGCCCACGCCGACTGGTCCGCGTACGCGGCGTCCAAGCACGGCCTGAAGGCCCTGGCGGACTCGCTCCGCCACGAGGAGCACGCGAACGGTGTTCGCGTCACCACGGTCTACCCCGGCCGCACGGCCAGCCCCATGCAGGCCAAGGTCCACCGGCAGGAGGGCAAGGAGTACGACCCGTCCCACTGGATCGACCCCGAGTCGGTGGCGACGACGATCCTGATGGCTCTGGATCTGCCGAGGGACGCGGAGATCAATGACGTGACGGTACGGCCGGGTCGCTGAGGCCGTCCCTGGATGCCCTCGGGGGTTACGTAGGCTTCCAGGGTGAGTGAGATCAGCCAGTTCAGGTTCGGCCCCGCCACCGGCGTCGGCTCCATGCCCGGCACCGACGCCCGCGAGGCCGCCAAGACCGTCTCCGGGACCTTCGAGGGCCCGGAGACGGGCATGCCGCACCTGCCCGAACTCCCCGCCCGCGGCCCCGGCGCCGACATGATCGGCCGCACCACCGGCCTGCTCGTCGAGCTGTACGCCCGCGTGGAACCCAGCGGCTGGCGCATCGGTGACCGGCCGGGCCGCGACACCAAGCGGGCGAGATCGTGGCTGGGGGAGGACCTCGACGCGCTCGAGGAGTTCACGCAGGAGTACGAGGGCCCGCTGAAGGTCCAGGCCGTCGGACCGTGGACCCTCGCCGCGGCACTGGAGCTGAAGAACGGCGAGGCCGCCCTCTCCGACCCCGGCGCCTGCAGGGACCTCGCCGGGTCACTCGCCGAAGGGCTGCGCACCCACATCGAGGACGTACGGCGCCGCCTACCCCGCGCCCAGGTCGTCCTCCAGCTCGACGAGCCGTCCCTCGTCGCCGTCCTGCGCGGCCAGGTGAAGACCGCCAGCGGCTACCGCACCCACCGCGCCGTGGACCGCCAGGTCGTCGAGGCCACCCTCCGGGACGTGGTCGGCGCGCACGGCCCGGACGGACCCGTCGTCGTGCACTCCTGCGCACCCGACGTCCCCTTCGCCCTGCTGCGCCGCGCCGGCGCCGCCGCGATCTCCTTCGACTTCGCCCTGCTCACCGAACGTGACGACGACGCGATCGGGGAAGCCGTGGAGGCAGGCACGAGGCTGCTGGCCGGTGTCCTGCCGGGCACCGACGGCCCATTGTCAGACCCTGCCGGTAGCGTCATGGGTGTCAGGACGCTGTGGCGCAGGCTGGGGCTGAATCCGGGGCTTCTCACGGAGGCGGTCACGGTCACGCCGTCGTGCGGACTCGCGGGGGCCTCCCCGGCGTACGCGCGCGCGGCGCTCGCCCACTGCGTCCGGGCGGCGAGATCCCTCGCGGACAACCCAGAGTAACGGGAGGACAACACGGTGGCCGGCGACAAGCAAGCGGAGACAGCGGTGCCCGCCGAGGCACGGGACAAGCACGCGCAGCTCGCTGAGCAGATCGAGGAGCACCGCTTCCGGTACTACGTGAAGGACGCTCCGGTCATCAGCGACGCGGAGTTCGACCGGCTCCTGCGCTCCCTGGAGGCACTGGAGGACGAGTATCCCGAGCTGCGCACCCCCGACTCACCGACCCAGAAGGTCGCGGGGGCGTACGAGACGGAGTTCACGGCCGTCCAGCACCGCGAGCGCATGCTCTCGCTCGACAACGCCTTCGACGACGCGGAGCTCGCCGCCTGGGCCGAGCGGGTCGCCAAGGAGGTCGGCAGCTCCGAGTACCACCTCCTGTGCGAGCTCAAGGTCGACGGCCTCGCGGTCAACCTGACGTACGAGCACGGCCGCCTCACGCGCGCGGCGACCCGCGGTGACGGCCGCACGGGCGAGGACATCACGCCCAATGTCCGGACGATCGCGGAGATTCCGGACAGGCTTCGGGGTGACCGGGTTCCCGACCTCGTGGAGATCCGCGGCGAGGTCTACTTCCCGATGGAGAAGTTCGAGGAGCTCAACGCCCGTCTGGTGGAGGCCGGTGACAAGCCCTTCGCCAACCCCCGTAACGCGGCTGCGGGTTCGCTGCGCCAGAAGGACCCGCGCGTCACCGCCACCCGCCCGCTCCACATGGTGGTCCACGGCATCGGCGCCCTGGAGGGCTTCGACGGCCTCACCCGCCTCTCCCAGGCGTACGACCTGCTCAAGGCCTGGGGCCTGCCCACCTCCCGGCACAACAAGGTGGTGGACGACCTCGACGGCGTGCGCGAGTTCATCGCGTACTTCGGGGAGAACCGCCACTCCGTGGAGCACGAGATCGACGGCGTGGTCGTCAAGCTCGACGAGATCCGCCTCCAGGGCCGCCTCGGCTCCACGGCCCGCGCCCCGCGCTGGGCCATCGCGTACAAGTACGCGCCGGAGGAGGTCAACACCAAGCTGATCAACATCCGGGTGGGTGTGGGCCGTACGGGCAGGGTGACGCCGTACGCGCAGGTCGAGCCCGTCACGGTCGCCGGCTCGGAGGTGGAGTTCGCCACACTGCACAACCAGGACGTGGTCAAGCTCAAGGGTGTCCTCATCGGCGACACGGTGGTGCTGCGCAAGGCCGGTGACGTCATCCCGGAGATCCTCGGCCCGGTCGTCGACCTGAGGGACGGCAGCGAGCGGGAGTTCGTGATGCCGGCCGAGTGCCCCGAGTGCGGTACGGCGCTGGCCCCGGCCAAGGAGGGTGACGTCGATCTGCGCTGCCCCAACTCCCGCACCTGCCCTGCCCAGTTGCGCGAGCGCCTGTTCTACCTCGCCGGCCGCAAGGCGCTGGACATCGAGCACTTCGGTTACGTCGCCGCCGCGGCCCTCACCGCGCCGCTGGAGCCGGCCGACCCGCCGCTGGTGGACGAGGGCGACCTGTTCGACCTCACCGTCGAGCAGTTGCTGCCCATCAAGGCGTACGTCCTCGACCAGGACAGCGGTCTGCCCAAGCGCGACCCGAAGACGGGCGAGGAGAAGATCGCCACGGTCTTCGCCAACCAGCAGGGCGAGCCGAGGAAGAACGCGCTGGCGATGCTGGAGAACATCGCGGCCGCCAAGGAGCGCCCGCTCGCCCGCGTCCTCACCGGTCTGTCGATCCGTCATGTCGGACCGGTCGCCGCCGAGGCCCTGGCCCGCGAGTTCCGCTCGATCGACCGCATCCAGCAGGCCACCGAGGAGGAACTGGCGAACACCGACGGTGTCGGCGCGATCATCGCGGCCTCGCTCAAGGAGTGGTTCGCGGTCGACTGGCACCAGGAGATCCTCCGCAAGTGGAGGGCCGCGGGCGTACGCATGGAGGAGGAGGGCTCCGGCGAGGACGAGGGCCCGCGCCCCCTCGCGGGGCTCACTGTCGTGGTCACTGGCACCCTGGAGCACCACACACGCGACGGCGCGAAGGAGGCACTGCAGAGCAGGGGGGCGAAAGTGACCGGTTCAGTGTCGAAGAAGACCTCATTCGTCGTGGTGGGTGACAACCCCGGATCGAAGTACGACAAAGCGATGCAACTCAAGGTGCCGGTCCTGAACGAGGAGGGCTTCGCCGTTCTGCTCGCACAGGGGCCGGAAGCAGCCGCGGACGTCGCGCTTCCGACTGAGGAGTAGCGGTTGAAGGCCACCTGTTCGGCGCATACCAGATGCATACGGGTGGCCGGGTCGCATTCGGGCAACCGTCGACGACCGCTGCCCGTGGAAGCCTTCTGCGGCCTACTGTTGAGGTGTGCGCCTGCCGTGCCCGGACGCGTGGTGGGTTTTCAGACGCGGTGCCGTTGATGGTTGTCGGGAGCATCGGGCCGCGCTGCGTGGGCACGGCCGGCTGTGAGAGGGACGGGAATGGAACCGACGGAGAGCGCCGCCCCGGACTCCCGGCTGCTTCTGCGCCGGGTGCCCGGGGCATGGCTGAGCAGCCGGCGAGCGGGTGCAGGGCGATCGTCGGAGGGCGTGAACGGCGCGCGCGTGCGTGGTGAGGACGCTGCCGTGCGCGGCGCTGTGGTGCACCTACCCGGCGCGCACGGATCGGCGCACCCCGGTGCCGAGCGCGGCGCGGGCCTCACGGGACACGAGGAGCGGCACCTGTCCTGGCCCGCGGTGCCCGCGGCGATCGTCGGCGTGGCCGGAGCGGTGCTCGGTGCCGGCTTCTACCGGGCGTTCACGGGGCATCACGCGCTCTTCCCCTCCGGTACGGCCGGCTGGTCCCTGGCCGTGCTGTCCGGCGTCATCGTCGGCCACCTGGTCGCGATGGGGCGGGCCCGCTGGTGGGGCGGCACCGGATCGGGCGCCGCCCTCACCCTCGCCGTCCTGCTGCTCTACGGCTGGGTGCCCGCCGGGATGGTCAGTCTCACCGTCGTCGTCCTCGTCGGTGCCGCACGCCGGGGCCGCTGGCGGCAGGGCGTGCTGCACGGTGCCGTCGACATACTGGGCATCGGTGCCGGCGCGCTCGTGCTCGCCGCGTTCGGGCGGGTGCCGTCCGTCGAGTCGCCGTGGAATCCCGAGAGTTGGAATGTGTACGCGGCACCCCAGGTGGTGCTCGTGGCCACGGCGTACCTCGTGGTCACCCGTGGCCTGCTCTGGTACCTCCACGCGCCCCGTGGCGGCGGCGTCCCCACGATCGCGCGGACGGCCCTGGTCAGACAGGGGCTGGTCGCGGTCGCGCTGCTCGGCATCGCGCCGCTCGTCTGTGTGGTCGCGGTCGCCCAGCCGCTGCTGCTGCCCCTGTTCGCCATCCCCCTGATCGCGCTCGACTCCACGCTGTGGATCGCCCGCGCCCGGGCGGAGGAACAACTGCGCGACCCCCTCACCGGGCTGCCCAACCGCCAGTGGCTGCTGGAGCGGACCTGGACGGCGCTCGACGACGCCGAGCGGATCGGTGCGCGGGCGGCCCTGATGCTGATCGACATGGACCGCTTCCGGTCGGTGAACGACACACTCGGGCACCTGGCCGGTGACCGGTTGCTGCTGCAGATCGCCGACCGGCTGAAGCTGGCGCTGCCGCGCGGGGCGGAGGCCGCGCGGCTCGGCGGCGACGAGTTCGCCGTCTTACTGCCGGTCGCCGACTCCACGACGTCCGCGTCGCGGGTCGCCCGCAACCTCGTCGCCGCGCTCGGCTCGCCCCTCGACCTCGACGGGCTCACCCTCGTGCTGGAGGCCAGCGCCGGGGTCGCCGTCTTCCCCGACCACGCCCTCGACGCGGAGGGGCTGCTGCGGCGGGCGGACGTCGCGATGTACCAGGCGAAGCGGGACCGTACGGGGGTGGAGGTGTACGAGTCCAAGCGGGACTCCAACACCCCAGACCGCCTCGGCCTGCTGGGCGATCTCCGGCGCGCGCTCGACGCACACGAGGTCGAGCTGCACTACCAGCCGAAGGTCCGCTTCGACGGGCAGGTCGCCGGTCTTGAGGCGCTGGTCCGGTGGGTGCACCCCGAGCGGGGCAAGGTGCCGCCGGACGAGTTCATAGCGATCGCCGAGTCGTCGGGGCTGATGCCGCACCTGACGGAGTACGTGCTGGAGACCGCGCTCGGCCAGGTCGCCGCCTGGCGCGCCCAGGGCCTGTACGTGCCGGTCGCCGTCAACGTCTCCCCGCGTGACGTGCACACTCCCGGCTTCGCGGGCTCCGTCGCCGCCCGGCTCGCCCGTCACGGAGTTCCCGCGGGAGCGCTCCAACTCGAGATAACGGAACACGTCCTGCTGGAGGACCCGCAGCGGGCCGCCGACACCCTGCACGGGCTGACCGGGCACGGCGTGAAGATGTCCCTGGACGACTTCGGCACCGGCTACTCCTCCCTGGTGCACCTGCGGCGCCTGCCGGTGAGCGAGCTGAAGATCGACCGGTCGTTCGTGGCGCGGCTGGCCGTGGACACCGAGGACGCCGAGATCGTGCGGTGCACCGTCGATCTCGCGCACTCGCTGGGGCTGTTGGTGGTCGCGGAGGGCGTCGAGGACGACGAGACGTGGGAGCGGTTGCGCGATCTCGGCTGTGACGCCGTACAGGGCTGGCTGGTCGCGGCGGCGATGCCGCCCGAGGAGACCACGGCCTGGCTGCGGGCCCGCGGCTCACGCGGCTGGCAGCGCCCCGCGGCCGCTCTCCCGGCAGCGGCCACCGACGAATAGCCCACCGGGCCACCGGCCCACCCGTTCACGCAGGCGGAGAAGCGGGCGTTCCCCCATGAGGGCCGCCCGCCGTCGGCGCCACCCCGCGCCTTGGCCCGCGCCCTCAGCTCGCCCCCGCCGCGAAGTGCTTGATCAGCAGCTCCAGGCGCCTGTCGTGCGCGCCCTCCGGCAGGCGGCCGCTGCGCATCAGGGTGACCAGGCCGTGGAGGCTCGCCCAGTACGTCTCCGTGAGCAGGCCCGGGTCGTCGCCCTCGGTCGCCGCCGGTTGCACCGCCGCGGCCAGCTCGTTGAAGGCGTCCCACAGGGCCTTGGGGGCCTCCGGGGTGGCGAACGGCAGGTCCACGGCGTGCGTGAAGATCGCGTCGTAGAGAGCCGGCCGCCGCCGGGCGAACGCCGTGTAGGCCTCGCCCACCGCCGTAAGGCCGGCCCGCGTGCCCTCGGCCGCCAGCCGCGCCGCCCGCAGCTCCGCCGCCAGCTCGGCGCAGCCCTCCACCGCGACAGCCGCCATGATCGCGTCCTTGCCCTTGAAGTGGCTGTAGAGGACGGGCTGGCTGTACTCGATCTCCGCCGCCAGGCGGCGCGTCGTCACCGCGTCCCAGCCCTCGGCCTCCGCCAGTTCGCGCGCCGCCGTGACGATCAGCTTCTCGCGCTCCGCTCGTTCGCGCTCTCGGCGCGTCTGGATCGACATGCCAGGAATTCTAGCAGCGCTAGCCATTCTGTCGATGCTCTGCTAGCTTCGCTCTCGTCCCTAGCGCTGCTAGCAAGGAGAAGAGACATGACCGTCACCGCGTACACCCTGGCCATCGTGCTCAACCTGTTCTGCCTGTTCCTCGGCTACCGGTTCTGGTTCCAGCCCGCCTCCGCCGCCGCCGGTTACGGCGTCCCGGCGGACCCCGCCGGCGACGCCGGCGCCTACCTCGCCAACAAGGGCCTCAAAGACGGCACGTTCGGCATCGTGGGTCTGGCGCTGCTGGCCTTCGTGGGGGCGCGTGCCGAGGCCTGGTTCATGCTCTGCGTGGCACTCATACCGCTCGTCGACACGCTGATAGTCCTGCGGCACGGCGGCACGAAGGCCCTGGCGTTCGGGGTCCACTTCGCCACCGCGGTCGTCGTGCTGATCAGTGCCGCCCTGCTCTTCCTCGTCTGACCACGTCGACGTCCGACCACGTCAATCGCATCGACCGGCGGTCTTGGCCATGTCGCTGTTCGTTTGGCAGTTCGACGAGTCCGTGATCGTGCGCGAGGCCGAGGCCGAGGCCGAAGTCGTCGGCCCCGCGCCCGCGACCATCCGCCTGCCGGCCGACAGCAGCCGGACCGGCGGCGCCCTGTCCATCCAGCGCGTCACCATCAAGGAGGGCGCGGACGGTGCCAAGCCGCACTGGCACGACGATTCCGCCGAGATGTACTTCCTGCTCGACGGCGCCGTGGAAATCCTCTCCGGCGAGGACGTCGTCACCGCCGAGCCGGGCGACCTCGTCATCGTCCCGCCGGGCAGGCCGCACGCCTTCGCCGCCGTCCCCGGGCCGACGCCGACATCCTCGTCGTCATCACGCCCGGCGTCGAACGCTTCGAGTACTTCCGTCATCTCCGGCGCGTCGCCCTGGGCGAGGCGAGCCCGGAGAACCTCCTCGCGGTGCAGGAGCTGTACGACAGCCACTTCCTCAAGAGCGCGGCGTGGGAGGGAAGGCGCCAGCGGCAAACCGTTGTACGGGCACGGCTCCTCGCCCCATAGGATTGGGCCCAAACACCACACACTCACCCCAGAGGATCGCTGCATGCCTGGCATCACGCGCGAGGAGGTCGCCCACCTCGCCCGGCTGGCGCGTCTGGAGCTGAAGCCCGAAGAGCTCGACCACTTCGCAGGCCAGCTGGACGACATCATCGGCGCGGTCGCCCGCGTCAGCGAGGTCGCCGACCAAGACGTACCGCCGACCTCGCACCCGCTGCCGCTGACGAACGTCATGCGCACGGACGAGGTCCGTTCGTCGCTCACCCCCGAGCAGGCGCTCTCCGGCGCCCCGGCCCAGGAGCAGCAGCGTTTCAAGGTGCCGCAGATCCTGGGGGAGGACTGATCACGTCATGACCGACGCCATCATCAAGCTCACGGCGGCCGAGACCGCCGCGAAGATCGCCTCCGGCGAGCTCACCGCCGTAGAGGTCACCGAGGCCCACCTGGCCCGCATCGAGGCCGTCGACGAGAAGGTGCACGCCTTCCTGCACGTCGACCGCGAGGGCGCCCTGGCCCAGGCCCGCGCCGTCGACGCCAAGCGGGAGCGCGGCGAGAAGCTCGGCCCTCTCGCGGGTGTGCCGCTCGCGCTCAAGGACATCTTCACCACGGTCGGGGTTCCGACGACCGTGGGTTCGAAGATCCTGGAGGGCTGGATCCCGCCGTACGACGCCACGGTCACCCGGAAGCTGAAGGACGCCGACGTCGTCATCCTCGGCAAGACCAACATGGACGAGTTCGCCATGGGGTCCTCCACCGAGAACAGCGCGTTCGGGCCGACCGGCAACCCCTGGGACCTCACCCGGATTCCCGGTGGTTCCGGTGGCGGGTCCTCCGCCGCCCTCGCCTCCTTCCAGGCGCCCCTCGCCATCGGCACGGACACCGGCGGCTCCATCCGCCAGCCCGCCGCCGTCACCGGCACGGTCGGCGTGAAGCCCACCTACGGCGGGGTCTCCCGCTACGGCATGGTGGCGTTCTCCTCCTCCCTGGACCAGGGCGGGCCCTGCGCCCGTACGGTCCTGGACGCGGCCCTGCTGCACGAGGTCATCGGCGGGCACGACCCGCTCGACTCCACCTCCATCGACGCCCCCGTCCCGCCCGTCGTCGAAGCCGCCCGCAACGGCAGCGTCGCCGGGATGCGCGTCGGTGTCGTCAAGCAGTTCCGCGGCGAGGGCTACCAGGCCGGAGTGCTGCAGCGGTTCGACGAGGCCGTCGCGGTGCTCAAGGAGCTGGGTGCCGAGATCGTCGAGCTGGACTGCCCGTCCTTCGACCTGGCGCTCTCCGCGTACTACCTGATCGCGCCCAGCGAGTGCTCCAGCAACCTCGCCCGGTTCGACGGCCTGCGCTACGGCCTGCGGACCGGCGACGACGGCACGCACTCCGCGGAGGAGGTCACCTCCCTCACCCGCGCCGAGGGCTTCGGGCCCGAGGTCAAGCGCCGCATCATGCTCGGCACGTACGCGCTGTCGAGCGGCTACTACGACGCGTACTACGGCTCGGCGCAGAAGGTCCGCACGCTCATCACCCGCGACTTCGAGAAGTCGTTCGAGAAGGTCGATGTGATCGTGTCGCCGACCACGCCCACCACCGCCTTCCCCATCGGTGAGCGCGCCGACGACCCGATGGCGATGTACCTGGCGGACCTGTGCACCATCCCGACCAACCTGGCGGGCAACGCCGCCATGTCCCTGCCGTGCGGCCTCGCGCCCGAGGACGGGCTGCCGGTCGGCCTGCAGATCATCGCCCCGGCACTGAAGGACGACCGCCTGTACAAGGTGGGCGCGGCCGTCGAGGCCGCCTACGTGGAAAAGTGGGGGCACCCGCTTCTCGAGGAGGCTCCGTCGCTGTGAGCGCACTGTCCAAGGCCAAGGGCTTCAACAAGTCCAAGTCCGGTATGTACCTGTCCATGGCCGCCACCGCGTTCGGTGCGATCGGCGTCGCCAAGCGACTCAAGAAGGCCCGCGCCGAGAACGACACGCTGGTCGTGATCGACGCCGCCGTGTCCGCCGTCGGCATCGTCACCGGCCTCGCCGTCCTGTACCGCGAGCTGAAGCGGCGGGGCGACGACGACGTCCTGCTGGGCTGAGAGGGAACTTTCACCGTGACCACCACGACCGACCTGGTGTCGTACGAGGACGCGCTGGCGTCGTACGACCCCGTCATGGGCCTCGAGGTCCATGTCGAACTCGGCACCAAGACGAAGATGTTCTGCGGCTGTTCGACCGAACTCGGTCAGGACGCCAACACGCAGACCTGCCCCACCTGCCTCGGCCTGCCCGGCTCGCTCCCGGTCGTCAACGCGACCGGCGTCGAGTCCGCGATCAAGATCGGTCTCGCGCTGAACTGCGAGATCGCCGAGTGGTGCCGCTTCGCCCGGAAGAACTACTTCTATCCGGACATGCCGAAGAACTTCCAGACCTCCCAGTACGACGAGCCCATCGCCTTCAACGGCTACCTCGACGTGCAGCTGGAGGACGGCACGACCTTCCGCGTGGAGATCGAGCGCGCCCACATGGAGGAGGACACCGGCAAGTCCACCCACGTGGGCGGCGCCACCGGGCGTATCCACGGCGCGTCGCACTCGCTGCTCGACTACAACCGCGCGGGCATCCCGCTCATCGAGATCGTCACCAAGCCGATCGTCGGTGCCGGGGAGCGCGCCCCCGAGGTCGCGCGGGCGTACGTCGCCGAGCTGCGCGAGCTCATCAGGGCGCTCGGCGTCTCCGAGGCCCGTATGGAGATGGGCCAGATGCGCTGTGACGTGAACCTGTCCCTGATGCCCAAGGGCGGCGACAAGTTCGGCACCCGCAGCGAGACGAAGAACGTCAACTCGCTGCGGTCCGTCGAGCGTGCCGCGCGGTACGAGATCCAGCGTCACGCGGCCGTGCTGAGCGGCGGCGGAACGATCGTCCAGGAGACCCGCCACTTCCACGAGGACACGGGGTCCACCACCTCGGGCCGTGTGAAGGAGGAGGCCGAGGACTACAGGTACTTCCCGGAGCCCGACCTGGTGCCCGTCGCTCCGACCCGGGAGTGGGTCGAGGAACTGCGCGCCGGCCTGCCCGAGCTGCCGCTCGCCCGCCGCAACCGGTTGCGCGAGGAGTGGGGCATCTCGGCGGTCGACATGCAGGCGATCCTGAACGCCGGTGCCATCGAACCGATCGTCGCCACCATCGAGGCGGGCGCCGACGCGGCCTCCGCCCGCAAGTGGTGGATGGGCGAGCTGGCGCGTACGGCCAACGAGACGGGCGTGTCCCTGGAGGCGCTGCCCATCACGCCCGAGCAGGTCGCCCGGGTCGCCGCGCTGGTCGCCGAGGGCTCCCTCAACGACAAGCTGGCCCGACAGGTCATCGAGGGCGTCCTCAAGGGCGAGGGCACCCCGGACGAGGTCGTCGAGAAGCGCGGCCTGAAGGTCGTCTCCGACGAGGGCGCCCTGACCACCGCCGTCGACGAGGCCATCGCCGGCAACCCGGCCATCGCGGACAAGATCCGCGGCGGCAAGGTCGCCGCGGCCGGTGCCCTCGTGGGCGCCGTCATGAAGGCCACCCGCGGCCAGGCCGACGCGGCCCGCGTCAAGGAGCTCATCCTGGAGAAGCTGGGCGTCAGCGAGGGCTGATCCGCCGTATCGCTTGTCCCCTGGGGCGGTGCATCGACTGCGATGCACCGCCCCAGGTGTGTCCGGGACCACAGAGGGCCCACAGGGGGGCGACGGGGAAACGGAGGCGGAGCACAGGCCAGGCGACAGAGTCGGCGTTACTGTCCTGTGATCCGGCTCGCAAACCCTGTGACAAAGGGCACGAAACGGACAAAGGATCAGCTTCGCCTGTCAGAGTGGTGGGCATTGCTCAGGCGTTCTTTGCGGGCTGTTCGGTTCCAGGCAACTGCTCCCGGTCAAAGATCCACCCCCCACCCCCAGGGAGCACGTTCGTGGCAGCCCTAGCGCGCTGGTGTGTCCGGCACCGCCTCGTCGCCGTACTTCTGTGGCTTCTCACCTTCGCGGGCGTCACCGCCGGCGCGGCCGTCGCGGGATCGGCGTACTCGAACGACTACGCGACCCCGGGGACCGAGTCCAGCCGCGCCACCCAGCTCCTCAACGAGGGCTTCCCGCGCATGAGCGGAGACAGCGACACGGTCGTGTGGCACACCACCCAGGGCACCGTGAAGGCCGCCGACGTCGAGCAGACCATGACCCGCACCCTCGACAGGATCGAGGACCTGCCCGGTGTGGCGTCCGTGACCAGCCCGTACGAGGGCGCGCGCGCCGGCCAGATCAGCGGGGACGGACACACCGCCTACGCCACGGTCACCTTCGACCACCGTGCCAAGGACGTGGACAAGGCCGAGGCCCAGCAGGTCGTCGACACCGCCAAGGCCGCCGAGACCGACGGGTTGCGGGTCGAACTGGGCGGCCGGGCGATCGGGCTCACCGAGTCGTCGGGCGGACACATGGCCGAGGTGGTCGGCGTGGTCGTCGCCGCCGTCGTGCTGTTCCTCGCCTTCGGCTCGCTCGCCGCCTCGCTGCTGCCCATCGCGACCGCGCTGGTCGGCGTCGGCACCGCGTACGCCGGGATCGGGCTCCTCGGCCATGCCATGACCGTCGCCGACTTCGCGCCCATGCTCGGCATGCTGATCGGGCTGGGCGTCGGCATCGACTACGCGCTGTTCATCGTGACCCGGCACCGCAGGGGACTGAAACGCGGGCTGTCCGTCACCGAGGCCGCGACCAACGCCGTCGCGACCACCGGCCGGGCCGTCGTCTTCGCGGGCGCCACCGTGTGCATCGCCCTCCTGGGCATGCTCATCCTCCGGCTCAGCTTCCTCAACGGTGTCGCGATCGCCGCGTCGCTCACCGTGGTCCTCACCGTCGCCGCCTCCGTGACACTGCTGCCCGCCCTGCTCTCCCTCATAGGCATGCGCGCCCTGAGCCGCCGTGAGCGCCGCCACCTCGACGAGCACGGTCCCGAGCCGGAGCTGCCCACCGGGCTCGCCGCCCGCTGGTCCGCCTTCGTCGAGCGGCACCCGAAGAAGCTCGGCGCCGTCGCGCTCGCCGTCATGGCCCTGCTCGCACTGCCCACGCTCGGCCTGCACCTGGGCACCTCCGACCAGGGCAACGACCCGAAGACGGCGACCACCCGCCAGGCGTACGACCTGCTGGCCGACGGCTTCGGACCCGGCGTGAACGGCCCCCTCACCCTCGTCACCAAGGTCGACGGCGCCCAGGACAAGCGCGCCCTCGACCACCTCGACACCACCCTCCGAAGCACCGAGGGCGTCGCGTCGGTGAGCCCGGCGACGTACAGCACAGCCGGTGACACCGCGTACCTCAGCGTCGTACCGGAGTCCTCCCCGCAGTCCACGCGGACCAGCGACCTCGTCGACCACCTGCGCGACGACGTCCTGCCACGCGCCGAGTCGGGCACCTCGCTCGACGTGCACGTCGGCGGTGTCACCGCCGGTTACGACGACTTCGCGGACGTCATCGTCGGCAAGCTGCCGATGTTCGTGGGCGTCGTGATCGGGCTCGGCTGCCTGCTGCTCCTGTTCGCCTTCCGGTCCGTCGGGATCCCGCTGAAGGCCGCCGCGATGAACGTGGCCGCCGTCGCCTCCGCCTTCGGGGTCGTGGTCGCGATCTTCCAGTGGGGCTGGGGCAGCGAACTGCTGGGTCTCGGCAGCGCCGGGCCGATCGAACCCTTCCTCCCCGTGATCATGGTCTCGGTCCTCTTCGGGCTGTCCATGGACTACCAGGTCTTCCTGGTCAGCCGGATGTACGAGGAGTGGCTGGAGACCCGGGACAACCGGCGCGCGGTCCGCGTCGGCCTCGCCGAGACCAGCCGGGTGATCAACTCCGCCGCCGTCATCATGATCTCGGTGTTCCTCGCGTTCGTGCTCAGCGGCGACCGCGTCATCGCGATGTTCGGCATCGCCCTGGCCGCCGCCGTCGCCCTCGACGCCTTCGTGCTCCGTACGCTCCTCGTGCCCGCCCTGATGCACCTGCTCGGCGGCGCCAACTGGTGGCTGCCCCGCTGGCTCGACCGCCGGATGCCGCGCATCAGCATCGAACCGCCCGAGCTGCGCGCCGCCGCCGTCACCGCCGACGCCGAAAAGACCGGCGCGGACGAACCCTCCCGTGCGACCATCCCCGGGCAGCGAGCGGACGGTGACCATCCGGTCACCGAGGACTCGCCGGACGGCGAACTGGTCCTACTGGTGAAGGAGCGACAAGAGGATGTACGCGATATCCCTGGGTGACGACGGAGCCGAACTGCGGCCTCTGGACCCCTGGCACGCCCAGGAGTTCCTGGCCCACCTCGACCGGGGGCGCGAGTTCATCGGACAGCACATCCCCTGGGGCGCCAAGGCCACCGACGTGGACTCCGCGCGGGAACTCCTCCAGTCGTACGCCGACAAGCGCGCCGCCGACACCGGCAGCCTGCACGGGCTGTGGCTGGAGGGGAAGCTGGTCGGCGGTGTGCTCTTCCGGATCTTCGACGCCGCGAACGGCACGTGCGAGGTCGGTTGCTGGCTCGAACCGGCAGCCTCCGGACGGGGGTTGATCACCCGGGCCATGAGGGTCCTCATCGACTGGGCGGTTGACGAGCGCGGCATCCACCGTGTGGAGTGGGTCGCGTCGTCCGCCAACGAACCGAGCATCAACGTGGCGCGGCGGCTGGGCATGAGCCGCGACGGTGTCCTGCGGCAGAGATTCCCCTACCGGGGCGTACGCCAGGACTCCGAGGTGTGGTCGGTCCTCGCGCCCGAGTGGCGGGAGGCACGCGCGCGTACGGAACGATGACCCCACGCGCACGCGTACTGCTCACAACGATCATTAAGAGACTTCTCAGACAGCGTCCGTACGGTGCGAGGCATGGGATCAAAGACAGTTGACGAGGCCGGGGTCGAGACCGGCGCAGAGGCACAGCGCGACCAGGAGGCGGTGGACGTCACCAAGGAAGCCACGGAGAGCGAGGAGGCCGCGGAGACCAAGGCCTCCGGGGCCGAGGGAGGGACGTCCGGGGAGGCCACCGCCGACGAGACGGACGACCTCGACGACCTGACCGACGACGAACTCGTGGCCCTCCGCGGGAAGGGCGCCTCCGACGCCTCCGCCGGGGTCGGCCAGGGCGCCGCGGCCATCGTGTCCGTCGGGCTCGGTCTGGTCTCGCTGACCGGCAGCTGGCTCGGCACGGTCGCGCAGGCCCGCGACTCGCTGTACGGCCAGCTGGAGGCCACACAGCAGGGCGCGAGCGTCGCCTCGCAGATCAAGCAGGTGTACGCCGACTCCTGGAACGTGAACGCCCTGGTCGGCGGCCTGTTCGCGCTGGTCGCCCTGCTCGTGGCGGTCGCCGTGCTGGTCCGGCCCGCGTTCGGCGACCCCGACCGGGCGCCGCAGACGCCGTGGATCAAGTCGGCCGCCTGGGCGGGCATCTCGCTGGGCTTCCTCGGCCTGGTGCTCGCCGCCCTGAAGGTCTCGAACATCCTGCTCGCCATGCCGACGACGGGTTGAGCCCGCCGCACGAGGAGGCATGTCCTCGCGGCTCTGAGGGGCCTTAGGTTCGCCGTGCGCGTCGTACGGCGAAACCTAAGGCCCCTCTCCCGTGCGAGATGCGGAACTCTCCCGATGTGGCGCACCCGCCTTGGAGACGAAGGTTGGGGCATCGCGACAAGCGAGCGAGCCCGAAACCGACACGTCACGAGGAGTGCGCCATGTTCCCGCACGAGTTCCGCCACGAGCTCCAGCAGATCCGGTCCGCCGAGCTGATGCGCGAGGCCGCCGAGCACCGGCTCGCCCGCGAGGTGCGCCGCGCCGCCCGCGGGAAGTCCCGGCGGCACGACGCCGAGGGGAGGCCGGACAGTCCCCGGCCACGCCCCCGCCGGCACCGGTTCACCCGCGCCGCGTGAGCCCGGAGGCGGGGGAGGGCGGCCGTCGGGTGGGCGGCCGTCCCGTGGCAGGCCGTCCTGGCCGCTCGGTGAGCGTCCGCCCACCCCGTGCGGGGACCGCCGCGCCGGTGCGCGCCCGCCCCGGCGCTGTCATCCCGATATTCGGTGCCGCGCTGTCGGACCCGCGTGCGATGCTCGGCAGCGTGGAGATGAAATCCGTCAGCCCGGTGTTCGTCGGCCGCACCGACGAACTGGCGGTGTTGCGCGACGTGCTCTCCCGCGCCGCCGCGGGAGAGCCGCAGGCGTTACTGCTCGGTGGCGAGGCCGGAGTCGGCAAGACGCGCCTGATCGAGGAGTTCGCCGCCGCGGCCCGCCGCGACGGCGCGGTCGTCGCGCTCGGTGGCTGCGTCGAGATCGGCGCCGACGGGCTGCCCTTCGCGCCCTTCTCCACCGCTCTGCGCTCCCTGCGCCGGCAGCTCCCGGACGAGGTGGCCGCCGCGGCCGACGGACAGGAGCCGGAGCTGGCCCGGCTCCTGCCCGAGCTGGGCGAAGCGTCCCGCCGACCGGACGGCCGGCACGACGAGGAGGGCACGGCCCGCCTCTTCGAACTCACCGCCCGCCTCCTGGAGCACGTCGCCGCGGACCGCACGGTCGTCGTCGCCCTGGAGGACCTGCACTGGGCCGACGCCTCCACCCGCCACCTCCTCGCCTACCTCTTCCGCACGCTGCGCACCGGCCGCCTGGTCGTCGTCGCCACCTACCGCGCCGATGACATCCATCGCCGCCACCCGCTCCGCCCGCTGCTGGCCGAGCTGGACCGCCTGCGCACGGTCCGCCGCGTGGAACTGCGCCGCTTCAACCGCGCCGAGGTCGCCCGCCAGCTCGCCGGCATCCTCGCCGCCGAGCCCGACCCCGCCGAGGTCGACGAGATCTTCGAACGGTCCGACGGCAACGCGTTCTTCGTCGAGGAACTGGCCGTCGCCACCCAGGAGGGCTGCCGCACCGGCCTCACCGACTCCCTGCGCGACCTGCTCCTCGTACGTGTCGAGACGCTGCCCGAGGACGCCCAGCGTGTGGCCCGCATCGTCGCCGAGGGCGGTTCCACCGTCGAGTACGGCCTGCTCACGGCCGTCGCCCGGCTCCCCGAGGACGAGCTCATCGAAGCGCTGCGGGCCGCCGTCGGCGCCAACATCCTGCTCGCCGTGCCCGACGGCGACGGCTACCGCTTCCGGCACTCCCTGGTCCGCGAGGCCGTCAGTGACGACCTGCTGCCCGGCGAGCGCTCCCGCCTCAACCGCCGGTACGCCGAGGCACTGGAGGCCGACCCGTCACTCGTCCCGGCCGACGGCCGCGCCACTCGCCTGGCCAGCTACTGGTACCACGCCCACGACGCCGCGAAGGCGCTCCCCGCCGTCCTCCTCGCCTCGGTGGAGGCCCGCGGCCGCTACGCCCACTCCGAGCAACTGCGGCTGCTTGAACGGGCCATGGAGCTGTGGGAGGCCGTCCCCGACGCCGTACGGGCCGGACTGAGGCCCGTCGACTACGCCGAGGTCTACCCGCCCTGCGGCGGCGACCCGGAGAGCACACCCCTGCGCTACCTCGACCTCATGGCCGAGGCCGCCGTCGCGGGCCGGCTGTGCGGGGAGCGCGAACGCGCCCTGAAGATCACCAAGCGGGCCCTGCACCTCCTGGAGGAGGACGGCGACCCCCTGCGCGCGGCCTGGTTCTGGGTCCAGCGCTCCCTGCTGGTGCAGGGCCTGGCCCGGGGCGACGGGTGGAAGGAGCTCGGCACCGCGCAGGAACTGGTGCGCGGACTGCCCCCCTCCGAGGTGCACGCCGAGGTACTGGACAGGGCCGCGGGCTGGTCCATGCTCCACTCACCCGGACCCGAGGCGCTCTCCGACGCCCAGCGCGCCGTCGAGTACGCACGCATGGTGGGCGCCGAGGACATCGAACTGAGCGCACGCCTGACGCTCGGCGGCCTGATGGTCGGCGCGGGGGACATCGACGCGGGACTCGCCGAGATGTACGCGGTCAGGGACCAGGCGGAGAAGCGCTCGCTGACGTCCCTCGTGGGCCGCAGTTATGTGAACCTGCCGTCGGCACTGGAGAGCCTCGGCCGCTCCCGAGAAGCCGTCGAGGTAGGGCGCAGAGGCATCGAACTCACTCGCAGGATGGGCCTGTCGGAGTCGGAGACGTGGGTCTGGAGCAACCTCGCGGAGTCGCTCTTCCCGCTGGGCCGCTGGGACGAGGCCGCCGAGGCCGCGGCCAACGCGATCAGCGGGGCACCGGGTGTGAGGTCACGCGCCGGCGGCTCCGCGCACCTCTCGACCATCGAGCTCGCCCGGGGCGACGTGGCCGCAGCCGCCCGCCACCTGGCCGTCGCCCGCGACTCCACCGGCACCCACGACCCCCAGCCCCAAAACGACATCCCGCTGGCCGCACTCACCGTCGCCGTCGCCGCCGCCGAAGGCCGGCTCCTCGACGCCCGCGCCGCACTGCGCCAGGCCCTGGACGCCGGCTTCCCGCCCGGCACGCACAGCCTCGCCTGGCCCCTGGTGCTCGCCGCGGTCACGGCCGAGGCCGACGCCCGCGGGCTGCCGCTCGCCGACGAGGGGCGCGCAGAGGTCCTGTCGAGCGTCTTCGAGGCCGTCAGAAAGCTCACCACGGACGTACCGGTCTGGCTCGCGTACGAGAAGTGGGTGCGGGCCGAACTCCGCCGCGCCGAGGGCGTACTGGAACCGGAGACCTGGTCGGAGGTCGTGACCGTCTTCGAGCCGCTGGAGCGCCCGTACGACCTCGCCCGCGTCCGGTACCGGCTCGCCGAGTCGCTGCTCGCGACCGGCGCCGACGAGGACAGCCGGGACCGCGCGACGCAACTCCTCCGCCTGACCGCGGCCGTGGCCGACCACCTGCGCGCCCGCCCCCTCGCCGACTCCGTCGCCCTGCTCGCCCAGCGCGCCCGGCTGACCCTGGCCCGCGCCCCCGAGCCGTCGGCCCCGGCTCCGGACGACCCCGTCGAGGCCCTCGGCCTCACCAGCCGCGAGCGTGACGTCCTGCGCCTGGTCGCCGCCGGCCGCAGCAACCGCCAGATCGCGGAGGAGCTCTTCATCTCCCCCAAGACGGCCAGCGTCCACGTCTCCAACATCCTGGCCAAGCTGGGCGTCTCGGGCCGGGGCGAGGCGGCGGCGGTGGCGCATCGGCTGCGGTTGTTCCCGTCAGGGGCCGGCGAGCGGCTTCCGGTGGGAGGATCGCGTTGAGGGACGCAGAGGCGAGGACCGGTGCGGCCGGTCCGGGGGAGGGCTCGTGTTCAACCCGTTCGAGGAACTGTTCGCGCCGGGACGCAAGCACACCCGCGACGAACGCAACCGCCTGGAGACGACCCGCGTGGACGTCGGCGACAGCGACCCCGGGCGGGGGCCGATAGACCTGGACTCGGGCACGGCGGTCATACGCCCACCCGCCCGTGCCCACGACGAGGGGGAGCCCGACGGGGGAGAACCGGACAGGGGAGATCCGGACAGAGGAGATCCGGGTGGGGGAGAACCGGACGAGGACTGAGGCCCACCGGCGGCTCGGGCGCTCCGGCGGCCCACTTCCCGTGGCTGCTTCCTCCCGAGGGCTACTTCACCCGCAGCTCGAGGAGCTTGTCGTCGCCGTCCCCGGGTGAGCCGCGGCCGTCGGTCTCGCTCGTGGTCAGCCACAGTTTGTCTCCTCCCGCGGAGACGACCGTGCGCAGACGCCCGTACTCCTCCGTCAGGAAGGCCTGGGGGTCGGCGGACGGTTTGGTGCCGTCGAGGGGGATGCGCCACAGGCGCTCGCCGCGCAGGCCCGCCATCCAGACCGAGCCCTCCGCGATGGCGACACCGCTGGGTGACGCGTCCTCCGTGCGCCACTGGGCCACCGGATCGACGAAGCCGGACTCGTCCGCCTTGCCCTCGACGTCCGGCCAGCCGTAGTTGCCGCCCGGCTTGATCTGGTTCAGCTCGTCCCAGGTGTTCTGGCCGAACTCCGACGCCCACAGACGCTGCTTGGTGTCCCAGGCGACGCCCTGCACGTTGCGATGGCCGTACGAGTACACGAGCGAGTCACCGAACGGGTTGCCCGGTGCAGGCTCGCCGTCCGGGGTCATCCGCAGGATCTTTCCGCCGAGGGACTTCTTGTCCTGGGCCAGCGGGCCCTCGTACCGCTCGCCCGTGGTGGCGTACAGCATCTTGTCGGGGCCGAAGGCCAGGCGGCCGCCGTTGTGGTTCGTTCCCTTGGGGATGCCGCGCACGATCGTGTCGGGGGCGCCCAGTTGCTCGCCCGACGGCTTCTCGGGGTCGTACAGCATGCGCACGATGCGGTTGTCCGACTCCGAGGTGAAGTACGCGTAGATCATGTGGTCCGACGCGTAGTCCGCGGAGACCGCGATGCCCAGGAGGCCGCCCTCGCCGGCGGGGGAGACGCCGGGGACCTCGCCGAGCTCCGTCTTCTTGCCGCTCTTCTCGTCGACGAGCGTGATCGTGCCCTCGTCCCGCGAGGACACCAGCAGTCCGCCCTCGGGGAGTGGGGCGAGGCCCCAGGGGCTGTTCAGGTCCTCGGTGACCGTGCGCACCACCTTCACCGAGCCCTTCGCGGGCGGGGCGCTCTCCTCGGTGCGCTCCTCCGGAGAGGACCCGGAGTTCTCACTGTTCGCGGCCGAGGTCCCACCGGTGTCCGGCTCGTCACCGTCGTCGGAGGAACAACCGGCTGTCACCAGGAGTACGGCCGCGGCCAACGCGGCCGTCACAGCTCGACGTTGCACGATCAAGGTCCCTTCGACGTGGAGCCACTACCTGTTCTTACGCCGCGAGTGCCCCGCGCGTTCCGGCTTCGGCGGATTGAGCCGTACATTTCGGCGGGAGCCTTCCTTCCGGGGCGGTCGCGGACGGTTTTCTCGCCCCCGCCGCCCCTACCCGTCCCGCCCCGGGGGCTCCGCCCCCATGCCCCCGGGGCGGGGTGTCCGGGGTGGGTGGTTTGGTGCGGGTTGGGTGTGACTGGTCGCGCAGTTCCCCGCGGCCCTCACGGGCGTCCTCAAGCGCCGGACGGGCTGACAGGCGCTCTCAGTCCCACGACCCCTGGGCAGGAGGCAGGGCCGCGAGTTCGGTCAGGTCCTGCGGGGTCAGGTGGAGGGCGTCGGCGGAGGCGTTCTGTGTCACCCAGCGCTCCTGCTTGGTGCCGGGGACCGGCACGACGTGGGCGCCCTGGGCGAGGACCCAGGCTATGGCCACGTGGGCCGGCGTCACACCGCCGCCGTGGCGTGCCGCCACTCTGCGCAGCCCCGCCACGATCGGCTGGTTGGCCGCCATCATCTCGGCCGTGAAACGGGGGTGCCGGGCTCGCATGTCGTCGCGCTCGAAGCCCTGGCCCGGCGTCAGCGTGCCGGTGAGGAAGCCGTTGCCCAGGGGCATCGCGGCGAGGAAGCCCACGCCGCGGGCCGCGCACCAGGGCAGGAGCGCGTCGAGGGCGTCGGGCGACCACACCGACAGCTCCGCCTGGACCGCGCTGACCGGGAAGACCTGCTGGACGCGTTCCAGCTGACGGATCGTCCCGTCATGCAGCCGCGCTCCGCCACGGCGGCCCGCCCGCGCGCCCACCGCGCACAGGCCGAGCGCGCGCACCTTCCCCGCCTGGACGAGCTCCGCCATGGCACCCCAGGTCTCCTCGACGGGCACCTCGGGGTCCGCGCGATGCAGTTGGTAGAGATCGATGACGTCCGTCTGGAGGCGGCGCAGGGAGGCGTCACAGGCGCGCTTCACATAGCCGGGGCGGCCGTTCGCCACGATGTGCTGCTCACCGACCAGCAGACCGACCTTCGTCGACACGAAGGCCTCCGCGCGGCGCTCCTTCAGGACGCGGCCCACCAGGAGTTCGTTCGTGAACGGCCCGTACATGTCGGCCGTGTCCAGGAGAGTGGAGCCGAGGTCCAGCGCGCGGTGCACCGCCCGGAGCGACTCCTCGCCCCGCTGCCGCGACCCGGAGTACGCCCAGCTCATCGGCATGCACCCGAGACCCACCGCCCCCACCTCGAGCGTCGCCGCGCCGATCGTCCTGCGCTCCACCTGGTCGTACCCTCCCTCTCCTGGCACCCCAAACTAACCTCTGCGGCCGGGGAGGCTTCGCATAGCCTCCTGAGCATGACTGGTGACGTGTGGCTGCCGTTCCGCGCCGACGAGATCGAGGGGCTCCCCATAGGACCCAACTACCGCTATTGGGATGGTGACCAGGAGTTTCCCGGTGATCCGGGCGAGTGCGTCTTTTACGTCGTGCCCTATATGAAGGCACCCGAGATCTCCCAGCGGCCGCTGCCCGGCATGGCCTCCGTGCAGGTCGTGCAGACGCTCTCCGCCGGCATCGACCACGTCGAGCCCGGCCTGAGGTACCTGCGCCCCGGCGTGCGGCTGTGCAACGCACGCGGTGTGCATGAGGCGAGCACGGCCGAGCTCACCCTCACGCTGATACTCGCCTCGCTGCGGGGCGTCCCCGACTTCGTGCGCGGGCAGGAGCGCCAGGAGTGGCGGAGCGGGTTCCGCCAGGCGCTCGCCGACAAGTCCGTGCTCATCGTGGGGTACGGGTCGATCGGCGCCGCCATCGAGGACCGGCTCGCACCCTTCGAACTGGCGCGGGTGGCGCGCGTCGCGCGCTCAGAGCGCACCACGGAGCGCGGACCGGTGCACCCGCTCACCGAACTGCCCTCCCTGCTGCCCGAAGCGGACGTCGTCGTCCTGTCGACGCCCCTCACGGAGGCCACGCGCGGCATGGTGAACGCCGCGTTCCTGGCCCGTATGAAGGACGGAGCGCTGCTCGTGAACGTCGCGCGCGGTCCCGTCGTCGACACCAAGGCGCTCCTCGCCGAGCTGGAGACCGGACGCCTCACGGCGGCTCTGGACGTCACCGACCCCGAACCCCTCCCCAAGGGGCACCCCCTGTGGCACGCGCCCGGCGTGCTCATCAGCCCTCATGTGGGAGGCCCGACGTCCGCCTTCCTGCCGCGTGCGAAGAGGCTTCTGGTGGACCAGTTGAATCGGTTCGTGAACCGGCGGCCGCTGCGGAACGTGGTCCTTACGACGGGCGATACGGCGAACTCCTAATCCACTTCGGGCACCCTCCGCAGTCCCCCGGATGCGGATGGTGTCCGTATCGGGCTTGATCGTCACGGAGCGTAGAGAAGCTATGTCCCTGAGTGACGAGACTGGTGTATCGTCCCGACAGGGGCTGCGCCGCGCACCGTTCGGCGCCGGGGATGGACATGCGACTGCGAGGGGGGCGACGGGCGATGCACGGCCTAGGGACGAACGATCCGACGCGGCGGGGCCGCCGACGGCGATCCTCGCGGGGCGCGACAGCCGGACAGGATCACAGCCGCCACGGACAGCACGGGCAGCACGGACATCTCGGGAACCATCTCCGCAGGCACGGCGGTCGCAGGAGGCACACCCCTCCGGCGCACCGCGACCGGCGGGACGCGGGAGCGGCACCGGAGGAGGTCCGGTGAGCGCCCGGTCGTCCTCCGCCCCCGGGCTCAACCCGACGCTGCCGGCGCAGCCGTTGGCGGGCCCGCTGCTGTCCGGCGGGCCGGCCCTGCGCGGCCGCTCCGTGCGGAGCGTGCGTGCGCAGCTCGTCCTGGCCCTGGTGTGCTCGGGATACGCCGTCGGTTCCGCGTTCGGCTGGGGCTCGCCGTACGTGGCGCTCATCATGGGTGACTTCGGGCTGAGCGCCGCGGCCCTCGTCGCGGCCGTGTCCTGCTTCCGCTACGCGCGCACCCGCCGCAGCCGCTTCCGGCCCGCCTGGCTGATGTTCGCGCTGTCCTCGACGATGGCGGCGCTCGGCAACCTGGTCTGGGGCTGGTACGAGGTCGTGCTGCGCCGCCCGGTGCCCGACCCGAGCTACGCCGACCTGTTCTTCCTGTGCTTCGCGCCGCCCGCCATCGTCGGGCTGCTCGTCCTGGCCAAGAGGCCCGTCACCAAGGCCGGCTGGGTCTGCCTGGCGCTGGACGCCTGGCTGATCGGCGGCTCCCTGGTCACGCTCTCCTGGAGTCTGGCCCTCGCGCAGACCGCCAAGAACAACGGCGACGTCGCGCACACGGCGCTCTCGCTCGCCTACCCGCTCCTCGACATCGCGCTGGTCAGCATGGTGCTCGCCCTGCACTTCCGGCGCTCGTCGGTGAACCGCTCGGCGGTGAACACCGCGATCGGCGCCCTCGCCCTCACGGTGATGTGCGACGCCCTGTTCACCTCACCGCTGGTGCACAGCAGCTACCGCTCGGGCCAGCTGCTCGACGCGGGCTGGTTCGCGGGCTCGCTGCTCCTCGCGTACGCCCCCTGGGTCGGCCACCGACGGGCCCGCCCGGCCGCCGACAGGCACGACGCGGCCGGGGACACCGCGGACCGGCACACCTCCGACGGGCACACGCGCGTGGCGCACGAGCACACCCCTGGGCAGCAGCACGAGACCAAACGGCTCGAAACCGCACGTTACGAAACGCCACGGCACGAAACCCCACTGCACGAAACCCCACGGCACGAAGCCCACCGACCCGAAGCAGACCGGCACGACGGACACCAGGGAGGAGATGTGCACATGCTCCTCCAGGGAGTGGGGCTCAGCCGCGGTCCCGCCACCCGCCCGATCGCCGGGTCGCTGGCCGCGCTGACTCCCTACCTGGCCGCCGCCGTCTGCACCCTGGGCATCCTCTACACCGTGCTCAACGGCCGCAGCGTCGACCGCGTGGTGCTCATCACCGCCTGCACCGTCGTGCTCGCCCTCGTCGCACGCCAGGGCATCATGCTCCTCGACAACATCACCCTCACCCAGGAGCTGGCCCAGAAGGAGAACCACTTCCGCTCCCTGGTACAGGGTTCCAGCGACGTCATCATGATCGCCGCCCCCAGCGGCATCCTGAGGTACGTCAGCCCCGCCGCCGCCGGTGTGTACCGGCTCCCCGCAGAGGAACTCGTCGGGACCGAACTCGCGGGCCTCATCCACCCGGAGGACCTGGGCTGCGTGGTGCACGAAGTGCGCCGCTTCCTCGCCGCCAGCCCCCTCGAAGAACCCACGACCCGCATCGAGTGCCGCTTCAGGTCCGGCGACGGCGGCTGGCTGAACGTGGAGTCCACCGTCAACCGCCACCACGGCGGCCTCATCTTCAACAGCCGGGACGTGACCGAAAGGGTGCGCCTCCAGGCGCAGCTCCAGCACAACGCCGAGCACGACCCGCTCACCGACCTGCCCAACCGCGCGCTGTTCACCAAGCGTGTGCAGCAGGCCCTGTCCGGACGCCGCGCCACCGACCGGGGCCTCGCCCTGCGCAACACGGCGGTCCTCTTCATCGACCTCGACGGCTTCAAGGCCGTGAACGACACGATCGGCCACCAGGCCGGGGACGAGCTGCTCGTCCAGGCCGCCCGCAGACTCCAGGACGCCGTCCGGCACGGGGACACCGCCTCCCGTCTGGGCGGTGACGAGTTCGCGGCCCTCATCGCGGGTGACAACACCCGCGACCGTGCCGCCCGCGAGCGGCACATCTTCGAGCTCGCCGACCGGCTCCGGATCGCCCTCTCGCAGCCGTACACCATCGGGGGCAACGAGGTGCGGGTGGCCGCCTCCATCGGCGTCGCCTTCGCCGAGCCGGGCCTCGGCGCGGGCGAGCTGCTGCGCAACGCCGACCTCGCCATGTACCGCGCCAAGGCCTCCGGCAAGGGCCGCGTCGAGCTCTACGCCCCGCAGATGCAGCAGGACGTCGTACGGAAGGCCGAGCTGGCCACACGGCTGCGCGCGGCCCTCAGCGACGGCCAGTTCACGCTGCTGCACCAGCCCGTCGTGGCCCTGGAGGACGGCCGGATCACGTCGGTCACCGCGCAGGCCCGCTGGCGCTCCTCCCAAGGGGTGCTCTTCACCCCCGCCGAGTTCCTCAGGGGCTCGGAGGACAGGGACAAGACCGCCGAGCTCGACCGCTGGCTGCTGGAGGAGGCCGTCGAGCAGGCCGCCGAGCGCACGGCGGCCGGTGTCGGCGTGCCCGTGACCGTCCGGATGGGCGCCCGGCGCCTGCTGGACCGCTCGCTGCCGGTCGGCTCCGTCGAGGCGCTCCTGACCCGCCACGGGCTCCCTTCCGGCGCCCTGGTGATCGAGCTGGCGGACATCGACCCGCCGGTCTGCCTGGACGACCTGGAGCGGCGGCTGAACACCCTCAGGCGGCTCGGCGTCCGGATCGCTCTGGACGGGTTCGGCAGTGGCCACGCGGCGCTCACGGCGCTTCGGCGACTCCCCGTCGACATCCTCAAGCTCGACCGGGGTCTGGTCGAGGGGATCGTCGAGTCACCGCGCCTGCACAAGATCACCAGTGGGCTCCTGCGGATCGCGTCCGACCTGGGCATGCAGTCGCTCGCGGACGGAGTGGACCTTCCCGAGCAGGTGATCGCCCTGCGCGCCATGGGCTGCAGCCACGGACAGGGAGCCGCCTTCTCCGCACCACTGGACGAGTACCGGCTGCGCCGGGCACTCTCCTCGGGGCCCTACCCGGTGCCCCACGGGCCGGCGGAACCCGCGTTCGCGGGCGGCGGGAGAGGCGAGCGAACCCTGGAAAGGGGCGCGGGAGGCTACACCAGCGGTGTGCCCGCGGTCTACGGAGGCACTACGCCCTTCAGCTCACATAATGAGACTCCCGTCCCACCCACTTGACACGTGATGCGTGCCGGGTAGAGGGTCTGTGCCATGCGCACCCGAATTCTCGTACTTGGAAAGCGCGTCGGCTGAAGCTGGGGCCCACCGGATGACCCACCGGAACTCCCAGCGACCGTACCCGGCGCGCTCCCCTCGCTTGCCTTATGGCACGAGGGGTTTTTTGTTGCACAGGCACCTGTCGCACACCGAACAAACCTCGCAAAAACCCTCGCACAACACCTCAGCATCGAGAAGAGAATGCCGATGACCGAGCAGGCCACCGGGGCCCACCATCCGCAGCCGCGGCCCCGATCCGGAGGACCCCAGAGCACGACCGTCGAGCAGGTGACGGGCGCGCAGTCCCTCATCCGCTCGCTCGAGGAGGTCGGGGCCGACACGGTATTCGGTATTCCCGGGGGCACCATCCTGCCGGCGTACGACCCGATGATGGACTCCAAGCGGGTGCGTCACGTGCTGGTCCGTCACGAGCAGGGCGCCGGCCACGCGGCCACCGGTTACGCGCAGGCCACCGGCAAGGTCGGGGTGTGCATGGCGACGTCCGGGCCGGGCGCCACCAACCTGGTCACGCCGATCGCGGACGCGCACATGGACTCCGTGCCGCTGGTCGCGATCACCGGGCAGGTCGTGTCCAAGGCGATCGGCACGGACGCCTTCCAGGAGGCGGACATCGTCGGCATCACCATGCCGATCACCAAGCACAGCTTCCTGGTCACCAAGGCGGAGGACATCCCCCGGGCGATCGCGCAGGCGTTCCACATCGCCTCCACCGGCCGCCCGGGACCGGTCCTGGTCGACATCCCCAAGGACATCCTCCAGGCGAAGACCACCTTCTCGTGGCCGCCCACCATGGACCTGCCCGGCTACCGGCCCGTCACCAAGCCGCACGCCAAGCAGATCCGGGAGGCCGCCAAGCTGATCACCGCCGCGAAGCGGCCCGTCCTGTACGTCGGCGGCGGCGTCATCAAGTCCCGCGCCACCGCCGAGCTGAAGGTCCTCGCGGAACTCACCGGAGCGCCCGTCACCACCACCCTGATGGCGCTCGGCGCATTCCCCGACAGCCACCCGCTGCACGTGGGAATGCCGGGCATGCACGGTTCGGTCACCGCCGTCACCGCGCTGCAGAAGGCCGACCTGATCGTCGCCCTCGGAGCCCGCTTCGACGACCGCGTCACCGGCAAGCTGGACAGCTTCGCCCCGCACGCCAAGATCGTCCACGCCGACATCGACCCCGCCGAGATCGGCAAGAACCGCGCCGCCGACGTGCCGATCGTCGGTGACGCCCGCGAGGTCATCGCCGACCTGATCCAGGCCGTCCAGAAGGAGCACAGCGAGGGCAACCAGGGCGACTACACCGCCTGGTGGACCGACCTGAAGCGCTGGCGGGAGACCTACCCGCTCGGCTACGACCACCCCGACAACGGCTCGCTCTCCCCCCAGCACGTCATCGAGCGCATCGGACAGCTCGCCCCCGAGGGCACGATCTTCACCGCCGGTGTCGGCCAGCACCAGATGTGGGCCGCGCACTACATCGAGTACGACAAGCCCGCGACCTGGCTGAACTCCGGCGGCGCCGGGACGATGGGCTACGCGGTCCCGGCCGCCATGGGCGCCAAGGCCGGAGCCCCGGAGAGGACCGTCTGGGCGATCGACGGCGACGGCTGCTTCCAGATGACCAACCAGGAGCTCACCACCTGCGCCCTGAACGGCATCCCGATCAAGGTCGCCATCATCAACAACGGCGCCCTCGGCATGGTCCGCCAGTGGCAGACCCTGTTCTACAACCAGCGCTACTCCAACACCGTCCTGCACTCCGGGCCCGACGACGTCAACCCGGACGCCAGGGGCACCCGCGTCCCCGACTTCGTGAAGCTGTCGGAGGCCATGGGCTGCCACGCGATCCGCTGCGAGTCCCCGGACGAGCTGGACAAGGTCATCGAGGAGGCGAACTCGATCAACGACCGCCCGGTCGTCATCGACTTCATCGTCCACGAGGACGCGATGGTGTGGCCGATGGTCGCCGCCGGCACATCCAACGACGAGATCATGGCCGCCCGGGACGTCCGCCCCGACTTCGGCGACAGCGAAGACGACTGAGCGAGAGACGTAAGAGAGAGACGTAAAAGACCATGTCCAAGCACACGCTCTCCGTCCTGGTGGAGAACACCCCGGGCATTCTGGCCCGGATCGCGGCCCTGTTCTCCCGCCGCGGCTTCAACATCGACTCGCTCGCCGTCGGCGTCACCGAGCACCCCGACATCTCCCGCATCACCATCGTCGTGGGCGTCGAGGACCTGCCGCTGGAGCAGGTGACCAAGCAGCTGAACAAGCTCGTCAACGTGCTGAAGATCGTCGAGCTGGAGCCGTCGCAGGCCGTTCAGCGCGAACTCGTTCTGGTGAAGGTGCGCGCCGACAACGAGACGCGCTCCCAGATCGTCGAGATCGTCCAGCTGTTCCGCGCCAAGACCGTCGACGTCTCCCCGGAGGCCGTGACGATCGAGGCCACCGGCAGCAGCGAGAAGCTGTCCGCCATGCTCAAGATGCTGGAGCCGTACGGCATCAAGGAGCTCGTCCAGTCCGGCACGATCGCGATCGGCCGCGGCGCCCGTTCGATCACGGACCGGTCGCTGCGGGCGCTGGACCGGTCGGCGTAAGGCGAGAACCGGGCGGTCGGCAGGTGCCGGCCGCCCGTCGTGCCGCCCGCATTCCGAGACCCCGAGACCCTCACCGAGTCCACCGTCATACGGTGGGACGCAACACCTGCACTCCCAAGGAGAGAACCCAAAGTGGCCGAGCTGTTCTACGACGCTGACGCCGACCTGTCCATCATCCAGGGCCGCAAGGTCGCGGTCATCGGCTACGGCAGCCAGGGCCACGCCCACGCCCTGTCGCTGCGCGACTCGGGTGCCGACGTCCGCGTCGGTCTGCACGAGGGCTCCAAGTCCAAGGCGAAGGCCGAGGAGCAGGGCCTGCGCGTGGTGACCCCCTCGGAGGCCGCCGCCGAGGCCGACGTCATCATGATCCTCGTCCCGGACCCGATCCAGGCCCAGGTCTACGAGGAGCACATCGCCCCGAACCTGAACGACGGCGACGCCCTGTTCTTCGGCCACGGCCTGAACATCCGCTACGGCTTCATCAAGCCCCCGGCCGGCGTGGACGTCTGCATGGTCGCCCCCAAGGGCCCGGGCCACCTGGTCCGCCGCCAGTACGAGGAGGGCCGCGGCGTTCCGTGCATCGCCGCCGTCGAGCAGGACGCCACCGGCAACGCCTTCGCGCTCGCCCTGTCGTACGCCAAGGGCATCGGCGGCACCCGCGCCGGCGTCATCAAGACGACCTTCACCGAGGAGACCGAGACCGACCTGTTCGGCGAGCAGGCCGTCCTCTGCGGCGGTACGGCCGCCCTGGTCAAGGCGGGCTTCGAGACGCTGACCGAGGCCGGCTACCAGCCGGAGATCGCGTACTTCGAGTGCCTGCACGAGCTGAAGCTGATCGTCGACCTCATGTACGAGGGCGGCCTGGAGAAGATGCGCTGGTCGATCTCCGAGACCGCCGAGTGGGGCGACTACGTCACGGGCCCGCGCATCATCACCGACGCCACCAAGGCCGAGATGAAGAAGGTCCTCGCCGAGATCCAGGACGGCTCGTTCGCCCAGGCCTGGATGGACGAGTACCACGGCGGTCTGAAGAAGTACAACGAGTACAAGACCCAGGACTCGGAGCACCTGCTGGAGACCACCGGCAAGGAGCTGCGCAAGCTGATGTCGTGGGTGAACGACGAAGAGGCGTGATCCTGACCCGTGGCGGTGCCCTCAGCCGGGGTACCGCCACGGGGCTCCGCCCCGGACCCCGCTCCTCGAACCGGAGGGGCCGCGGTGGCGGGGCGATCGCCGGAGAGGGTGTTCCGCTTCCGCGCGGCCGGCGGCCAAGTGTGCCCGTCCGGGTGATCCTCGCGGAGAAGCGCCGGACGCCCCCGTCACGCCACTACACTGCCGTACTACATACGCGTCAGGCCCACAGCGTCGTGCGTCTTCCACGCGGCCAAGCGACACCGAAGAAGTGCGGGCACGTCCTCACGCCGCCCGGCACAGGAACGCACCCGCCCTTCCCCGGTGCTACTCCCCTCCACCGCCAGCGGCCGTCGGGACGGCCGTCCGCATTGGACATGTGAGGACTCACGTGAGCTCGAAACCCGTCGTACTCATCGCCGAAGAGCTGTCGCCCGCGACCGTCGACGCGCTCGGCCCGGACTTCGAGATCCGGCACTGCAACGGAGCGGACCGAGCCGAGCTGCTCCCGGCCATCGCCGAGGTCGACGCCATCCTGATCCGTTCCGCGACGAAGGTGGACGCCGAGGCCATCGCCGCCGCGAAGAAGCTCAAGGTCGTCGCGCGAGCCGGCGTCGGCCTGGACAACGTGGACGTCTCCGCCGCCACCAAGGCCGGCGTGATGGTCGTCAACGCACCCACCTCGAACATCGTGACCGCCGCAGAGCTCGCCTGCGGTCTCCTGCTCGCCTCCGCGCGCCACATCCCGCAGGCCAACACGGCGCTCAAGAACGGCGAGTGGAAGCGCAGCAAGTACACCGGTGTCGAGCTGGCGGAGAAGACCCTCGGTGTCGTCGGTCTCGGCCGCATCGGCGCGCTCGTCGCCCAGCGCATGTCCGCGTTCGGCATGAAGGTCGTCGCGTACGACCCGTACGTCCAGCCCGCCCGGGCCGCGCAGATGGGCGTCAAGGTGCTGTCGCTGGACGAGCTGCTCGAGGTCTCCGACTTCATCACCGTCCACCTGCCGAAGACGCCCGAGACCGTCGGTCTCATCGGTGCCGAGGCGCTGCACAAGGTCAAGCCTTCCGTGCGGATCGTCAACGCCGCGCGCGGTGGGATCGTCGACGAGGAGGCGCTGTACTCGGCGCTCAAGGAGGGCCGGGTCGCGGGCGCCGGCCTCGACGTGTACGCGAAGGAGCCGTGCACGGACTCCCCGCTCTTCGAGCTCGACCAGGTCGTCTGCACCCCGCACCTCGGCGCGTCCACGGACGAGGCCCAGGAGAAGGCGGGCATCGCGGTGGCCCGGTCCGTCCGGCTCGCCCTCGCCGGTGAGCTGGTGCCGGACGCGGTGAACGTCCAGGGCGGTGTCATCGCCGAGGACGTCAAGCCGGGTCTGCCGCTCGCCGAGCGTCTGGGCCGGATCTTCACCGCGCTCGCGGGCGAGGTCGCGGTCCGTCTCGACGTCGAGGTGTACGGCGAGATCACCCAGCACGACGTGAAGGTGCTGGAGCTGTCGGCGCTCAAGGGTGTGTTCGAGGACGTGGTCGACGAGACCGTCTCGTACGTGAACGCTCCGCTGTTCGCGCAGGAGCGGGGCGTGGAGGTGCGGCTGACGACGAGCTCGGAGTCGCCGGACCACCGCAACGTCATCACCGTGCGGGGCACGCTCGGCAGCGGCGAGGAGGTTTCCGTCTCCGGTACGCTCGCCGGTCCCAAGCACCACCAGAAGATCGTCGCGGTGAACGAGTACGACGTGGACCTCGCGCTGGCCGACCACATGGTCGTCTTCACGTACGTGGACCGGCCGGGTGTCGTCGGTACCGTCGGGCGCATCTTCGGTGAGGCCGGGATCAACATCGCCGGTATGCAGGTCTCCCGCTCCACCGCGGGTGGTGAGGCTCTCGCCGTCCTGACGGTCGACGACACGGTGCCGCAGCCGGTGCTGGCGGAGGTCGCCGAGGAGATCGGTGCGACGTCGGCGCGGTCGGTGAACCTGGTCTGAGGTTCGTCCCGGTACGACGGTGGGCCCGGTCACCTGGTGGTGGCCGGGCCCCACCTGTGTGCGGGTGCGCCCCTGGGGGTTTCTCGCCCCCGCCGCCCCTACCCGTCCCGTCCCCGGGGCTCCGCCCCGGACCCCGCTCCTCAAACGCCGGAGGGGCTGATTCTTGCGCGGAGAACTGCGCGGTCTTCACAAACCCCGGCGTGACCGCCCCGGCGTTCCGTCAGGCCACCGCCTTCTCCCGGTTCCGCTCCGGCGGGCGCTTCGCCCTCCGGCACCCGCAGCCTCCGCAAAGCCACCACACCCGCCACCGCCGCGCCCAGCAGCACCACCAATGCCCACGCCGAGCGTGCACGGTCGCGCACGTTGACCCCGGCGACGACGTCGGCGGGGCCAGCGAGCCCGCACCGACGACAGCGGAAATGGTCCCGGTCGGACCGGTTGGCCCGCTCGGTGTGACCGCAGCGCGGACAGCGCTGCGAGGTATGGCGCGCGTCCACCTCCAGGAACGGCACCCCGGCCTTACGAGCTTTGTAGGCGAGGTGGTGTCCGAGCTGGTGGAAGGGCCAGGAGGAGAGGGTGCCCCGCTGGTCGCCGCGTAGCCGTACCCGCTCACGGATCCCGCCGAGTGCCTCGACGGCGATGCCGCGACCGGTGCGTTGGGCAACGGACACGATCTCCTTGCTGATCCGATGGTTCACATGGGTGGCATGGCGGCGTTCCTTCTGTGCGCGGCGGGCGAGGCGGCGGGTGGCCGAGTGGGTCTGCCTGGCCTGGAGTTCGGCGCGTTTGCGGGCCTGCCAGCGCCGGTAGCGGGACAGGCGGCGCCCCTGGTGGTTGGTGCCGTCGGAAGTGGTGGCCAGGTTCACGATGCCCCGGTCGACCCCGATGAAGTCGGCAGGCTCGTACACCTCTGGGTCGGGGATGTCGCAGGTGGCGATCAGGAACCACTTCCCGCCGCGCTGGACGAGGTCGCTCTCGCCCTTGCGGTACTGCACGAGGGTCTTGAGCTGGTCGGGGGAGCAGGCGAAGCCGATGCCCTTCATCCGTCCGTCGACGGTCCAGAGGGAGACGGTGCGTGCGTCGTACTGCCACGACAGGCAGCGGTCGTCAAACGGCTGGGCCGCATCGAGGCGGAAGGCGATCGGTGAGCCGACCGCCCTGCGGTGCCGCTTGGAGGTGGACGGGCCCAGGTTTCCGGCCTGAAGATTGGCTTTCAGGGCGGCGTAGGCGTCGACGACCTTCTTCACCACGCGCACCGCCGGCTGCGCCGACAGCCCGAACGTGGCCTTCAGATCCGCGTACACCTCCCTCTGCAGACCGTTGCGGTCCTTGAGGTGCTTGGCGAAGGCAACCTGCGAAGCGTAGGTGGCGGCCCGGTTGCAGGCGCGCAGGGTCACCTCAAGCGCCGACGCCTGCTCCGGCGTCACCAGCAGCTTCACCTGCACGACCAGCTTCACGACATCGGACCGTAGTACGACTTCCGCACACACAACCGCCATTCGCCCGGCACTCACCACAGCAGGTGACCCGCGGGACGGCTGTTCGCATTCCCCGGCTCCGCCGGGCAGCCGTGCGGGCGCTCCGCGCCGGACGAAGAGCCGACGCGGCGACGCTCCGCGTCGCAGCCGGCAAGAGGCGATTCCTTCCCGGCGTGAACGCCGGGGCATCCTCGCCAGAAGCAGGTGATGCGTCGTGACCTACGTGACGCGCCCCTCGCGCATCTCGATCGACCGGTCCGCGAAGTGCCGTACGACCGCGCGGTCGTGACAGATGAACAGGTACGCGAGCCCCAGCTCCTCCTGGAGGTCCGCGAGCAGGTTGAGGACCCCGGCGCGTACGGACGGGTCGAGGGCCGAGACGGGCTCGTCGAGGGTAAGGAGGCGCGGCCCGGACGCCAGCGCGCGGGCGATTCCGGCGCGTTGGCACTGGCCGCCGGACAGTTCGTGCGGGAAGCGGTCGCCGTGCTCCGGGGCCAGGCCGACCCGGTCGAGGAGTTCCGCGACCCGCTCCGGGCCGGTCGCGTCCCAGCGGCCCTGGACGCGCAGGGGTTCCGCCACCGCGTCGCGGATGCGGTGGCGGGGGCTGAGCGAGCCGTACGGGTCCTGGAAGACCGGCTGCAGACGGGGGCGGACCGGGCGGAGCTCCCGTTCGGTCAGACGCGTCAACTCACGGCCCTCGAAGCGCACGTCCCCCGCGTCCGGGCGGCGCAGCCGCAGGACCGCCGCGAGTGTGGACGACTTGCCGCAGCCCGACGGGCCGTTCAGAGCGACGGTCTCGCCCGCGTCCACGGTGAACGAGACGTGGTCCACGGCGGTGACCGGGCCGTACCGTACGACCAGGTCACGGACGTCCAGGAGGGGTGAGCTCGGTTTCATGCGGGCTGCTCCAGGAACAACTCGGCCGCCGGGTACGGGATCTCGTCCCAGCGGTGACAGGTGACCTCCCGCTCGTCGTCCAGCCGCCGGGGCTGCGGCTCCTCGCGGTGACAGCGGTCCTCCGCGAGCGGGCAGCGTGGGGAGAAGGCGCAGCCGGGCGGCAGGGAGGCGGGGGTGGGCGGCGCGCCGGGGATGCTGGCCAGGCGCCGGCGGCCCTTGGCGGGGCGTTCCTCGTGCGGACGGTCCTCCTCCGGACAGTCCTCCTCCGGCGGGAGCGACGCCAGCAGCCCGGCCGTGTACGGCGCCCCCGGGCGGTCCAGTACCCGTGCCGCCGGGCCCTGTTCGACCTGGCGGCCCGCGTACATGACGAGCACGCGGTCGGCGTGCTCCCGGACCACGGACAGGTCGTGCGTGACGATCACGAGCGCGGCGCCGGAGGCCTCGCGCCGCTCGCCCAGGACCCGCAGGACCTGTTCCTGGAGCTCCGCGTCCAGCGCGGTCGTCGGCTCGTCGGCGACCACCAGGTCCGGGTCGTTGACGGTCGCCATGGCGATGACAGCGCGCTGGCGCATGCCGCCGGAGTACTCGTGCGGGTACGCGCGCGCCCTGCGTACGGCGTCGGGGATGCCCACACGGTCGAGTGCGGCGACCGCGCGGGCGCGGGCCTCCTTGCGTGAGACGCGGGCCACCGACCGTACGGCGGCGGCGATCTGGTCGCCCACGGGGTGCACGGGGGAGAGGGCGGAGAGGGCGTCCTGGGGGACGAGCGCGATCCGGCGGCCGCGCTGGGCCGCGAGGTCCGTCGCACCGCGCAGGCGCACCGTCCCGCTCGCCCTCGCGCCCCGGGGCAGCATCCCGAGCAGGGCCCGTGCCGTGAGGGACTTGCCCGCGCCCGACTCACCGACCAGGGCGAGCACTTCACGCGGACGGACGTCGAAGGACAGGCCGCGCACGGCCTCCACGCCCGCGAAGGCGATCCGCAGATCACGCACCGACAGCAACACTTCAGACTCCAACGGTGGGCTCCTTCGTCAAGGCGCCGGCCTCGGTGACCTCTCGGGTGCGCCGGCCTCCGGGTCCTTCCGCGTACGCCGCCGTCGACACCGCCAGACCCGCCAGCAGGGCGAGGGCCACCGCCGGGGCCAGGGCCGCCCACGGGGCGCGTTCCACGTAGGCGCGGGACTCGTCGAGCAGCAAACCCCACTCGGGGGCGGGCGGTTGGGCGCCGAGGCCCAGGAAGCCCAGCGAGGCGAGGGCGAGGGCGATGCCGGGGAGGCGGAGGACGGCATGGCGGGAGACGGGGCCGGCCACGGAGGGCAGCACGTGCCGGGTCAGGATCCACCACGGCGAGGCACCGATGGCCCGTTGGGCGGTCAGGAACGTCGACGCGCGGACCTCCTGCACCAGGGCCGCCGCGTGCGCCGCCAGAGCGGGCCAGGACAGCAGGGCCACGGCGAGGGCCGCGCCACCCGTGCCGGGGCCGACGACCGCCGCGACCAGGATGCCCGCGATCACCGGAGGCAGCGCGTTGGCGATGTCCGACGCGCCGGACGCCACGGACGGCAGGAAACCGAGGGCGAGGGAGAGGAGCAGGCCCGCCAGACAGACCGCCGCCGCCGTGCCGATCGTCGACGCCGCGCCGTGTCCCAGCCGGGCCAGTACGTCCCGGCCCAGACCGTCCGTGCCGAGAGGGTGCGCCCAGGACGGTGCCAGCAGCCGGGCGGTGGTGTCCACGGCGTACGGGTCGCGCAGCAGCCCCCAGCCGACCGCCGTCAGCAGCACCGCCGCGAGCGCGACCGGAACGGCCGGGTGCGAGCGGACCGGGCGGGCAGTGGGCAGGGTCAGCCCCGCGTCCCGCAGTGCCGGGCCGAGCAGCCGTCGCCGCACGAGTGCCGCGAGCGCGCCCGTGACCAGGCCGAGCGCGAGCAGTGCCAGGACCGCCCCCTGGAGCAGCGGCAGGTCCTGCGACTTGGCCGCGCCCAGTGCCGTACGGCCGATGCCGGGCACCGCGAACACCGTCTCCACGGCGACCGCGCCGCCCGTCAGACCGACGGCCACCATGCCGAACTGCGGGACGAGGGGCGGCAGTACGCGCCGCAGCGCCGCCGCCGCGACGCGTGCCCGGCTCACCCCGGCGCCCCGCCACAGCTCCACCCAGCGCTCGTCGAGTACGGCGGGCAGGGCGTCCGCGACCAGGCGCCCGAGGAGTCCGCCCGCCGGCACACCGAGCGCGATCGCGGGCAGCACCATGTACGCGGGGCCCTGCCATCCGGAGGTCGGCAGCCACCCCAGCCACACCCCGCACACCAGCAACGCGACCGTGGCCAGCAGGAACTCCGGCACGGCGGCCAGCATCGCGGCGAACGCCCCGCCCGAACCCCGGCCCCGGACGAGCACCGGCGCCACCAGCGCGCACGCCAGCAGTACCGCGATCGCGAAGGCGGCGGCCATCAGGCCGAGCGACACCTGGAGACCGGAGACCACGGAGGGCAGCACCTCCGTGCCCGACACCCATGACGTGCCGAGGTCGCCGCGCAGCAGTCCGGAGGCCCAGCCCCCCAGCAGGGACAGGGGGCCCGCGTCCAGGCCGAGGTCGGTACGGATCGCGTTCAGGGCCTCCGGCGTCGCCTCCTGCTCGGCCGACCGCGCGCGCAGCACGGTCAGCGCGGGGTCCTTGCCGGAGAGCCACGGCAGCAGGCCGACGGCGGCCAGGACGGCGACGAGACAGATGAGGCGGGTCAGCCCGGCCGGGCTGACCAACCGCCTTGCGGTGCGCTTCACTTGACGTACGTGTCCGCCGTGACCAGCTCCCGCTCGCGCGGGTCGTGGGCCGCGCCCGTGACCCCGGCGGCGTCGCCCTGGATCACGCGCTCGTGCAGCATCGGCACGGCCGCGTCGGTGGCGAGCACGGCGGCCTCGGCCTCGATGACCGCCTTGCGGCGCCCGTCACCGGCCTTCGCCTCGGAGGCCGTGTCCAGGGCCGCGTCGACCGTCGTGTCGGCGAGCTGGGAGAGGTTGAAGGAGCCCTTGGAGCCGAAGTCGCTGTAGAGGTAGGCGGCCGGGTCGCCGGAGTCGAGGACGGTCGCCCGGGAGAGGACGAACGCGTCGAACTCTCCCGCCAGCGCGTCCGACTCGATGTTCGCGTACTCGCGGATCTCCAGCTTCACCTTGAACCCGGCCTTCTGGAGCTGCTGCTGCAGCGCGGCGGCGACCTCGGGCAGCTCGGCCCGGTCGGTGAAGGTACCGATGGTGACGGACCTGCCGGACGGGTCGGCGGCCTTCGCCCGCTTCACCGGCGACCGCAGATCGGCGGCCCAGGGCAGCGCCGGGCCGAGCAGCCCCTCGGCGACGTCCGCCCGCCCCTCGTACACGCCCTCGACGATCGACTTCGCGTCGATGGCCTCGCGGGCCGCGGCCCGGAGCCCGGCGTCCTTGAAGACGCCCTTCTCGGTGTTCAGGTACAGGGTGTTCGTGCGCGGCATGGGGACCTCGGTGATCAGGTCCTGGTCGAGCACCGCGGCCTGGGAGACGGGGACGGCCTCGACGATGTCCGCCTCGCCGGTGCGCAGGGCGGCGGCACGCGCGGTGCCGTCGGGCACGAACTTCACGTCGATTCCGGGGGACTTGGCCTTGCCGCCCCAGTAGTCGTCGTAGCGGTCGAGGGTCGCCGAGGAGGTGCCGTTCACCTTCGTCAGCTCGAAGGGGCCGGTGCCCGCGCCCACCGGGTTCACCGTCTTCCCCGTGTACGCCTTCGCCGCCAGGATCGACAGCTGCGGCGAGCTGAGGCGCTGCGGGACGAGCGGGTCCTCCGTGCCCGTGGTGACGGTGACCTTGCCGTCCTGGGCCTTCGCGGTGAGGTCGACCCCGTCGAGGATGCGGGGCTTGGGGGAGGCGGTGGCCGCCCTGGTGAGGGAGCGGGCGACGGCTTCGGCGGTGAGCTCGGTGCCGTCGTGGAACGTCACGCCGTCCCGTATCTCGAACGTCCAGGTCCGCCCGTTCTGCTGCCACCCGGTGGCCAGTGCGGGTCTTGCGTCACCCTCCGCGTCCAGCTTCACCAGCGTCTCGGCCGTCGACCAGCGCGACAGCTTGAACGCGTCGTCGGACAGCGGGGACAGGCCCGAGCGCGGCGGCAGCATCATGGCCAGGCGTATGCGCTGTCCTCCGGTGCCGTCCGTGGCCGGCTCCGCGCCGGTGAAGCATCCGGTGAGCAGGGCGGAGGCCGCGGTGAGGGCCGTGACGGGCAGGAGTCGGGTGGGCAGGCGCACGGAACCCTCCGGGTAAAGGGGCGGTCAAGGACGATGAGCTGACCGTAGCATGATGACAATCGTTTTCAACAATCACGGAATCCGACCTTCCGGCCAGGGCAACCGTCCGACTGCCCCACGCGTCACTTGCGTGAATACAGACACCACACGAGATGAAGTGATCGACGTGCGCAGAAGACTTCTGGCGGCCACCGCCGTGGCCGCGCTGGCGGCCGGCGGCCTGACCCTGCCCCTCGCCGTGCCGGCCTCGGCCGCGGGCGCCACCGCCGACGACTTCAACGGCGACGGTTACACCGACCTGGTGGCCGCCACCCCGAAAGCCAAGGTCAACGGGCAGTCGCAGGCGGGCCAGTTGACCGTCCTGTACGGCTCGGCGTCCGGCGTCTCGACCAGCCGCTCGGCCCTGATCAGCCAGAACACCGCGGGCGTACCCGGCACCGCGGAGGCGTACGACCACTTCGGCGACTCCTACGCCACGGGCGACCTCGACGGCGACGGCTACACGGACCTGGCCGTCGGCGTGACGATGGAACGCTCGAGCGCTCCCGACATCGGCATCGTCCAGATCCTGTGGGGCGGCTCCAGAGGGCTGACCAACGGTGCGCTGACCGTGTACGGAACGGAGAACTCCAGCTCCGCCTACCTCTTCGGCTCCAACGTCGCGATCGGCGACTTCGACGGCGACGGCCACGACCAGCTCGCCGTGACGGGCTACGCCGGACTCTCGGTGTTCGCCGACGGGTTCACCCGGTCCGCGGCTCCCGCCCGTACCGATCTGTCCACCGGCTCCGACCAGGTCTACCGGGGTACCGGGGCGATCGTGGCGGGCGACTTCGACCACGACGGCGCCGACGACCTGGTCGTCTGCGGGGACAGTGACATCGAGGACGACGAGTCGTCGAGCCTGTGGCTCGGCTACTACGCGGGCGGCGCCGGCGGTATGACGTTCACCCAGAATCCCGCGAGCGTGCCCCTCGACGCCGCGAGCGTCCGGGCGGCGGGCGACCTCGACAAGGACGGGTACGACGACCTGGTCACCCACGGTCCGGGAAGCTCGGGAGCGGGCACCGTCGCCGTCCACTACGGCGGCCCCGGGGGAATCCCGGGCAGTACGCGCAGCCAGTCGATCGACCAGGGCACCGCGGGCGTGCCGGGCGTGAACGAGCAGGGTGACGGCTTCGGCAGCCAGGTCTCGATCGGTGACGTCAACGGCGACGGCTACGCGGACGCGGCGGTGGGCGCGCCCGGCGAGGACGTCGGCTCCCTCGAGAACGCCGGAGCGCTGTGGCTGCTGAAGGGCTCGGCATCAGGCCTGTCCGGCAGTGGTGCCCGGTCCTTCACGCAGAACACCGCCGGGGTGCCCGGCACCGCCGAGTTCATGGACCAGCTGGGATCCGCCGTCCGGCTCCAGGACCTGAACAGCGACGGCCGTGCGGAGCTCACCGCCGCCGCTGCCGGCGAGGACGTCTTCGACGACGACGTCCACTACCACGACGGTGCCGACTGGATCCTGCGCGGCAGCGGTTCGGGGCTCACGACGTCCGGCGCCGTGTCGTTCAGCGAGAAGGCGTTCGGCCTCACCTACCGCAACAAGTCCTTCGGCTCGGTGCTCGGCAGCTGACCTCAGAGGCGGTGTGCCTTCAGGGCCATGTGGAGCAGGAGGCGGTCCTCGCCGTCGTCCAGGTCCAGGCCCGTGAGCTGCTCCACCCGCGAGAGGCGGTAGTACAGCGTCTGCCGGTGGATGCCCAGCTCGGCCGCCGTGCGGCCCGCCTGGCCCGCGCAGTCGAGGAACACCTCGGCGGTGCGGGCCAGTTCGTGATGGGCGGCCGTCAGCAGCCTGCGGACCGACGGGTCCCGCGCCGCCTGAGGGGGCAGGGAGGTCAGCAGGCGGAACGGGCCGATCGCGCTCCACTCGGCCACCGGGCCGAGGCGGGATTCCGCCAGCGCGGCGCGGGCCGACGCGGACGCCTCCTGCCACGCGGTGCCCAGGTCGGCCAGCCCGGGGCGGGCGCTCGCGACCCCGGCCGCCGCGTCCGCCCCGGCCCGCTCCAGCAGCCGGGCCGCCGCCGCCCGCGCCGGCTGCGTCACGTCCGCCGAGCGCAGCCGCACCAGCAGCGCCAGGCTCTGGGCGGCGGACCCCCACGGCACGGTGCACAGGGCCGTCGTCCCCGGTACCGCCCGCGCGGACGGCGCGTCCGACGGGTCGGCGGACGGCCAGGGGGCCACACAGACCACCGTGTGGAGGCCGTCCGCACGCGGCCCCAGACCCGTGCGGAGCTCTCCCACCGCCATCTCCTGCTGCCAGCCGGGCTCGGCCGTGAGGGCCGCGCGCAGCTCACGCGTCAGGTCCGCGCCCGCCTGGGCCTCGTCCACCAGCAGGGCGCCGATCCGGGAGGTCACCTCCATGGCGGCGGACAGCTGGGCGCCGGTGGGCCCCGGCTCGCCGTCCAGCAGCCAGACGTACCCGAGGACGACACCCCGGTGGCGGACGGGCAGGCAGATGCGCCCGCGGTACACGCCCGCCTCGGGAGTGGGCGGAATCCGTACCGGGCCGGACGCCCGGGTGATGCCGAAGCCCTCGAACCACTCCCGTACGGCCGCGGTCGAGCGGCGCGTGAGGATCGAGCGGGTGCGCACGGGGTCGAGCGCCGACTCGTCGAGGTCGCCCTCACTGTCGTACGCCCCGAAGGCGATCAGCTCGAAGTCGCGGTTCTCCAGCGTGGCAGGCGCGCCCAGCAGGCCCGAGATCTCGTCGACCAGCTCCTGGTAGTCGTCCCGGCCGCCTGGTCCTCCGGCCTTGAAAACGTCCGTCACCCGGGCATTCTCCCGCGTTTCCCAAAGTCTTCATACATCTGTCTGAGATCCAGGGCACGGACGCGTGACAGCTGTCGATGGCCGACGATCGGAGGGATCCTTAGGTTTCACGGTGGTTCTCCGTGCCGTACCCGACTGGTCGGGTGGCGGCCTTCCGCTGGTTCCCTTGTGGAGGTGCCCCGTGCTGGGTCCCGTGATTCTCGCCGCGTCGCGCAGCGACCGGATGCGCCGGATGATCTCGGCGGCACCCGTGACGAAGTCCGTCGTCGACCGCTTCATCCCCGGTGAGACGGTGGACGACGTCGTGCCCGTCATCAAGGACCTCACCGGCAGGGGCCTGGACGTGACCCTCGACGTGGTCGGCGAGGACATCACCACGCCCGAGCAGGCGTCGGTCGCCCGGGACGCGTACCTGGAGCTGGTCGACCGGCTCGGGGGCCTGGAACTCGGGGCACGGGCCGAGATGTCGGTCAAGCTGTCCCTGTTCGGGCAGGCGCTGCCGGGCGGGCACGAGCTCGCCCTCGCGGGTGTCCGCCCCGTCGTCGAGGCCGCCGCGGCCATCGGGACCACGGTCACGCTGGACGCGGAGGACCACACCACCCTCGACTCGATGTTCGCGATCCACGAGGAGCTGCGGAAGGACTTCCCGCAGACCGGGTGCGTGATCCAGTCGTACCTGTTCCGCACGGAGGAGGACGCCCGCCGCCTCGCCGCGAACGGCAGCCGCGTACGCCTGGTGAAGGGCGCGTACAAGGAGCCCGCCGAGGTCGCGTACCAGCGCAAGCACGAGATCGACCGGGCGTACGTGCGCGTCCTGAAGATCCTGATGGAGGGCTCGGGGTACCCCATGGTCGGGTCCCACGACCCGCGCCTCATCTCCATCGCGCAGGAGCTGGCCCACCGGGCCCGGCGCAAACCGGACGAGTACGAGTTCCAGATGCTGTACGGCATCAGGAGTGACGAGCACCTCCGCCTGGCCTCCCAGGGCCACCGGATGCGCGTCTACACCGCCTACGGCACCGACTGGTACGGGTACTTCATGCGACGGCTCGCGGAGAAGCCGGCCAACCTGCGGTTCTTCGCGCGCAGCATGATCACCAAGGGCTGAGGCCCCGCACCCCCGCTCGCAACACCGCTCAAGACAAGGAGCCACGGAACACATGGACGCTGTGACCCAGGTCCCCACCCCCGTCAACGAGCCGGTGCACGGCTACGCCCCCGGCTCGCCCGAGCGTGCCCGGCTGGAGGCCAAGCTCAAGGAGCTGGCCGAGAACCCCATCGACCTGCCCTGCACCATCGGCGGCGAGAAGCGGCTCGGCGGCGGCGAGCGCTTCGACGTCGTCCAGCCGCACAACCACAAGGCCGTCCTCGGCACCTACCGCAACGCCACGGGGCAGGACGCGCAGGACGCGATCGACGCCGCCCTCGCCGCCGCGCCCGGCTGGCGCGCGATGTCCTTCGACGACCGCGCCGCGATCATCCTGCGCGCCGCCGAGCTGCTGTCCGGCCCCTGGCGCGAGACGCTGGCCGCCTCCACCATGCTCGGCCAGTCCAAGACCGCCCAGCAGGCCGAGATCGACACCCCCTGCGAACTGATCGACTTCTGGCGCTTCAACGTGAAGTACGCCCGCGACCTGCTCGCCGAGCAGCCGGTCGCCAACGCCCCGGGCGTCTGGAACCGTCTCGACCACCGCCCCCTTGAGGGCTTCGTCTACGCGATCACGCCGTTCAACTTCACGGCGATCGCGGGCAACCTGCCGACCGCGCCCGCCCTCATGGGCAACGTGGTGGTCTGGAAGCCGTCCCCGACGCAGACCCACGCCGCGGTGCTGCTCATGCGGCTGCTGGAGGAGGCCGGTCTGCCCAAGGGCGTGATCAACCTCCTCACCGGCGACGGCATCGAGGTGTCCAACGTCGCGCTGGAGCACCGCGACCTCGCGGGCATCCACTTCACCGGTTCGACGAAGACCTTCCAGTACCTGTGGAAGACCGTCGGCAACAACATCGAGAAGTACCGCTCCTACCCGCGCATCGTCGGCGAGACCGGCGGCAAGGACTTCGTGGTCGCCCACCCGAGCGCCGACCCCGCGGTGCTGAAGACCGCCCTGACCCGCGGCGCCTTCGAGTACCAGGGCCAGAAGTGCAGCGCGACCTCCCGGGCCTACGTCCCGGCGTCGATCTGGAACTCCGGCTTCAAGGAGGAGTTCGCCGCCGAGGTCGACGGCATCGCCATGGGCGACGTCACCGACCTGTCGAACTTCATCGGCGCTGTCATCGACGAGCGCGCCTTCGCCAAGAACAAGGCGGCGATCGACCGCGCCAAGGAGGACCCCGCCTGCACGATCGTCGCGGGCGGCACGTACGACGACTCGGTGGGCTGGTTCGTCCGCCCGACCGTCGTGGAGTGCTCCGACCCGGAGAACGAGGTCTTCACGACCGAGTACTTCGGCCCGTTCCTCGCCGTGCACGTCTACGAGGACGAGAAGTACGAGGAGATGCTGACCCAGATGGAGTCGGTGGCCGACTACGCGCTCACCGGCTCGGTCATCGCGGGCGACCGCGCGGCCGCCGCGTACACGGCCGAGAAGCTCCGCTACGCGGCCGGCAACTTCTACATCAACGACAAGTCGACGGGTGCCGTCGTCGGCCAGCAGCCCTTCGGCGGCGGCCGCGCCTCGGGGACGAACGACAAGGCGGGCGCCCCGCAGAACCTGATGCGCTGGACGCTCACCCGCGCCATCAAGGAGACGCTGGTCCCGCCGACCGACTACACGTACCCGCACATGGGCTGATGTCCCGGCAGACTCTCGACCAGGACCTGGCCGGAGAGCGGGACGACGGGGACGATACCGCGCCGACCACGTGGCCAGGCCGCTCGGCGGCCCGGCCACGGCCGTCGGCCGGGACCAGCGTGGCTGAGTACACCCACCGCCGGCGGGCTGGGGCGGTCGCGACGGTGCCGTGAGGACCGTCGCGACCGCCCACGCGTCACCGGCGGGGCTCAGCTGTCGCAGGTCGTGCGGCCCTTCCACCACCGGCACGCCTGCGCCGCGAAGCCGCCGTCCGCGACCACCGGCACGGAGAGGGTGTCACCGCCCCGGACCACCTTCGGGGTGCGGACCAGCCCCGACGGACCGTCCGTGACCGTCTCCACCAGCCAGCGGCCCGAGCCCAGCCGCAGCGGAACGTCCACGGTCCGCGCCGCGCCCGCGAACGTTCCGCCGATGAACCACCGTCCGTCGGGCGCCTGCCGGGCGAGCACCGCCGAGCGGCCCGGGTCGCCGGTCAGCAGCCGGGTCCTCTCCCAGCGCGCGGGCAGCTGCTCCAGGTAGCGGCGGGCCTCCGGCCGGGCGTCGTACGACTCGGGCGTACCGGCGAGGTTCTGGATGCCGGACTCGTACAGCACGCTCAGGCCCAGCTCACTCGCGTCCGAGTTCACGTTGGGCCGGTACGGGCGGTGGAAGGCGCCCGGGGTGAAGTCCATCGAGCCCAGGACGTTGCGGGTGAAGGGCAGCGCCGCGAGGTGCTCGGCGGTGTTGGTGCGCTTCTCCTCGCCGCCGACGCCCTCGAAGGTCATCACGTGCGGCCAGGTGCGCTGCATGCCCTTCGGGATGGTCGAGCCGTGGAAGTTGACCATCAGGTGGTGGCGGGCGGTCGCCTCCAGGACGTCGTCGTACCAGCGCATGCGCTCCTGGGACTCCGAGTCCATGAAGTCGATCTTGACGCCCGTCACGCCCCAGCGCTCCAGCGTGGACAGCCACTTCTCACGCTCGGCGGGGTCCGTGAGCAGTGTGTAGTGCAGCCACACCTGGATCTTGACGCCCTTGGCCGCCCCGTACCGCACCAGCTCGGGCATCCAGTTGTCCGTCTGCCAGTTGGGGTCGATGACCTCCCACTCGCCGGGCTTGAAGTACCAGCCTGCGTCCACGACCTCGTACGGCCAGCCGCGCTCGGCCGCGTAGTCGACGTACTTCTTCTGTGCCTCAAGGCTCTGCCCGGCCTCCCTGCCGCCCGCGAGCCAGGTCCACAGCGCCGGACCGGGCTTGATCCAGGAGGTGTCGCGGACGCGGGAGGGCGGGGCCAGGTCGTCGATGAAGTTCGACTCGGTGACGGTCGTCAGGTCGCCGGTGACGACCGCCCGCCAGGGGGTGGTGAGCGAGGAGCCGTCGGGCACCTGGACCGGTTCGTCGTTCCAGAGGCCGACCTTGTACGTGGAGGAGCCCTCCTCGTGCGTCAGACGGGCTCCGGAGTACGAGCCGCCCAGGTCCGACTCGGCGATCAGGGCATGTCCGCCGGGGGTGTTGAAGAGGGCCTGCATCGAGTACTGGCCCGTCGGCGGCTGGGTCGCCGAGGCGTACCGGGAGAAGAGCAGCTCATTGTCGTGGCGGTACTTGCTGATGACCGCGTCCGTGCCGGCGGGCAGTGTGAACGAGGACGCCTCGCGCAGGACGTCGCCCTCGTCGCGGGGGAGCACGTAGCGGTAGGCGACGCCGTCGCGGGCCACCCGGGTCACCAGGTCGAGGCGGGCGCCGTCGGCGGTGCGGAACCGGAAGCGGGACTCGTTCATGCGGACCGTGCGCCGCTCGGACTTGCCGGACGTGCTGGTGTAGCTGCCGGCCACCGTGCGGTCGCTGCGGCCGGTGAAGGTCAGATCCTTGGTGAAGTCGGCCCGCTCGGTGACCAGGCCGACGGGGGAGGGCTCCAGGACCGTGCGGCCCGAGCGTCTGACGGCCAGGGTGGGCACGCCGTCGGCCGGGTCGAGCGCCACGACGGCCGTGGGGGAGCCGGGCGGTCCCGACACCTCCCAGGACCGTGCCGTCGGCGTGGGGCCGGCGAGGGCGGGCGGCGCGGCCACCGCCGAGGCGAGAAGTGCGGAACAGAGGGTCAACACGAGGGTGCGCGGCCTTAACAGGGCCGGGATGGCGGGCATGCGGCTCTCCCTGTCGCAGTCATCCGATGACTGTGAGGGTGGATGCGTCGCCTGAGGCTGTCAAGGAGTCAGGCAGCCATATACATCGGATAACTACAGGGTGTGACCCACTGCACTGTCTCAGATAGTAGGAAGGCCAAGTAATTGTGGAGACAGGCGGTCCGCCGTCCCTTACTTTTGTAGAAGCCGAACGTCTCGCTCGACCAAGCGAATGGCGGTCGTGAGCCGGAGCCCGAAGGCAGGCAACCCCTGCGGCCCCGCTCCCCGCCCCTTCCGGCGTCTGTCTCGTTACCCCTCTTTCCTTACTCCCGCATGTCCTCGAAGGAGTGGATCCCCATGGCCGAGACGACCGCCCGCCGCCGAGTCCGCCGCATGACCCGCACGAGTGAGTCCGACCGCAAGAACGCCGCCGCCGCGCTCCAGCGCGCCCTCGACCGCAGGGACAACGGCGGAGCGACCGGACACTGATCCGAGCCGCACCACCAGTCGCGCACCCCCTCAGCCGGGAGCCGCACCCGCGCGGGGTGCGGCGCGGCCGTGGGCCCGGGGTCATCGGACGTGCTCCGGCTCACTTGCCGCGCCGCACCTCGAAGTGGTCGACGCGCTCACCCTTCTCCGAGAGCGCCGACACCTTCAGCCGGGCGGCCCCGCCGCCCGTACCGGTCTCCACCTCCACCGAGAGGAAGGAGAACCCGGTGTACCTGACCCGCGACCACTCCACGGTCTCGCTCTTCTCCTTCCGCGACTTCGTCCAGAGGAACGACTCGATGGACTCGCGGTCGCTGACGTGCCCCTCGTAGCTGTCCTTCACGCCCTCCGGAAAGCCGTAGAGGGTCTTGCCGCCGCCGCCCGCCGTGACGTACACGATCCCGTCCCGTGCCGGATCCGTCGACGCGCCGATCGGCACGGGCTTGCCGACCTCGCCGTTCTTGATGGCGTCCGTCCGCTCGTACACGTGGTTGTGGCCGTTGATCACCAGATCGACCTGGTGCTGGGCGAACAGCGGCAGCCACTCGGCGCGCAGACCGCCGTCGGAGGCGTGCTTCGACGTGGAGTACGCGCAGTGGTGGAAGAAGACGACGATGAAGTCGACCGCGTCCGACGCCCGCAGGTCCTTCAGCGTCCGGTCAAGCCACCTGGTCTGCTTTCCGTCGGTGTAGCCGAAGTTGGCCGGAATCTCGTACGAGACGTCGTTCGCGTCCAGGGACACCACACCGACGTTGCCGTACGTGAACGCGTACACGCCCGGCGCCTTCCGGGGGTCGAAGCCGTTGTCCGGGAGGGAGAACCGGGCCAGCTGCCCGCCGTACCCGTCCGGCGAGTACCACGCCTCCATGTCGTGGTTGCCGACCGCCACCATCCACGGCACCGACTTCGCCACCGGCTCGGTCTGCTTGAGGAACGAGTCCCACGTCGACGGGTTGAACAGGTCCGACTTCTCGCCGTGGCCGGTGTTGTCCGCGTAGCAGATGTCGCCCGCGTGCAGATGGAAGGCGGGTTCCTGGCGCAGCAGCACCTTGTCGTTGGCGATCGCCTCCGCGCTGACGCCCTGGTCGCCGAAGGCGGTGAAGACGAACTTCTCCGGGCTCGCGGGCGCCGTGCGGAAGGAGGTGATCGTCGCCCTGTTGCGTGGCGAGGCCGGGTCGAAGCCGTCGTGGCCGACGCCGTAGTAGTACGTCGTCCCGGGCCGCAGACCGTCCAGGGCCGCGTGCACGTAGTACTGCTCGTACGCCGGACGGCCCCCCAGTGCCGGAGTGGCCAGGTCGCGGACCTCGGCCTCGATCTTCCGGCTCAGGTCGTCGGGGCGGGCCCCCACGCGGATGTACGGCTTGCGCACCGCGAGCGGCACCTGCCAGGAGACGCGCATCTGCGTCTTCGGGTCGGCGCCGAAGGCGAGATGACGGCCGAAGGGCGCGACGACGGAACCGTCCACCCGCTCCGTCGCCGTGGCCGACGCGGACGAGCGGCCCGCCGTCGTCGTGTCCGGCCCCGAGCAGCCGGTCAGCAGCCCGCCGGCCACCGCGCCCGCGGTCACCAGCGTGCGGCGCCGGGACAGTCTCGTGCGCAGGTACTCGTGCTGTTCCGCCATGCTCATCCGGCGCGCGAGCTGATGAGGAATGCCGAAGTCCGGTGTCTCCATGTCGTGCAACTTCCCAGCGATGCCCAACTCCGGGCAAACGCGGGGGTGAACGCCGGTCAACGGCTTGGTGCCGCACCGACACGATGAGGTCCACATCCCGGACACCGCGTGTCATCCCATGGGACAAGGAGTACGGTGCCGTCATGTCTCGCAGCCTCAATCTCGCAGTGATCCCCGGTGACGGCATCGGCCAGGAAGTCGTGGCCCAGGGTCTGAAGGTCCTCTCCGCCGTCCTCCCGCAGGATGTGAAGCTGGAGACCAAGGAGTACGACTTCGGCGCCAAGCGCTACCACGCCACCGGTGAGACCCTCACCGACGCCGACCTCGACGCCCTGAAGCAGCACGACGCGATCCTGCTCGGCGCCATCGGCGACCCGTCGGTGCCGTCCGGCGTGCTGGAGCGCGGCTTCCTGCTCAAGCTCCGCTTCGCCTTCGACCACCACGTCAACCTGCGGCCTTCCAAGCTCCTGCCGGGTGTGGCCACCCCGCTCGCCGGTGAGCCGCGGATCGACTTCGTCGTGGTCCGCGAGGGCACCGAGGGCCCGTACACCGGCAACGGCGGCACCATCCGCAAGGGCACCGAGCACGAGGTCGCCACCGAGGTCTCCGTCAACACGGCCTTCGGTGTCGAGCGCGTCGTCCGCGACGCCTTCGCCCGCGCCCAGGCCCGCCCGCGCAAGAAGCTCGCGCTGATCCACAAGAACAACGTGCTGACCTTCGCGGGGCACCTGTGGACGAACATCTTCAACAAGGTGGCCGCGGAGTACCCCGAGGTCACCACCGAGTACATGCACGTCGACGCGGCGACGATCTACCTCGTCACCCAGCCCGAGCGCTTCGACGTGATCGTCACCGACAACCTCTTCGGCGACATCATCACCGACCTCGCCGCGGCCGTCTCCGGCGGCATCGGCGTGGCCGCCTCCGGCAACATCAACCCGAGCGGTGAGTTCCCGTCCATGTTCGAGCCCGTCCACGGCTCGGCCCCGGACATCGCCGGCCAGGGCAAGGCCGACCCGTCGGCCACCGTCCTGTCCGTCGCCCTCCTGCTGCGTCACCTCGGCTACGAGGCCGAGGCCGCCCGCATCGAGGAGGCCGTCTCCGCCGACCTCGCGGAGCGCGTCGGGAAGCCCGCCCGCTCCACCGAAGAGATCGGCGACGCGCTCGCCGTACGAGTAGCCGGCTGACCCCGCCGCCCTACTCACTCACCTTCTGAGTAAGCCGCCGGGTCGCACCCCACGCACCCGGCGGCTTTCCCGTGCCCTCGCCGGGTGTCACCATCAATCTCCCTGGGCATGCCCAAGGGTCGCCTTCACGCCATTCCTGCATGGCCGCCCGCTTGCGATAATCGAACGCGGAGCTGCCTCAGGGGATGCTCGGACGTCCTAGGACTGGTCCTCCAGAGCCGTACCGAGGAGCGCGGCCCGTCACACACATACCGGTGAAGGACAACGACACATGACGACGCCCACGATCGAGCTCAAGCCCTCGGCCAACCCACTCTCCGACGCGGAGCGCGAGGCGATTCTGGCCAACCCGGGGTTCGGCCGCCACTTCACCGACCACATGGTGACGATCAAGTGGACCGAGGGCCGCGGCTGGCACGACGGCCAGCTCGTCCCCTACGCGCCGATCTCCCTCGACCCCGCCACGATGGTCCTGCACTACGCCCAGGAGATCTTCGAGGGTCTCAAGGCCTACCGGCAGCCCGACGGCTCCGTCGCCACCTTCCGCCCCGAGATGAACGCCCGTCGCTTCCAGCGCTCCTCCCACCGCCTCGGGATGCCCGAGCTGCCGGAGGAGACGTTCATCGAGGCCTGTGACGTGCTGGTCCAGCAGGACAAGGCGTGGGTGCCCGCGCACGGCGGCGAGGAGTCGCTGTACCTGCGCCCGTTCATGATCGCCACCGAGGTCGGCCTGGGCGTGAAGCCGGCGGGCGAGTACCTCTTCCTCGTGATCGCCTCCCCGGCGGGCGCGTACTTCCCGGGCGGCGTCAAGCCGGTCTCCATCTGGCTCTCCGAGGACCGCGTCCGCGCCGTCCCTGGCGGCATGGGTGACGCCAAGACCGGCGGCAACTACGCGGCCTCCCTGCTCGCCCAGGCCGAGGCCGCCGCCAAGGGCTGCGACCAGGTCTGCTACCTCGACGCGGTCGAGCACAAGTGGATCGAGGAGCTCGGCGGCATGAACCTGTACTTCGTGTACGGGGACCGGATCGTCACGCCCACGCTCACGGGCTCGATCCTTGAGGGCGTCACCCGTGACTCGCTTCTCACCGTCGCCCGCGACCTCGGGTACACCGCCGAGGAGGGCCGCGTGTCCATCGACCAGTGGCAGCGTGACGCCGAGAACGGCACGCTCACGGAGGTCTTCGCCTGCGGCACCGCCGCGGTCATCACCCCCGTCGGCACCGTCAAGCGCACGGGCGCCGAGTGGCAGCAGTCGGGCGGCGAGCCCGGCGAGGTCACCCTCCGGCTCCGTGAGGCGCTGCTCGACATCCAGCGCGGCACGGCGGAGGACACCCACGGCTGGATGCACAGGCTCGGCTGACCCTCACGGGTGACCGCGGGCCCTCTCGGGTGACCGCCAGCCCTCGCCGGCGACCGTCAGGGCCGCCCGGATCCTGGTCCGAGGCGGCCCTGACACCTGCGATGACAGCCCGGTGCTCGCATACTGAGACGGAAGGTGAGCGCGGGGGCAGCTTGTGCCACACTGCCTCCGTGCTCTCGTTCGCCATGATTATTGGCAGCAGGCGCGCCGGTCCGCAGTGACCGCCACGTACGACCAGGTACGGGCGGACACCGTCGTCCTCGACCCGCGCGCAGACCTCTCGCACCCGCGAGAGGTCTTTCGTTTTCCTGGCCCCACCAGCGGCCAGGAGGAGAGCGCGAGGGAGCACGGGGGATGGTGGAGCCGGTCATTCCGGTAGACCGAGATCCAGTACAGGAGCCCAAAGCGATGACCAAGACCAGCGACCTCGACGATTCCTTCCACGTCTTCGACACCACGCTGCGCGACGGCGCGCAGCGTGAGGGCATCAACCTCACCGTCGCGGACAAGCTGGCCATCGCACGGCACCTGGACGACTTCGGCGTGGGCTTCATCGAGGGGGGCTGGCCCGGCGCCAACCCGCGCGACACCGAGTTCTTCGCCCGCGCCCAGCAGGAGATCGACTTCCGGCACGCCCAGCTGGTCGCCTTCGGCGCGACCCGCCGCGCGGGCGGCAAGGCGAGCGAGGACCCGCAGGTCAAGGCGCTGCTCGACTCCGGCGCCCCCGTCATCACCCTGGTCGCCAAGTCCCACGACCGGCACGTGGAACTGGCCCTGCGCACGACGCTGGACGAGAACCTGGAGATGGTCCGCGACACGGTGTCCTTCCTGCGGGAACAGGGCCGCCGCGTCTTCGTCGACTGCGAGCACTTCTTCGACGGCTACCGCGCGAACCCCGAGTACGCGAAGGCGGTCGTCCGCGCGGCATCCGAGGCCGGCGCCGACGTGGTCGTCCTGTGCGACACCAACGGCGGCATGCTCCCCGCCCAGGTCCAGGCCGTCGTCGCCACCGTCCTCGCCGACACCGGCGCCCGCCTCGGTATCCACGCCCAGGACGACACGGGCTGCGCGGTCGCCAACACGCTGGCCGCGGTGGACGCGGGCGCGACCCACGTGCAGTGCACCGCGAACGGCTATGGCGAGCGCGTCGGCAACTCCAACCTCTTCCCGGTCGTCGCGGCCCTGGAGCTGAAGTACGGCAAGAAGGTCCTCCCCGAGGGCAGGCTGCGCGAGATGACGCGGATCTCGCACGCGATCGCCGAGGTCGTGAACCTCACACCCTCCACGCACCAGCCGTACGTCGGCGTCTCGGCCTTCGCGCACAAGGCCGGCCTCCACGCCTCCGCCATCAAGGTCGACCCGGACCTGTACCAGCACATCGACCCCGAGCAGGTCGGCAACACCATGCGCATGCTGGTCTCCGACATGGCGGGGCGCGCCTCCGTCGAGCTCAAGGGCAAGGAACTCGGCGTCGACCTGGGCGGCGACCGCGAGCTCGTCGGCCGCGTCGTGGAGCGGGTCAAGGAGCGCGAGCTCAAGGGCTACACGTACGAGGCGGCCGACGCGTCCTTCGAACTGCTGCTCCGCGAGGAGGTGGCGGGCAGGCCCCTGCGCTACTTCCGCACCGAGTCCTGGCGCGCCATCGCCGAGGACCGCCCCGACGGCAGCCACGCCAACGAGGCCACCGTCAAGCTGTGGGCCAAGAGCGAGCGCATCGTCGCCACCGCCGAGGGCAACGGCCCGGTGAACGCCCTCGACCGCGCCCTCCGCGTCGCCCTGGAGAAGATCTACCCGCAGCTCGCGAAGTTCGAGCTCGTCGACTACAAGGTCCGCATCCTGGAGGGCAAGCACGGTACGAACTCCACGACCCGCGTGCTGATCTCCACGTCCGACGGGGCGGAGGAGTGGTCCACGGTGGGTGTCGCCGACAACGTGATCGCCGCGTCGTGGCAGGCCCTGGAGGACGCCTACACGTACGGCCTGCTGCGGGCCGGGGTGGAGCCCGCGGAGTGACCACCGGCTGACAGACGGGCTCCCCGGGGCCGGCCACGCCGTCCCGGGGAGCCCGTCCAGCGGTCAGAAACCTCCGCCGAAGTCTCCGCCGCCTCCGAAGTCGCCACCCCCGCCGAAGTCCCCGCCGCCGAAGCCGCCGGAGAAGTCGTCGGTGCTGAAGTCCGCGCCCGAGACGTCGCCGCCGTCGTAGCCGCCGCCGCTGAAGTCGCCGTAGCCGGCGCCGTACATCGCGGCGTACGCCGGGGTGGCCATCATGTGGCCGAGCAGGGTGCCGATCAGCAGGCCGGGCAGGATGCCGCCGCCGAAGTAGCCGCCCGCCCAGGGCCCGTAGGCCGGTCCGGCCTCCCAGTACGGGCGGCGGCCGGACACCGTGTCCACCTCACGGGCCATCGGGTCGAGGCCGTCGGCCAGCCGTGCCTGGTCGGCCGCGCAGACCGGGACCTCCCGGGGAGTGCCGCCGTCGGGGCTCCACGCCGCGTCGGCCACCGACGGGCCGTGCCGCGGGTCGAAGAAGCACGGCGGGCGGCGGTCGGGCAGCGGACGGCCCTCACGGCGCGCGGCCAGCAGGGCGAGCGAGAACCGGCCGTCCTCCAGGGCCTCGGTGACCCCGCGCACCTCCTCGGGGCGCCGGGCCGCGGCCATCAACGACTTCGCCCGCTCGTAGGCGTCCAGCGCCCGCTCGTAGTCCGCGCGCATGGCGTCGTCCGCGCCGGGCTCCGCGGGGTGGAAGTCGAGGCGGTCGAGTTCCTCGCCGAAGGCGGTGATGTCCTCGTCGACCACGACACGCAGCTTCTCCAGGGCCTCGCGCCGTTCCTCCTCCTTCCGGCGGCGGTTCCGGCGGACCAGGGCGTACGCGCTCGCGCCGCCCGCCGCGAGCACCGCGCCCACAGCGGCCAGGGCGCCCGCGTCCACGCCCGCGTCGCCGCCGTCCCCGCTCCAGGCGGACGGCGCCGAACCGCCGATGTCACTGCGCACCGCGTCGTCGACGAAGTCGTTGAGCTGGGCCTTGGCGTCACCCGCGTCCCGGGCCGCGGTGACGAGGTTGCCCACCGCGTCCCGGCTCAGCACGCTGCTGTCGGCGCGGGCGTCGAAGCGGTCACCGACGCGGACGCCGTACAGCCCGGTGATCCCCGTCTCCGTACGGAGGTTGGCGAAGAGGTTCCGGGTCGGCTGGTCCTCCGGCAGGACCGCCACGAAGATCGGCTTGTCCGCGTCCCTGATCTTGTCGGCCAGCGCCTCGGCGTCCGACCCGGAGAGCTGGTCGGTGGCCTCCGGATCGACGTAGACGGGACCCTCGCGCAGGGAGTCGGCGACCGTGGACAGGTCGGTGGCCGCGTGCGCGCCGGGCGCACCGACCGAGAGCACCGCCAGCGCCGCGACGAGCGGGGCGACCAGCAGACACAGAAGACCGCGAACGAGTGCAGCGTTCATACATTCGAAGCTACCTCGCGAGGGGCGAAAGCGGACGAAACGGATGGTCGAGGCCTGAAAACCGGCTGGCCATGGACACATTGACCATGAACGCGCTGGCCATGAAAAACGGGCTGGCCATGAACGCGCTGGCCATGAACGCGCTGGCCATGAACGCGCTGGCCATGAACGCGCTGGCCATGAACGCGCTGGCCATGAACGCGCTGGCCATGGACACGCCGACCGTGAACGCGCTGTTCATGAAGCCGCTGTCCACAGGCCGGTGGGCTCGAACGCGGACCAGCCGCGCCCGGGCCCACCCGTGTACCGTCACGCCGCCCGGTACGCCTCCGCCGGCGCCGCCCCGTACCGGCCGGTCGTCAGCAGGTGCTCCGCCTCGGCGAACGGCTTCGCGGTCGCCGCCGTGACACCGCCGCCCGCGATGAGCTTCGCCTGGGTGATCAGCCGGGCCCTGGTCACGGCAGCGGGGGAAGGGCGTGAGGGCTCGCCGCCCCGGTCAGCCGGCGTTCCTGATCGCGGAGATGTCGAAGACCAGCTTGATCTTGTCGGAGACGAGGACGCCGCCGGTCTCCAGGGCCGCGTTCCAGGTGAGGCCCCACTCGGAACGGAGGATCTCGGCCTTGCCCTCGAAGCCGACGCGCTCGTTGCCGAAGGGGTCCTTGGCGGAGCCGTTGAACTCCAGGTCGATCGTCAGGGGCTTGGTCGTGCCGAGGATGGTGAGGTCACCCGTGATGCGGTAGTCGTCCCCGCCGAGGGCCTGCGCCTCGGTGGAGCGGAACGTCATCGTCGGGAACTCCTCGGTCCTGAAGAAGTCCGCGCTCTTGAGGTGACCGTCGCGGTCGGCGGAACCGGTGTCGATGCTGTCCATCTTCACGTCGATCGAAGCGGTGGACCGGGCCGGGTCCGCGCCGTCCAGGTGCAGCGACCCCGAGAAGTCGAGGAAGCCGCCCTTGACGTTGGTGACCATGGCGTGGCGGGCCACGAAGCCGATCGTCGAGTGGGAGGGGTCGATCGTGTAGTCGCCGGTCAGGGCGGCGAGGTCGGGGTTCACGGCCGCGGCGGGCGCGGTGGCGGTCGTGGCGGTCTCGGTGGTGCTGCTCTTGCGGCCGAAGATGCTCATGACGTGCTCCTTGGGGGACGGGTCGCGGTTCCGGCGGGGAAGCCACGGCCAAGGTTGTTGAATCTTTGACGGTTTCAACGGCGCCCACCGTAGTGGTATTCCCGTCCAACATTCAACATTTCGCGCACTGCTTCCCCGGCCCCCGGAGCGCGTACATCGGCGGCGGACACCGATTGGACGCCTGGCGGAAGTGGTACTCGGCGATCATGGTCTCGGTCTCGGAGTCGGCCTCGCACTCGGTGTCCGCCTCGGTCGCGGTCCTGGTAGAACTCGTGCGGAGCGGTACGGCGGGCGGACACGTCAAGTGCTGGGAGCGCTTCGCGGAGAGCGCCGCCAGGCTCCCCGACTCAGCCCCCGGAGGCCTTGGGCTGGACCTGACCGTCTACTTCCTCGGGGAGCGGGAGCGGGTCGAGGTCCTCTCGCCACGGGTGCGGTTCGTCATGCTGCGACCCGTGCTCAGCACCGCCGCCCTGACGTCGGCCGACGGCGCGGAGGACGTCTCCGATCTCACCCCCTACCACCCGCGCCTCGCGGCACTGCTCCCTCGGCACGACGTCTGGCACCTGACGCACTGCTTCGCGTACGCCACCACCGCCGCCCGGCTCGCCCGGCGCGCGGCACGGAAGGGCGCCGGACGCCCGAGGGTCGTCGGTTCCGTCCACACGGACGTCCCCGCGCTGGCGTCGGTGTACACCCGCTACCTCGCCGACCGGACGGTGCGGTGGGCGGGGGAGTGGGCGGCGGACCGGGCGCAGGCCTGGGCGCGGGGGCGGCGCGACCGGCTGTTGCGGGACTGCGACCGCGTGCTGGTCCCCACGCCGGCCGGGCGTGAGGAACTCTCCCGCGCCCTGGGCGCGGACAGGGTCTCGCTGCTGCGCCGCGGCGTCGACCACACCCGCTTCCGCCCCGACGGGACGGCCAGGGCCTGGCTCGCCCGCGAGTACGGGTTGCCGACGGACCGTCCGCTCGTCCTCTTCGCCGGACGGCTGGACGCGTCCAAGCGGGTGATGTTGCTGGCCGAGAGTCTGCGGCTGCTGCGGGACCGGGGGAGGGGCGTGCACGCCGTCATGGTGGGTGCCGGCGCGGAGGCGGGAGCGGTGGGACGGGTTCTCGGCGGGGACGTCACCCTGTTGGGGGCGCTGCCGCAGGAGCGGCTCGCGCGTGTGTACGCCGGCTGCGACGTCTTCGGGTTCCCGTCCCGCTCCGAGACCTGCGGCAACGTCGTCGCCGAGGCGATGGCCAGTGGTCTCGCCGTCGTCCTGCCCGAGGGCGCCCGGACCACGCGGTGGCTGGCCGCGCCCGGTGAGGACGGTGTCGTCGTACGGCCCGACGACGTGCGGGGCTGGGCGGATGCGCTGTCCGGGCTGCTCGACCGGCCGGGACTCCTCGACGCGGTGCGGCACCGCGCGGCGGCCACGGCCCGGGAGGCCCACCCTTCCTGGGACCGGGTACTGGCCGAGGACCTGCTTCCGGTCTGGGCGCCTGAGCTCAGCCCCTCAGGCGTTTGAGGACCGGGGCGAGGACGGCACCCCCGCCACCCGCCACGGACCGCACCCCGCCACCCGTCACCCGCCATGGACGCCACCGACGTCACCTGCCATGGACGGCACCCCCGTCACCTGCCATGGACGGCACCCCCGTCACCTGCCATGGACGCCACCGACGTCACCTGCCATGGACGGCACCGACGTC